>NZ_CP095075.1:0-717500 GCF_022921115.1 Halobacillus amylolyticus | reverse complement strand
GGATGCCCAGGTTTAAAAAGGGAACATTTATTCGCGTTTTAGTTGGCAAATAGTAAAAAACAAGTTATGATGAGGATAGTAATTTTGAAAGGGGAATATTATGAGTGATCGTAAGCAAGCGTTAGATATGGCATTAAGACAAATTGAGAAGCAATTTGGTAAAGGATCAATTATGAAGCTTGGGGAACAAGCTGAACAAAGAATAAGTACAGTTTCCAGCGGGTCGCTTGCCCTTGATGTAGCACTAGGTGTAGGTGGATATCCTCGCGGCAGAATTGTTGAAATATATGGACCAGAATCCTCTGGTAAAACGACAGTTGCACTGCATGCAATTGCCGAAGCTCAAAGACAAGGTGGACAAGCGGCTTTCATAGATGCCGAGCATGCCCTTGATCCTGTTTATGCACGAGCACTTGGTGTAGATATTGAGGAGCTTTTGCTGTCACAGCCCGATACAGGAGAACAAGCATTGGAAATTGCCGAGGCATTAGTACGCAGCGGTGCTGTTGATATGGTTGTCATTGATTCAGTAGCTGCACTTGTACCAAAAGCTGAAATAGAAGGCGAGATGGGCGATGCCCACGTTGGTCTTCAGGCACGTTTAATGTCCCAAGCTTTGAGAAAACTATCCGGTGCAATTAATAAATCGAAAACGACAGCAATTTTTATTAACCAAATCCGGGAAAAAGTCGGTGTGATGTTTGGGAGCCCTGAAACGACACCTGGTGGCCGTGCACTTAAATTCTATTCATCTGTAAGACTAGAAGTACGCCGTGCTGAAACATTAAAACAAGGCGATGAAATGGTTGGGAACAAAACTAGATTAAAAGTTGTTAAAAACAAGGTAGCCCCTCCATTCAAGAAAGCTGAAGTTGACATTATGTACGGGGAAGGGATCTCAAGAGAAGGTGAATTACTAGATATCGGTACTGATCTAGATTTGGTTCAAAAGAGTGGATCTTGGTATTCTTATAATAATGAAAGAATGGGTCAGGGACGAGAAAATGCCAAAAAATACTTGAAGGAAAATGAAGAGGTATATCAAGAAATTAAAGGGTTAGTCCGTGCGCATTATGATATGGATGGCTCCTCTGCCGAAGAGAAGAATGAAAAAGCTTCTGAGAGTCAAGAATCTCTCGATGTATAGATGAAAGATGGATAGTCCCTTGATTAAACAAACGCGTGCCTATCGCACTTGTTTGAAAAGAGGGGCTATTTTTGTTTTCTACAAAAAAGCTATAAATTTTGAGTATAGTTGTTCAGCGTAACACGTGCCGTATTTAGTCGAAATTCCTCTAACGTGTCAGTGAGGATGCCTCCCGTTTCTCTTTAAAGTAGACAGACTGTTTACAATTTTTTGTTTAATGGGGGTGGAGATTTGACGATTCCTTGACAATCCTTACTCTCAGGCATAAAATGAATGTGTATCATTTTCATATTTATATCTTATTTAAAACGTAATGAAACTGAAAATGAATCGTTTGTACATGCCGACAAACGGACCAAGTTTATAGCAAGAGGAGGTGAAACTATGGATATGATATCCATCATCTTCAGTTTGCTTGCCCTTATCGTCGGTTCTGTTGTTGGTTATCTCGTTCGGAAATCTATTGCGGAGGCGAAAATCTCAAGTGCGGAGGACCTTGCAAAACAAATTGTTGAAGAAGGTCGACGCAATGCTGATTCTGCGAAGAAAGAGGCTCTTCTAGAAGCTAAAGAAGAAAATCAGACATTTCGTCAAGAAGCAGAAAACGAGATTCGTGAACGCCGCTTGGAATTGCAGAAAACTGAAAATCGATTAACACAGAAAGAAGAGAATCTTGATCGTAAGAGTGGAACTTTAGATCAACGTGACTTATCACTCGAAAAGAAAGAGGGGACTCTTGCCGAAAGACAACAACAAATTGAAGAAATGGAAAGCAAAGTGAAAGCGATGCTTCAAGAACAGCAAGCAGAGCTTGAACGTGTCTCTGGTCTAACATCAGACCAAGCGAAACAAGTCATTCTCGAGCGTGTGGAGCAGGAAGTTTCTCATGAATCAGCACTTATGGTTAAAGAAGCAGAAAATCGTGCTAAAGAAGAAGCTGATAAGAAGGCGAAGAACATTCTTTCACTTGCCCTTCAACGCTGTGCCGCTGACCATGTGGCTGAGACTACTGTATCAGTAGTTAACTTGCCTAACGACGAAATGAAAGGGCGGATTATTGGTCGTGAAGGACGTAATATCCGTACGTTAGAAACACTTACTGGTATTGATCTCATTATTGATGATACACCTGAAGCTGTTATACTATCAGGTTTCGATCCTATTCGTCGGGAAACAGCAAGGATGGCTTTAGAGAAACTCGTTCAGGATGGTAGAATTCATCCAGCACGCATCGAAGAGATGGTTGATAAATCGCGTCGCGAAGTGGATGATTACATTCGCGAGGTTGGGGAAGAAACGACCTTTGAAATTGGGGTACACGGTTTACATCCTGATCTCGTTAAAATTCTTGGTCGCCTGAAATATCGTACAAGCTACGGACAAAATGTTCTTAAGCACTCGACAGAGGTGGCCTATCTATCTGGTCTTCTTGCAGCAGAGCTAGGGGAAGATGAAACGCTGGCTCGCCGTGCAGGACTATTGCATGACATAGGTAAAGCGATTGACCATGAAGTGGAAGGAAGTCACGTGGAAATTGGTAAGGAATTAGCTACCAAATATAAAGAGAACGATGTCGTAATTAATGCGATTGCTTCTCACCATGGTGACGAAGAACCTACGTCTGTAATTGCTGTCCTTGTTGCTGCAGCTGATGCCCTTTCAGCCGCACGTCCAGGTGCACGAAGTGAGACACTTGAGAACTATATTAAACGTCTTGAGAAGCTTGAAGAGATTTGTGAATCTTATGGCGGTGTTGAAAAATCGTTTGCTATTCAAGCGGGACGGGAAGTTCGAATTATTGTCCGCCCGGATGAAATTGACGATTTAAAAGCAACAAGCCTGGCTAGGGATATACGTAATCAGATCGAGGGTGAACTCGATTATCCAGGTCATATTAAAGTGACAGTCATTCGTGAAACACGTTCAGTGGAATATGCGAAATAGTAGATGAAGCGGTCTTCACTGGCCGCTTCATTTTCATTTTATAACACAGAATTCTATCGTATGAAGAAAGGAATCGATCAATGCGAATACTTTTTATAGGTGATGTTGTAGGGTCCCCGGGCCGGGACATGGTTGATGAATATCTACCAAAATTAAAACAAAAGTATCAGCCAGCCGTGACGATTATTAATGGGGAGAACGCAGCAGCTGGAAAAGGAATAACGGAAAAAATTTACCGCAGATTTTTGGAAAAAGGTGCTCAAGCGGTTACACTGGGAAATCATTCATGGGATAAACAAGAAATCTTTGAGTTTATTGATCATGCGGACTACTTAGTACGTCCTGCCAATTTTCCAGAAGGCACGCCAGGGAAAGGAATTACCTATGTAAAAACACCGAAAACAGAAGTGGCCGTCATCAATTTACAAGGACGTACCTTTTTAGCTCCCAATGATGATCCATTTAGAAAAATTGATGACCTGATTGCAGAAGCAAGAAAGAGAACGCCTATCATTTTCTTGGATTTTCATGCGGAAGCTACAAGTGAAAAACAAGCAATGGGATGGTATGTGGATGGACGTGTCAGTATAAACGTTGGAACACATACACATATCCAAACGGCAGATGAGCGCATTTTACCAAACGGGACAGCTTACATTTCCGACGTCGGTATGACTGGACCCTATGATGGCATTCTCGGTATGGAGCGTGAAGCCGTTTTAAAAAGATTTCTAACCAATTTGCCGGTACGTTTTGAAGTCCCAAAGAAGGGAAGAACACAACTAAGTGGATTTTTAGTAGATGTGGATGAAGCGACTGGCCGTGCAACAAAAGTAAAACGGATTCAGATTAATGAGGATCATCCGTTCTTTGGCTGATTGTTTGAATTTTGTGAAAAATTCCTGCATAATGAAAAGGGAATATTCTACATCTGCACAGAATATAGTAATTATGGAACAACCATAGTGAATGAAGGAGGAGCTAGTAATGGAAGTATTAAAAGTATCAGCTAAATCCGTACCTAATTCAGTAGCAGGAGCCCTGGCAAATGTTATCAGGGAACGTGGAACAGCCGAGATTCAAGCTATAGGGGCAGGTGCACTTAATCAATCTGTGAAAGCGGTTGCGATCGCTCGGGGGTTTGTTGCACCAAGCGGAATTGATCTCATTTGTATTCCCGCATTTACCGATATCATGATTGATGAGGAGGAACGTACGGCGATTAAACTGATTGTCGAGCCACGTTAATTTCATCGTCTTCATAATTACAAATAAAAATGTAGTAAAACCGCACGCTCAAATGGTGAGTATGTGCGGTTTTTTTAGTGTGAGAAAACGGATCTCGGCTCCTTATTTAAATCGAATAAATGTAAGCGTTTCACAAAGAAACCAAATGTCCACTCAAAAAACACAGTACGGTTTGCTGTTTTACCGATCCATGATATTATAGTTAATATAAAAGGAATAAATCCTTGTTTGAGTAGATAGGAGTGTTCTCTGTGAATGGAACAATGAAAGCTATTGTGAAGCATCATCATGGATCTGGTGCAGAACTTCGTGAAGTTTCTATACCCAGCATTCAGGAGGGTGAAGTACTTATTCGTGTAAAAGCTACATCCATCTGTGGTACAGATGTTCATATTTATAATTGGGATGAATGGTCAGCGAGCCGGGTGAATCCACCCTATGTATTTGGTCATGAATTTGCTGGTGAAATCGTTGAGATTGGTTCAAAGGTCAATAACTTTTCTATCGGTGATTATGTGAGTGCAGAAACACACCTCGTCTGTGGTCATTGCCCCCAATGTTTAACAGGCCAATCCCATATTTGTGAAAATACACAAATCATCGGTGTCGATACCCAGGGTTGTTTTGCTGAATATGTAGCCTTGCCTGCAAGCAACCTCTGGAGAAATCCGGAGGGCTTACCGACAGATATCGCTTCCATCCAGGAGCCAATGGGAAATGCTGTTCACACGGTGTTAAGCGGTGATGTAGCCGGTAAAACGGTAGCTATTATCGGGTGCGGACCGATTGGCTTAATGGCTGTAGGTGTGGCGAAGGCAGCAGGTGCCTCTCAAGTGCTCGCGTTTGATTTAAATGCCTACCGCTTGGAACTAGCAAAAGAAATGGGAGCGACGGCGACCATCAATTCTGGCGAGTCAGACCCCGTAAAGGAAGCGAAAGAACGGACGAATCAACATGGTGTCGATGTCGTTTGTGAAATGAGCGGACACCCGGTAGCGATGGATCAAGGGTTTAAAATGATTACAAATGGAGGAAGAGTCTCAATCTTGAGTCTTCCAACTACACCTGTAACGCTTGATATTACCAATGATGTTGTATTTAAAGGCGTACATGTTGAGGGAATTACCGGACGTAAAATGTACGAAACATGGCAGCAAGTTTCCCGTTTGCTAGATTCAGGGCAAGTGGATGTGAAGCCGATCCTTACACACCACTTTGACCTTGAAGAATTTGAGAAAGGCTTTCAGTTAATGAATGATGGAAAATGCGGTAAAGTAGTGTTACACCCATAACTATGAAGGAGGATGATCGTCATGAAAGGTTTTGAATACTTACAGGAACAGCTGGATGAAATGAAGGATGAAGGCACGTTCAGAAAACTGATCCCGTTAGAATCGGCACAAGGCTCTAAAGTCGTCATTAAAGGAAAAGAAGTGATCCAGCTTTCTTCTAATAACTATTTAGGGTTAACCTCCCATCCAAAAATGAAAAAAGCGGCCGATGAAGCCAACGAAAAGTATGGTGTAGGTACAGGGTCCGTTCGTACGATTGCAGGGACACTGCAAATGCATGAAGATTTTGAAGAAAAGCTGGCAGAATTTAAGCATACCGAAGCGGCCCTTGTGTTCCAATCTGGTTTTACAACAAACCAGGGTGTGCTTTCATCCATCTTAAGTGATCAAGATGTCGTGATCTCTGATGAGTTGAATCACGCATCGATTATCGATGGCATTCGTCTGACGAAAGCATCCCGTAAAATTTACAAGCACGTTGACATGGATTCATTGGAGCAGGCCCTGAAAGAAAGCTCAGACTTCAGAACACGTCTAGTAGTAACAGATGGTGTGTTCTCCATGGATGGAAACATTGCACCACTCCCACAAATCGTTGAGCTTGCCGAAAAATATGATGCACTTATTATGGTCGATGATGCTCATGCCAGTGGTGTGTTAGGGGATAACGGTCGTGGTACCGTTAACCATTTCGGTCTTGATGGCCGTGTCCACATTCAAGTAGGGACATTAAGTAAAGCGATTGGCGTGCTAGGCGGTTATGTGGCAAGCACAAAGACACTCCGTGAGTATTTAATTCATAAAGGTCGCCCGTTCTTATTCAGTACCTCACATCCCCCTGCCGTCACAGCAGCTAACGATGCGGCGATTGATGTGCTGCTTGAAGAACCGGAGTTGATTGAAAAGCTATGGGACAATACAAAATTCTTCAAAGATGGCTTGGAAAAGTTAGGTTTTGATACAGGAATTAGTGAAACACCGATCACCCCTGTTATGATTGGTGATGATGCCTTAACACATAAATTCTCTGATGAACTGTTTAAAGAAGGTGTGTTCGCCCAAGGGATTGTGTTCCCAACAGTACAACGCGGAAAAGGACGGATACGTACAATCGTAACAGCTGAACACACGGAGGAAGAGCTTCAAGAAGCGTTACATGCGTTTGAAACCGTTGGAAAAAGATTAGATATTTTGTAAAAAGGGTCTAAAGCCACTATGATAGAGAGCATAGTGGCTTTCCTTATGCTAGCGAGCGTACGATTGTGTGACAAATCCTATTAATTATGGTTAGCCCTTAATATTTGCATGTAAAATTGATATAATGAGACAGTTAGCATGGTCTGTTTGAAAGGAGATCGTAATGAACGAACAACAACGCAAAGAAATGTCGCAAATTCGTCAAGGGACGCCAGCGGACGTAAAATCCGACCAGGACAACCTCGAGCGAATTCAACAGAAGAGCAGTGAAGACTTTACGAAATATTTTGAAACGACGTATCAGCCTCCTTCCTTAAGAAAGGCGCAGCGCCGCAGGAAAGAAGATGTAAAGGTTCACTATGATTTCACGATTCCTGAAGATTTGGATAACATAGGTCACGGACGCAAATATATGATTCGCACATACGGCTGTCAAATGAACGAACACGACACCGAGGTCATGGCCGGAATTTTTGAGGAAATGGGCTATGAATCAACAAGTGACACGAAAGAAGCGGATATCATTCTGCTTAACACGTGTGCCATCCGTGAAAATGCCGAAAATAAGGTATTTGGAGAAATCGGTCATCTCAAGCCGCTTAAACTTGAGAATCCGAACTTGATCATCGGTGTTTGCGGATGTATGTCTCAAGAGGAATCTGTCGTTAATCGAATTTTGCAGAAACATCCGTTCATTGATTTGATCTTTGGAACACATAACATTCACCGTCTGCCACAGCTTGTAAAAGAAGCGATGTTTGGCAAAGAGATGGTTATTGACGTATGGTCTAAAGAGGGCGATATCATTGAAAACCTTCCTCGCTCCCGTAAAGGGAAAATTAAAGGATGGGTCAACATTATGTATGGGTGTGACAAGTTCTGTACGTACTGCATCGTTCCTTATACGCGAGGAAAGGAACGCAGCCGTTTACCTGAAGATATTATTCAAGAAGTACGTCATCTGGCTGCCCAAGGCTATAAGGAGATCACCCTGCTCGGACAGAATGTCAATGCTTATGGAAAAGACCTCGATATTGGCTATGGACTGGGCGACCTTATGGACGAGTTGACAGGAATTGATATTCCACGTATTCGTTTCACAACTTCACACCCGCGTGACTTCGATGATCGTCTAATTGAAGTACTGGCTAAAGGCGGGAATATGCTTGACCATATTCACTTACCGGTCCAGTCTGGAAACTCTGATATATTGAAAATTATGGGACGGAAATATTCGCGTGAAGAATATTTAGAGCTTGTTCGTAAAATTCGTACAGCCATGCCTGATGCTACACTGACTACAGATATTATTGTCGGGTTCCCAAATGAAACGGAAGAACAATTCCAGGATACGATGTCACTTATGGAAGAAGTAGGATTTGAAGCGGCCTATACGTTTATTTATTCAGCTCGTGAAGGTACGCCGGCTGCTCGTATGACAGATAATGTATCAATGGAAGAGAAGAAAGATCGCCTTCAGCGTCTGAACAAGCTCGTCAATGATCAATCTGCTGAAGCAATGAAGAAGTATGAAGGCGAAGTCGTTGAAGTTCTTGTGGAAGGCGAAAGTAAGAAAAACAGTGAAGTGTTAGCTGGTTATACGAAACGAAATAAAATGGTAAACTTTACAGGTCCACGTTCATCTATTGGAACCATCGTAAAAGTAAAAATCAATAAAGCGAAGACATGGTCCTTAGATGGTGTGATGGTCGAAGAAACGATAGAGGTGAAATAATGGCACAATACACACGAAAGCAAGTGGTAGACGAAGCCCATAAACTTGCAAAGATGATGGCAGACATTGAAGAGATCGACCGCTTTAAACAACTGGAAGCGAAATTAAATGACAACACTAAAGTCCAGAGCTATATTAAGAAAATAAAAGCCCTGCAAAAACAAGCCGTCAATTTTCAAGCCTATGGTAAAACAGAAGCCCTTGAAAAAGTAGAAAAAGAAATTGATCGCTTGCAAGATGAGCTTGACAGCATTCCTGTTGTAGCTGAATTTAAGGATTCGCAAATGGTCATTAATGATATTTTGCAAATGATCTCAAGCACCATTTCGCGTGAAGTGACAAACGAAGTCATTCGTTCAACTGGTGGAGACTTACTAAGTGGCGAAACGGGTTCAAAACAAAAGAATGAAGCTTGTGGACATTAATTAGAAAAAACCGCCGGGTAGTCCTCTATCCGGCGGTTTTTTTATGACACAACCTTGTGACCCAAATAGGCGCTCCATAGATTAGGTCGATCTTAGTGTCGTTTTGGTTCTCCCATTTCTTTTTTGAATGTGTTTACACGAAAACATATATTTCACACTTTTACTTATGTAACTCCTTATGGGACCGCCCCGCTGCGGCATCTGCCTATTCTTTTTAAAGCCTACCCAAGGCACTTTCGCTTTTTTTGGTACAATTTCCTGGGCGTTTGCATAGGATGGGAGTACAAACGTTTTGTAGTCATCGATTCTTTTTTTGTATCACCATTCGCCCATGACCTGCATAAAATGGGTCGTAGATTAAGGAGGAGTGTTGCTATGTCATTCTTTGAACGGGATTATCGCGAAATTATTACAAAGGCTGTATGTGGAAAAGGTAAAAAATTCACCGAAGCAACCAACACGATCAGCCCATCTCATCGTCCAACTAGTATTTTAGGCTGCTGGGTAATCAATCATATTTACAATGCTAAGAAGAAAGGCGACCATGTTGAAGTCACGGGAAGTTACGATATAAACGTTTGGTACTCTTATAATGATAATACAAAGACAGAAGTTGTAACGGAACGCGTCAATTATTGTGATCATGTGCGATTATCCGTGAAAGACGAGAATTGTATCAGCGATGATTTAGAAGTTGTTGCCAAAGCTGTTCAACAGCCTAATTGTTTAGAATGCAAGATTGCAGCCCAAGGACAGAAAATTGTTGTTGAAGTTGAACGCGAATTTATCGTTGATGTTATTGGTGAAACGAAGCTATGCGTAAAAGTGGATCCAAACGGTTGTGAAAAAGACGATGACTACGAGTATGATTTATCTTCTGATGATTTCTCTGATATTGAGACTGATTTCCTGCCAAGCAGCAGCAGTAGCAGCAGTGAAGAGTGAATATGAATGTCCTTGCTGATTCAGCGGGGCATTCTTTTTTTTTACCATCATTTACGTATGTCTTTCGTTCAAGAGGTGGCGATTGATGTGATATAATGACGATATGTAGAATTTCGTACGTTTTGGAGGATTGTAGTAATGGCACAATACACGCCTATGATGCAGCAATATTTGAAGGTGAAAGCGGAGCACAAGGATGCTTTTTTGTTTTTTAGATTAGGAGATTTTTATGAAATGTTTTTTGACGATGCGCTCAACGCGTCAAAAGAGCTTGAAATTACATTAACGAGTCGTGATGGCGGAGATAAGGATCGGATTCCAATGTGTGGTGTTCCGTATCACTCTGCAGAAAATTACATAAAGCAGCTGATAGAAAAAGGGTTTAAAGTAGCGATTTGTGAACAAGTTGAAGATCCCAAGGTTGCAAAAGGCGTTGTGAAGCGAGAGGTTGTTCAATTAATTACTCCAGGAACGGTAATGGAAGGGAGTATGCTTGATGAAAAAGAGAACAATTATCTTGCTTCTGTAAGTGAATTCAACGATGGTACGTTCACGGTAAGCTATAATGATTTAACCACGGGGAGAATAGTATCGCCCTCATTTCAAATGGGTTTGATGCCGTCATGAGTGAACTGTTCAACAGGCCTGTTAAAGAAGTGGTGGTGGCCAGTGATTTCGATGAGGACCGTCAGATACTGCTCAAGGAGCGGCTAGGCTATACGGTTTCTTTTTGTGATCAAACCGAAGTCCAAGACGAGTTTAACCATTTAATAGAAGCGATTCATCAAGACAAATTCGTGCAGGGCTTTGGACGTCTGCTTCATTATATTGAACATACACAGAAGCGTTCATTAGACCACCTGCGCCCGGTTCAGCCCATTGAGTTGAAGCAATATATGTCGCTTGACATGTATTCTAAGCGTAACCTTGAACTTGTTGAAACGTTAAGGAAACAGGGGAAAAAGGGCAGCCTTCTTTCTGTTATTGACCATACGATTACAGCGATGGGGTCTCGTACGCTTAAAAAGTGGCTCGAGCGACCGTTGTTGTCCGGAAATGAGATGAATACAAGGCACGACCAGGTCGAGGGCTTGCTAGCACAGTTTTTTGAACGGGAAACACTGCGTGAACAACTTACCTCTGTTTATGATTTGGAGAGATTAGCAGGACGCGTTGCTTTTGGTAATGTCAATGCTAAGGATTTAATTCAGCTTAGAAATTCTCTGGCAAAAATTCCAGAGATTTTAACAACACTTGGGCAATTTGATCATCCCTCTCTTACGAATCTTTATAAGGAAATTGATCAACAGGAATCCTTAAAACAACTGCTGGAAGAAAGTTTAGCTGATGATCCGCCTATCACAATTAAAGAGGGCGGCATGATTCGTGATGGTTACAATCGTCAACTTGATGAATACCGAGATGCATCAAAAAACGGCAAGAAGTGGATTGCTGAGCTTGAAGGGAAAGAACGTGCTGAAACTGGAATTAAATCATTGAAAATCGGCTACAACCGTGTGTTTGGTTACTATATTGAAGTCACAAAAGCAAACCTGCCCCACCTGTCGGAAGATCGATATGAGCGCAAGCAGACGTTAACAAATGCTGAACGGTTTATTACCCCAGAGCTTAAAGAAAAAGAAACATTAATATTGGAAGCGCAAGAAAAAAGTGTTGACCTTGAATATCAGCTATTTCTAGACGTCCGCGAGCAAGTAAAAAGCTATGTCCAGGAATTGCAAAAATTAGCCGAACAAATCAGCCGCATTGATGTATTGCAAGGCTTCGCACAAAGTGCTGATCAGAATGGCTACAGCCGTCCCTTATTTACTAATGAACGTATCATTGACATTAAACAAGGTAGACATCCAGTTGTGGAGCAAGTGATGAAGGGAGAGTCATTTGTCCCGAACGATATTTATATGGATGACTCAACAGATGTTTTGCTGATTACTGGCCCGAACATGTCAGGGAAAAGCACCTATATGAGGCAGCTTGCTTTAACAGCAATTATGGCCCAAATGGGCAGTTTTGTACCGTGTGAAGCTGCTTCACTGCCGGTGTTTGATCAGATTTTTACAAGGATAGGGGCGGCGGATGACCTTGTCTCAGGGCAGAGTACTTTTATGGTAGAAATGCTTGAGGCTAATCATGCCCTCAGCCATGCGACAGAGCAAAGTATGATTTTACTAGATGAGATTGGCCGTGGGACAAGTACGTATGACGGCATGGCTCTTGCGCAGGCGATTGTTGAACATATTCATGAAAAAATTCGTGCGAAGACACTGTTTTCCACCCATTACCATGAACTAACTTCCCTTACAGATCAGCTGGACCGTTTGAAAAATATTCATGTACGGGCGGAAGAATATGAAGGAAATGTCGTATTTCTTCACCAAATTCAAGAAGGGGCGGCTGATCAGAGTTATGGGATTCATGTGGCCAAATTAGCCGATTTACCGGATTCGCTCATTGAACGAGCGACGTACTTGTTAAGCCATTTGGAAGCTGGCAGTTCTGAAGTGGCCGCTTCAACCGATGACGGACAATTAAGTTTGTTTGTTGAAGAACCGAAGCCTACCAGGCAAAGCAAGCCTTCGGGAATTGAGAAACAGCTCAAGGATTTAAATTTAATGCAAATGACCCCTATGGATGCGATGAATGAACTTCACCGCTTGCAAAAGCAGATTAAGTCGTAAGGAAGGAGGACCTTTCATGGCACGAATTCAATTAATGCCTGACCACTTAGCTAACAAAATCGCTGCTGGCGAAGTGGTGGAACGCCCGGCTTCTGTTGTCAAAGAATTAGTTGAAAACAGCATTGACGCCGGTAGTACATGGGTGAATATTGAGCTTTTAGAAGCCGGCCTGCAGCAGATTCGGATTACCGATAATGGGTATGGCATGGATCAAGAAGATACCGAAAAGGCCTTCCACCGTCATGCGACAAGTAAGATAAAGGATGAAAATGATCTATTCCATGTACGTACCCTAGGTTTTCGAGGAGAAGCACTGGCAAGTATAGCTGCCGTCAGCCGACTAACGGTTCAAACCTCAACAGGGGAAAAAGCTGGAACAAAAATTAAATTTGAAGGCGGCAAGGTCATTGAAGAATCGAAAAGTGACGCTAGGCAAGGTACAGATTTATTTGTCGAGGAACTTTTCTTCAATACACCCGCTCGTTTAAAATATATGAAAACGATCCATACAGAACTCGGCCATATCACAGATGTATTGAATCGCATGGCCCTAGCTCATCCTGATGTTAAATTTACATGCACCCATAATGATAAGGAATTATTTAGAACAAATGGACGAGGAGATCTACTGCAAGTTATTGCAAAAATATATGGTATGAATGTAGCAAAAAATATGGTGCCGATTGAAGCGGAGACGCTCGATTTTAAGGTAACTGGCTATATCGCTAAACCAGAAGTATACCGAGCATCGAGAAACTATATATCTACCATTATTAATGATCGGTATATTCGAAACATTGCCCTCAACAAGGCCATTCAGCAAGGGTACCACACATTGCTTCCAATCGGGAAAAGTCCAATTGTTGTCTTAAAAGTAGAAATGGATCCGATCTTGGTTGATGTGAATGTTCATCCCGCGAAACTAGAAGCCCGATTCTCTAAAGAGAAAGAACTTTACGAGATTGTTGAGACGACGATTCGCGAAACCTTCAGGAAACAGACATTGATTCCCAAAGTAGAACAAAAAAAGGAAAAAAATCCACCGATACCATCCAATGAACAAGGGAGTTTCGACCTTTACCAGGCACAGCCTGAGAACAGACCACCAGCGACTGCGACCTCTGCGAATCCGACAACTGAAGCCAGCTCGTTTGTTGATCAGCAGCATTCCGTTGTCAAAGAAATGCAAGCACAACCAGAGCCGCGGATGGAGGAATTAGAAACGGAAGCATCCTATGCTGAAGAAAAGCAGGAGGACAAAAAGCGTGTACCGACGATGTATCCAATCGGCCAGCTTCACGGAACATACATCTTAGCGCAAAATGAAGAGGGCATGTACATCGTAGATCAGCATGCAGCTCAAGAGCGCATCAAATATGAGTTTTTTCGGGATCAAATTGGTGAAGTCGTTCAAGAAGTACAAGAATTGCTCGTACCGCTGACGTTCGAATTCCAAAAACAGGAAGCCCTACGAATCGAAGAATACAAAGAAGAGTTGGAAAGGGTCGGCCTCTTTTTTGAAACATTCGGGGATAACAGTTACATTATCCGATCACATCCTCAATGGTTTCCTCAAGGTTTTGAAGAGGAGGTTATACAGGAAATGGTAGAACAATTGATGAGCGATGAGCGGATTAACGTGACGAAACTAAGAGAAGAAGCGGCGATCCTCATGTCATGTAAACGTTCCATTAAAGCGAATCATTACTTGAATCAAACCGACATGTTTCAACTGCTCGAAGACTTACGATTATCAACGGATCCTTTTACATGTCCGCATGGGAGACCAATCATTGTGTTTTTCTCTGAATACGAAATGGAAAAGATGTTTAAAAGAGTGATGTAAGAACTTAAAGCGCAAACCCTTGATTTACTATGGGTTTGCGCTTGTTTTACTTTATAAGTGACTATCAATTGACTACATTCATTTCAAATTAGTTTTTTCGATGCTCCTTCAATCTCACTGCCGAATATATTTGTGTGTTTGGAGCACGAAGCGTGGCCCAACTTATCAGAAACAACCTTAGCATATTCTCCTCACTGAAGCATAATTGTTGCCGAGTATAATGAAGAGCGTGGATATATTTTGTAAACATTGAGCACTGTCATTTCTGCATAATTTTTCTAATAAGAGGTAAGATAGGGGGAGCAAATTTTTAGGAGGTTTTCATTTTGGCAGAGAACAAAGATAAGAATGCTTCAAACAGACAAGATGTGGAACGTGAGACGTTGACAACGCGCCAGGGCCGTCCTGTAACGGATAACCAAAACATCCGTACAATTGGTAATCGTGGTTCAGCCACCCTTGAAAATTACGATTTCATTGAAAAAATTTCCCACTTTGACCGGGAAGAGGTACCGGAGCGTGTAGTACACGCGCGTGGATCTGGAGCATTTGGATATTTTGAAACGTACGGAAAAGTTGGAGATGAACCGGTAGAGAAGTATACTCGCGCAAAAGTATTTTCGGGTGCTGGGAAGAGAACGCCGTTAATGGTACGTTTCTCCACAGTGGCAGGAGCGAAAGACTCGCCGGAAACAGAACGAGACCCACGCGGCTTTGCGATAAAGATGTATACAGAAGATGGCAACTGGGATCTAGTTGGGAACAACCTAAAAATTTTCTTTATCCGTGATGCGATGAAGTTCCCTGATATGATTCACGCGTTTAAAGCTGATCCGGCTTCGAACGTACCCAATCCTCAGCGGATGTTTGATTTCGTTTCCCGTTCACCTGAGGCTACGCATATGATTACATTCGTATTCTCTCCATGGGGTATTCCCGCGACATATCGCCACATGCAGGGTTCTGGTGTAAACACCTATAAATGGGTAAATGACAAAGGCGAGGCTGTGTTGGTGAAGTATCACTGGGAGCCGAAGCCTGGTATCCGTAACTTAACACAAGAAGAGGCAAACGCTATTCAAGCGAAGAATGTCGGCCATGCGACACAAGATTTATACGAAGCGATTGAGCGTGAAGATTATCCGGAATGGGAGCTCTTTGTGCAGATCATGGAAGATGGTTACCATCCGGAACTCGATTTTGATCCGCTCGATGATACGAAACTTTGGCCGGAGGATAAGTTTCCTTGGTTGCCGGTCGGTCGTATGGTCCTTGATCGCAATCCAGTGGATTTCCATGCGGAGATTGAGCAAGCCGCGTTTGGTACAGGGGTTCTTGTCGATGGAATGGATTTCTCAGACGATAAAATGCTGCAAGGTCGTACCTTTTCGTACTCCGATACGCAGCGCTATCGTGTAGGTGCGAACTATCTAAAATTACCTGTGAACGCACCGAAAGTGCCTGTTCGTACGAACCAGCATCGCGGTCAAATGGATATCCGTGACCCGAAAGAGTCTGGAGATAATCCACATATTGACTATGAGCCATCGATGACCGGAGGCTATCAGGAAGCAGGTACTGAAGATCCTCCACAGCACCGTCCAACGTATAATGCAGCGGCTATGCGTGAGCCAATTGATCGTCCTAACAACTACGGACAAGCGGGCGAAACGTACCGCAGCTTTGAAGATTGGGAGCGCGATGAATTGATCAACAATCTCTCCGGAGCGCTAGCAGTATGTGACAAACGAATTCAAGATGCCATGATTGAGCACTTCACACAAGCCGATGAAGACTATGGTCGCCGTGTGAAGAAAGGTATCGAAAAGCAAATGAAAGAAATGAAAGAGACGGAGACGGATAACAAAGTTCCGGGCCGCGAAGCAAGTAAATCGAAATATGGTCAAGGTTCATTAGCTGAGAACGAAGCAACAAAAGATGCTGTGAAGAAAAGCCACGAGGCCGATCCTTATTAATTTTAAAGTAAAAACGCAAGGGGGTTTAGCGGAGTCTGGATAGGCGCAATAGATAGAGTAGCATGGTTTTTATTATTCGCAAAACAATTATAGACACTAAAAAGAAGCTGAAGTCTCTTCGATGGGAGTTCAGCTTCTTTTTTTATGACCAACTGTTTACATAATACATTTCACGGAAATTATGATGGATGTTTTTGTTGTAATAGAAAACGAAAGTAGTTATCGATTTGATTTATTTCTTCCGGCTGCACATTAAGCCATGCTTCTTTATCAAAAATAACCGTCTTCTCATAGCCTTTATCCTTCAAGAATAACTTAATTTCCCTCATTTCATCTTCCTTTTCATCACTTAGCCCTAATAGGTAATCAGCCGTTGTGTTCAGTGCATAAGCAATTTTCGAGAGATCATCAAGGTCTGGTGAGGTGTAATGACGTTCCCAATTCGATACAACTTGTGCGGAAACGCCTACCTTTTCTGCTAACATCGTTTGAGTTAAACGTCTCTCTTTTCTTAATGACCGAATGCGTTGATTAATCACGTCAACACCACCTTTCCTTGATTATACCACACAACTAACGAAAATCGATATAAAAAATAACGGATTCTTTGAAATTGACTAACGTAGGACGTTAGTTTAGGTAACGGGTTTAGTTAGTCGGCTGAATCATATGGGAACATAGAGCGATTCGTGTATAATTATCGATATAAGAAAGGAGGGTGATTTTTTGAAACCTAAGGTGATCAGTATTGTCGGCCCTACTGCGGTTGGGAAATCAAAACTTGGAGTTGAAACAGCTAAGCGTTTCAACGGAGAAGTCATAAGTGGGGATTCAATGCAGATTTATCGCGATATGAACATTGGGACGGCGAAAGTGACAGCGAAAGAGATGGATGGAGTTGTTCACCATATGATTGATATAAAGGATGCTGATCAATCTTTTTCTGTCGCTGAATTTCAAAAAAAGGTACAATCACTTATTGTTGCTATTTATGAGCGGGGGAAGGTGCCTGTTTTAGTAGGAGGCACAGGGTTATACATACAAGCGACACTATTTGATTACAATTTTTCATCAGAAGAAAAAGACGAACACATCATGAGGAAGCTTGAAAAGCAAGCGGAAGAGCAAGGGATTCAAGTGATGTATAATCGGTTGGTGAGTATTGATCCTGTTCAAGCAGACAAGATTCACCCGAATAATGGGCGACGCGTCCTAAGAGCCCTTGAAGTATATGAGTCAACAGGTCAAACGATGAGTGAGCTTCAGTCTCAACAAAGTTCCGTTTCCCCGTTTCATCCCATTTTAATTGGGCTTGAGATGGATAGGGAGCTTCTTTATAAAAGGATTAATAACCGTGTTGACCAAATGATCGAAGAAGATTTAGTAAATGAAGTCCGCAGCTTATATGAGCGCGGCCTGGAAGGGTGTCAATCGATGAGTGCGATCGGTTATAAAGAATTCATCCCGTACTTTAAGGGAGAATATGAGCTTGATCGTGCTGTTGAGCTGCTAAAACGTAATTCCAGACGCTACGCTAAGCGGCAATACACTTATTTCAGGAATAAGCTGAATGTTCATTGGTACGACATTCAGCCAGATAACTATGAGATTAAATTTGAAAAAATATTACATGATTTAGCAGGAATGCTGGGAAAAAGCTAGAATGGTATTAATATAGATAGAAAAGAGGAGGAAGATTCATGGCTCAATCCGTAAACATTCAAGACAATTATTTAAATCAATTAAGAAAAGAACGTATGCAAATAACAGTATTTTTGCTAAATGGCTTTCAGTTACGCGGTGTCATTAAAGCCTTTGATAATTTTACTGTTCTACTTGAGACAGACGGTAAACAACAGCTAATTTTCAAGCATGCAATTTCAACTTTCGCACCCGCGAAAAATATTGCTCTTGATAAAGAATAGAGGATAATGACGAGTGCAGAATTCGCGCTCGTTTTTTCTTGGGGAAAATTTGAAGCTGACTTCTACTGTTGGTTTTTTATACAAATGCTTTTCGCACTTATGCACCGTGCCTGTCAAAACTATCGTTTGAGAAGGCTAACACCTTCAAAAGATTTGCGGTAAAATTCGCTTCGCTCATGTTGAGGAGAAAGGAGGGCTCATGTATGGCTATTTATCATTTTTCAGGTCAAATGATTTCGAGAGGAAAGGGGCAGTCGGCTACAGCTGCTGCTGCTTATCGTTCTGGTGAGAAATTACATAGTGAACGATACAATAAAACCAATGAATACAAACGTCTAGTACAACCTGAAACTTATATGATGAAGCCTAAACATGCGCCTGAATGGGCAAATGACAGAGGGCGTCTTTGGAATGAAGTGGAGAAAATTGAAAAGCAAAAGAATTCTCAGTTAGCAAGAGAATTTAACGTAGCTTTGCCAGTTGAATAAATCGAGAAGAACAAAGTAAATTAGCAAAGGAATTTGTTCAAGAAGTATTTGTTCAAGAAGGTATGGTAGCTGATCTTTCCATTCATAGGGATGATGTTAATAATCCTCATTTTCATGTCATGCTGACTACAAGAGGGTTTAAAGAAAATGGAGAATGGGATGCTAAAGCATCAAAATTAAATTAGATAATGGTAAACAACAACGTATTAATAAAAACAACTGGGGCGACCGTGAAACATTCAATAGATGGCGTAAAGAATGGGCAAATTATGCGAATCAATCGTTAGAACAAAATGGAGTTAATGAAAAAATAACGCATCATTCTCATGAGTCATTAAACAAAGAAGAATTGCCGTCCATTCATGAGGGTTATCAAGCCAGACAAATGGGGGATCAATCAGATCGTGTAGTAATCAATGAACGAGTGAAAAAACATAATGACAAAGTTCAATTGCTAAATGAATATAAGCAAGAAAAAAAATCGAAAAAGCTGAACAGATTTCACGTTCTTTTTCTCCAAAAGAAAAGAAGGATATTTCAAAAGCAGCCAAATCACTAAAAATGTTTGTGTCCTTTAGAAATATTAATGAAAAAGAAAAGATGTTAGCAAGATGGAAACACTCCACTTTAACGAAAAATGTACAAAATGACATCTGATCAACGCATGAAATGCTCCAATCTACAAAGAAAGCTGTTACCTTTTTGGAAACGCATTATAATGACCAGATCACACGGATGTATGATCAAGATGTTAGCAAGCAAATGACCATCAATGAAAAAGAATTAGTTGTCGGCTACAATGAGTATTTTAATAAGACCGTGCCATTGAATAGTGAAGATCATTCTAACGAAATATTCAAATTTAGCACCGATGAAAAAGCACAAATCATTGACTTGCTGCATGATTATCAAAACGGTCATCTGAACACAGAACTCGACACAGAAACAAGGTTCGCTGACATTCTTTCCGGAAGCGCATCTATTCAACATTTCTTTATTGCTGAATGTTTGGAGACAAAAGACTTTGACGCGGACACGCAATCTAAATTAGAGGATATTTTATCTTCTTATGACGATAGGCATCAGGAGTATACTTCCTTCAATGATACAAGACAAGTGACATCGCTATCTAACATGATTCAAGCGACTCAAAATATTGTGGAAAATAGTTTAAAGCAAGCTGATTATGACGAACGAGAAAAGCTACAAGAAATGAACCGTCTGCAAAATCAACGAAAGCGAAAAGGGATAAGGTAATTTTTTAACAAAGGGAGAGTTTTTGATGATGGTAAAAAAGCTGATCACTAAATGGGCAGCTTTTTTCTTAGAATCCTTTGTAATAAAAATCCCACAAGCAAACCTGGTATCACACATAATATCGGAAGCCAAATTGGTCCGAGCAATACACTGAATAGAGTGAGTTTAGACGAATAGATAGTTCCTACCGTCACGAAATAGGCTGAAAATACAAACGGCAAAAACGAGTAAGGTTTTTTCCCTCCACCTGCATCTTTGTAAGCATCCCACATTGCAAAAAAGTATAAACAAGGATAAAACATGAGCCATTGGAAATCGGCTTGTTGAATCGCTTTTTCCATTTCCCCATGAAAACTTAGAAGGATGACTTTGTTAAAATTTCCCTGAACATTAATCAAAAACTCTAAAAAAATCAATACAATCCCTTTGATATATTTTCCGTTTAATAATTGACCAAAGCCTGGTAAAGCAATACTCCATAAAAGTTTTTCGATTGCGTCCTTATTTGCCATATCATTTCATTGAACCACCTTAACCTCAATTATCTTTTGCTAAATCTTTACGATTTGCAGCCATAGGAGGCTGTTCTAACCATTTATTTTTAATCATGATATTAGAACCATCCTCTGCATATTTCTGTATTTCTAGTTCCAACTTATTATACATTACCCCTAAATCCAATCTAGGACTTTGGGCAATAGCTGTGCCATAGTAACCAATACTCAAGCCAATCAGAGCAGTGGTGTAGAACATCATAATTTTGTCCGAAAATGTGTAGGCCGTGCTTTTTGTTACATCTGTCCTTGTCATTGGTACAGGGAGATTGTTGTCCCCTAATTTTTTCCCAAAAGATTGAATATGCTTTTTTGCAATTTCTATGCCCCTAATAAAAAATTGTGTAACATCTTTTGACTTTGCCACCTGACTAAATCCAATTAAGGTGGCTACGCCTAAAGCATTCCTTTCGATGTTAGGAATTAAATTAGCTATTTCTAATGCTGATAAAGGTCTTTTTTCTCCAAATAAGTCCCAAACAAACCCTTGCTTCTTTACATATTCAACCTGCTCTAAGTTAGATATATTTGGTGGCCGCTGGTAAAGACCTTTTTGTAATAGTAAATCCTTTGACATTTCATATAGCTCCATTGTTTCTTTTAGGCATTCATTATAATAAGCAGTGATATCTGATCTTGAAGAAAGACTTACACTAGCTGAATAAGTAGTAAGCCCAATTTGAGCCATTTGAGATATAAAGCTTAAAACATAACTGTCAGGGTACAGTCTAGGGGCAGTTAAATCAACATCCTCATCTAATTTAAAACCGTGAGGGACTGTATTCTGTTCCTCTGTAAGTATAGAAGTTATCTTCTGAATATGGGCCTGAGATAATTCTAAGGCATGAGCTATGATCGGCTTTATTTCAGTGTCCTCAGCCTTTTCTAAGAAATATGTCAACAGACAGATACTTGCAGAATCATTCATGTATTGCGCCCAAAGCTGGGAGATTTCTGATGCTGTGAGTCTTATTTGTTTTCCCTGTTCCACATAAAACCCTCCTTTTTTAATAACTTTCTTGCTAGTTATTATTTGGAATTAAATGTGCTTTATGCAGGGTTAAATACCGTCCTCACTTTAGTTGAATAAAGTATATTTAAGACTGACTGGTTTTTGCCATCCAGTCTTTTTTTATGTTCAATTAGAGTACACCCTGTACATACATAATAAAATCCTGTAATATCAAGGTATAAAATGTTCATTCAGGGTTGTTCAACCCAACTGAGGTGAAAATAATGATATTTGGCTACGCACGAGTGAGTTCTAATGAGCAAAATTTAGAACGTCAAATTAGAGAATTAGAAGGTTACGGTTGTGAAGATATTGTTATTGAAAAAGAAAGTGGAGTTATGGAGAGACCACAATTTGAAAAGCTCTTATATCAGATTCGTAAACATGATGTGGTGGTCTGTCATGATTTAACACGTTTTGGTCGATCACAGATTCATATTTTACAAGTGATTCAAGAATTACGTGAAAAGAAAGCAGGATTAGTAACGTTAAAAGAACGAATTGATACAAGAGAGGATAATCCATATAGCGACTTAATTGTCTCTATTTTCTCTGCAACAGCAGAATTTGAAAGGAAAATGATTAAAGAGCGCCAGCGTGAAGGGATTGAAATTGCCAAAAAGAAAGGGGCGTATAAAGGTGGAAAGAAAAGATATTATGCGGGGGCTAAAGGAAAGGATAAAGTGATTTATGATGAAGTCGTTCGTTTGCTTAATCAAAAAGAATCCGTGATGAACATTCACCGAAGGACAGGTCTTTCTCGTAATACGATTTACTCAATTAAGGATGAGCTTAAGGAGAAGGATATTTAATTGGATTCTTATGAATGGGTTTGTTCTTCCGTAAACGGTGTATTTGGCAAGAGAAATATGTATAAAACGGCAACCCTTTTTGTAGCCACTTACCAACGTTCCATTTTTACTCTTTGTTAAACATGGATTCCCTTAATCTATGACTGTCACCTTTGAATAGCACAAGGTGTGAATGGTGGATCAAGCGGTCGACAACAGCTTCCGTTAAGATCGGATCACCAAAGACATGATTCCACTGACCAAACTGTAGATTGGTTGTGATGATAAGACTACGCTTTTCATAGCACAAGGTAATCACCTGAAAAAGGAGTTCAGCCCCTTGCTTATGCAAAGGAATGTAGCCCAGTTCATCGAGGATAAGCAAATCTAGTTTCTCAATCTGCTTAAACAGTTTATTCGTGGTTCCTTTTTCATGGGCATCTAAGAGGTGATTCACGAGGGAAGCCACAGTGTAGAACTTTACACGCTTTCCCTGATTCCGAATCGCGTTCAACCCAATTATCGTTGATAAGTAGGTCTTTCCGGCTCCAACCCCTCCATAGAAAATCATATTCTCCTTAGCCTCGATAAACGTTCCCTCTAAAAGTGACTCCTGGTTCAACTCTTGACCTAACTCAATCTCTGTCCAGTCAAAAGGTTTGCCAAATAACTCTGGCAGGGTTGCCGCCTTTAATAGAAGGTTAACTTTTCGCTCCTCTCGCTGTTCAATTTCTTTCTCGAAGAGCTTAAGCAAAAATTCCTCTTGAGTTGCGGCTTCCACTTCATGATAGTGCTCGCGGACCCAACTTAGCTTCAGTCTCTTCGCATACTCTTGAATTAAATCGTTCATTCTAAGTGCCCCCTCTCTTGTGAAAAGAAGACATCATACTGATTCATGCCTCTAGATGCCAGAGGCATTTCTGGAACCGAATGTTTCATGTTTAGCGTTTCGCGATACCCTCGCCCATGAACGATTTGATGATAGACTTGGTGGATCGTTTCTGACGAAGGATGACCAAACTCCGATGCGACTTGAAGAGCTTCTTCTGCCTTCTTAAAATCATGATCCTTCAGGATCTTGGAAAGGAGGTCCAGCGCTTTTTTCTTTTCTACCTTGGTACAATCTTGTAAATAACGTTGCCAAATTACCGGAAGTTGATCATAGAATGTTGTATATTTTAGAGCTGTAGGCCGCCTAGCCATCAGAGTAAGGTAGGGTTGCCAATTCATAGATTTGGCATCCTCATAATATAAACGATCATGTCGGACAATAACTTCGTGATCATCGGTTAAAATATCAATTCGATTATAGGTAATCCCTACAAGCGTTTTCTGTTTAGCGAACCTTGGAGATGTAGAATACTTTTTCGTATCTACCTTTACATAACCAAATTTGTCCGCTGTCAAGGTCTCGTACCGAATGCATTGATACTCCTTGGCTGGAAGAACTAGTGACGCGTTTTTATCTTCCTCATGTAATCTAGCAATCTCTTTTTTCTTTTCATAATGAGGACGATGACGGTCTGCTTCTATCTCCTGCCATAGCACATGGTTCAGATCCTCGACGTCATAGATGGTCCGCTCTGGTAGAAAGAAATTATTCCTCGCATATTTCACCATCGCCTCCACGTGACCTTTTTCGTTTCCGGAACCTGGATTACAAAATTCATAACCGAAACCATAATGAAGGGCGAATTGTTCAAATCCTTCCGTCAAATCTCGTTGCCCATGTGATAACACCTTTTTCACTGCTGGTGATAGATTATCAAATCGAATGGTTCTTGGCACACTGCCGATGTGATGAAAGAATCGCTTCATTCCCTCAAGGAAACAATCTTGGTTCTGTGATTCAAAGACCTGAACATAAAAAGCGTTACTATACGGATACGAAAGAACAAGATATGGAAGATCAACGATCTCTCCCTTCTTCTTAAAAGGTCCCTCCCCAAAGTCAATTTGTGCTTCTCCTGGTTTAGCTTCTAATGGAATAGCTGCCTCATCACTTTCTTCTAGAAGCTCCCTTTTTCGATGAGAGACATAGGATCGAACTGTTCGATCAGAACCTTTAAAATGGTATTCCTTCTCTAGTAACTGCCAAATACGTTTGGCAGTTCTACGATACTTTCTTTTCTTATTCAAATCTTCTTTTAACCATTGATCTACGATATTCTTTACAGGATCCATCACCGGTG
Source organism: Halobacillus amylolyticus (assembly GCF_022921115.1). Lineage (NCBI taxonomy): Bacteria > Bacillati > Bacillota > Bacilli > Caryophanales > Bacillaceae > Halobacillus > Halobacillus amylolyticus. The sequence continues at coordinate 692,827 of NZ_CP095075.1, read as the reverse complement.
AGGGCTGAGTCTTTTTCTTTTGCCCTTTAGGTTGAAATTCTTCTTGGTCCGCATATCTTTGAACGGTTCGATAATCAGTGTTTGTTCTTCTAGCCACTTCCGCATAGGAATGCCCTTTTGTGTTTACTTCTTGTCTGATATACTTAATATCGGTCACTTGTAACATCTCCTTAAAACTACCTCCTGCCTTAATTGGGTCCAACAGGAGTGTATTTAATTTAAGGAATGTTCGCAAGTGGCTTTTTTTCATGTAGGCCCCGCGGGGGCCTACATGAAAGGCATGCCATCTCCTACATTTCTAGTGTGCCATAAACAGTAAACGGGCAGGATTGCGGAAGACTCAGTTTCGAGATAATTAATAAATAAGAATATCTTTATGTGCAATATTGCTGTAAATAAAATTAATGAATATATCGTTATATTTATATTTAGTAACACCTAAACTCCTCATTCTACTAAATATACACACTCGTTTCTGGATTTTTATGTAATAATTAAATCACCACTTTTAAAAGGAGAGGTTATATTGTTACAGATTTCTACAGGGAAATTTTTTGAGAAAGATGATTTATATATCAATGATGGTAAGGGGATTTTATATTCAAATTACTCTTGGAGAGATTCTATTGATACTTGTGTAGGTAAAGTAGAACCTGTCGATAATCACGGGAATATATCAGCATATGTTTTTTGTTATGAGAACAGGATGGAGAAAGGCGGTATTTTAGTAAGGACAGGGGATCATGAGATTATAGAACAATTCCAATTGATATTTTCATTTTTCTTTCAGTGTTTTACTGATCCGGATAGAAATGCAGTTGAAATGAACTGTCGGAAAAATAAAAGAAATATGAATGATGAATTTCTACCTTATGAATTCGCTGGTAGAAATTTTGAACCTAAAATTAATGGTAACGAACAGGAGGTAAAAGAGTTTAATGTCTTTTTGGAGAGATTGATGGGATTAGAAAGAGACAAATATAAACAACTAGTTCAATGCTTAGAAGCATATAATAATTCTTTAGTAGCATTAAACTATAATTTTGAGTTAGCATATTCTTTACTTATCTATTGTTTAGAATCGATAAGCCAATCATTTGATAGTTATGAACCCACATGGGATGACTATGACCAAAGAGAAAAATTAAAGATAGATGAAGTTCTTAGCGAACTCGAAGAAGAGCAATCAGATGCAATTAAAAGTATATTACTTGAAAATAGACATTTGAAACTACAGAAAAGATTCATTACATTTATTACTTCAAATATAGACGATTCCTTTTTTGTTGAAGAAGCAGAGGGCATTAATGTCCCGTTAAGAAAGTCACACATTAACCAATTGTTAAAAAACGCTTATGGTATAAGGTCTAAGTATGTGCATTCTTTACAATCAATAATGAAACAACTGAAGATGCCAAGTATAGGTTCAGGTGAAGTATATAGTTGGGGAGGTAATCCTCAGATTACCTATAAAGGTTTACTTAGATTAACCCATCATGTAATTAAAAATTTTTTTGAGTCCCAAGAATGTCTTGAATCGGAAAGCTATAATTGGAGGGATGATCTTCCAGGAGTTGTACAAGTAGAACTAGACGCAAAATATTGGATAGGTAATACTGATGAGTTTTCTCAAGAGCAATCAATTCCTAAACTAAATGGTTTCTTATCTCAACTTGAGATGGCGTTTATTTATGAGCAACCATTAACTGAATTAACTGATTTAATGAAAATATATCAGGAAAAGATTCCTCAAAGCAAAAAGAAATATAAGCTTCCTATGATTTCTACTTATATATTGTACAACTTACAATTAAAAGAGGAACTAAGGGTTAGTGGTTATGAAAAGGTAATTGAATCAAACCAAAGTGCCTTAGATGATCCTTCAATCGAGGGGTTATTAACCTATGCGATAGTGAGTCATGAGTTACCCTATGATACTTTCCAATCAGAAGATGTCTACCTAAAGTACGATAAAAGTAAATATAATCCTTCTTCAATTAAGATACCGAAATATTTTGAGTTACTAATAATGTTAAATTTAGTAAACAAATTTCACAATGAAGGAGATATAGACAGGTATAACGTATGGTTGAGGGAGTGTATTCTGAATACACCTGGCAACATAGAACTACAAAAACATCTTATTTCTTGTAGAGAGGAAAATTCCTTAATAGATATTGGGTACTTAGTTTCCAAGAAGTTTCTTCTGGAAAAAGAGAAGGAAGAGGCATAATATTCGAATAAATATCTTGGTTTCAAGTCTTCAAGGCTATAAGTAATGGGGGCAATTTAACAAAAGGTATTGGTCTCTGACAAATTGTTACGTAATAAACAGGAGGAAGTCATGTCTAAAATTTATAGATTTATCAGTTTTGAGTCTTTTGTTGATATGATAATGAAACAATCATTAACTTTTGTGCATCCCACTCTTTGGGATGATCCATATGAGTTAAATTTAATTGAATCTAAATTTAAAAAAACAATCGATTCTTCCGATTCAATATCTACAGAACGTGCTTTAGAGACTATACTTCAACAAATTATAACGAATAAGTTATATTGCCAATCTTGGACAAAACTAAATGAGAGCGATGCTTTATGGAGAATCTATAATAATAATAACACTTCAGTACGTATTGAAGTTGACTTAAATGACATTTCAAAACTCGAAAATGTTGAAGATTTAGAAGTAGAGTATGTGGACGACCCTATTACAATAGTAGAAAAAGACTCCTTTTATGATTTGATTAAAATCAAAAGAAAAGCGTTCGCACATGAAAATGAAATTAGATTACTGACTCATTATAAATTTAATGGGACCGAAGACGCTAAAGAACACATAAAAGACTATTTAAAGCTAAGTGGAGACTACGAATCAAATAAGAATTCTGGAATTGAAGAAATTTCTACTGAAGTAGAAAGAATAATATCAAAGTTAAATTTAAATCAAAAGGATAAAACGTTTCAGGTTTACTATGGACATATTGATAATTTTATTAAATCAGTTATGCTAAACCCCTTTGCACCAGAGTGGTTTAATGGCACCTTAAGAATGTTTTGTGAGCAGAATGGAATCAATTACCTTGGCAAATCTGAATTGTACAAGTTAAATAAGTAGTAGGCACACAACTGAATATCTCGAAACCAAGTATTCCAGAATTGGGGGCGATTGTTGAAGATCGAAACCTAATTATAAAATGTTTTTTGTGTTTGTGTGAAATAACATACTTATCGTCGTAACCGAACTTAACAAAATAGACATTTTGTTTCGTTAGATAGAAAGAAGGCAAACCATTGTGTGTCAAAGGTTTGCCTTCTTTAGTTATCAATTTTTTTGAGTTGAATTTATCATTTTGTTTTCGCTAGTTAAGTTGAATTTTACATATTGTTGTAAAAACATAATTATTAATTACTATTAGTGTGATAAAATGGTGGTATATTTTGATGGATTATCACATTAACTTTACATGTTTGTTCTTACAAGGAGAGTGGTGTTTTGTATAAAGTAGTATATTTTGATGAAGGGTCTGCCACAGACTTTATTCAAATTCATTACGGGGGTAATATTGAAATTGTAGATGAGGATAGTGGGAAGTTTTCTTATCAGTTAAAAGGATCTACTGATGCTAAGGTTGGTGTAGGAAACAGTTTCTTGTCATTAATAAAGGCAAATTTCTCCTTGAGTGGTAGTGGCAGTATTGAGAAGGGAAAAGACTCAATTTTAAAATCGACCATTACAAATACATTATTATCGGATTTTGTTGATTTTGCAAAAAGTGAAGAAAATGAAAACAAAATAAAGGTTTTTGAAGGTTATAAAGTGGATTCCATAAGTAATTCTTTCGCCTTCATAAAAATGTATGCCCCGTATATAAAACTTTTAAAAGAAGACACTGAATATACTCAGGATTTAGCTGATTTTAACTTTATTGACATTGGCGAAATTTTAGATGGTGCAAAAGGGTACTATGAATTATTAGCAGTTAGAGGGGACGAGAGGGCAATTTTCCGCTTTAATATTAACGCTTTTAGAAATAGTTACACATTAACAGACTTAACAAAAATGAGGTTGACATATTACGGGATAAAAGTTGGAGAATGCAATATCGAGGACTTATTTGTAGAAAATGAATTTCCGAAAGAAGAGGAAACTAATACATTTACAGCTGGCGACATATTTAATGAACAGATCGCTGACGAGAAAAGTAAGGACTTAGAAATATTTGATATTTTATTAACTGGAGTCACTGGTGATACCAATGAAGTTTAACGCATTTATTGGACCATTAGAAGAATTTGAAAAGTTTATACCTAAAGATGGTACCAATTCTCTTACTCGTGTCGTTACTACTATGGATTCAGCCCTAAGAGGGAACGATTTAGACCTCGATGTATTTGATACTCTTGTAGTGTATTCTAACGAATATTCGGGTGTAAAAGAGCATTTCATTGAGGGGTTTATAAATTACATACTTCTTTATTCAAGTAGCTTAGATTTTGAAGAGGTGTTTTTACATAACCCTCCTAAAAAGATTTTAGAGCAATTGGAGAATCACAATTCAGATACTACATTGGACATTAATTACCATCAGTATAAAAGTATGACAAAAGAAAAATTAAGGAAGGTCAAAGAAGAGTTTGATTTAAATGTTTTTGGTCAGGAACATGTAAAAAATGAAATCCTTCAAACAATATATCCTTTAACAAACTTGAGAAATAACAGGCCAAAGGTTATGATGCTATATGGTCCACCAGGTGTTGGTAAAACAGAGACTGCAAAATTGATTAACAGAGTATTAGATAAGGGAACACTCTTTAGAAAACAGCTGTCCATGTTTCACAACGATAATATTTACTCATATATATTTGGAGATAAAGTGTACTCTCTGGCGAAAGATTTAATCGATCGAAGAACAAATATAATACTCCTTGATGAGTTCGATAAAGCACATCCTTTATTTTATAGCGCATTTTTTGAAATGTTTGATGAAGGAAAATTTGAAGACAAGTACTATAAGGTAAATTTGGATAATACTATAATATTTTGTACATCAAATTATCAATCTGAAAAAGATATAAAAGATAAGTTAGGTGCAGCTTTATTTTCTAGATTCGATAATGTCATACAATATAAAGAACTTTCTGAAAAGGCTAAATTAAAAATACTAGAGCAAACTTACACAGAAGAACTTAAGAATTTTAATGAAGATGATCGAATCTATCTTAAGGAAAATGGGATTTTTGAAAAAATGAGTAAAGTTATAAATCATTTTGAAAATGCAAGAGACATTCAAAAAAATTTAGTGAAAGTAATGTCTTATCCTCTAGTAGAAAAATTATGAACCTGCTTAGAAATAAAATGAAATAAGAAAGGCATTGAAATCAAGTTTTTCTGTAAGGGGGCAAATCTAGAACCAATGGTTTGTCCCTTTTCTAATTTATATGCCAGACGACTAAAATTAACTGATTCGAGTACTTTGAAGGTAGATGGATGAAAGGATTACCGTTTTGTTTACAATGTGTGTCTTATGGATACAAGCTATTTTGTAATTGCCTAGATACATAATAATTTTTAGAAAAGAGTTGATTTTGTATGTTAAATGAACCTAAATATGATTTTTTCATTAGTTATAATCATAAAGATAAAGGTTACGCGGAGTGGATTGCATGGCTACTCGAAGATGCAGGATATAGTACATATATCCAAGCCTGGGATTTTACTGCTGGAAACAACTTCATTCTTGCTATGCAAGAAGGTGCCACATATGCTGACAAAACATTAGCGCTACTCTCTGAAAGTTATTTATCCTCAGATTTCACTCAACCAGAATGGGCTGCAGCCTTTGGAGCTGACCCTAAAGGCACCAATAGAAAGTTTATTCCTGTAAGAATACAAGATATTAAACTAGATGGATTGTTGCCGCAGATTATTCATATTGATCTTGTTGGAAAAGATGAAGGTGAGGCAAAGAGAGAACTTCTAAAAGGAGTTCAAATGGATAGAAAGAAACCATTAGAAGCTCCTAAATTTCCAGGAAAAATTCCTGCAGTAGAAAAGCCTGTTGAAATAATCCCTACAGATTGGTACCAACAATGGTTAGATAATAGAATTGATTCGCTTAATGATGATCAATTTTCTAATGAGATAATGGAAGGCGCAAAGTTAGTGCTACACATAATCCCATTAGCATCCATAAACAAAGAATTTAACATACCAATTAAAGAATTAAAGCAGCCGAGAAATCTAATGCCATTTTATACTACTGGCTGGGATTACAAAGTTAATAAAGACGGATATTGTACTTTTGCAAAATGGCCACAAAGTAAATTGCCTCATGGTTATGTTCAGTTCTTCAGAAATGGGATTATTGAGGCTGTGGATACAGGCATTTTAGAAGCTAACAGTGACAAATTCATACCATATGTAAAGTTTGAAAAAGACATTCTAAAGCATATTAAAACTTATATTGAAGCAATAAATAATGTAGGTCTTAAATTTCCTGTTGCGATCAGCATTTCTTTATTAGATATTTGTGATTACTTCGTTTCTGCTAATCCGAAGTACCCTAGAGAAAAGATAAAAGTAGACACTTTAAAACTACCTGTTGCTATACTAAATTCTTCTAGAGATAATATCGACGAAATAATGAAAGATAGTTTTGATTATTTATGGAATCACTGTGGTTTTGAAAGGTCTTTAAACTTTGATGAAAATGGTAATTGGGTTGAAAAGAATTCATTCCTTTAAGTTATATTGGTATTGATTTAGAAAAATCTGATTTAGACATTATCATGGAAGTAACCGATTTAAAGCTGTTTGAAAAAAAGCTAAACAACCTTTATGGAAACAAAACTAGCTTTCCTAAAGAACGACTATAAGTGGACTAATGCTGCATAACTGTGTGAAATAAGTAATGTTCAGATAGTAACAGTAAACTAATAAAATTAGATGAATTTACCCCTTCTTAGAAAGGTAACGATAAAATGTGGCTCTGCTTACACCAGTAGCATCCAAGATCTCCTGAATACTATATTCCTTACTGTCATACATCCGAAAGGCCATATCCAACTTGGATTGGTCTTTTTTTGGTCGGCCACCTTTTCTTCCACGTGCTCTCGCTGCATCCAATCCTGATTTGGTTCTCTCTGAGATAATGTCACGCTCAAACTGAGCCAGACCACTGAAGATCGTAAAGACCAGCTTCCCCATTGCTGTGGTCGTATCGATATTTTCATTAATAGAAACAAAGTTAATGCCCTTATCCTGGAAGTCATTGATTAGGTCCACCAAATGTTTTGTGCTACGACCAATTCGATCGAGTTTATAAACAACCACCGTATCTCCTTCACGTAGATATTTAATCATTTCCGAAAATGCCGGCCGATCTTGTTTCGTTCCCGTGATTTTTTCTGAGTAAATATTTTTCTCTTCTAATCCATATTGCTTTAACGCGTCAAACTGCATATGTAAATTTTGATCTTTTGTACTGACCCGAGCATATCCAAATAACATATTTTGTAACTCCCTTGAATTTCGTTACTTTTATGTTATCAAAAAGGTTATTTAGTGTACATACTAATACTTTATTTTTGATACGGGTTTTGAAACTGTAGGGAGGTGGAATTTATGGGATTTTCATTTTTGCATTTTTTGAGGTTGGAAAGTATCAAAAACGAACGTTTTAAAGATAAGCAAGGAAAAGATATACCCTTCTTTTTTTCATAATAAAGGTAAATAATGGGCATACTAGTTCGGCCAGTACTTTTAGAGGGGGGCAGTTTTGTAATGTCCATAGAACATGTTATTTTATTAACGGTTTGGATAGTAGCTTTCTCTGCCCTCTTAATACTCATTCCAAAAGATAAGATTCTTCATGCCTTAGTAGCCTTTCATATTAAGCAGTGTATAACATGGTTGTTTGGTATTATTGTTGTTGAGATGAGGCTGATTAAATATCCTGTCAGGTTGTTTGATTATGCAACCAAGGCAAGTTTTACTTTTGAATTTTTTGCATACCCTGCAATCTGTGCCATCTTTAATGTTTATTATCCAGAAGGAAAAAATAAAATAGCTAAATTTGGTTACTATGCTCTATATACTTCAGTCATTACAGTCATTGAGGTAATACTTGAAATAAATACTAATTTAATTGAGTATATCCATTGGTCTTGGTACTGGACTTGGATAACTTTATTTGTAACATTCTTTTTGGCACGTTCATATTATAAATGGTTCTTTAAGAGAATATATTCAAACACTGGAGATGCAGAATAATCGCAGAGAAGCTGTGGTTTTTGAAGAGCATATTTGTAAGTGAATGTCTTTAAGACTTTTTTATGATCTGATTTTGTCTAAGAATGACTATTCTTGTCTAGGCTATTTCAATTAAAAACTAAAGTACTCCGTACTCCCTAATTCTTATGTTATCTCAAGGAAAAGGGTTTTATATTTTGAAAGCAGAAGAAAAGTTATTACAGTATATATACAAAACAAGACGGGAAATGATTAAGGTAACTTTGAATAGGGGATTCACAAGTAAAGAGGCTGTTAAAAGTTAAGAAAAGTTGCATAATATGAGGAGGCAGGTAGAACGACATGCAAAAAGCCTATCTCTTTCTGTGTTTAATATACAAATTTTCAATGAGGTTTCCCAAAATTGCCCCAACGATACCAGTTGAAATGCCACTTAACACTGGACTAATTAGAAAATTAATACTCAAGCCAAAAACCATACCAACGACTAGCCCAAAAAATAACCCTGTGTAGTAAGTTCTTTTTTCAGCCATAGTTGAACTACCATTTTTAATATCAAGGGTATGATTGATGTTCTTTGCTTTATTGAAGGCATCCCACATTGCAAAGGCATATATAGAGGGGTAAAAAAGCCCCCATTTAATGTTAGCTACTGCTAAGGCTTTATGTAGCTCCCATTTAAAGGTATAAATAAGAGACATATTTATGTTAGACATCAGATTGAAGTAAACTTCTAGTCCAATGAAAACAAGTCCTATTACATACTCTTTATTATATAACTGCCCCAAACCTGGAAAAGCCATTGACCATAATAATGCTGATATGGGAGATTTATAGTTGCCATTTTTCATTTTGTTCCTCTCCTCCATCCACCTTACAATTATTGGCTTTATTGAAGTTTTTTAAACGAATGTTCCTTCTCCAAACATCCTCTCACACAGGAAAAAAGGAAAATCAACATAGTTGTTTTGCAATCTATTTTGATACTGAGTCTTCCATATATACGATAGGGGCGCTAGAACGGTATACTTCTTGGTCTTTCTTTAAAGCAAAGTGGAGGGGCTAACCCTCCACTTCGTTGACTAAATAATAACCCGATGCTAAACAGCTTTTGTTCTATTTATCTTACGTGAATAATTACGCCTCTGCATCATTCATTTACCCAGTTACATTTTTTTAAATGATTTATGGGGTGTGTTTTCATGTGCACTTTTTATTTTTAGTAAGGCATGGTAACTTCCTTACGTCAGGAATCGTGTCGTTTACTCTAATTTGATTCCAATTATTGAACTAAAAACTTTATACGCTTTGTTTCGGGCATCGGACCCTCACAAAACCGACTATTTCAAAAGTGCGCTGAAATAGTTCACTCAAAATCGTAATGCTGCGGCCAATAAAAACCATTGGCTGCAGCATTATTTTTTCGCTTTCATTCTTTTTCTGCGGGCATCGAACCCTTGAAAAAGAAAAAAGCTGTCTCTTTACGGTTTTTGTATGCTTGTGATTTTGTACCTTTCTTCTTTGTGTCTCCCAATTCTACATTCTTTGTTCGTAACTCCATCAAGGGCAGGCGAAAAGCAAAGGAAATCGGCAAAACCAAGTTGGCTAACTGGCACTGGCAAAGCAAAGTACGCTTTGTCAATTGCCAGTAAGTCATTGGGTCTTGCTTGTTTTCCAACGGACACACCATATGAGAGCTAATATGTTGATTTGTGCATACGTCTCCTATGCTTTTCTGGCAAGTCGGCTACAATTCAAGCCGACCCTTGATTACGTTCTCACAAAAATGTGGTGGGGAGCCATCAAAAAAGAAAGTGAGGTGAATCAAATGATTATCGAATTATTAATCACAGTCATTCTCATAGTTGCAGGGTGTTTAGTTTTCTTGCAGCTGTATGATTTCTTTGAAAATGAAACAGTCCGCACCCTATTGATTGTAGGATACGGACTGTTTACTGTTTTCATGCTATTTTATTGGTTTGCGGATTACATCTTGTATCAGTTAAACAACTTGTAATCCAACGAGGGGAAGGTGCAACTTCCCTTTTTCTCATGTACTTTAGTTTATTACAAATTTTAGGAGCGTGTTATGAATGGAAACGATTAATGAAATTGTACGAATTAAGCAAGTGGTAAGGGAAGCAGAATTATCGAATGTCGATGCTATTCGATCACCTGAAGACGGTGCAAGCATCGCCTTCAGGTGATCGGGAAGTGTTTTTGGTGATTTGCTTATCAACGAAAAATGGGGTACGGAAACGATTCGAGGATTGAGGGGCCACTATGAAAAAATAATTTAAGTAAAGAGTACAATTTACAATTATGGAGTGAGATTTGCGCTTTAAACCCAATCAGGGAGGGAAACGTCATCGGCAGGCAAACCATCATCCTACAAATGGGTATGTTCTGGCTGTGGGCTTATTATGCGGTCATCAAAACAAGAAGTGAATGTAAAATGTGGTGACTGTGATATAACCCTAGAAAAGCATTAAACATTCGACTTTTCTATCTCGGAATCATGGCCAAAAATCATTGTTCGCTTTTTCGGACGTGGCCAATCAACCAGGGCAAAATATTGTTCGTCTTTTTGAATAAAATTGTCCTGGTATTCCTGGACAAAAACAACAAAATTGCGCTGGAAAGACGAACATTGTACAAATCTAAAGCAAATTAAATTGTTCTACTACAATAAAAAGGAGTTTTGATATGATGAAAACGTGCTGTTACTGCGGAAGTCAGATTGAACCCAACGAACAACATTACTACTGTGATTTTTGTGAAATGAAAATTGGAAAGGCAAATGTACAACAAGACGGCAAGCGCAAAAACTTCTTGCAAGAATCCCAACCATCCAATATTGATGCAGAGAAGTCCACACCTGAATTAATGACCTATACAACCATTGAACTTATGTTTATGCTCAAAATCGCTCGTAAAGAGCGATCAGACACCTACCATACTCGTCATACGTTTATTCAAGCCATGAAAACGGGTGCTGATGAGTTTCAAAACGGTGAACGTTACACCTATGATATGTATGATTACTGGACAAGAAAGTGCCTTGTACTAGAAAATCTGATACGCGAACGGATTGGATACATCCCACACAAATTAACAGAATCCTATATTCAAAACCTTGCTGCAAGAATGGAAGAATCGACAAAAAAGAGGATGACATTAAGGAAAGCTAGAAGTATTTAGGAGACAAAAAATAATAATAAGGCGAGGTAATGAAATGAGTGAACTGCAAAACGCTAAAGAATAAGCCATCAAACTGTTGCCGGCCCCAGATTTCAATTTGGTTTTTATAAAAAAGTTGATTATTTTCTACCTGTGCTGCTCAACAATCACGCCCTTCGTATTATTGAATAAAATAAATTGCTTTTTATCCACCGTATCTTTCATGGTTACCTCCTCTATTCTTAGGGAAAAGATAGATACGAACAAAAATATTGCGGGGGATACTTATTTATACACATCGACGAGTAACCGAGTGCATTGAAAATTGTTTCGACCTTGAAGAGGTAAGTGTCCAATCTTATCCAGCTTATCCTTCGGGGAAACAAGTAACTGACCGTAAAGGTGATTTTTCAGTCATATTCTATTTGGAAAAAACTGATCAAGTCATTTTATTTTTTAAGGGATCAGAAGAATATTGGTTCTGCTTTTGATTCTATTTATATGAACTTGACCATTTATGCCTTTGCCTTCCAAGTCTGCTCTATATTGTAGCTCCTCTATATAACACTTCAAATATGACCCGAAAAATAAAAAGTGGGCGCTGATCTTGTTACAGAAAAGCGCCCCGATTGTTAAGTGTAATATATCACAAAGATACGGCTGGTATCACAAGAGCTGCACCCCTTCTATTACAATTTGATACCTTGCTTGACTTCCTCCGTCACTTCTCTTTTCCTATCCTGCTGTTTTTCCTGTTTCGGCTCGTTGCCTGTTAAAAACTGATTTAAACTTTGACGGGCATTCTGATCTTCGTTAAAAAACTCCTGAACCTTATCCATCTTACCTTGAAGCCCTTTATTCGCATTAGAGAGGGCTTCATTTTCCTTTTTTAAATTCCTGATCTCTTCTTTTAAATCTGCAATTTCCGAAGCCTTAGATGTTTGTTCGTCATTATTTGATTGACTTTGTTGTGGCTGCACTTCCTCCTTATGGTTGAAGTGATCTTCTACATTTCGAGTTTTTTTTTTTCACTCTATCATTCAAATTTAAAACTGCATTGTCGACTTTGCTTTGAGCACGCTCTTTAACATGGTCTACTTTCTCATTAACCTTCTCTTGTACGTCTTCGACTTTTCCTCGGGTCTTTTCAGCAACATTATTCTTCGATTCCAAAACCTTTGCCTTAAACGTTTTGGCAAATTCATTGGCCAGTTCTTTTAATTTTTCTTGAAAATCTTGAATCCACTCTGATACGGAAACCCCTTTATTTTTTTGCTGTTGTTGTGTATAAGATTCAAGCAAACTCTCAACCTTCTCGAAATGCTTATCTAGCATGGATTCACTTGATTTTCACTTAATAAAGATTGACCGTTATCTTTTGCTTCCAACTGACGGTTAATGACGTTCACTAATTCCTGACCGTGCTGCTCCATAGCTTCATTCATAATTCTTTGATTCATCTTAAATCTCTCCTTTTATTTATTTTGAAAAAAGCTTTTCAACTTGTTCATGTAATGTTCTTTTAATTTCCGACACTCTTTCCTAAACTCCGGCGTTTTAACAAATTCTCTCATCATATGAATATCTGTCTTGAATTTCTCCCATGTGTGATTCTCTTCATTATCCTCTTTAATCATCCGAATATGGGCTTTAATCCGTTTTCCAAAAACGATAGCCACAGCTCCTAAGAGAATGATCTTAGCAAGAACCTCCGTCAAATCACCTGAAAACAGATAAGAAAACACTATCTCGTGAGCCCTTTAGCCATTGCAAAGCGAGTAGCCATTTTCCCTCCGTTAATGAGTCCCCTTGAAGAGCCTGTGCCATACCACATATGACGAAGTACAAATGGTCCACGAATAAGTAATACAGACATTCCAATCAACAACATGAATTTCCACCATGTAAAACTGTCACTCGTTAAAATTTCTGTTATGGCAACCATCAACGCCATTTGTACAATAATGGAGGTTAACTGCGATAATACTTCGCGCCACCAGACGGACATGTAATTATTATCATCGGAACATTTCGCTTTTTGTTTAGCCGTAGCGGGCAGATCTAAGCGTCCCTTTTCGCTTTTCTTAATAGGCGGATGTCACAAATTCTTGTGTTTTCGCGTATGATACTTGGAAATGAGGAGGGATCAATGTGTATCCACAAGCAAAAGCGGCGCGCCCGGGAACGATTAACATTGTATTAAACGATGCAAAAGGGAAGGCTGATGCCGTAAATTCTCCTTCTGTCAAAGGGAAGCATATGGCACCTTTTCGCAAAATTGACCAATACTTTAACCCGATTATAGGGATGCAGGAATTGAAAGTCCGTGTAAAAGAGATCTATGCTCAAGTACTCATTGCTCAGAAAAGAAAGGATTTGGGCTTGAAGTCAAATGGTCAAGTGTTACACATGATCTTTAAAGGTAACCCTGGAACGGGAAAGACGACGATTGCTCGAATGGTTGCTACACTATTTCAGGAGATGGAAGTATTAGAAAAAGGACATTTTATTGAGGCTGACCGCAGTGATCTCGTTGGTGAATATATTGGTCATACCGCTCAAAAAACAAAAGATTTAATAAAGAAGGCAATTGGCGGCGTATTATTTATCGATGAAGCCTATTCCCTGGCCAGGGGCGGCGATAAAGACTTTGGCAAGGAAGCCATTGATACCATCGTTAAGTGTATGGAGGATCATCATGATGAACTGGTGATTATCTTGGCTGGCTATCCGTATGAAATGGACGATTTTCTGAATATAAATCCAGGTTTAGCTTCACGTTTCCCTATCCAACTTGAATTTGATGATTATTCAGCGAAGGAATTATCTGCCATTGCAGATGTCATGGTGCAAGATAGGGATTATGTATTTTCTCCTCAGGCAAGTAAGAAATTATACGAACATTTAGTGACTGTTTGTTACCAATCGCAGCATAATTTTTCAAATGCGAGATATGTTAGGAATGTAATCGAAGAAGCGATACGAAAACATGCCTATAGAGTGGCTGGGAGTTCGGACCATGAAAGAACAACCTTGATTACGCTTGAGGCGGAAGATTTTCAACAAATAAATGAAAAAACTAACTATCATTAAGAGAGGGAATGTGCTCTCTTCACGGCTTTTTGGTATGATAGAAGCAAACGGTTTTCATAATGAAAAGGATGAATCCAATAACAATGAAAGAACAAGTCGTCTTAGTCGCTAGAAGAGATCCTGCGCAGCAGGAAGAAAGGTTCACTTCCTCGCTTCAGGAGCTTAAATCGTTAACCGAAACAGCCGGGGGCGAAGTATGCAAAGTGATGATTCAAAAACGGGAACGCATTCACCCCGCCACGTATATTGGTGAAGGAAAACTGTCAGAGATCAAGGAAGAAATCGATGAAAGTGAAGCAGAAATCGTTGTCTATAATGATGAATTGTCACCGGGGCAGTTAAGAAATATTTCCGATCGTTTAGAGCGGCGGGTGATCGATCGCAGTCAGTTAATATTAGACATCTTTGCTAGCCGTGCAAGAACGAAGGAAGGAAAGCTTCAAGTAGAACTTGCCCAGCTGCAATATTTATTACCGAGGCTCGCTGGGCAAGGAACGGAGCTTTCGAGGCTTGGTGGGGGGATTGGTACACGAGGTCCCGGGGAAACGAAGCTCGAGTCAGACCGCCGTCATATTCAGCGCCGGATTGATGATATTAAGCGCCGTTTGCAAACTGTTGTTAAACAGCGGAATCAATATCGGAAAAGGCGTGAAGATAATTATGCGTTCCAAATAGCGATCGTAGGTTATACGAATGCCGGGAAATCCACGTTTTTTAACAAAGTAACAGACAGCGATTCATTTGAAGAAGACTTACTGTTTGCTACCCTTGACCCTTTAACGCGGCAAGTCAGCCTTCCTTCTGGATTTAAGGCGTTGATTTCCGATACGGTTGGTTTTATTCAGGATTTGCCGACAACATTAATTGCAGCTTTCCGTTCAACATTAGAAGAAGTAACGGAAGCTGACTTTATCATTCATATGGTCGATGCTTCCCATCCTGATCACGAAGAACAGGAAAAAACGGTCGGCAAGTTGCTCAGAGACTTACAGGCAGATCATTTGCCGACACTTACTGTTTACAATAAAAAAGATTTACTTCGTGATGATTTTATACCTAGTACGTTTCCATCACTCTCTGTAAGTGTGCATGATCGCATTGATATAAAGCGTATCCTTGATAAAGTAGAAGAAGTACTTAAAGAGGAATGGTATGAATACAGCTTATTCATTCCTGCTTCCCAAGGTAAACGTCTGCAACAATTCAAGAGTGGGAGCATTGTAACAACGATAAAATTTCACGAAGATAGAGAAGGGTACGCTTTGCATGGGTATATCCATCCTGAACACCCTCTAAAAAACAAGATATTACAATAGTTAGGAAGAGTAAGATGAACGAACTAGTGTCAGCTGTAGAAGAACAAATTCGCTCGCAGCATGAAAACGTACAAGCCTTAGTTGAGAAAAATCAGCGAAAAGTATTAGACGCGTTTCAAAAGCTTAAGGTGTCAGACTCGCATTTTAACCCCACCACAGGTTATGGATATGACGACTTCGGCAGAGATACTTTAGAGGAATTATATGCTGAAATTTTTAAAGCGGAAGATGCTTTAGTCAGACACCAGCTCATTTCAGGAACTCACGCCATTACAACGGCGTTGTTTGGTGTGTTGCGTCCGTGGGATGAGCTGGTGTATATTACTGGTGAACCGTATGATACGCTCGAGGAAGTTATCGGAAAACAAGGTGGAGAAGATAAGGGTTCGTTAACGGATTTTGGCGTGACCTATCAAGCGATCCCTTTAAAAAATAATCAAGAGATTGATCAGCCTAAAGTAGAGGCTGCTATCTCAGAACGTACAAAGGTTGTCGCCATCCAAAGGTCCAAAGGTTATGCGGATCGTCCTTCTTTTTCAATCGAGGAAATAGGGAAGATGATCGCTTTTGTCAGGTCAATAAAAGAAGATGTCATCATCTTTGTCGATAACTGCTACGGCGAATTCGTTGAGGAGAATGAGCCGATTGAAGTTGGAGCGGATTTGATTGCTGGATCGCTGATTAAGAATCCAGGTGGCGGGATCGCTAGGATAGGTGGGTATATCGCAGGTAGAGGGGATTTAATCGAACTGTGCGGAAATCGCTTAACAGCTCCTGGACTAGGAAAAGAAACGGGGGCTAGTTTGAATACTTTACAGGAAATGTACCAAGGTATTTTTCTGGCCCCGAATGTTGTCGGAGAAGCATTAAAAGGAGCGATTTTTACCGCTAAATTGCTGGAAACTCTTGGTTTTAAAACAACACCAAGTTATCATGCTAAGCGAACAGATTTGATCCAATCTGTAAACTTCGATACGGATGAGCAGCTGGTCCGTTTCTGCCAAGCTATCCAAGCGGCGTCGCCGATCAACTCCCATGTAAAGCCACATCCAAGCCCGATGCCTGGTTATGATAGTGATGTTATTATGGCCGCGGGAACTTTTATTCAAGGTGCGAGTCTCGAATTGACAGCAGATGGTCCGCTGCGCCCTCCTTATACCGCCTTTGTTCAAGGTGGGCTCACGTATGCTCACGTTAAAATCGCTGTCTCACAGGCAGTGCAACAATTAAATTAAGAGAATGTTGATCAATACATAAAAACTGAAGGACATTCATTCTTCAGTTTTTTCTGTGAATTTCCATGTTAACTTACTTAACATCTCTTGACATCTATAATGACTGTCGTATAATGTAATTAGAATTTCTTTTGGGGGTGGCAAATCGATGAGTGATGAAGTTCGTCGTTCGATGCCGTTGTTCCCGATGGGGATTGTACAATCCTTGACTGATCTTTCAGCCCGGCAAATCAGGTATTACGAAAAGCATCAGTTAGTTAATCCAGTTAGATCAAACGGCAATCAACGGCTTTTTTCCTTTAATGATGTTGATCGTTTGCTTGAGATTAAAGCGCTTATTGAAAAGGGCGTGAATATGGCTGGAATTAAACAGGTGCTTACGCTTACCCATCAGCCGGAGAATGAGCCATACAGTGGAGACCAAATGGAAGAAGTTCATAATGAACTCACTGACAAAGAGCTTCGCCGTATGTTACAGCGAGAACTGTTCACCGCGGGAAGGCAAGGGAAGGCAAGTATAAGACAGGGAGAATTATCACGATTCTTCCACTAAAGTAGCATAGGAGGAGACAAATGGGATTCACGAGAGAAGAAATTTTCAAGAAGATTGACGAGGAAAATGTAAAGTTTGTCCGTTTGCAATTCACGGATATGCTAGGCACGATTAAAAATGTTGAAATACCAGTAAGTCAAGTAGATAAAGCTCTTGATGGAATGATGATGTTTGATGGTTCGTCCATCGAAGGATTTGTTCGTATTGAAGAATCAGACATGTACTTAGTACCAGACCTTGATACATTTGTTGTCTTCCCGTGGTCATCTGAAAAAGGTAAGGTAGCACGCTTTATTTGTGATATTTATAACCCTGATATGACACCATTTGAAGGATGTCCACGTTACAATCTAAAGCGTAATTTAAAGAAAATGGAAGAACTAGGTTTCTCGGCCTTTAATATCGGAACAGAGCCTGAATTTTTCCTTTTCAAGCTGGATGTAAATGGCGAACCAACGATGGAACTTAATGATAAAGGCGGGTATTTTGATTTAGCACCAACAGACTTAGGTGAAAATTGCCGTCGTGATATTGTGCTTGAGCTTGAAGAGATGGGTTTTGAAATCGAAGCTTCTCACCATGAAGTGGCTCCGGGACAACATGAGATCGATTTCAAATATTCTGATGCAGTAAAACACTGCGACGATATTCAAACTTTTAAGCTGGCAGTTAAGACCATTGCACGCCAGCATGGATTACATGCAACCTTTATGCCTAAACCATTGTTTGGTGTGAACGGATCTGGTATGCATGCCAACATGTCACTATTCACTGAGGATGGCAATGCCTTTTTTGATGAAAATGGAAAAGAGCAGTTATCTGATGTCGCTTATCAATTTACAGCCGGAATTGTAAAGCATGCGACTAACTTCACAGCCGTAACCAACCCGACTATCAATTCCTATAAGCGTCTTGTACCTGGTTACGAAGCACCTTGTTATGTTGCTTGGTCAGGTCAAAACCGTAGTCCACTCGTTCGTGTGCCGACATCTCGCGGGTTAAGCACGCGTATTGAAGTGCGTAGTGTTGACCCTGCGGCAAACCCATACATGGCTATGGCAGTGCTGCTTGCTGCTGGTCTTGATGGTGTTGAGAACAAGCTTGAGGCACCAGCACCAGTTGATCGTAACATCTATGTAATGGACAAAAGAGAGCGTGAAGCCCACGGCGTTAAGGATCTGCCTGCAACACTTTCTGATGCACTTCTTGAGCTGCAATCAGATGAAGTCATGGTAAAAGCGCTTGGAGAGCACTTGTTTGAACACTTTATTGAAGCGAAAGAAATAGAGTGGGATATGTTCCGTACTCAGGTACATCCATGGGAGCGCGAGCAATATCTACAAACTTATTAAACTTTGAAATGCCTTGGCGCTGGGAGCGTCAAGGTTTTTTAATTAAATCGCTAACAAAAGCAGGCATAACAACAGAGCTCTGGATTTTTGCGGGAGGGCCAGGTATAAAGCTATCATTGCAAAAGATGGTACAGAGGATGCGGGTCACTGTCCCTTTATCGTCTGTACCATCGTCAAAGGTGAGAGAAGGTAAACGTTTCAACGGAAATGTTTAAGCTTAGGGGGTTACTTGTTACTCTGGATAGGCTAAAATACTAGTTATGAAGGAAGGATAATAGATCTATCCTCAAAAACTACTGGAGAGTTTTTATTAAAAACCTCCACCAAATCCACCACCGTATCCACCGCGGTTAAAGCCAGTACCTACGATGATCAAAAGAATGAAAAGAACCACGATCAAGGCAAATCCTGATCCGTAATTGCCGTAACTCATATCTATACCTCCTTTATCAGTTAATAGTTCATTATATGTAATGACTATAGCAATGTAGAGGGCATTTGTCAGACTTTCATAAAATATCAGCAATTGAACCAGAGGCATAGATTATGCATCAATTTAAGCTGCTAACTTGATGCGGAAAAAACTATAAAGGTCAGCAATATTACAAGTCACCACGTTAGCGTGATAAATTTTCCTAAACTAAAAATCCGAGAGCAATTGATTTAGCTCTCGGATTTTTTTAATGAACGGTGCGGTAAAGACCGACTACTTTACCTAGTATTGAAACATCATTTAATATAATCGGTTCCATGGTTGCATTTTCAGGCTGTAGTCGAATATGCTTCTTTTCTTTGAAAAAACGCTTCACTGTGGCTTCCTCATCCTCTGTCATAGCCACAACAATATCCCCGTTCTCGGCTGTCTGTTGATGGCGAACGATCACCATATCTCCATTCAGGATACCCGCTTCAATCATACTATCACCTTGTACAACTAAAACAAACGTATTGTCATCTGACCCTGCTAATGAGTCAGGAAGAGGGACGTATTCCTCGATATTTTCTATTGCTGTAATGGGGGAGCCAGCCGTAACTTTACCTATTACCGGTGCGTAAAATGCTTCGGTGCGGGGAACGCTTTGGTTCTCCTCTAAATCAATGACTTCTATCGCTCGGGGTTTCGTAGGGTCCCGTCGAAGGTAGCCTTTTTTTTCTAAGCGGGAAAGGTGTCCGTGCACGGTTGAACTCGAAGCAAGCCCGACGGATTGTCCGATTTCTCTTACGGATGGGGGGTACCCCTTTAGTAAGACTTGCTCTTTAATAAAGTCTAGTATTGCTTGTTGACGTTTCGAAAGTTTATTCATAGATTGCCACCTCGTACATAGAATTATAATAACCACATTGTACCATGCGTTTTCAAAAAATACAAACAAGCGTTCGAAAAAACAGTTGACAGGAACTTTTGTTCGTATATAATTAAAATTAACAAACACGAACAAACGTTTCTAAGAACGGTTGTTCCTTAATAGGGGGTATATTATATGTTCAACAAACTTTCAAAACTCGATATCACGTATATTCTATTATTTGCCGCTGGTCTAGCCTTTTTATATTACTCTATGGTCACAAGTATATAAATCAGTTATCCTTGGGTTGAAAAAACAAGAGGTGGTACAGCATGAAAGCAATTCTCTATTGCCGTGTAAGCACGGAGAAAGAAGCACAAGTTTCTTCATTAAAAAGACAACGGACTGAATTAATGGCGATGGCCGAACACCAATCAATCGAAGTGGTAGATTGTATTGAAGAGCAAGCAAGCGGATATGATATTGAACGTGAAGGGGTCTTCCGCTTGCTGGACCATTTTTCAAATGGAAAAGCAGATGTTCTTATTATTCAAGATGAGACGAGATTGGGCAGAGGAAATACCAAAATTGCACTTTTTCATCAACTTCAAAAGCTGGATGTTCGTATCTATTCGTTATCACACGAAGGGGAACTGCAATTTTCTGAATCGGATTCCATGGTGCTGCAGATTGTAGGAGTTGTTGAAGAATACCAGCGCAAAATACATAATATGAAGATTAGGCGAGGGATGAAGAAGGCCGTTGAGAGTGGATACGATCCATCTAAGAACTTATCGAATCAACATCTTGCTCCCGGCAGAGCACGGGTTGATTTTCCAGTTGAAGAAGTTGTTCGCTTAAGAAACAACAAACTAACCTTTAACGAGATCGCAGCGACACTAAGAGGACTGGGTTACGATGTCTCTAAGGCTACTGTGCATCGTCGATACCAAGAGTTCATTACGCTTGAAAAACAACAGAAAAATAGGTAATATTACTATATAACAAGTGTCATATGACGCTTGTCTTTTTCATGGCCAATACCAGTTAAGGAGGTATGTGAAAATGTTAGCAGATGAAAAACTGAAACGAATTAATGAATTAGCTAATAAATCTAAAGGTGAAGGTTTAAATAAAGCTGAAAAGACGGAGCAGCAAGAACTTCGTCAAGAATATTTAAAGAATGTTCGTAAATCCTTTAAAAATCAGTTGAAAGGTATGACTGTTGTGGACCCAAACGGGAAGGACGTTACACCGAAAAAGCTGAAAGAAATGCAGGAAAATGAAAAAAAACATTAAATCATATACCGTACTCATTGTGGGTACGGTTTTTTGTTTAGCTTTGTGAATCTAGGGAAAAGTAATGGATGTCTATTAAGAAGATTGGTGAATAACAATAACAATGCTTGTCACTTGCTCATTTTCATTATAGGATAATACATGATACATATATGGGAAGACGAAAGGAGAATGTTGACATGGCTTCAAGCCTTGAACAAACATCTATTAATACTATCCGAACACTTACTATTGATGCAGTTGAAAAAGCGCAATCAGGTCATCCAGGGATGCCCATGGGAGCGGCCCCAATGGCTTACACCCTTTGGACAAAATTTATGAACCACAATCCAGGAAATTCACACTGGTTTAACCGTGATCGTTTTGTTTTATCAGCAGGTCATGGATCAATGCTGTTATACAGCTTGCTGCACCTTTCAGGATATAACGTAACGATAGATGATATTAAATCGTTCCGTCAATGGGATTCAAAAACACCCGGTCACCCAGAGGTTCATCATACAGACGGTGTGGAAGCAACCACTGGACCATTAGGCCAGGGAATTTCAATGGCAACAGGAATGGCTATGGCAGAGGCACATCTAGCGGCTAAATATAATCGTGAACAATACAACGTCGTTGATCACTACACTTTCGCGATTTGTGGCGATGGTGATTTAATGGAAGGCGTATCTCAAGAATCCGCTTCCTTAGCAGGTCACTTAGGCTTAGGGAAATTAGTCGTGCTTTATGATTCTAATGATATTTCATTGGATGGGGATCTTGATCGTTCTTTTAGTGAAAGTGTTGAGAAACGTTATGAAGCTTATGGCTGGCAAGTCATTCGTGTAGAAGATGGAACGAATACAGAAGATATTAGCAAAGCCATTGAACAAGCAAAACAAAACACCGAACAGCCGACAATGATTGAAGTTAAAACAGTGATCGGTTATGGCTCACCTAATAAATCTGGTAAGTCTGCTTCTCATGGGGCACCGCTCGGAGAAGAAGAGGTTACAGCAGCGAAACAACATTATAGCTGGGAACATGAACCGTTCCAAGTTCCTGAAGAAGTATATGAAGATTTCAAAAAGAAAGTACAAGCGAATGGTGAAGATAAAGAAGCACAGTGGAATGATTTAATGAAACAGTACAAGGAATCATATCCTGAACTTGGTAAAGAATTGGAACAAGCCATTAATGGCGAACTTCCTGAAGGATGGCAAGACAGCCTGCCAACATTTACTGCAGAGGATAGCCCGGCAACACGTGCAGCCTCAGGAAAGGTCATTAATTCATTATCCGAAGTTGTACCTTACTTCTTTGGTGGAAGTGCCGATCTTGCCGGCTCCAATAAAACGGCGGTAGAAGGAGAAGAGGACTTCTCACGTGAAAATTATGCAGGTCGTAATATTTGGTTTGGTGTCCGTGAGTTTGCCATGGCTTGTGCGCTAAACGGTATGGCACTGCATGGTGGGTTAAAAGTTTATGCTGGTACGTTCTTTGTTTTCAGTGATTACCTCCGTCCAGCCTTGCGTTTATCTGCTATTATGAATCTGCCTGTAAACTATGTATTTACGCATGACTCTGTAGCTGTTGGCGAGGATGGGCCTACTCATGAGCCTGTTGAACAACTGGCTTCCCTAAGAGCCGTGCCAAACCTTTCCTTAATTCGTCCTGCAGACGGAAATGAAACAAGTGCAGCCTGGAGAATTGCTCTTGAGTCAAATACAACTCCAACAGCACTTGTACTGACTCGCCAGGGCTTGCCGACACTTGAAGGTACAAGTGAAAAAGCTTACGAGGGAGTGAAACATGGGGCATACATTCTAAGTGATTCCGATAAACAAACACCTGATGGGATCTTGCTGGCCTCGGGATCTGAAGTACAGCTAGCTGTACAAGCACAATCAGAACTCAAGACCAAAGGTTATGATGTACGAGTGGTAAGTATTCCATCATTCGATCGTTTTAATAATCAATCAAGAGAATATCAAGAAAAAATATTGCCGAATGCAGTGAGAAACCGTCTTGCGGTTGAAATGGGTGCATCTTTTGGCTGGGAGCGTTATGTCGGCCTTGATGGCTCTATCATCGGCATCGATACATTCGGCGCGTCCGCTCCAGGAGAGACTGTCATTAAAAATTATGGCTTTACCGTAGAAAATGTAGTCAAACACGCGGAAAGCTTAATGAATAAATAAATAGAATTGGACTACTGTATATCAAAATACAGTAGTCCGCTTTTAAGTTTTTCAGTTTTGACAAAAATCGTTGGACTAGTTAGTCATATTGTGACAAATTGTTCGCTCGAGGCTCTGTATAATCAAGAACAAGGAGTGATGGAGCTATGCAATTTGTGATCTATGCAATTAGACAAGAAGTCTGTGAACACTATTACTATAAAGTAGAAATGTTAAAACGATTTTTCCAGGAGTGCATGCGTCTCCCTCAATCAAAATTACATCAAAAACAATTGGATTATATAACCGAAGATTTCTCTTTTAATGAATGGCTGGGAGATCTTTGTAAGGGATCAAAGGTAACCCCATTCTCTATAAATAAGAATGGGCATTTATTCAATTATGAACAAAATTATGATATAATCGTAAATAAGAAAAGCTGTTGTCTATTGCAGTGTGACAGCCTCTGGCAGGCAGAAAGGGTTCTATTTCAACCACTAAGAATGTGTGATCAAACGTTTTTTATTGTAGAGGAAAACGGAGAGCATTATGGATGGGTTTCCCCTCTTTCAAGTCAGCGTCTGTTATCGTAAAATGCCCTATTGTATTCCTATGAGCATTTTACTATACTGTTATGGGAGACAATACGAAGGAGGAAGACGTTTAAATGACTTTGGGCATAGTATGGGTGATCATCATTGCCGTTTTGGCTCTCATTGGCGGAGTAGCCTTGGGCTTTTTCATAGCGAGAAGATATATGATGAACTATTTAAAGAAGAACCCGCCAATTAATGAGCAAATGTTGCGCACAATGATGATGCAAATGGGTCAAAAGCCATCACAGAAGAAGATTAATCAGATGATGCGTTCGATGAATAATCAACAGAATAAATGATAATTGCTAAGCCCTTTCTTCCATACATATGGAAGAGAGGGTTTTTGATTTGCAAAAGGGGATCTAGCTGCGATCCAGATCCCCTAGCATTAAAAGGGAGAAAGCCATAGAGAATACTTAGTGCCTATTTCTGCTTTTTTCTAAACGAACGTCAACAGATGTTCACAACTGAATAATCGTTTTTTTGAATTTGTTTTGATACAATAGGACTCGAGTCTGAACGTGGAGGTGTTGTTATGTCAGATATAAATATATTTTTAGCATTTGGTGCAGGCTTTCTTTCTTTTATATCACCATGTGTTCTTCCTTTGTATCCAGTTTTTCTATCCTACATAACGGGGATGAGCATAAATGAATTAAAAGAAGATAATGGAATGCTTAAGAAGAAGAGCCTCACTCACACAATATTGTTCCTGCTTGGTTTTACAATTATTTTTATAATTTTAGGATTTTCAGGATCTTTATTCTCCCAGTTTTTCATTCAAAATGAGGAGATTATCCGGAGAGTGGGAGCCATTCTGATCATCTTTTTCGGATTTGTGATCATCGGGGTGTTCAACTTCCAATTTCTTATGAAGGATCGCAAAATCACTTTTAAAAACCGTCCTGCCGGTTATCTTGGTTCATTTATTATCGGGCTGACATTTTCACTAGGTTGGACACCTTGTATGGGGCCGATATTAGCTTCCGTATTGGCGCTTGCAGCTGATAATCCGGACTTATTTCTTGTGATGATGATATCCTACTCCCTCGGATTTTCTATTCCATTTTTAGTCCTCTCTTTCTTTATTGGGAAATTGGACTGGATCAAACGACATAGCGGCAAAATTATGAAAATTGGCGGATATATTATGATTTTCATGGGGATCGCGTTGTATTTCGATTGGATGACGAAACTAACTTCCTATCTTGCGGGATTATTCGGCTTCCAAGGTTTTTAATTAGATGGCAATTCAATGAACTTTGTATTATGATAAACATATTGAAACTTTTTGAAGGAGCTTGTTTATGACTAGGACAAACGATTTAATACTACGAACGACGACATCCATTATTGCTTTTATCCTTCTTGGGTTCTCAGTCTATTTATTTTTTGCTGGGCACAATGCTCCTGGTGGAGGCTTTATCGGAGGATTGATGGCTGCTGCGGCCCTTGTTCTTATGTATATGGCTTATGGCCTGAATGCGATGGAAAAAGTGATTCGCGTTAACTTTCGCTACATGACTTTTACCGGGCTGCTAATTGCTGTTGCTACAGGTGCAGGCTCGTTTGCCTTTGGCGAACCATTCTTAAGCCAAACTTTCGCTTATTTCCAGCTGCCTATTTTAGGGAGAACAGAATTAGCTACCGCTCTATTATTTGATTTAGGGGTGTATTTGACCGTAATTGGTATCTCCATGACCATCATTTTAACGGTCGCGAATGATACCGAGTAATATTCGGTAAGGAGGGGCAGGATGGCTAGAATACTAATCGTAGATGATGCAAAGTTTATGCGGGCTACATTGACTAATATTTTACAGAAAGCTCAGCACCATGTAGTTGGGGAAGCAGAAAATGGCAAAGAGGCTGTTGAGATGTTTCATGAATTAAATCCGGACTTAGTAACGATGGATATAACCATGCCTGAGATGAGCGGCCTCGATGCTCTCAAACAAATTAAGTCTGCTTTTAAAGGTGCAAAAGTAATTATGTGTTCAGCTATGGGACAGCAGAAGATGGTCGTTGAAGCGATTGAAATGGGGGCAAAAGATTTCATTGTGAAGCCATTTGATGAACCGCATGTGTTAGAGGCGATCGAACGAGTGTTGAATTAACTTATTATGGAATTGTTAGAAAGAGTGAAATCTTTATGTTTTGGATTATTGCAAGCACAGTGGTAGCTGCGTTTATGGCTACTGTAATGATATTTGTCCGGCTTCGGGCCGCTAGAAGGCCTGCCAGCGTGAAAAAGATTATCTTACCTCCACTTTTTATGAGTACGGGGGCGCTCATGTTTTTATTTCCGGTTTTTCGCGTGCAGTGGAGCCAGGTTGCTGAGGCAGTTTGTGTGGGGATTCTCTTTTCATTTTTTCTCATCCGTACATCAAAATTTGAAGTGCGGGAGGATCAGATTTATTTAAAGCCGTCAAAAGCGTTCGTCTTTATTTTATTTGGACTACTTATATTGCGTATTGTACTTAAGCTTATCATCGGGCAGACGATAGCTTTCGGGCAAATGAGCGGGATGTTCTTCCTGCTGGCCCTTGGCATGATCGTAACATGGCGTTTAGCCATGCTCAGGCAATACTTACAACTAGAAAGAACATTATAACTAGTTAAATTAAAGCCTCTTGACCGTGACAGGAGGTTTCTCAGCTCGCAGAATATACTTTTTTGAATTTAAAAAAGCTCGTGCTATTTCAATAGCATGAGCTTTTTAGCGGTCAAATAAAGGCTGGTATGGTGTAATGTCAATTTCTTTTTCGTTAAGCTTTTTGATTAAAAATTTATGATCACGTTTAGGTGTAGCGAGAATATACCCTTCTATGATGACGTCTTGTGTGATCTTGGAGCATTTCTTTTCTATGGCCACTTGTCCAATTCTCCCGGCAATTTTCTGCTTAGCAATGTCTCGGAATAACTCAGGAACAGGGGAAACAAGTTCTTCAAGCAATGCTTTTTGTTCTGGTTTCCACATATGGAGCGTCCGCTCTATATAGTGTTCTTCCCAATCAATGGTTGATTTTCCATCTTCTTTTGGCATTCGCTTAAGGAACTTGCGAAACATGAAAAAACCGCCAATTCCCATAAGCGTGACCATGATGACAATCCACCCGACAATAAATAGGGCAAAGCCACCTGACATAATATCACCTGTTTCATAATTTAAATAGTTTAACGTAGATTACAATTATAATTATAAAAGTTTAGGCAGGGAAAGACAAGAAGAAGTGTGAGCTTTATAAGGTGTCATGGTAAGAGGATTGTCGAAGTTATAAAAATGATGTCTAAATATTTTACATATTAATCGTTTTCATTTAAAATAAAGGGTGCATATTTGTGAACTTTTATATAAAAGGATACAAATGAACATTTTTTTTGGGGAATGGGGAAGCTGGTACACAGCCTCGCCGTTTAATTTTGATGAGGGGGTAAAAGGAATATGGCTAGCAATGCATTTAATGCTCGCAAACAATTTGACTTAAATGGCAAAACGTACAACTATTACGATCTAAAAGCCTTAGAAAATGCGGGACATGGCAAGATTTCCCGTCTGCCTTTCTCCATTCGTATTCTGCTTGAATCTCTGCTTCGTCAGCATGATGGACGTGTGATTCATGATGGTCACGTGGAGAGTCTAGCAAACTGGGGAACTAGTAAATCAAAAGGGGAAGATGTTCCATTTAAACCTTCCCGTGTAATCTTACAAGACTTCACTGGTGTTCCAGCTGTTGTTGACCTTGCTTCACTTCGTAAAGCAATGGTTGATATGGGAGGAAGCCCGGATGAGATTAATCCAGAGGTTCCGGTAGATTTAGTTATTGACCACTCTGTACAGGTTGATAAATACGGTACAGCTGACTCGTTAAATGCAAATATGGAGCTAGAATTCGAACGGAACCAGGAACGCTATGAATTTCTACACTGGGCTCAAAAGGCGTTTAATAACTATCGTGCTGTTCCACCAGCAACTGGTATCGTTCACCAAGTAAACTTAGAATACATTGCAAACGTCGTTCATGCGAAAGAGAACGATGAAGGTACTGTTGATACTTACCCTGACACACTTGTCGGGACAGACTCCCATACGACAATGATCAATGGTCTTGGCGTGCTTGGATGGGGTGTTGGCGGCATTGAAGCGGAAGCGGGCATGCTAGGACAGCCGTCCTACTTCCCTGCACCTGAAGTTATCGGTGTTAAACTTAACGGAAGTTTCCCGCAAGGAACAACAGCTACTGACTTAGCGTTAAAAGTTACACAAAAGCTAAGAGAACAAAACGTTGTTGGTAAATTTGTTGAATTCTTCGGGCCTGGTTTACAGGAAATGCCGCTTGCCGATCGCGCAACGATCTCAAACATGGCACCAGAATATGGCGCGACGTGTGGTTTCTTCCCGGTCGACGGCGAATCTCTAGAGTACATGCGTTTAACAGGACGCAGTGAAGAGCAAATTGATCTTGTCGAAAAATATTGCAAAGAGAACAATCTTTGGTATGACCCGTCTCTAGAAGATCCTGAATTCACATCATTGGTTGAAATTGAATTAAGTGACCTTGAGCCAAACTTATCTGGCCCTAAGCGTCCACAGGACTTAATTCCACTTTCTCAAATGAAAGAATCTTTTACTAAAGCGATTACTGGTCCAGCCGGAAACCACGGTTTTGGCTTAGACAAGTCTGAGTTTGATAAAGAGGCAGAAGTTGAATTTGCCAATGGCAAGAAAGCAGTTATGAAAACAGGTGCTTTAGCCATTGCCGCCATCACTTCTTGTACAAACACTTCTAACCCGCACGTTATGCTGGGAGCAGGGTTAGTTGCTAAAAAGGCAATTGAAAAAGGCCTTGATGTGCCTGAATATGTGAAGACGTCACTTGCCCCAGGTTCTAAAGTTGTTACACGTTACCTTGAAGATGCCGGGTTAATGCCATACTTGAACCAGTTAGGCTTTAACTTAGTAGGATACGGCTGTACAACTTGTATCGGGAACTCCGGTCCACTGCTTCCTGAGATTGAAAAGGCGATTGCTGATAATGATTTAACAGCCTCTTCTGTTCTCTCAGGTAACCGTAACTTTGAAGGCCGTATTCACCCGCTTGTTAAAGCAAACTACTTGGCTTCACCGCCACTTGTTGTCGCGTACGCGCTGGCTGGAACGGTTGATATAGATCTCAAGAAGGAAGCGCTTGGTACTGATAAGGATGGCGAGCCTGTTTACTTCGACGATATTTGGCCAACACAAGAGGAAATCAAAGCTGAAATCTCTCGTGCGGTCACACCTGAAATTTTCCGTAAAGAGTATGAGAATGTCTTCAACTCGAACGAAAAATGGAATGAGATCGACACAACAGATGAGCCTCTATATGATTGGAACGATGATTCTACGTATATCCAGAACCCGCCGTTCTTTGAAGGGTTATCTCGTGATCCAGAAACCGTTAAACCTCTTAATGGCATGCGCGTTGTTGGTAAATTTGGTGATTCCGTAACAACTGACCACATTTCTCCAGCTGGTGCTATTCCTAAAGATATGCCGGCAGGGGAATACCTTCAGGAGAATAACGTGTCACCTCGTAACTTCAACTCCTACGGTTCACGCCGAGGAAACCATGAAGTGATGATGCGTGGAACGTTTGGTAACATCCGTATCCGTAATGGGTTAGCTCCAGATACAGAAGGTGGCTACACTACGTACTGGCCGACTGAGGAAGTTATGCCTATTTACACGGCAGCAATGAAATACAAAGAGGATCAAACGCCTCTAGTTGTTATTGCTGGTAATGATTACGGCATGGGAAGCTCTCGTGACTGGGCAGCTAAAGGAACAGATCTTCTAGGAATTAAAACGGTTATTGCTCAAAGCTTTGAGCGTATTCACCGTTCAAACCTTGTGATGATGGGTGTTCTTCCATTGCAGTTCAAAGAAGGAGATACGATTGAATCTCTAGGATTAACAGGTCGTGAAACGATTGATGTTCAAGTTGATGAATCTGTTAAGCCTCATGATCTTGTAAAAGTAACGGCAACAGACGAAGAGGGGAATAAGAAGGAATTCGACGTCGTTGCTCGTTTTGATAGTGAG
Source organism: Halobacillus amylolyticus (assembly GCF_022921115.1). Lineage (NCBI taxonomy): Bacteria > Bacillati > Bacillota > Bacilli > Caryophanales > Bacillaceae > Halobacillus > Halobacillus amylolyticus. Next base: position 662,416 of record NZ_CP095075.1, on the reverse strand, counting down.
GTAGAAGTAGATTACTATCGTCATGGTGGAATTCTCCAAATGGTGTTACGTAACAAATTAAGCTAAATAATATATTAAAAGGCCGCTCTTCAATGAGCGGCCTTTTAATATGAACACAAGGACTTTCCTCATGACATTTTTTCAAACAATGGGTCTGACTGCTTTACAAGACATTGCAAACATCTATATTGTTATGTATAAAGGATAAATAGTTTACCAGGTGAATCAATTTAATAATTGCTCTTTTTTGAAATGCCAAAGACTGGCAGAATAGAAGGCTCTTTTCCGAAAAGGTTCAAAATGGATTCTTATCCAGCAGATTTTAGTTTCAGTTTTATAAAGAGGTCTGATCACTTTTCTATCCGTGTTGCTCCACATCGCCCCGGAAAGCGAGTGATTTCCCGGACCTTCCTTTTCATCCAAGGCAACGGAAACCTCTCTTGAGATTGAGCCTTCCAGATTACTGCCCTTAACCTAATAAAAATGATTTCAAAAACTTGACTAAACTTGGGGAGGTGCTTTCTTTTTTACGTTTTGAATCCCTTGGGGCACGTGGCACCTAAATCATGAAATTGATTCAGTTAAAAATAATTTTAAGGATTGTAAAGGCATGTCTGCTCGCTTGGTGTGATATGTATAATAGGGGTACTCCTTTTATTGCCTTTTTGAACTTTATACTTAAAAAGGATGGGTTAGAATGATTAAACAAATCGGAGCGGGGCTCTTTTTAATGGTTTTAATAGGTGTTGTAGTGTTTAATGTTTTTAGTGAGGACCAGGGAGAATCTTCAGAAGGTGAAGTTGTCGAGTATAACGTCACGGGAGATTCTTCACAGGAAGGGACAAGTATCACACCACCCAACGCTCCAGATGGCCTCGAAGTAGGAGAAAAAGCTCCTGATTTCACTTTAGAGACCCTTGCAGGGGAGACTTTAAGTTTATCCGACTTACGTGGACAGAAGGTGATATTAAACTTTTGGGCAACATGGTGTCCCCCATGTCGTGAAGAAATGCCGAGAATGGAAAAGTTTCAGCAAGAATACGGTGACGAAATTCAAATTGTCGCTGTTAATGCCACAGGTTCCGAAAGCAGTATAAAAAAAGTGAGAAATTATATAGAAGAGGGTGGATATACTTTTCCAGTCGTATTAGACAAGGAACTTAACGTGAACAACGATTATCAAGCGATCGCCCTTCCGACTACATATTTCATCGGGACGGATGGTGTCATTCAACAGCCACGTAAGGTCGGGCCGATGACTTATGACTTTATGGTGAAAATGAAGAATGCGTTAAATTAGGAATATTTTGTTTTAAACATGGGAATCCTTTTATAACAAAAGGAGCGATTCTTATGAGAAGAAGACAAAAAATAACCTATAGCGAGCGTGTTCAAGAGAATATTCGCTTAATAAAAGCTGACCAAAAGCTGCTCGACCAAATTGATGAACGAATTGAACAACGTCATCACAATCGTATGAAGCAGATCCCTTCGTAAAATAAGGGATCTGCTTTTTTACTTTTAGCGTACAATAAAAATATTTGACTGTGGGCATGATTACATGATGTTGATTATAACCAGTTACAGCGCTTGTTCTTTGAAGGGGTGATTGGTATGGGCATGTTAATCTACATAAGAAATAGACTATGATAAAATTGAAAAAGTGATGATGGAAGGAAGTGAAGCCGTGGATAAATCAATTCTTAAAACGTGGAACAGCCTTGATCAAGAGCCACAAGTTACAGAAATTGAAGCATTACGTTTGATGAATGATGAGCAAATTATGGATAAAGAAATAAAAGCACTCCTTTATATTGTCCTTGCCTATCATCGGATGAAGCGACATAGAGACAAGGATCCACTTGCTGATCAATTTATTGATGAAGCACGGGTGATCGATCCTGACAATCCTTTAGTTCGTGATTTATATGAGTCGATTCAGCTCCTTAAAGCTTATACACTTTTAAAGGAAACACCATATGAACAATGGATCCTTCATGAAACCGATCATGATTCCGCAAAAGGAAAAAAAGCACAGGTCATGTATGATGAAGTGGAGGTTGTGCAGGAACAGTGGAATGAAGAGCTTGCCACTAAAAATATTGTTGATGCGACAAGCCGTCGTCTTAAATTGTATCAAGAAGTGTACGAGCACTTACTATCTTTAAAAGAAATACTAACGGAAGCCCTCGATTCAATTGAACATCGGCGGATAAATATTCCGGTTAAACAAGTTAATGAGAAAACGAGAAAACTCACTGAATATCAAGATGAATTGTATCAACGCCTTCCACAATTTTTAACATTGTCAGTAAATGAGAATCCACTTGAGTCCTTTGACCAAATGGTGGGCTTATCTGATGTGAAGAAATATATTAAGCATTATTATCAGTTTTTAAAATATCAACAATATCGGCGTCATATTGGGTTTTCTATGGTTGATGCCCCCGGCCTCCACATGATTATGACTGGAAATCCTGGTACAGGTAAAACAACAATCGCTAGATTACTGGCGAACATTTATTATGAACTCGGAATCCTGGATACAAAAGAGGTGGTCGAAGTCAATCGTTCCCATCTTGTTGGTTCATATGTGGGGCAAAGTGAAGAGAATACGATGAATTATGTTCAGCAAGCTGTTGGCGGGGTTCTGTTTATCGACGAAGCCTATAGTTTGAAGAGAGAAGGGCAGACAGGGAATGATTATGGACAAGCTGTTATCGATACCCTAGTATCTGCCATGACCAGTAAGGAATATGGCGGAAAATTCGCCGTTATTTTAGCCGGTTATCCAGAAGAAATGCGTCAATTTCTTTGGTCTAACCCTGGTCTTCGCAGCAGATTTCCCGAACAAAATCACATTGAACTGCCTGATTATCAGCTTCATGAGCTCTTACAAATTGCTGAGGATGCGGCGCTTGAGAATGACTTTTTCTTTACTGAACGTGCACTGATGTTATTTGAATCCCTTATTGAAAAAGAACGGGTTGATGATTCATTTGGGAACGCACGAACCGTTCGTAACCTCGTGTTGAAAACGATTTTTAAAAAGGGTGCCTCCGAACAGCTAGAGGATAAGCGGCATTGGTTAGATCACATGAGAATAAGTGAGCAGGATTTAAATTTTGACGAAACAAGCGATGACGAATCCTCTTCACCCATAGATCGACTTCATTCACTTATTGGATTAAACAGTGTGAAAGAAGAAGTTGAAAAACTCTCCTCCTTTGTACAGGCCCAGCAGAAGAGGAAGAAGCGCGGGTATCCTGTAGTACCGATTCAGCTTCATTCGGTATTTTCAGGAAACCCTGGTACGGGTAAGACCACTGTTGCCGACATTTATGCACAGATTCTAAAGGAATGCGGTCTTTTGAAACGTGGACATATGGTCGTGGCTTCAAGAAGTGATCTTGTTGCGGGCTATGTTGGGCAGACAGCAATGAAAACGAAACGTAAAGTACGTGAAGCTCTCGGCGGCGTGCTGTTTATCGATGAAGCCTATGCCTTATATAACGGGGGACGTGATGATTTTGGAAAAGAAGCGATCGAAACCCTCGTTGATGAGATGACACGGCATAATGAAAACCTAGTCGTCATCTTGGCTGGGTATAAGGAGGAAATCAAGCAACTGATCGCTAGCAACCCTGGATTATCATCTCGATTTAAAAAGTATTTAACCTTTCCTGATTATGACGAACACGAGCTCTTCGACATGCTCGCTTACCAAACAGGGCAGTACGGCTATAAGCTTGGTGATCATGTTGAACAGCTTTTACTGGACTTATTTCAATCGCACGAAGTAGAAGGAAATGGACGATTCATCAACAATTTAGTTAATGAAGCGATCCAATATCAAGCGATTCGCTTAATAGACAAGGAAGAAGAAGACTTGCACACAATCACACATGGTGACATCACAAATGCTTGGCGCATTGTTCGGAGGGAGTCTTAAGGATGAAAATAAACGAAACAACAATTAATGTTCGCTATCAGGAAACAGATATGATGGGGGTAGTCTATCACGCCAATTATTTAGTCTGGTTTGAAATAGGTCGGACAGCCTTTATTGAGGATTTGGGATTTAAGTATCATGAAATTGAGCAGCAAGGTGTTTATTCTCCAGTCGTAGATGTGACGATCAACTATAAAAAACCCGTTCGCTATGGAGATGATGTTCATGTTGTTACATGGGTCGATGACTATGATGGACTTAGAGTTACGTATGGCTATGAAGTGAGGTATAAGGAAGGGGGAGTGGCTGTGAAAGGTACAACGAAGCATGTCATCGTTAAACAAGACAGCTTTCGGCCGGTATCCATTCGCAGAAGTTTCCCTGATTGGCATGATGCCTATATAGAGGCAATGGAGTCTTACGAATAATGGCCTTTGGTGTAAAAAGACAAGAGCTGCAAAGGTGGAAAAGTCAAGTTCAAAATGGTCATATTGCTTTTCTGACACATTATTGGCTTGATGATAGATTTCCAGGTTGTGATACAGTAACAAAGGTAGGCTGTGCAAATGTAGATAAGCTGGCTGCGTGGGGGAAACGATACAATTTAAAGAAGGCATGGATTCATCATGACCCTAACTTCCCGCATTTTGATCTTTTCGGCGACAGGCAATATAATATCTTAAAAAAAGAACAACAATGGGAACAAATTAAGCGATTTTCCTTAGACACAAAATAAGACACCCTTTTATAAAGGTGTCTTATTTTCATTCATACTCAAATTCGGGTTCATCCCATTTTTCATTAAGCAGTACTTTTAATGAGAGGTTATCAAAATACCACTCATCGTCTTCTTCAACGAAATATTCGATTTGATTCACTTTCGTTGAGGCGATAGGTTCTTGTTTTACGTCTTCGCGAATAGCCAGGGAGAAACCCGGTTGTAACCCGCCAACTCCTCCATAGCGTACATAAAAGCGGATGGATGTCTCACCTTCTATATCTAATTCATTCTCATACCACTTAGCTGCTGCTTCTGTTACATGTAAGTTCATGGACTCATCTCCTAAATACAGATCGTGTAATTGTTGTCTATCCTTAACCATGGCACTGTAAACATCGATAAAAGAAAATGTCCCGTCCCTTTAGCGGTACGGAACATCTTTTTGGTCGTCGTGCTTTAGGGGAACAGGATCAAAACCACCCTTATGAAAGGGGTGACACTTCCCCAGACGTTTTATCGTTAAATAGGTTCCTTTTAAAAAGCCAAACCGTTTTAAGGATTCTATCCCATATTCAGAACAAGTTGGTTGGAAGCGGCAGCTCGGCGGGGTCATAGGGCTTATAAACTTGCGATAAAACGTAATCAGCCCAATCAAGACTTGCTTCATAAAATCACCTTACTCGGCAGAATCTTCCTGTTTTTTATCATAACTCAGAGTTGCTACAGCATCATGTAAATGAATCGACTCCTCATTACGACAGCTTACTTCAAATGCTTCAACAAAATCATATTCGTATAAATCAGCAGCAACTAAGCGTACGATGTCCTCGACGAAGCGTGGGTTTTCATAAGCTTGCTCTGTCACCATTTTCTCATCTGGACGTTTTAATACAGGATGAATACGGGCGCTTGCATTGCTTTCAGCAGCTTCAAGTAAGACTGCTTTCCAGTCAACTTGCTGTTCATCAAAGTCTTCTGTTAATTTCACGCTCATCGTAACATTTCCACGTTGATTATGGGCACTGTACTCGCTGATTTCCTTAGAACATGGGCATAGTGTCGTAATCTTCCCTGTTAGTTCAACCGTAATATCATAGCCCGTTGCTTGATCATAGAGCACTTTAATCGTAGCATCTGCATGGTTCATGCCGGTCAGGTCGGAATAAGGACCTTTTCTTTCAAAGAACCAAGGAAAGGATACTTCAACTTCAGAATCTTCCTGTTTTAATCGACCTGCAAGTTCTTTGGTAAACTTCTTCAGTGTCTCTATATCAATCGCAAAGCCCTCATTGTGGTATTTATCAAGCTGTTCAGTAAATCGGCTCATGTTTGTTCCTTTACTTCCTTGAGCAATAGAAGAGCCAAAAGAAAACGTTCCGATCGTCGTTTGAATCTGTGGGGCAAGCTGACTAGGTATTTGAATCGGGTGTTTTACATTTGAAATCCCGACCATATCGATATTGAATAAGAAATCTTCCCTAGAATTTTGCAGGTCTACCATCTTGTCTTTTTCTTCTGGTTTCGTGCGAGGACCTGGGTCTACTGATCCGAATAATTTATGGCGTTCCTTCTTAGAAGGGAGTTGCTTGTTTTTGTTTAATTCGGTTTTGTTCATAGCTATGACTCCTTTTTATCCTTCTTTATACGACAAAGTATACAATATGTGACATTAATTATACAATTTAATGCTTTAAGGTTAGTGCTGTTCCTCTTTCAAAGAGAAAAGTCTACGACATGTATCATGTCATAGACTGTATTACATCCATGTAATTTTAGGTTCGGTTTTGTTGATGATCCGTTTAATATTTGCGAGGTGACGGTAGATAACGAATATAGTTAAAAGCGTGATGAGAATAGATAGTCCGTAGTCTTGAAACAGAATAGAAACAACTACAGCGACAGTCCCCGTAATCATAGAGGATAACGATACATATTTGCTAATATAAAGGACAAGAAAGAAGGTAGCAAGAATAATAACAAAAATAATAGGGTTGATTCCTAAAATAACCCCGCCAGACGTTGCTACAGCTTTTCCACCTTTAAATCCGGCAAATACTGGATACATGTGCCCTAAAACAGCAAATATTCCGATGATAAGAGTGATGACATCCGCTCCCATAAAGAAAGGAAGGGCCGTCGCGATCGTTCCTTTTAATATATCAGCGCTGGTAACAAGCAACCCAGCTTTAACCCCTAATACACGAAAGGTGTTTGTTCCCCCAAGATTTCCGCTTCCGTGTTCACGAATATCGATACCATAGCCAACTTTACCAACAATTAGACCTGAGGGAATTGCTCCTAGTAAGTAAGCAATGAGGATATAAATGACGTAGTCCATATGTGTACAGCTCCTTAACTCCTTCTTTAAGGTAGTTCTTATAGAGGATGTTCAAAAAGTCACAAATGATAAGAGGCGAATCTCTTCGTTGGCTTACTTTTGAAGAGCGTGAGCACCTGCGTCTACGCGCCTATTCAAGAAGTAAATTCTTCGGTGCAAGGCAGCGAAGAAGAATATCCTCTGAAGTTCCGCCTCGACCTTCTAATTTGGCAACTTTTTGAACACTCACTTATAGTAAGTTTATCATTATATCTAGCAATAAAGAACAAAAAAATGAACAAGCATGAATACATGTTTTGATTTTAATATTCGACAATTTCCTTTATGATGAACCGAGAAAGGATAGTTGAATGAAATGAAATCATCACGTAAGAAAACATTGATCTGGGTCGTCACGTTAGGCATGCTTATTACCTGTCTTATTTTATGGCTATACCCTTTTCCTTCGTCAAAAAAGGTTGCTTTTTCCCCTTCAGCCTATCCGCTCTTTTACGAAGGAGATCGTTCCGAACAGTTCAACGGTATGATAAAAAAAGATCGTTTATATGTACCAGTTGATTACATCAAAAATGTGGTTGATCCCCATATCGTCTACGATGAGAAAAGCCAATCTTTAATTATAACTAAGGCACAAAATGTCTATCAAATCCCGCAGTCGGAAGTCTTTTACCGAAAGAACGATAGAAAGATAGATCACCCTTACCAGCCATTAATTCGGGAGGACGGTCAGCGATGGCTGGCAGCTGATTTTTTGCAAGACATCTATGCCCTCTCGGTAAAAACGTACACAAACGGGGCCGTTCATATTTTACCGCATGGATTTGAAAAGAAAACTGCGACCGTTAAAAGTGATCTAAAAGAATATATGTATGATATAAGAAGTGATCCTACCGTAACGACACCCTATTATACCAGTCTTCAGGCATTAGACAAGGTACAAGTTTTGCAAGAAGACAGTGGCTTTTATCTTATTGTCACGAATAAGGGGTACACAGGCTACATTTCACAAGATGCTCTTACAATAGAAGGAGAAGCAACTGTGAAAACACGTATAGCTCCTGAGGAAACGGTGAAGGTAACCGAGCTCACGCCACCGATTCATTTAGCATGGGATGGCATTTATACACAAGAGGCAAATCCTGAGGAGGTCCGGCAATATCCAAGTGTAGATGTGCTGGCGCCTACATGGTTTACCCTTTCGAACGAGAATGGAGATATCCAAAGTTTAGCTGCCGCTTCATACGTTCAATCTGCTCACGCAAATGGCGACAAAGTTTGGGCGCTTTTCTCTAATGGCTTTGATCCAGAGCTTACCTCAATGGTACTGCCTTCATACAAAAAGAGGTCACACATGATTGAACAACTTTTACAGTATGCAAAGCAATACAAGCTGGATGGACTGAATTTAGACTTTGAAAATGTATATGAAGAGGACGGAAAGTGGTTTACTCAATTCGTAAGGGAGCTTACTCCTCGGGCCCATAAGCAAGGGTTAGTGGTATCTGTCGATGTAACCTTTATCTCGAGCAGCGGCCAGTGGTCTGGATTTTATGAGCGAGCGGAACTTGCTGAAGCAGCTGATTTTATTGCGGTGATGGCTTACGACGAGCACTGGGCAACATCGTCTACGGCAGGCAGTGTCGCTAGTCTTCCATGGGTTGAAAACAACTTGCAAACCTTACTTGAGGAAGTTCCAAATGAGCAATTACTTCTTGGCATCCCTTTATACACACGGTTATGGGAGGAAAAGAATGGGGAAGTGAGTTCAACCTCGATGACAATGGATGAAGCAGAACAGTGGGTGGAGGCCAATGGGCTTACACCTGAACTTGATGAGTCGTCCGGCCAACATTTTGTTCATACAACAAAAGATGGGACGACCTACAAGATGTGGCTTGAGAATGAAACGTCATTGAAAAAGCGCATTGAATTAATGAGGAAGTACGATCTGGGAGGAATTGCTTCTTGGAGTGTATATTTTGCTAATGAAGACACATGGGCCTTTATAGATGAACAATTAAAATTAAGTGAATGAATCGGAAGCCTTTTTCCTATTAGGAATGAGGCTTTTTGTCGAAACGGCACAAAATGTTTCGAATCCTGAAAATGTGGGAACATATATTTGATATTTATTTACTAAGTTAGGGGGAAGGGCATGATTACGTTCAATGATGTAACAAAAACATATCCTGATGGAACCACTGCCATCAAATCCATTCAACTGGAGGTTCAGGAAGGGGAACTACTTGTTTTAATTGGTCCTAGTGGATGCGGCAAAACAACAACGATGAAAATGATTAATCGCTTAATAGAGCCTACAGAAGGAGCTGTTATGATACATAATCAAGATATAAGGGAGTATAACATCCATGAGCTCCGTTGGAATATTGGTTATGTATTACAGGAAATTGCACTATTTCCACATATGACAATAGAAGAGAACATTTCTATTGTCCCAGAAATGAAGAAGTGGAAAAAACAAAAGCTCACAAATCGGATTGACGAATTAATGAATATGGTCGGGCTCGCGCCTGAGACTTATAGAAAACGACAGCCGAGCGAACTATCTGGAGGGGAGCAGCAAAGAGTGGGGGTGCTTCGTGCCTTAGCGGCTGATCCAGACATTATCCTAATGGATGAGCCTTTTAGCGCACTAGACCCTATCAGCAGAGAACACCTGCAAAAGGATATTCGCAAGTTGCAGCAGGAAATTAAAAAAACAATTGTTTTTGTTACCCACGACATTGATGAGGCGATGGCTATTGGTGATCGCGTCTGCTTAATGAAAGAAGGAGAGATCATCCAGCTTGATAAACCACAAAATTTAATTTTACACCCCGCAAGTTCCTTTGTTGAGGATTTCATAGGTGAAAGAAAGTCTCCATGGCAAACAGCTATCGATGTCATTATTAATCAGACGAGGTCACAAGTCTATACGACAGAAGATCATGAAGCAGGGATCGTTCCGAATCAAGGGACGTATGCAATTAAAGACAGGGAAGATCAGCTTGCTTACGGTGTCCACAATGGAGATAAAGTAGATCTGCCGCTCCTGCAGCATGGAATGACTTTAAGAGAGGCAACCCAGGTTTTTGAAAATACAGACTATGTAGTTCTCCCAGTCGTAAATCATGGGGAATTGATTGGAACGTTATCGTATAGGGACATGGTGCTTTACCTCAAGAAACAAATGAAGGTGACTAACGGGGTGGTGCAGACATGAATACATTTATAGAAGTATATCAACAAAGACAAGATGTTTTTTATGAAAAAATATGGGAGCATTTGCAAATTTCTATTATTGCATTAGTCATCGCCACATTAATTTCTGTTCCACTTGGTCTTTTATTGACAAGAAACAAACGGGTTGCTGAGCCTATTATTGGGGTCACTGCTATTATGCAAACCATACCGAGCCTAGCCGTATTAGCCTTTCTTATTCCGTTTTTTGGAATTGGTAAAACACCAGCTATCATTGCATTAACAGCTTATGGGCTTCTGCCTATTATAAGGAATACGTACACAGGTATTAAAGAAGTCAGTCCCGCTTTAAAGGAAGCGGCTACAGGGATGGGCATGAGTTCATTTAAACGATTATCAAAGGTTGAACTTCCGTTAGCTATGCCAGTTATTATGGCTGGTATTCGTACATCAATGGTATTAATAGTTGGAACAACAACAATTGCAGCATTGATCGGGGCGGGAGGATTGGGTGATTTGATCCTGCTCGGACTTGACCGAGGCGGTGATATTAACTTAATTCTTTTAGGTGCCATACCAGCAGCATTATTAGCCATCATACTAGATTTTATTCTTCGTTTGTTTGAACGAACCTCTGCGAAATCCGGCTTCCGCTCCCTTGTCAGTTTACTCGTTATTGCAGCGCTTGTTGCAGTTGGTCCACTTGCCTTTGGGGGGAAAGCTAAGAATGATCTCGTTATCGGTGGGAAAATCGGTTCAGAACCAGCCATATTAATTAATATGTATAAAATGCTGATTGAGGAAGAAACAGATTTGAATGTAGGATTACAACCCAATTTAGGTAAAACTGACCTTGTGTTTAGTGCCCTGCAGGAAGGGAGTATTGACATTTATCCAGAGTTTACGGGAACGGCGCTTGTTTCCTTGTTAGGTCAACAGGCGGAGAGCAACGATCCCGAGGAAGTTTACCAGCAAGCGAAACAGGGCATGGCTGAGGAATATAACCTAGCCTTCCTGCAGCCGATGCAATTTAATAACACGTATGCGGTGGCTACAACTCAAGAGTTGGCTGAGCAGTATAATTTAGAGACCATCGGCGACTTAAAGCCTATAGAAAATCAAATTACTGCCGGTTTCACGTTGGAATTTAAGGATAGGCAGGATGGTTATCAAGGGATGAAAGAAGTCTATAATCTTAATTTTGGGGAAGTCATTACGATGGATCCTGGCTTAAGACAAGGGGCGATCTCAAGCGGTGAAGTCGATGTCATTGACGCTTATGCGACTGCCGGGTATATGATTGACCTTAATCTAAAAGTACTAGAAGATCCAAAAAATTTGTTCCCGCCATACCAAGGTGCACCATTGATGAGACAGGAAACTCTTAATAAATATCCTCAACTTGCAGATGTGCTAAATCAATTAGGCGGAAAAATCACAGGGGATCAAATGCGTCAAATGAACTATGAGGTAAGTTTTGAAGATCGTGACCCAGCTAAAGTAGCACGTGAATACCTTGTTAGTGAAGGATTACTTGAGGAATAAGGAGGATGAACAGATGTTTACCAATCCAGATCAGGAGCAAATAAAGAAACTGTTGAGGGATTCAAAAACCATTGCTGTTGTCGGACTGTCTGATAAGCCCCATCGAACGTCCTATCAAGTAAGTGAAGCTATGCAGCGTGCCGGTTATAAAATAATCCCAGTAAATCCTACGATTACAGAATCTCTTGGGGAAAAATCTTATCAACGGCTGAGTGACGTAGATCAGCCGATTGATATTGTTAATGTGTTCAGAAGATCTGATTTCTTGCCTAAGATAGCTCAAGAAGCAGCTGATATTGATTTTAAGGCATTCTGGGGGCAGCAAGGTGTCATTCATGAAGAGGCCTACGAAGCATTAAAAAATCATGACGGCCTCGTCATTATGGATATGTGTATCAAAGTGGCCCACGCGATTTTGGGCGAAAAATGAAATATTTTAGGTGAAATCCCTGCTGTGGCAGGGATTTTTTCTCGTTATTATTGATAATTGTATTTGCGGATTTCAATAAAACCGCTACAATATAACAAGTGATGTATTTATATGGACGTTTACATGAACGAACGTTTGTTCTATTATAGATGTAGATCGTGTCGTTTTTAGAAAGGAGCCGATGGAAAATTGTCGAAACAAAATCAGACGTACTCAGATGATTCCATACAAGTATTAGAGGGGCTGGAGGCCGTACGGAAGCGGCCAGGGATGTATATCGGGTCCACTGATCAACGAGGTTTGCATCATTTAGTTTTTGAAATTGTAGACAATGCTGTTGATGAGGCATTGGCTGGGTTCGGAGAGCAAATGACGGTCACTCTTCATAAAGATGGAAGTGTATCTGTGAAGGATGAAGGCCGTGGAATGCCTACAGGAATGCACAAAACAGGGAAGCCTACACCTGAAGTTATTCTTACCGTACTTCACGCAGGTGGTAAGTTCGGTCAAGGTGGATATAAATCAAGCGGAGGATTACATGGTGTTGGCGCATCCGTTGTCAACGCTCTTTCCGAGTGGTTAGAAGTGCATATTTGCCGGGACGGCGAGAAATTTTATCAACGATTTGAGCGTGGTGGAATTCCTGTAACTTCCCTTGAAAATAAGGGTGCCACAAGAAAGACTGGGACGACGATTCGGTTTAAGCCCGATGAAACGGTTTTTTCAGTGAAAAAATTCAACTTTGAAACATTATCGGAACGATTGCGGGAAGCCGCTTTTTTATTGAAAGGGTTTCGGATAAATTTAGTAGATGAGCGTGAGGACATAAAAGAATCTTATCAATATAACGACGGGATCGAATCCTTTGTCGCCTACTTGAATGAGGAGAAGGATACCCTTCATCCTATTGTCTCGTTTGAGGGTCAACATGCAACTATTGAAGTAGACTTTTCTTTTCAGTTCAATGATGGATTTGCAGAAAGCATTCTTTCCTTTGTTAACAATGTACGCACAAAAGATGGCGGTACACACGAGTCAGGTTCTAAATCTGCTCTAACGCGCGTGTTTAATGACTATGCAAGAAGAGCACAGTTGTTAAAGGAAAAAGATAAAAATTTAGAAGGAAACGATATCCGTGAAGGATTCACAGCCATCATTTCATTAAGAATTCCTGAAGAGCTTTTGCAGTTTGAAGGACAAACGAAAAGTAAACTTGGTACATCGGAAGCCCGCTCAGCCGTCGATGCTGTCGTCGCAGAACAACTTTCCTACTTCCTTGAGGAAAACCCAGATATCGCATCCATGCTGATTAAAAAAGCGATTCGGGCTAAGGAAGCAAGAGAAGCGGCTAGAAAGGCGCGGGAGGATGCCAGGTCAGGGAAGAAAAAGAAACGGAAGGATGCCTTGTTGAGCGGAAAGCTGACTCCAGCTCAATCGAAAAATGCAGAGAAGAATGAATTGTACCTCGTTGAGGGTGATTCGGCAGGCGGTTCTGCTAAACAAGGACGTGACCGCAAGTTTCAGGCCGTGCTTCCTTTACGGGGTAAGGTCATTAATACTGAAAAGGCGAAGATTGCTGATATATTCAAAAACGAAGAGATCTCAACGATTATTAATACCATTGGTGCAGGGGTCGGGGGAGATTTTACGTTAGAAGACTGCAATTATGATAAGATTGTTATCATGACTGATGCCGATACGGATGGGGCGCATATTCAAGTGCTCTTGCTGACGTTCTTTTATCGGTACATGCGTCCATTAGTGGAAGCAGGCAAAATATTTATTGCTCTCCCACCACTTTTTAAAGTATCAAAAGGAAAGGGAAAGAAAGAGAGAACCGAATATGCCTGGGATGAAAAAGGCATGCAAAAACTCCTGAAAGAGTTTAAAAATGGTTATACGATTCAAAGATATAAAGGTCTAGGTGAGATGAACGCCGGTCAGCTATGGGAAACGACAATGAATCCGGAAACGAGAACGCTCATTCGTGTAACGATTGATGATCTTGCTCGGGTAGAACGTCGGGTGACAACGCTGATGGGGGATAAAGTGGAACCTCGCCGCAAATGGATTGAATCCCACGTTGCTTTTGGTCTTGAAGACGAAGCAAACATTTTAGAAAACGATAAAATTCAGACATAAAAGGGGGATTTTCTGTTGGCTGAGGCAGAAAAGTTTTTAGATTTACCATTAGAGGAAGTACTGGGCGACCGATTTGGCCGTTACAGTAAGTATATTATTCAGGAACGGGCGCTTCCTGATGCCAGAGATGGCTTGAAGCCTGTTCAACGCCGAATTTTATACGCGATGCACCAGGAAAAGAATACACATGATAAGGCGTACCGGAAATCAGCTAAAACCGTCGGTACGGTGATTGGTAATTATCATCCGCACGGGGATTCATCTGTGTATGAGGCGATGGTAAGGCTAAGTCAAGATTGGAAAGTTCGTAAATCGTTAATTGAAATGCACGGGAACAACGGGAGTGTGGATGGAGATCCACCTGCCGCCATGCGTTATACTGAGGCGAGATTATCAAGTATTTCCTCTGAATTACTAAGAGATATTGAGAAGGAAACCGTTGAACATATTCCGAACTTTGATGATACCATTCAAGAACCAACCGTATTGCCAGCAAAGTTTCCTAATTTACTTGCCAATGGATCGACAGGAATTTCAGCGGGGTATGCAACTGAAATCCCTCCACACAATCTCGGGGAAGTCATTGATGCTGTTATTATGAAAATTGATAAACCAAGTGCTTCAGTTGAAGAGTTAATGACGAAGTTAAAAGGACCTGATTTTCCCACAGGTGGAACGATTCAAGGGATTGAAGGTCTAAGAAAAGCCTACGAAACGGGGAAAGGTAAAATTGTCCTGCGCGGGCGAGCAGCTGTCCATTCTGTACGCGGCGGACGTGAGCAGATTGTAATTGATGAGATTCCATATGAGGTAAACAAGGCTACATTAGTAAAACGAATGGATGAGTTACGTATTGATCGTAAGGTTGAAGGAATATCAGAGGTTCGCGATGAAACCGATCGGACAGGGATGAGAATCGTTGTTGAACTGAAAAAAGATGCCAACAGTGAAGGGGTTTTAAATTACCTTTACAAACATACTGACCTTCAAATTGCTTACAACTTTAACATGGTTGCAATCCATGAACGTACACCTAAATTACTTGGCCTGCCGCTGATGTTAGATGCTTATATTAAGCATCAGCGGGAAGTCGTGACAAGACAATCCCTCTACGATTTAAATAAAGCGAAACGCCGTGCGCATATTGTTGAAGGGCTTATTAAAGCGATCTCCATACTAGATGAAGTGATTGCCACAATTCGTAGTTCAAATGATAAACAGGATGCAAAACAGCAATTGATTGCAGCCTACGACTTTACGGAAGAGCAATCTGAAGCGATTGTAACCTTGCAGCTTTACAGATTAACAAACACGGATATTACAGAATTGCAAAAGGAAGCAGATGAGCTAAAAGAACAGATCAGCTATTTAGAAAAACTACTTGCTAGTGAGCACGAATTATTTAAAGTCATTAAAGCAGATCTTCGAGCAATGAAGAAGCGGTACAACGATGATCGTCTAACCCAAATCGAAGAAAAGGTGCAAGAATTGAAGGTCGATCTCGAAGTAACCGTTGCGAGTGAAGACATTCTCGTTACTGTCACTAAGGATGGTTACATTAAGCGGACGAGCCTGCGTTCCTATGCGGCTTCAAATGGCAAGGATTTTGCTATGAAAGATGGAGATCATATCCTCAGGCTCTTTGAAATCAATACAACTGATAACCTGCTTCTGTTTACGAACCTCGGAAAATACCTGTTTATTCCTGTGCACAAGCTGCCAGATATCCGCTGGAAAGACCTCGGTCAACACATCGCTAACCTTGTTTCGATTGAGAAAGATGAGTTTATTGTCGAAGCGATTCCGATTCGTGAATTTAAAGAAGGAAACTATTTAATCTTCTTTACGAAAAACGGGATGGTTAAAAAGAGTGATTTACCACTGTACCATGCACAGCGCCATTCTAAACCATTAGTAGCGGTTAACTTAAAAGGGGAGGATGAGGTCGTTGATGTCCACGTGACTTCAGGGGACTCACATTTGTTCATTGCATCAAATAAAGCCTATGGTCTCTGGTATCATGAAGAAGAAGTAAACGCCGTTGGACAACGGGCAGCCGGTGTGAAAGCCATCCAGCTAAAAGATGGAGAACAAGTGGTTTCCGGTCAAACATTTGATGCCTCAAGAGATCCTTCAATCATCATCACGACCCATCGTGGAGCAGTAAAACGGATGCGATTGAAGGAGTTTGAACAAACTTCCAGAGCGAAACGTGGTGTCGTCATGCTAAGAGAGTTGAAAAGTAATCCTCATAGACTCATTGATTTGCATATGGTTTCAGCTCAGGATCAACTGGTGTTAAAAACAGCAAAAGAGGAATTGATAACTGTAAACCCAATGGATTTTAAAGCAAATGACCGTTACAGTAATGGATCATATGTTATGGATACGGAACAAAGCGGTGAAGTCATTGAAGCTTGGGTACAGCCTGAGTATGAGATTCCTTTTGCGGATGAAAACAATGAATAGTAAGCTGACCCTTCTCACTGAGAGGGGTTTTTTATATGAATGGCTTCTGGAAATATGTAAGAAAGGTCTAAACGCCCCTCTTCGCTTATGCTTGTCGTGTCTCCCGGTCGCCTCTGCTTTTCTTATTATCTAGCACCGGCGACTAGACTATATAAGCAGTTCGCCTACGTGGGGGAAGACCGCCTGACTGTGCCGCTCTGCTTATGCTTTTGGAGTCTGACCAAGACGCCTCCGCTTTTCTATTGTTTTTTCTGAAAAATGTGATAAGCTGAATGTATATTCATAAATGAGGGGTAGGTGTATGGCTAATTTAAGAGAAACGATCATCCAAACGTCTCTCAATTTATTTGAACAAAATGGCTTCCATGGTGTAACCGTCAATCAAATTGTAAAATCTTCGAATACATCAAAGGGAGGGTTCTATCACCATTTTAAATCTAAAGATGAGCTTCTTTTTGTCATCCACGATACCTTTATTACATACGTTCTCAAAGAAGCAAAGACAGCTAATCACACACACACTTCCCCTGTTGATAAAATCCAATCGATCATTCGTGCTTTCGTAAAGGTGTTTGATTTGTATAAACCTCATATCTCCGTCTTTTATCAAGAGAACCTGTACTTGAAGCCGAAATATGAAGAACAGATTAAATACAAGCGTGATCAATTTAAGCAGATGGTTTTACGTGTGATTGAGGAAGGTCAGCAATTAGGAGACTTTAGAAAAGAGCTGCCTGCCATCATTACAAGTATGGCGATCCTAGGGATGGTGAATTGGATTTACAAATGGTATAAAGATGATGGACAATACACGATTGATGAAATTGCCGATGTGTATGTTGACTTAATTCTTCATTCTTTGCTTCCTTCAGAAAAGGAAGACGAATATCAACAGACAATGCTGAAAGCCCCTTTTTTTTACGCTGCAAAGTAAACGCTTACACATTATTTTTTTGGTTCAAACAGACCAACCAGTCGGTCTTTCATAAAGGAGGAGCTCCATGAATTTTGAATTAACGAAAGAACAGGAAATGACAAGGAAAATGGTGAGAGATTTTGCTGATCGTGTGATTCGTCCGCGAGCGGTTGATATTGATGTAAATGCAGAGTTTCCGAAAGATATTTTTGATGAAATGGGCAGGCTTGGTTTGCTCGGAATTCCTTTTCCTGAAGAATATGGCGGTTCAGGTGGAGATACGATTACGTATGCATTAGCTGTTGAGGAAATCGCTAAGGTTTGCGGTTCGACGGGGTTAAGTTATGCAGCTGCTGTTTCTCTTGGCGCTAGTCCGCTTTACTATTTCGGAACCGAAGAACAAAAGCAAAAATATTTAACGCCGTTAGCCAAAGGGGAAACGCTTGGTTCTTTCGGCTTAACAGAGCCTAATGCTGGATCTGACGCCGGTGGGACGCAAACACGTGCAGTTTTACAAGGAGATCATTATGTTATCAATGGAGAAAAATGCTGGATCACCAATGCTGAATATGCCGAAACTATTACCGTAACAGCCGTATCAGGTCAAAGAGAAGATGGTAAAAACATTATCTCTGCTTTTATTATTCCTAAAGATACCCCTGGCATGAAGATCAGCAGTCCATATGAAAAGATGGGGGTCCGCGGTTCCAATACGTGTGAAATTATTTTAGAAGATGTAAAAGTTCCTAAAGAAAATATCCTCGGTGATGAAAAGGGTGGGTTCAAACAGTTCTTGCATACACTTGATGGAGGAAGAATTTCAATTGCTGCTCTTGCGGTTGGTATTGCACAGGCCTCTTTAGACAAAGCGCTTGCTTATGCAAAAGAGAGAAAACAGTTTGGAAAACCAATCTCAGATTTTCAGGCTATTCAATTTAAGCTTTCTGATATGGCAATGGAAGTAGAGCTTGCCCGCAATATGGTGTTAAAAGCAGCTTGGCTGAAGGATCAAAAGAAACCGTTTACAAAAGAATCGGCCTATGCCAAATTATTTGCCTCGGAAACGGCCTTTCGCTCAGCCAACCAAGCCATTCAAATTCATGGCGGTTATGGTTACATGCGTGAGTATGAAGTGGAAAGGTATTTAAGAGATGCGAAATTACTTGAGATTGGTGAAGGTACATCCGAAATTCAACGATTGGTCATTGCTCGTCAGTTAGGCTGTTAATACATTTAAGAGGATGTTCAAAAAGTCACCAAATGATAAGCGGCGAATCTCTTCGTTGGCTTGCTTTTCCGCTACTCACGTATCATGAAGCATACGTTCCGTTGCTCAAAGCTATGCCGCCTCGACCTTCTTGCTTCTAATTTGGCAACTTTTTGAACACACATTTTAAGGAGGTTCATACATGTCCCTTTTACAAATGACAGTAGGTGAATTATTAGAGAAACAGGCTGAAATGTTTCCAGACAACGAAGCGATGGTTTACCCGGAATTAAAGATAAGGAAAACTTACCAGGAATTTAATGAAATGGCAGATCAAGCTGCTAAAGGAATGATGGCTTTAGGTGTCGAGAAGGGGGAACATCTTGCTATCTGGTCAGATAACAAACCTGAATGGTTGGTTTCGCAATTTGCCACAGGGAAAATGGGTGCAGTCCTAGTAACCGTCAATACAAATTATCGAGCCCAGGAACTTGAATATCTGCTTAAACAATCGGATGCGACAACACTTATCCTGGCCGAAGAGTTTAAGGGTACTTCCTATATTAATATTTTAAAAGAAATTTGTCCGGAACTGGACTCATCTGTTAAAGGTGATTTACAAAGTGAGCGCTTGCCGCATTTGAAGAATATCATCGTACTGAGTGATAAAGAGTACCCAGGTTGCTTTTCTTGGCAGGACCTCGTTGATATGGGCCGTTCAACATCAACAGAAGAACTAGAAGTGAGGAAACGCTCTTTATCCTATCAAGACGTGATCAATATGCAATACACCTCTGGAACAACAGGTTTTCCTAAAGGGGTTATGCTCAGTCATAACAACATTGTCAACAACGGGAACCAAGTGGCTGATTCTATGAAACTAACCCCAGAGGATCGTCTTTGTATTCCTGTTCCATTCTTCCACTGTTTCGGGTGTGTGTTAGGTACAATGGCGGCTGTTTCGAAGGCGTCAACCATGGTTATTTTAGAACAGTTTAACCCGGAAAAAGTGTTGAAAGCTGTAAGTGAAGAATCGTGTACAGGACTTCATGGTGTGCCGACAATGTTCATTGCCGAGTTAAATGATCCTAGTTTTGAAAAATATAAGCCGACAACGTTGAGAACAGGGATCATGGCAGGATCGACTTGTCCGATGGAAGTAATGAAGGATGTAATTGATAAAATGGGCGCAAGTGAAATTACGATTGCCTATGGACAAACTGAATCTTCTCCTGTTATTACCCAGACGAGAACAGATGATCCAATTGAACGAAAAGTCGGAACGGTCGGTCGTGTCCATCCAAATGTAGAAGTGAAAGTAGTGGATCCCGCTACAGGGGAGGAAATCGAACCTGGTATTCCAGGGGAGCTGTGCACCCGTGGCTACTTAGTTATGAAAGGCTATTACAAGAATGAAGAAGCTACGGAGGCAGCTATTGATCAAGATGGATGGCTGCACACGGGTGATATTGCTGTGATGGATAAGGAAGGTTATTTGGAGATAACTGGTAGAATGAAAGATATGATCATCCGTGGTGGTGAAAATGTCTATCCACGTGAAATCGAAGAATTTTTATACCAACATCCTGACGTACTGGATGTCCAAGTCATCGGTGTGCCTGATCAGAAGTTTGGTGAAGAAATCATGGCCTTTATCATTACGAAAGAAGGAACAGAAGTCAGTGAAGAAGACATCCGTGCTTTTTGTGAACGGCAAATTTCTAAACATAAGATTCCCAAGTACATTCGGTTTACAGATGAATATCCGATGACCGCCAGCGGTAAAATCCAAAAATTCAAGCTTAGAGAAGATGCCGTTGACTTTATTAATGCTCATTCATAAATAGGAGGGATAGCTTTGTTTTCAAAGGTATTAATTGCCAATCGTGGTGAAATCGCCTCACGAATTATCCGTACATGTGCAAGATTAAATATTAAAACAGTGGTCGTTTATTCTGAGGCCGATCAACAAGCACCCTATGTTGAGGAAGCAGATGAGAGTTACTTAATCGGGAAGCCGCGCGTTAATGAATCGTATTTAAATGTCGATAAGATTTTACAAGTCGCACAAAAATCAGGCGCTGAAGCGATTCATCCTGGCTATGGGCTGTTAAGTGAAAATGCTGATTTTGCAAAAAGAGTACGGGAAGCTGGACTTGTTTTTATCGGCCCCTCTTCAGAAGTTATTGCTAAAATGGGTGATAAGATCGCAGCCCGAAGCGAAATGCAACAAGCAGGTGTCCCGATTGTACCTGGTACAGAGGCAGCCGTAGCTGATACAGAAGAAGCAAAAGAAATCGCCAAACAAATGGGGTACCCTCTTATGCTTAAAGCAGCAGCGGGCGGCGGTGGAATTGGCATGCAGGCTGTAAAAAATGACGGAGAGCTTGAGAAAGCATTTGAAGGCAACCAAAAACGTGCCGAAACCTTTTTTGGCGATGGAAAAATGTTTATGGAAAAACAAATTGTTGACCCGCGCCACATCGAAATACAAGTGCTAGCAGATGAGTTCGGAAATGCGGTTCATTTATTTGAACGGGAGTGTTCAATTCAACGCAGGCATCAGAAAGTAGTGGAGGAAGCCCCTTCCCCATTTCTTTCAGATCAAACGAGACAAAGCATGGGAGAAAGTGCCCTAAAGGCTGTGCAGACGCTTGGATATGCTAATGCCGGTACGATTGAATTTTTAGTTGATGAACAGGAGAATTACTACTTTCTTGAGATGAACACACGATTGCAGGTGGAGCATCCTGTTACCGAAGAAATTACTGGGCTCGACCTTGTTGAACAACAGCTGCGTGTGGCTGCTGGAGAGAAGTTGGCTATCAGACAAGAAGACCTATCTATCAATGGTCACGCCATTGAGGTTCGTATCTATGCCGAAGACTCCAATACTTTCTTTCCATCTCCAGGCCAGTTAACCAATCTAGTACTGCCACAAGGAGAAGGAATACGCCATGAGTTGGCTGTTCATGGCCAATCACAGGTTACTCCTTTCTATGATCCTATGATAGCAAAGCTTATCGTTACAGGAACATCGAGAGAGGAAGCTATTGAAAGGTTGACAACAGCGCTTCACCAATATGAAGTTCAAGGAATAAAGAGTAATGTCATGATGTTAAAACGTATCATTACACACGAAAAGTTCAAACAGGGCGAAACGAAGACATCATTTATTGAAAACTACTATTTACCGACACTAACGAATCACTAAGGAGGATGAAACAATGAACGAAGTAAAAGCATCGATGGCAGGTAGTGTATGGAAGATTGTTGCAAAAGAAGGGGAACAAGTTAAAAGCGGTGAAGATGTCGCTATTTTAGAATCGATGAAAATGGAGATCCCGATTCCTTCTGAGGCAGACGGCACTGTAAAAGAGCTGAAGGTAGCTGAAGGCGATTTTGTTAATGAAGGCGACGTTATTGCGATCATTGAATAAATAGGAGCGGGTAGAATGCTGAAGTGGCCGGATAAAGTCACAGTTAAAGAAGTGGGGCCTCGCGATGGACTGCAGAACGAAAAAGGAAGCATCGCTACTGAGGATAAAATTGAATGGATCAATCAATTATCTGAGGCAGGCTATGACTATATTGAAATCAGTTCGTTTGTTCATCCGAAATGGATTCCACAGCTTAAAGATGCAAGAGAAGTGGCAGAAGGGATTACACGTAAAGAAGGAATCACCTATGCGGCCCTCGTGCCAAATATGAAAGGTCTTGAAGTGGCACTTGAAACAAATGTTGATGAAGTATCTGTCTTCATGTCTGCAAGTGAGTCTCATAATAAAAATAATATCAATAAGACCATTGAAGAGACATATCCTGTGCTTGAAGAAGTGGTCAAAGAGGCGAAGTCGAATCATAAACCGGTACGCGGCTACGTTTCAACAGTGTTCGGCTGTCCATATGAAGGGAACATTCCGCCAAGTCAAGTGTTGGAAGTATCTAACCGCCTGTTTGATATGGGAATTGATGAGCTATCCCTAGGTGATACGATCGGTGTTGCTGATCCGAAGCAAGTGGACCAAACGCTTCATTACTTAAAAGATAAGCTTGATTTTTCAAAAGTGGCGATGCATTTTCATAACACGCAGGGGATGGCACTTGCAAACGTGCTCGTTTCGCTGCAGCACGATATTTCGTTGTTTGATGGTTCATTAGGGGGGCTTGGCGGCTGTCCATATGCCAAAGGTGCCTCAGGGAACTTAGCTACAGATGATTTAGTTTATATGCTTGATTCCATGGGGATTCAGACAGGGATTCATCAAGGAAAACTACTAGAAGCAGCAAGCTACATCCAAGAGAAGCTTGGTAAAGCTCTGCCAAGTCATCAAATGCAAGTGAACAACCGAATCTAGTTAAGGAGGTCGCTTTTTTTGAGTCCACTAGTCAATCTTGAAATCACCGATGAACAAATCGGATATCTTACGTTAAATAGACCAGAGGCGGCAAATAGTCTATCTACTATTTTACTAGATGAACTTGCCAATACGCTTGAAGAAGTAAAACAATCAAATGTTAATGTATTAATTGTAACGGGAAGTGGTGAGAAAGCGTTTTGTGCCGGGGCTGATTTGAAGGAAAGAGCTGGGATGTCAGAGGATGAGGTAGTTAGTACGGTTGAGAAAATTGGTGACACCATCCGTATGCTGGAACAAATTGAAATCCCGACGATTGCTATGATCAATGGTGCAGCGTATGGCGGGGGACTTGAGCTTGCTCTTGCCTGCGACCTAAGGGTGATGACATCTGACGCGAAGGTAGGGTTAACTGAAACGTCACTTGCTATTATTCCAGGCGCTGGCGGCACACAGCGGTTAACACGGTTGATTGGGTTAGGCAGGGCCAAAGAAATGATTTTTACGGCCAAGCCAATCGACGCTGACAAGGCATTGACGATTGGCTTAGTAGAAGGGGTTTATGCAAACGAAGAAGAAGTAAAGGAACAAACCCATGCTCTTGCCGCCCAAATTACGAAAAACGGTCCGTTTGCCTTAAAACAAGCTAAAAAAGCGATTCAACATGGGATCCAAACGGATATCACAACAGGACTTGAGATCGAACGGATGTGTTACCAAAAAACGATTCCGACAAAAGATCGTAAAGAAGGATTGCAGGCCTTTAAGGAAAAACGAAAACCTAATTATACAGGAAAATAAAAGGGAGGAGAGGAACAAAAATGAATGAAACTTTAGAGAATATCAGAGATAAAGTAGCATCAGGTGGTTCGGCAAAATATCACGAAAAGAATAGTGAAAAAGGAAAAATGTTTGTCCGCGAACGTCTGGAACAATTATTTGACGATGATTTAAATATGGAGGATGCATTTTTTGCAAATTGTATGGATGGTTCCCTGCCTGCAGATGGTGTTGTCACAGGGATTGGCAAAATCAATGGCGAGAAAGTTTGTGTGATGGCAAACGACTCGACTGTCAAAGCGGGTTCCTGGGGAGCACGGACAGTTGAAAAGATTATTCGTATTCAGGAAACGGCTATGAAGCTTGAACTACCGATGCTGTACCTCGTCGATTCAGCTGGAGCGAGGATCACAGATCAGGTTGAGATGTTCCCTAACCGCAGAGGAGCGGGTCGGATTTTCCATAATCAAATTAAACTGTCAGGACGTGTACCGCAAGTGTGCCTGTTATTTGGCCCTTCCGCTGCAGGAGGAGCGTACATACCGGCTTTCTGTGACATTGTCGTTATGGTTGACGGTAATGCTTCGATGTATTTAGGATCACCTCGTATGGCTGAAAAAGTAATTGGTGAGAAGGTCAGTCTTGAAGAAATGGGCGGAGCGAATATGCATTGTTCCGTTTCTGGATGCGGGGATGTGCTTGCTAAAGATGAACCCGAAGCGATTGCTTATGCTCGAAACTATTTGTCTTATTTCCCCGCGAACTTCCGAAATGCTTCAAAGCGAAAAGAACCGCTGAACCCTGCTACAGTCGAAAAAACGATTTCAGAGATCATCCCTGAAAATCAAAATGCGCCTTTTGATATGTACGATCTGATTGAGCGCTTGATCGACGAAGGTTCTTTTTGTGAAATAAAAAAGAAATTTGCTCCGGAGATTATCACAGGACTCTCACGGATTGACGGACGCACCGTAGGTATCATTGCCAATCAGCCACGTGCTAAGGGAGGCGTTTTGTTCCCAGACTCAGCTGATAAATCAGCCAAATTTATGCAGTTGTGTGATGCTTTTAACATTCCACTATTGTTTCTTGTGGATATTCCAGGCTTTATGATTGGCACGAAAGTCGAGCGGGCAGGGATTATTCGCCACGGAGCGAAGATGCTGTCGGCCATGAGTGAAGCGACCGTACCTAAGATTTCTGTGATTGTTAGGAAGGCCTATGGAGCGGGACTTTATGCAATGGCAGGACCAGCATTTGAACCAGATGCCTGCTTAGCGCTTCCTTCAGCGCAAATTGCTGTCATGGGGCCTGAAGCAGCTGTTAATGCGGTTTATGCAAATAAGATTGCTGAGCTGGATGAAGCGGATCGGCCGGCCTTTATAAAAGCGAAGCATGAGGAATATAAAGAAAATATCGATATCTATCGATTAGCTTCAGAATTGGTTGTTGACGAAATTGTCCAGCCAGACCGTTTAAGAGATGAGTTATCCTTACGATTTGAAGCTTACGAAAGTAAAAATATAACCTTCACAGAGCGTAAACATGGGGTTTATCCTGTATAAAGCCAAGTGTTTGAGGTGTTGTCCCTGGTACTTCTAAACAGATCTAAATAGAAAAAATCCACTGCCAATGAAAAAGGCAGTGGATTTTTTTGTTATTTATTTAACGGTTGATCATGTCCAATGGAGCGGATTTCTTCAACGGCTTGCGGATTTTCAAGGGCACTTAAATCGCCTGTAGGTTCATTCAAATAAGCTGACTTAATCGCGCGACGCATCACCTTGGCGTTTCTTGTTTTTGGTAAATCGCTTACAGCAAAAACCTTCTTAGGGGCAAGAGCCTTCCCTAATTTAAGCGCCAAATACTGCTTGAGCTCATCGATCAATGATTCCGTTTGGTCATTTTTTAATACAGCAAAGGCAACGGCTTCTTCCCCCTTAACATCATGGGGCACGCCGATGACACCTGCTTCAATAACAGCATCATGTGATACAAGGACAGATTCAACCTCAGCTGGTCCAAGCCGTTTTCCTGCAACATTTAAAACATCATCAGATCGGCCGGTAATTGTATAATATCCATCCTCATCAACGGTTACCCAGTCTCCATGAACCCACGTATCGTCAAACTTGCTCCAATAGGTCTGTTCGTAACGTTCGTTGTCCTGATAAAAACCTTTCGTCATTCCGACCCAAGGCTGTTTAAGGACGAGTTCGCCGACTTCATTTGTAAGTGAATTTCCTTCGTCATCATATACATCTACATCCATGCCGGGCAAGGCTGCATTAAAGGTAACCGGTTGAATTGGCTTAACGAGAACATTTCCGAAAATACCGCCGGAAATTTCTGTTCCACCAGAGTAATTAAAAATCGGAATACTAGAGTTGCCAACATTTTTAAATAACCAATGCCACGGTTCAGGATTCCACGGTTCACCTGTTGATCCGATCAATTTTAGTGAAGATATGTCGTGTTTTTCAATCCACCCTATCCCGTGCTTGCTCATCGAACGAATCAAAGTAGGGGAGATCCCCAGGTGAGTGACTTGATAACGATCAACCAGTTCCCATAAACGGTCAGGCTGCGGATAGTCTGGCGTGCCTTCGAACATGACAATCGCAGCTCCGTTCATTAACCCCCCGTAAACGAGGAAAGGTCCCATCATCCAGCCCATATCGGTGAACCAAAAGATCGTATCGTCAGAGGTAACGTCCATGCAGAGACCGGCATCAAAGGCAGACTTGATCGGAAAGCCGGCATGCGTGTGTAGGACCCCTTTAGGCTTGCCAGTTGTACCAGATGTGTAAATAAGCATGTAGGGTTCGTTTGCGTCTGTCGATTTCGTCTTATAGATTTGATTTTTATCTTTGACCTGCTCAAATGTAAGATCGCGATTCTCATTCCAGGACGTATCCTGTTTCGTACGCTCAACAACGATGACATTCTCAAGGTTGTCACACTGATTCGCAGCCAGGTCAGCCTCATCCTTCATATTAATGGATTTTCCTCTTCGGTAAAATCCGTCGGCCGTAATGAGTATCCTTGATTTAGCTGCTTGTATTCTCGTCGCAATGGCTTCTGCTTTGTATCCAGAAAAAGTAGGGCAGAAGATCGCGCCGATTTTTGAAACGGCAAGCATTGAAATCAATGTTTCAGGAAGCATGGGCAGATAGATTGTGACGACATCGCCTTTTCCAATGCCGAGCTTTTCAAGTCCATTTGCAAACGCATTCACTTCTTCGTAAAGCTCTACATAAGTAAACGTGCGTTTCGTGCCATCATCACCTTCCCAGTAAAGGGCGACATCATCCTTTTTCCCTTCCATACTAGCCCATTTATCGAGGGCATTATGCACAACATTCATTCTTCCATTCAAAAACCATTCCGGGTATTTGATA
Source organism: Halobacillus amylolyticus (assembly GCF_022921115.1). Lineage (NCBI taxonomy): Bacteria > Bacillati > Bacillota > Bacilli > Caryophanales > Bacillaceae > Halobacillus > Halobacillus amylolyticus. Next base: position 634,956 of record NZ_CP095075.1, on the reverse strand, counting down.
CCTGAAGAAAGATCGAGTGTTTGTGTATAGGGCTGTTCCCATTCAACGCCTAATTCAGCAACTGCTTCATCCCAGAACCATGCAATATCTTCTGTGGATTTTTTTTGAAAGTGATCATAATTTTCATATCCATGTTTCTTCATCCACTTGTATAGACGAGTGTTTTCTTTTTGTTTATCACTAGGAAACCATGCAGCTTCATATGTAGACATAATCATCCTCCTAAAGGGTGTAAATTATCAGAAATATGCTAATTTAAGTATAACTAAAAACACTACATAAATGAATGATAGTTCAGTATTTTTGCAAAATATTTTGTTGTAAATCGTAAGTTGATTATATTTTTCATTTGCAAAGGTATAATTTATTGTTTTGTCCTTCATTTAGTGATAAAGTCAAATCGAAAGTAGACTGAGGGTTAATAACGAATATTTCCAGTTAAGTCTGTAAACATTTTTTATTACCATCGCTTTTAAAAGAATGTTATCCTATATAAGGATGTTAAATTCAAAAAAATTAATATTTGCTGATATGGAACTAGGAGGTAGATTATGAGAATTATTGTAGCAGGGGGAGACGGTTTTTGCGGTTGGCCGACCGCCTTATACCTATCAAAACAAGGACATGAGGTAACGATTGTAGATAATTTAGTCCGTAGAAAAATTGATGATGAATTAAATTCTAATTCGGTTACACCTATAGCTGCTTTAGAAGAACGAGTAGCGAAATGGAAAGAGTTGAGTGGAAATACGATTCATACATTTATCGGTGATTTGAATCATTATGATTTCCTGCGCGAAGTGTTCCGTCAAACAAATCCGGATGCTTTCGTTCATTTTGCTGAGCAGCGTTCAGCACCATATTCCATGATTGATCGCGAGCACGCGGTTTACACACAATCAAACAATGTGATCGGGAACTTAAACGTACTTTACGCGATTAAAGAATTTGCTCCAGAATGTCATCTCATTAAGTTGGGAACAATGGGAGAGTATGGTACGCCTAACATAGATATTGAAGAAGGCTATATTGAAATTGAACATAAAGGACGTAAAGACCTACTTCCATATCCGAAGCAGCCTGGTTCTTTCTATCATTTGTCAAAAGTACATGACAGCCACAATATCATGTTTGCTTGTAAAATCTGGGGTATCCGTGCAACAGACCTAAATCAGGGTGTCGTGTATGGATTACATACAGAAGAAACGAAAATGGATCCAGTATTAGCAAATAGAGTAGATTATGATGGGGTTTATGGTACAGCTTTGAACCGTTTTATCAATCAAGCTGCTATCGGTCATGATATTACTGTTTACGGAAGTGGCGGGCAAACACGTGCTTTCCTAAATATTGAAGATACAGTGCGCTGTGTAGAAATTGCCGCAGAGAACCCAGCAGATCAAGGTGAATTCCGTGTATTCAACCAATTTACAGAATGGTTCTCGGTGAACGACTTAGCTGAACGAGTTCAGAAAATCGCTAAAGAAGAAGGACTCGATACACAAGTGAAGAAGATTGAAAACCCTCGTATCGAAGCAGAAGACCATTACTATAATGCAATAAACACGAAACTTCGCGATCTGGGTCTTGAACCGCACTTGCTAACTGATGAAGTCATTCGTGATATTTTACAGGTAGCTATAGAAAATAAAGACCGTATTATTGAAGATAACGTATTACCATCTATAACTTGGAAGTAAGGGGTTAACTGCTTTGAAAATCGCCATCATAACAGAAACGTTTTTGCCATCAACGGATGGAGTCGTAACTAGACTGAAGGAAGCAATCAAGTATTTGCGCAAACAAGATCATGAAGTCATTGTTATTGCTCCAGACCTAGGTGTAACCGAATATGAGGGTGCGATTGTCGAAGGAGTGAAGACAACGACACTGCCTTTTTATCGCTCTAAGAAGTTTTCTATGCCCCAAAAAAAGGTAAAGAAGTTGCTTCAGGAGCATGATCCAGATCTAGTTCATGTTGTAAACCCTGCGTTTGTAGGAGCGGCGGGGGTTTACTATGCCAACAAGCTCAGTTACCCTTTACTTGCTTCTTATCATACGCATGTGCCTAAGTATTTAAATTATTACCGTTTGTATCCTTTTGTACCAGCAGTATGGTGGTATTTTAGAAAGTTACACAACTACGCTGACTTGAATTTATGTACTTCAAAAGCGATCCAAGGGGAATTGCTCGATAAAAAATTCCATAATGTCCATGTGTGGGATCGAGGTGTGGCCGTTGACCATTATCATCCCGATCATAAAAACGAGGCAATGCGGGGGCGGCTTTCGGGTGGTGAACCCAATAATAAGCTTCTTGTTTTTGTCGGAAGGCTGGCGCCGGAAAAAGAAATTGAGAAGATCAGACCACTTCTTGAAAAACGCGATGACCTGTCCCTGGCAATTGTAGGAGATGGGCCAAATAAAGAAGCCCTTGAGAAAACATTCGCTGGTACGAAGACAGTATTTACCGGATTACTACATGGCGATGAATTAGCTCAAGCCTTCGCTTCTTCTGATGCGTTGATATTCCCTTCCGTAACAGAAACACTCGGCCTTGTGATTCTAGAATCAATGGCTTCAGGATTACCTGTTATTGCAGCGAAGAGCGGACCGACAATGGAGCAGGTAGAAGACGGGCGCACAGGTCTTTTATTCGAGAACGAAAACACGGATAGCATGATCGAGGCAGTCGACCGGCTGGAAGATGAGCAGTTGTATCAGCAGTTAAGCAAGAATGCTAGAGAAGAAGCAGAAAAACATGGTTGGCAGAAACCGGCTGAGCAAATTCTTGATTATTATCATCAAACATTAGAGGTTTATCAACAAAATCAGGCGAAAGATGCTAAAAAATCAAAGATTAAGGTCACAGAGTAATTGCTCTGTGACCTTTTTTCTGCTTAACTCATTAATACTCTCTCTTGAAACTTAGTAGCAACTCCGAATTAATATAAAAAAACAATAATCATTAAAGGTGGAAGATAAAATAATGATTTCAATTATTAAAGCAAACAAAAAACATATTAAAGGAATAGCAAAAGTTTGTACAGACGGTTATTGGTCCACATATCGCTATTCACATTCCAAAGAATACATAGAGCGAATAGTTGAGGAATTCTACAATGAGCAAAGAATTAAGCAGGAAGTAACCACATCGAATAGAGGCTGGGGAGGATATTTTGTTGCTGTTGAGGATAGAGTGGTGCTTGGAGCTGGTGGAGGTGGGATGATTAGTGAGAAAACAGGGGAAGTTTACGTCATGTATTTAAATCCGAGTAGAAGAAATGAGGGGATAGGTACGAAGTTGCTTGCTGCTATCACTAATCAACAGAAAGAGTGGGGAGCTGAGGAACAGTGGGTTTCCGTCACAAAGGGGAACCAAAAAGGGATCCCATTCTATGAAGCAAGAGGATTTCAGTATAGCGATGAGAAAGAAAGTTATAGTAACACCAGTGAAGAAAATTATCTTTCATTAAGATATTATCGGCCTATTTAGATCGATCATTAATGAAATCTTTGTGAATAACTGTTCTATTGTTTGTATTAAACGGGTTGATACGTTATTTTAGGTATTGAATGACCAGTCAGTCATTAATTGGTTTTCAGCGGTTATAAAGCAAGTTACGCTATTGAAAATAGAGAGGGGAATAGTTAATGTCACATGAGAATGGAACACATGAAACGAACGTTAAGTTATTTACATCAGAGTTCAATCAGAATCCTTATCCGAACTTTAGCAAACTGAGACAGGAAGACCCCATTCATCAAACACTTATGCCAAACGGCCATTACTCCTGGATCATAACACGCTACGAGGATGCTGTAGCTGTCCTAAAAGATTCTCGCTTTATCAAAGACTATACCTATCTCCTCGGCGAAGAAGAGCAGGAGGAGGCGCATGCAAATTCAAGTATTTTTGTCAGAAACATGCTCTTTTCCGACCCTCCTGATCATAAACGATTGAGGGGACTGGTTCAAAAGGCTTTTACGCCAAAAATGATTGAAGGTTTGCGAGGGAGAGTTGAGGAAATTACTAACGAATTACTTGATAGGGTACAAGAAAAGGGTCAAATGAATTTGATTGATGATTTTGCCTTCCCTTTACCGATTATTGTTATATGCGAAATGCTGGGTGTCCCTAGTCAAGATCGTGACAAGTTTCGAACGTGGTCGAATACGCTTGTAGAGGCCTCAAATAATCCAGAAAACGCAGAGCAAATCCAAACACACATGACAGAATTTGTGATGTACCTCAAGCAGTTATGTGCCGAACGTCGTCAGAATCCTAAGGATGATATGATCAGCAAGTTAATCCAGTCTGAGGAAGAAGGGGACAGCCTTTCTGAGCAGGAACTTTATGGGGTAATCTCCTTACTAATCATCGCTGGTCACGAAACCACAGTTAATTTAATCACAAATGGAGTCTTTGCATTACTCGAAAACCCTGGGCAAAAGGAACAACTAAAAAACGACCCAAACTTAATTGAATCCGCCCTTGAGGAATTCCTTCGTTACAACGGGCCGGTTGAATTCAGTACTGACCGTTGGGCTTCTAATACGGTGGAATTACGCGGGAAAACCATTGCCAAAGGGGACCACGTAATCGTTGCTCTGGATTCAGCGAATCGTGACCCGGAACAATTTGAGGATCCAGACGTATTTGATATCACCCGCGGTAAAAGCAAACATCTCGCTTTTGGAAAAGGAATCCACTTTTGCCTTGGTGCACCACTTGCCAGATTGGAAGCAGAAGTTGCTGTGACAACTTTACTACGACGCATGCCTGAGCTCCGATTAAATACTGATCCAGAAGCATTGGAATGGCGCCCTGGTATACTTATGCGTGGGTTGATTGAATTGCCTGTCCAATTTTGATCGAAAATAACTAGTGATGCGTTTTGATTCACTTTTCCATTTTTTTCAATTAATAGGTGAAAACGGGTTTTTTATTTTATGGAAAATACACACATAAACTCGCTGAACCTATTGCGAGGAATGACCATCACCTTTTAAGCATAGCTTTAACAAGAGATCATAAAATGCAAACACCTTGTGGGGTGATGTGGTGGCGAAAAAAGTCTTGTTGTTCGGAGATATCGGCATCGATGACGCGATTGCAATCATTTATGCCTTTTTAAATGATGATATTGAATTAGTGGGTATCGTAGCCGACTACGGGAATGTCTCAAGAGAAACGGCCGTCAATAATGTTTATTACTTATATGATTTATTTAATATTGAGAATGGTCCTCCGATCATTGGTGGTGCTGAAGTACCAATGACAGGAGAGTATCCACGGTATGCTCCTGAAGTACATGGAGAGCATGGGCTGGGACCTATTACACCGGAAAATTATGTAGGTGACAGCGAAAACTTCTTTGAAATAATAAAGTTAATTGAGAAGTACCAAGATGATTTAATTATTGTAAATATAGGCAGACTTACATCATTAGCAACCATGTTTATTCTATATCGGACGCTTATGGAAAAAGTGGATGGCTTCTACATTATGGGGGGAGCTTTCTGGGTTCCCGGGAATGTTACAGCCGTGTCAGAAGCCAACTTTTATGCAGATCCAGTCGCCGTACAAATTGTATTAAGGTATGCTCACAATGCTACTATTTTTCCGTTAAACGTGACTGATTACGCCATTGTAACACCTGAAATGGTTGATTACATTGCCTATAAAGGGAAAACAAAAATTGTGAAACCTTTGTTAGATTACTATTATGATTTTTATAAGGAAACAAACCCTGGTATTAAGGGCAGTCCGTTGCATGATGTAATTACTTTAATGGGTGCGCTACATGATGGAATGTTCACTTATCGATCTTTACCTGTTCATATCGTTGAAGCTACGGAAGAAGTCCAAAGGGGTCAAAGTATTGCAGACTTTAGATCAGTTGATATGGAAGAAGATGAACCCGAGAAAATACACCGAATTGCATTTGAATTTGATTATCCGATGTTTTTTAATGAATTTATGAGCATAATGACAGGCGAATTATTTGATTCAAGTTTTTAACATAAACTTACCCTGCAATCTATTACAGGAGTTTACTTCATAATCTGGTGCGTTATTGACTGTAGCCGAAACGTTAGGCTGGCAAACAATGTTATAAGACTTATTTAATTAAAAGCAAAAGATGCTGGTGGTCATATTTCTTATATTTTTCAGATATCAATTTTATATAACGTTGTAAACTGGGTTCCTTTTCACTATGGCAGTTGGGAAAATAACCAGTCTGCAAACGAATTAACTGTTGATTTTACTGATCCTATTTCCAAGCAACCGACTTTTAAACCATCTTCTTGCCGAGTTGAAAAGCTTCGTAAAACGTGTACGATTCAGGAGCAATTGACATTACAGGATATCGCTGAAAACAATGGATTGTCCTTGAAAGACTTAATCAAAGCTAACGAAATGATGCCGCCTTATCGAGCAGATATTGGAGATAAAGTAGAAGTTCCATTGTCCATGGTAAACGTAAGTATTCCACCCTATATGCCTTATCGTAAAATAGAGAAATTGCCGCATTTCAGGCAAGCAAACCTGGATGTTACGAAAATGGATTTTTTCGATAATCATCCTAAAAATAATGATGAATAGATAGAAGGTCGTCTCCCTTAATTAGAGGAGCCGTCCTTTTTTATAAAGGGCTACTCATATTTTTGAAAAAGGTGTAAGAAAAATGAAGTGAGAAGTAACAGGTTTACTATGACATGATCGGGGTATGGAATTAGAAAAAGAAAGATTGGGTATTGGTGTACCAAAATGCATAAAAATTTAGGAATGATGTGGAATTTTAATTTCTTGGAGGTTTGAAAATGATGTTAACTTCCCAGCAGGAAGAAAGACTTCTCCCCGTGACAACCGACCGTCAACGTCTCAGCACTATTCTCTCTAACCTTACCGAAACAAAGGAAAAAATACAGAAAGACCCCAAAGTATATTATAATCAGGAAAAAGATAAGCGAATGATCGAGCAGTACTATAGCACTGTTGATTTTAAAAATACCAATCATAAAGAATTCATTCAATCTTTACAACAACTTGTCCAAAAAACCCATACGAATGAGGTGCGCTATGACCCAAGTGAGTATGTGTATCCATGGGTTGACTTGCGACCAGAGGGCAATCTCAAGAGTATTTACTCAGGGCAGCAAAGGCAAGCAGAAGAAGTCATTAAAGAAGATCATGCAACATCTGTAAAGCGAAAAGAGGAAATAAAAAAGTCTGGGGCCTCTGATCAAAAACAAGTGGAAAGTAAACTGGTCCAGATTGCTAATGACTTCAAATATAACTGCGAACATTCCGTACCACAGTCCTGGTTTAATGAACAGGAGCCTATGCGCGGCGACCTTCATCACTTATTCACTTGTGAACCCGTTTGTAACTCAATAAGAAGCAACTATCCGTACCATGACTTTACCGATTATAATCCTGGGAAAATCAAGACTAACCGAATAGAAGAGTCCTGTGGGAAGGCGAATGAGAACTTATTCGAGCCGGAACATGCAAAAGGAACGGTTGCTAGAGCGATGCTATACTTTTTACTGAGGTATCCGGACGCAATCGAACAGCAATATAAGGACAAGATCGACACGGCGCTGTTACTAGATTGGCATCAGAAGGTCCCCCTGCTCTTTACGAAAAACATCGCAATTTAGCGATCTATGAAATACAAGGAAACCGCAACCCGTTCATTGATTTTCCCGATAGAATGAGTCGGGACGCAGCGATGCTATAACCTAAGATATTATTGGGTAAAAGCGATGGACGGGTGTATAAACTTTTTTTGGTGCACTTATGACAAATAAACCAGACAAGCATATTTCGAGGGAGATAATTAATATGAATACAGTAGAACATAACAGTAGGGCTTGGAACAAAAAAGTTGAAAACGGAGTCGTCTACACGAAGCCTGTAAATGAGGATAGTATTGAAAAGGCTAAAGCTAATGATTGGAAAATAACAGTGACAACCGAAAGGGCTGTGCCGAGAGCTTGGTTTCCCTCGTCGTTAAAGGGAGTAAAAATTCTTTGTTTAGCATCTGGAGGTGGACAACAAGGCCCTATTTTAGCTGCCGCAGGGGCGGAGGTGACAGTTGTGGATATTTCTAAAAAACAGCTGGAACAAGATCAGTTTGTAGCCGAACGAGACGGCTTACACCTTAAAACGATACAAGGAAGTATGTCTGACCTTCATTTTTTTGATGATGAATCTTTTGATCTAATCGTCCATCCTGTTTCCAATGTGTTTGTTGAAAATATCTCACCTGTCTGGAAGGAAGCATCAAGAGTCTTAAAAGAAGGTGGTGTGCTAATATCTGGATTTACTAACCCGCTTCTATACATTTTCGATGATAAGCAAGAAGACGAGGGATTTCTGGAAGTTAAACACTCTATTCCTTTTTCATCTATGTCTAATCTAAATGAGGAAGAACTTCAACAACCTATACAGGATATCCAGGCTTTCGAGTTCGGACATACATTAGAAGATCAAATTCAAGGGCAAATTGATGCCGGATTTTTAATTGCGGGATTGTATGAAGATGACTTTGGTGGGAGCAGGTTGCTGGATAACTATATAAAAACTTTTATCGCGACTAGAGCAATAAAGGTTTCACGACCAAGATGAAGAAGTACTTTGTTAATAAAGATTATTTTCCAGACTTAAAAGTTTGCTAAGTTAATGGATTCCTGTCACAGGTCAACCTTTCGAAAACATACGTTATCAATGAGGTTTATGTAAAGACAGGAGGAAAAGTATGTATTCCAATTACTCATATATTCCATATGTAAATCAGCAAGGTCCTTATGTTCAGCATCCTTACTATAACTACAGTAGAAGTTATATCCCACACCCTTATTATCCTAACCGTCAACAAGCCGTTAGAGGTCAAGCAACATGGACAGAGGGAGGACAGGTTACACAGTGCGGTATCCCGTGGTCCGAAAATCAATATATGACAGTAGCAATCGGGGAAAATACTCCTTACCAGTGTGGTCAGACACTTAAGGTAACAAATCTATCAAATCAAAGAGAAGTTTTAGTGACCGTAGTTGATAAAGTTCCAGGATACCCGCCGAATAAAGTCAATCTGCACAGAAAAGCCTTTGAAACACTACGTGCAAATCTAGGTCAGGGCGTTATAAATGTTGAGATCACTCCTTCTCCAGAATTGGAGCAAGAAAAATGGGGGAAATATTTATTAGAACTTACCCAGACGGCCTATCCTGGTTATAACGTCACCGAATATAATACTATAGGGAAAACACAAGTATCACCTACGCAAACGAAAGAAACGTATGAATATATTTTACAATCACCACAGGAAAGAATTAAGGTTCAAGGTAACGTTGTCTATAATTCAACTACGGATCGAGTTATTTCGTTCGATATAAAGGAAGTTTGAGGCACCTTTATTGTAGTTGATGGAAGAATGCAATGATTCCTATCTAACGTAAAAAGTGCATTCTTACAGAGCATGAGTAAGCATTACTCATGCTCTGTTTTTTAAATAAACTGAATGTACTAGATTTTAGGATAATACGGTTCATATCGTGGATTATAATAATAGGGCGGTCTAGGGCCAATTTTAGGCATTTGCCAAGTGTAAGGGTTATCGTTATATAACATCTGTACTTTTTCATCTGAATGATTGACCAATAATAATTTCACTTCTGGATTGTATTGATAGTATTGCAAAACATTAACCTCCTTGAGCATTTCTATTACCTTATTCAACTTTCCTCAATGATGAGCGTGTACCAGAAGTCTTGTAAAAATGAAAGACATTCTGATCGCTCCTTTAACATAGATTATCCTGAAATAAGTTTTTTAAGGAGGTTTGTCTATGTCCGACCAACATAAAAAAAAGAAACCGGATGCTAAAGGTTATCCGATGTATCCTAACTACGGAAAAATAACTCGTTACCAGGACGTCCCGGTGACTGTCCCAGAACAACGTCAGCTTCGCCAACCTGGTGTGGAAAAATGGATGGTTCCACGTCCGATCATTGAAAATCCTAATTATACGGGAAGTGGAAAACTTACAGGGAAGGTGGCATTGATTTCAGGCGGTGACAGTGGCATTGGTGCGGCAGTTGCTATTGCTTTTGCTAAAGAGGGCGCAGATGTGGCCATTTCATATTTAGATGAACATGAGGATGCGAATCGAACAAAAGCGAGAATTGAAGAGCTCGGAAAACGTTGCATCTTAATGCCTGGTGATGTTAGAAGAAAGCAGCAATGTATCGATATTGTAAAAGAAACGATCGACACTTTTGGGCAGCTTGATGTTCTTTGTAACCATGTCGGTATTCAGTTTCAGCAATTAAGCCTGCTTGATATTACCGACGAGCAATTCGATGATACCTTTAAAGTAAATATCTACTCTCACTTCTATACAACACGGGCAGCTCTTCCATACTTAAAAACAGGCAGTTCCATTATTAATACTTCTTCGGTTGTGACATATGTAGGGAATAAACAGTTGATTGATTACACCGCAACGAAAGGAGCTATCCTCGGTTTCACAAGAGCCTTGGCGAACAACGTTATCGACAAGGGGATTCGGGTTAATGCCGTTGCGCCCGGCCGGGTATGGACGCCTCTTATTCCAGCAAGTTTCTCCGCAGATCAGGTCACGCAAGCACCTAATCCTATGGAGCGACAAGGACAGCCGTTTGAGCTTGCTCCTACGTTTGTCTACCTTGCCTCCGATGATTCACGTTATGTAACTGGACAAACACTTCATGTTAACGGCGGGGAATTCACAACTTCTTAAATAGGAGAGCGTTCATTAATGAATAAGAGTCACCCTTACTCTGTAAACGGCATATAAAGTAAAAAGACAGGCATTTTGCCGTCAAATGGACGGTTTTCCATGCCTGTCTACTTACCAAATTACACGTCTTTTTGATTATGCGCTTCATCTTTGGCTTCTTCGCGCAACCCCTCAATGCTTTCTTCACGACGCTGGTTCTTTTCTTTAATCTGGCTCATTTCTTCTTCACTTAATTCTTCTGAGTGTGCTTTGGCATAATCTTTGGCTTCATCCATGTTTTGCAGGGTGTGACCAATATTATTTTCGATTCTTTCCTTATTGTTGGAACGGTCGTCTGGTTTTGACATACTTCATACCTCCTTTACACTTGAGGATTAGTATACCTCTTTTCAAACGAAGGTATGTAAAAGGATTGTAGGTGACAATAAAGTATAAATAGCGTTAAAATTAACATAAGATATAGGCTTTCATCTGAATTCTTAACGAAAAAGAGGTGATTCCCATGAGCGCTCGTAATCCTTTAGTCAAAGGAGTAGACGTAGACTCCCGCACTCGGTGCAGCCACTACCATACCGAAGTAGATATCGTTGCTATTAAATTCCTTTGCTGCAATGAATATTACGCTTGCTACTACTGTCATCAAGAAACAGCTAGTCACTCTGCATCTAAATGGCCCCAAGATCAATGGAATGAACAAGCCATTCTTTGCGGTAATTGTCAACACGAACTAACGATCAATGAATACATGTCTACATCCAATTGCCCACAATGCGACAGTCGTTTTAACGAAAAGTGCAGCAACCATTTCCATCTGTATTTTGATGTAACGAATGAATCCTCCTGACATTAATCGTAAAGATAAGGGCACGAGTTGTGCCTCTGATGCTATCATCCAAGCTAAAAATACCTAATTTATTTGCACCGTAAACGAGGCAGGGAAATTTCCCTGTCTCGTTTACTCAAATTTACCCCGGGCATAAGGTAATCCTCTAAAGACGGACGCTGTTTATTGAATAAAATTAATCATTTTTTTCAAATCGACCGTATCTTTTAAAGTTTCTTTTTCGTTTATAACTATGAAAGACATTATAGAGGGGGAAAAAGACATGCGGCCGCTTGTTAAAAAAACTCCAGTGAAATTGGAAAAAGAGTTTGAAGCAGCTATAAAAGCATATATTCAGGAATTACAGAAGTACTGTCTGTCCCTTACCAAGTCAAAATGGGATGGAGAAGACTTAATGCAGGTTACGTTAGCGAACGCCTATATCGGTTGGCTCAACAGGCCAAGACCTATTACTAAGGCCTATTTGTTTCGGATTGCTTCAAACACACGGATTGACGGATATCGCAAACGCAAACCTAGTGAGGATATGACCAGTGATTTAACAGAATTTAAACAGCAGGATGATTCAACATCTGATATGGTTTACCAGGCTATTGAAGCTTCTCGAAGAACTATCACCTAAACAACGGTTGGCGATGTTACTTGTTGAGGGATTTGGATTAACGACGAGAGAAACTGCAGATATGATCAGTGAAACGGAAGGTTCGGTGAAGGCTTCACTTCACCGCGCACGAAAAAAGATAAAACACACAAGACTTGATCGTTGGTTTTACACCCTGGAAGAAGATGAGACCTTGCCCTACGTAGTGGGACTACGTAATGAGGATCCTTTCACTTTCGTACAGCTTTATCAAAAAGAAATACAACAGCCTCAAATGTCGACTGAAGGTTCTCAAACAGAGCATGGTCAGCAGTCATTATTTCAAACAATTTCAGGAGAAGGCTCTTCCTATGTGTTAGTTTCCATCACAACAATAGATGGGAGTACCCTGTTTATCCCGTTTTATCAGGTAGAGTTATCGACCATATTGTCACTGGTAGAAGGTCTAAGAAGAGATTTACCAATTGCAATATAGAAAGGAGTATGGCCATGTCTAATTTCATACCGTATGTCATAGAACAAACGAACTTAGGGGAGTATGGTATCATCGACAAACTGATGGACAACAATCGATCATGATATAACAAAGGGAGTCTTTAAAGAAACAAATAAATGACTCGGTCAATGGCAATGAGCACTATTGTATTTATACGATAGCGCTCATTTCTATTTATTAAAAACAATAAATCTAAATACTAAAAAGTGCTTTTTATACATTAAACTTAGAAATAAGCCAAATATGAGCATAAGAGACTCAAAAAATATACTCTATTTTCACTAACATTCAATTGTTATAAACAGCCGAATTAAATTATCTGCACGACGGACATTCATTTTCAAATAATGAAACCATTTCCATCCCCAAGCGAATAACATATAAAAAACTGCTTCTCAGGGGGATAGGTGATGGATAATTCAAGCAGAATACGTTTGACAGTTGGCTGGATTACCTTGTTTTTGATGGGGACAGATTTGTTTGTAGTCTCCCCTCTGTTACCCTTTATTTCCCAAGAATATCATATTACCTCTGCTGAGGCAGGGTGGATGGTAACCGTCTTTGCGATAACCTACGCTGTTTCAGCTCCTTTCTTCGGTTGGATTTCTGATAAAAAAGGGCGAAGATATTTTATTATACTAGGCTTGTTCCTGTTCGTGCTTGCCAATATTTTGACAGGTCTTGCTCCTTCATTTTCATGGTTAATCGGCAGTCGAATCTTGGCTGGTTTGTCCGTCGCTTCGATCACACCTTTGATTTACGCTATTATCGGTGATGTTGCTCCTTCAGATCGACGAGGGGCTTGGCTGTCCATAGTTGTATCTGGACATTTAATGGCTTTGTGGGCAGGTGCTCCTGTAGGGGCATTATTGGAGCATTTGCTTGGCTGGCGATTCGTATTTCTAGCAATGGCCTTGATGGGAGCAATTTTAGTGGTTATCAATTTTAAAACATGGGAATCAATTCCGAGAATCCCTTCAGGAAGAAAAGTTATAAAGGGGAATATGGCTAGAATACTTGGTTCGGTCAGTGTAACAACAATCTGGGCTATCTCCATGTATGCCCTCTATGTTTACCTCGGAGCAGCACTCTACTCACTAAACAAATTTACAACCTCAGAAGTTTCATTAGCTGTTACATTTTTTGGAATTGGAGCCGTTATGGGAAGCCTTACAAGTGGGCAAATGACTGATCGTTTCGGAGAGAGTGTTATATCCAAAGTTACGCTAGCCTTGCTTTCAATCGTTTTAATTGTTCTAGGTGTCTTTTTCTCATCAGGTGGATGGATCTATTTGATCTTGTTTCTTTGGGCACTGGTTGGTTATGCAGGGTTTACATCCTATCAGGCACGATTAGCTGCTGACTTTCAAGAACATCGTGGGACTGCATTTGCATGGAATAATACAGCACTTTACATCGGGATTACACTTGGTTCAATCATTGGAAGTTATGTGGTGGCAAATTGGGGATATTCGTTGCTCCCTTTTATCAGTAGTGGTGCGGCTGCTATTAGTTTCGTCATGAGTACGCACAAGTTATCGATATCATCCCGTTTAGAGGAAGTAAAATAGTATGTTCAGATCATAGGGGGACACTATTTCACAACCTCTTAAGAGATTAAGTAATGTCTTAATGATTTATGTTTATTGGGGGATAATTAAGATAACAGCTTTTCTATGGAGGACTGAAGATGCCAGAACTACCAGAAATGGAAACCTATAAGACCTTACTTAATCAAAAAATTGATGGACATCCAATCACAAGTATCCTCATCAACCGGGAAAAATCAATCAATGTAAAGCCTGATGATTTTATAAATAGAGTGCAAAATCAGGAAATCAAAGCTATCGAGAGAAGGGCTAAGCATTTGCTTTTCCATCTTGAAAATGGCTATGTTTTACTATTACATCTCATGCTCGGGGGCCTAATGTTTTATGGGAAGGAGGAGGAAAAGCCAGATCGTACTGTTCAAATACAGTTGTCTTTTGGCGATCAGCATCTCTATTTTATTGGCCTAAGACTAGGATATCTCCATCTTTTGTCACAGGAAGAAGTGGAACAAGAATTAACAGATTTAGGTCCAGAGCCGCTCGATGTAAATTTTTCGCTCGATACTTTTTTAAGCCTTATTGAAGATAGAAGAGGTAGGATCAAAACAACCCTCGTAAATCAGGAATTCTTATCAGGAATTGGCAACTGTTATTCAGATGAAATTGCCTGGCATTCCCAACTGCTACCGGACCGAAAGATGAACGAACTCAACGATAATCAGAAAGTCCAATTGTATCAATCAATACGTTTTGTCCTTCAGCAAGCTACCCAATATGGTGGTTATATGAGTATGGCTTTATTTAAGGGCGATACCAAAACTGGAAGCTATAACAAGAAGATGTATGTCTATGACCGTGAAGGAGAAGAATGCCAGCGTTGTGGTGCAGCAATTATCAAAGAGGAACTCTCATCTCGAAAAACGTTTTATTGTAAAGAATGTCAAACTTAAAATTTATACTGTAACTTCCACTACAGATCGAAAGGGGATTTTTATGAAATTCGGTAGTCACGTTTCAATAAGGGAGGGCTACTTAGGTGCTGCGAAACACGCAGCATCAATGAACGCCTCTGCCTTTCAATATTTCCCTAAAAATCCCCGGAGTTTATCCGTAAAAGATTTTAATAAAGAAGATGCCATGCTATGCAAAAAATTTTGTGAAGAAAATAAACTTGAATCCGTAAGTCATACCCCTTACCCGACAAGATTGACAGCCACGGATAATCACAAGAGAAATCAGGTCATACACTCCCTGTTAAATGACTTAGAGATCACCGAGGCGTGTGGCTCAATTGGTGTAGTCGTGCACTTCGGAAAACAGATCAGCAATGAGGATCCACTTGCGAGCTATCGCTTAATGATTGAAATACTTAATGAGATTCTTGGTCAGTGGGAAGGGAAATGTAAAATCCTCCTTGAAAACAATGCAGGAAAGCCTGGATCTATCGGAACTACATTAGAGGAGCTTGTCCAGGTCCGCAACTTGTGTGAATCCCCTGAAAAAATAGGGTTCTGTCTAGACACATGCCATGCTTTTTCGAGTGGACTGTGGAATGGTAAAAATTGGGCTGAAGTGTTGGGAGAAGGATTGGAACTTGGATACTTTGACCATCTTAATGCCATCCATTTTAACAACTCAAAATACGCCACCGAGTCGGGAAAGGATCGCCATGCTAATATTTTTGGCCGTGGATACATAAAAGAAGCACAGTTTGAAGAGTTAATCAAAACTTCGCAACTAGAGGATATCCCGTTTATTCTAGAAACACCTAAGGAAAGGATTACACATAAAGAAGAGATACAGCAATTGCAGCAAAAGTGGGGAGGTAGAGAGTAAGGTATTATGCTGAATAATAAAAGAAGGAATCTTCTAGAAAGAAGTAGAAGATCTTAAACAAAATGGCATAGACAGGGGGAGTTTTATTTGAATGAATATGGCAGAGATTTATTTAAAGGAGCAGCTTCTTGACTTAGGCTGTGGGGCAGGACAATTAACAATCAGGTTTTCTGATTGATGCTACAAATTTGATGCAACTGCAGAAAGAGTGTTCGATGCTTGGATAAACCCCCAAAATGATGAAAAAATGGTTTTTCACGATGGAATCAACAAATAGGATTGCAAAGAACGAACCATATGTTGGGCTACATAGGAAATAGTCGATCATAGAGAAGAAAAAGATTACAGGGCAGTCGGATAGCTGAGACGGGGAACATTAGTTATTAGTCCAACCCCAACCCACTTTTTGAAATAAAAAGTAAATAAATAATTTGGTATTCAAGAATAGCCTTGCCTTTCTTAGAGGAGAAGGGTAATTAGAAATGTTAATCCTTCTCCTGGTGCTCCGAATTCAAAAACGACCGCCAAAGTTAAACAATTAAATTTAAAGTATAGGCATGATTGAAAGTTCAGTTTATATGCTTTGATCTTCGTTATCTAGAATGGCAACTCCAAATGCAAGATTGTCCCAAAGAATTTTTTCAACCTTTTCAACTTGATGGCTTTCACAATGGACGATAAGGATAAGCTCCGATGTTTTCTCTCTAACTTTCCTTTGGCGATCATGCTTTACTTTAGCAGTTAATATATTAATTAGAAATGCTAAAACAAAACCGCTAATGGCGCCAATAATCCCCCATATAATCGGCCCCCATCCTAAATGAAAGCCTACACTTGCGCCAATAACGGAACAAGCTGTCGCTAGGGCGGCTGCTAGATCAAATAGGCTAATCCCGTCTGACTGATGAATCGAATCAAGGAGCTTGCCTTTTTCCGTTCTTTTATTAAGGGGAACAGCCAAAATATTTTCCGAAGGAACTTTTAATTGCTCCAAGCCTGAGATGCCTAATTCCAAAAAGACGGAATGTTCAAAGGTAGCCATTACATACATGTAATCACCTGTCTCTTTTTACAAGATTTAAGGGTAAACGAAAGTTTCTATCTTGGTATTTCTTTTTTAAAAAATTGCTTTGTTCATTATCAAAGAGTTTATTATTTACTATTGTATTCACGTAGGCATCATACATGGAGAAAAAATAAACGGAGGGTAAAAAACATTAGTCATTCCTTATTTAGCACTCTACTCCGCGTAATGAATATCTCCTAAGACAAGATAATGGACCCTTTGGAGAAAGTTTGGATATAAACGATAACCACTGTCCAGCTGACAATGAAAAAGGCAGCCACTATCCTATGAAAAGCTGCCCCGTTCCAGGCATGAAAAAGGACCACATCACGACCCCCCAGGGTTTTCTTTTGTCTAAATAATTGATTTCTAATGACGTAATTTGAAAATTTATAAAATCTGCATTCTCTCGCTCACTCAATATAAAAACTTTATTGAGATTAACTGAGGTACGTAGCTGTCCCATATCCCTTAAATGTAAACAGGAATATAAAGCAGCAACCATCTCGGCTCAAGAACATCTCTTGCCATATCAAATTGCCCTCCAAAGGTATAAACCATGGCCACATTTAATTTTGAGTTAACATTAATGATAATTTCCCATATAAACAGGAGAAATCCTCTAAGATATATAGACAGAAGGAGATGTTCAAATCCTGGAAAGCAGCCGACCACCAGGCAATCATATAAGGATTTCTCAAATGGATCTGAGTGGTGCCTAAAGGACTAACACGGGCTCTATATCATCGGGCCCGATCTGTGTTCTCATAATTTTGCAAAGAGATTCCCTCATTTTAATCGTATTTCATTCTGTCACGTTTCAATAGCTTTGTTTTATTATTCCAAACTTTAGTGTTTATATTTATAGTTTTGGGAATTTGTGTATAATAATTTAACATTCGATTGAAACACTTTTTATTAGGCTATTTCTTTTAATTTGCCTGGGAAAGACATAACGAATCTGTTATTAAAATAGTCTGAATTTTATTTCTAAGGAGCGGTGGTTGGACAAATTGTGGGATGTGTAAGAAGGCATGAAGAAAGGGATTTAAAAATGCAAAACACCTTGAGGTAAGAAAGTAGGTTTAGAAGAAAGAGAAGACTGGTGTAAGAAAATAATAGGAATGGTTTTGTGATATTAGGTAAAATAGGGAGGGAAACTGTTGTGACGGAGGATTTTGACTTCGGTAAAATTAAATCAATTAGCCTCAGGCCTGGGGCTAATTTGCGTTCTCGTTGAAAAATCAATTAGGACTTTTGAAGTTATTTAGTTATTTTACGATTATAAAAATACTGCTGACATATCTATATACTAGAGTCGGAAATTAGGACATGCATAAATGACCTGATGGGTATTTTTCCGCATGATTAATAACAATGTTGGAGTTGGTAAAAGTGGAGATAAGCAGAGGGGTTACAAGTGAGAAATGGAGCAGTATTCTAAAAGAATTGGAAACAGAAAAATTCCTTCTCAAGCTTCAAAATTACCTTACGATGACACAGAATGCCAAAATAAATTTGCCTCTTTTTAAGGATATACAATTTATGGATAAGGAATTAGGTAAACTCACTTCTGAAGAGAAGAGACTGTTAAAAATTAAAGTTAATTCTTTAATAACCTATCTTGACGATGTAAACAACATTCACTTTCCATCACCTTTTATTATAGGTGTTTTTACTGCAGTTATTTCGTTAGTTCTTGGGGTTATGATTAAAGATCCTTCGGCTTTCCCTGAATGGACAATCTTTGTGATTATCATTTGTTTTGTTTTATTTATACCAGGAATTTCTTGGTTTAATTTGGTTCAATCCGGGAATGACGCAGAGATCAAAGGAATCTTGGCAACGATTAAAGATATACTAGAGGTGCAAGCCTAAATAAAGAATTCCCATATTGAATCCAATATGGGAATTCTTTATCCTTATGGAGAGACCATACTAACAACTAACCTGGGAGGTTAATATATGAAAATTAGATCAGTAATAGATACAGATTATAATGTGCTTTCACCTCTAATTAACGAATGGTGGGGCGGAAGACAAATGTCGGATATGTTACCTAAGTTGTTCTTCGTACATTTTAACGACACGAGCTTTATTGCCGAACAAAATGGAAAGATTGTAGGATTTTTAATCGGCTTTCTGTCTCAATCTAATTCGGAAGAGGCATACATACATTTTGCTGGAGTTGACCCTCGACATAGGAAGCATAATATTGGCAGGCGACTTTATCAAGAATTCTTTTCAGTAGTTAAACAAAATAATAGAAGAACTGTCAAATGTATTACTTCGCCTGTTAATAGAAATTCAATAGCTTACCATACAAAAATCGGATTTGAGATTGAAACAGGTGATAAAGTAGAAAGTAGTGTACAAATTCATTCACATTACGATGGACCTGATCAGGATAGGGTGCTATTTATTAAACATTTGATGTAGGAACAGGAAGATCTCGGGTTTTTTTTGCTTATAGGTCTAATCCTAAATCAATCGACTTGCTTAAGCTAAAAAGACAGTGACTTATCAAATGGCTTACCTGGATCAGTTGTTTTAAATTCAAGGAAAGGACTATTAAGGAATTGGTTAATTAACCAATTCCTTTTCTACCTGCATACTGAAACCTTTGCCACTTTTAGCCGTATATTATTTAGGTATATATTAGGTGGAGGTTTTCCATGGAAGAAAAAAAGTTTCTCTCCTTAGTTGGATATATGTCCTTAGGCTCATGGCTCATCTATTTCATAATGTATTTTAACAGCTACCCTACGATAAAATTATAAAAGGGGTGGTTTGCATTTGTATCACAACGATTATGTATTTTACGTTTTTGAATTTATTTTACAGAAGTAAATACGGTAATCAAGTTGTCATAGGGTGTTTAGTTCTTACTTTTATTATTTTACTTCTAGTGATGTTTACTTTAATTATGTAACCAGCTATTTTCATTAAACATTAGTGCTTAATGAGGTCACGCCAACATTTTGAAAAAATCCTACGCTAAGGATTTCTGAGCTTCATTTTATATTTAGGTTTTTCAATGGCGTTGTACGATTTTCTAAATCAAATGAATAATCGCCAAGCAGGCTAATGTGCTCCCAATCTAATGGGCAATACCAGCGAAGCTGCGATTCCGGAAACTAAATAGAAAATTACAATAAAAGGAATCCGATTTAATCAATAACTAAACACCTTTATTTGAACCTCGTCCTTGACGGGGGATGCGTGTTTGAGGTTTTAACATAAAATACTATACAATTCCCTGCGTTACTACACTATTGGAGGTTATTTCGATAACTTCTAAAATCCATTTAAATCGCTTGTGCACAAATTAATTGTGTGCAAATCAATTGTACTCGTGTTATATTCAAACTAGTTTGAATATTTGGTCAAGTGAGGGTGAATGAAATCAAAGAATCCGATATCTGTGTACAGTTTCTTCTTAGGACAGCTTTGCAAAAAGTAAACCAAGTAAGTAAATCCAAATTATCCCCGTATGGTGTAACACCTGCTCAATATGCGTTGCTTCGCTTTCTGTGGAAGGAAGATGATGGGCAATTTAGTTCTGTATTAGGGGAAAGACTTCAGCTAGACAGTGCTACTGTAACAGGTATTATTGACCGACTGGAACAAAACGAGTTTATTGAACGGCAATTTGATCCAAAAGATCGCCGCAACAGGCTGATTTTTCTGACTGAAAAAGGGAGATCTATGGAGCATTCTTTATGCGAGAAGATGGATGAAATGAATGAAGAAGTGATGTCTGACTTTGATGATGAGGAGTTTCAGCAATTTAAGGAAATACTTTTCGACATTGGAATAAAAAACAAGAATAGAGGATTGGAATGATCGTTTCCCAAGAAGTGTTAGATTTATACGGTGTATAGGGCGAGGAGTCTTTTGCTGAACAGATACGGTCCAGGAGCAAACATACTCTTATTGAAGAACTTGAAATGGAATATGCGGAACTCACGCCAGACCGTGTGGTAATGACTATGCCAGTAGGATCTAAAACAAGGCAACCAGCTGGTATTTTACATGAAGGGGCATCTTATTGCTTTGGCAGAAATGACAGCGACCATGGCGACTGCTATCAATATAAATCCCAAAATAAATCCCAAAAAGTTTAACCCAGTTGGATGGAAATCAATGCAAACCATATTCGAGATTCAGGTAAAATTGATCGCGTTGTCACGGCAGCCGTCCCCCCTTTTTACAAATACAACGGTCTGGATATTAAAATGACTGATGAAGCTGGAAAGCTGATTTGTATATCTCATTGCTCGATGGCGGTCATTGGTAAAAGGTAAAACCATTACTAAATAGATAGGAGTGTGAACAAACCATGATAGATGTGTATGAGAAAGAGGACGTTACCTGTGTAGAGGGGAGAGTTGTAAGGTCTGGTCGCAAAGGAGGTACGATTTATGCATTTTTGGTAGACGGCATGTTAATTGATACCGGACCCAAATGCCTTGAGTCTGAAATAATTCCTTTCTATGAAGATCATTCGATTGAGCTAGTCACATTAACTCATAGCCATGAGGATCATACGGGAACGGCTTCATGGTTTCAAGAGAACCGGAGTGCTCCCATATATATTCATCCTAAAGGGATCAATATATGTGCGCAGCCATGTCCATATCCAAAGTATCGCCAGATTTCTTGGGGAGTACGAAAAGAGTTTGAAGCCTTACCGCTTGGAAATACGATTCAATCTCAAAGTCAAGATTGGAAAGTGATTTATACACCGGGTCATGCAGGTGACCATATCTCTCTTTTTCATGAAGAAACAGGGAGGTTATTTTCAGGTGATTTATTTGTGGCACCGAAGACAAAGGTCATTATGGATAGTGAATCGATCCCGCTAATTATGAATTCAATCAGAACGCTGCTCTCTTATGATTTCGGACCAATGTTTTGCTCCCATGCTGGCTACATACAGGATGGAAAAAGGATGTTAAAACAAAAGCTGAATTATCTTGAGAATCTTTGTGATGAGGTGAAAAGTCTACATAAGGAAGGACTCCCAATTGCTGAAATCAATAAAAAGCTTTTCCCGAAAAAGTATCCAATTGTCGCAGTTTCCGGAGGAGAATGGGACTCTTTGCATATCGTCTCTTCCATTATTTCTGATGAGAAGCTTATATAAAACCAGTAAGTAGTTTGTTCAACTTAAACTAACGGGTTCTGCCTTGTTTAGTACACTGGATGAGGGTGAACTATTTACCACAGTGGAAACTAAGTTAAATTTCCTTAAAACCGATTTGGGAAGGTAAACTCCGCGCTGAAAGTAAAATTATAAAAAAGGGAGTTCTACTGGTTTAGTTGAATGTCATGTATATGATAAAAAAAGGAAGTCTTGTTGATCATTCAACTAGTATGTGCATGATTCTAAAAGGAAATGCTGATGGCAAAAGGGGCAAATCGTAAGGATCTTCAAAAAAAGTATTAAGAATGAAACCAATTAAAATGAGTGATTTTACACTTTCTACAGTTTAGATTTACTAAAATTCAGAGTACATGTTTTTCAAAAACAATAGAGGCACAAATTACATTCCTAAAAATTGAATGGAGGAACAGCAAATGTCAAGAATTCCGTCAACACTTCAGAATTTGCGTATCCCTGTAATTGGATCACCGATGTTTATTATTAGTAATCCTAAGCTAGTGATCGAGCAATGTAAGGCAGGGATCGTTGGATCAATGCCTGCACTGAATGCTAGACCCGCATCCTTACTTGATGAATGGTTGGCAGAAATCACGGAGGAGCTCGCAGCTTATAACGCAAAAAATCCAGATCGTCCAGCTGCACCATTTGCTATTAATCAAATTGTTCACAAGTCAAATGAACGGTTAGAACACGACATGGAATTGTGTGTAAAGTACAAAGTTCCCATTATTATTTCGTCCTTAGGTGCCCGTGAGGAAATATTTGATACAGCACATAGCTACGGGGGAATTGTTCTGCACGACGTAATCAACAACACTTTCGCACACAAGGCAATTGACAAAGGTGCAGATGGCTTAATTGCAGTTGCCGCAGGAGCTGGCGGTCATGCTGGTGTGAAGAGCCCTTTTGCTTTCATTCAAGAAATCCGACAGTGGTTCGATGGTCCACTTGCTTTGTCCGGATCGATTGCTACGGGAGGTGCAATCCTGTCTGCCCAAGCAATGGGGGCTGATTTTGCATATATCGGCTCACCGTTCATCGCAACGCATGAAGCCCTTGCTTCTGAAGAGTATAAGCAAGCAATCGTTGACAGTACGTCTGATGATATTGTTTATAGCAGTCTTTTCACTGGTGTACATGGAAATTATCTGAAACCATCCATTCGAGCAGCAGGATTAGATCCTGACAATCTTCCTGAAAGTGATCCATCCAAGATGAATTTTGGTGAAGAGGCTGTCAAGCCATGGAAGAATATTTGGGGAAGCGGTCAAGGTGTTGGTGCTATTAAAGAGGTTACTAGTGCAGCAGAATTTGTAGATAAACTTTATAAAGAATATCTTGAAGCAAGAGACAATCTAATCAGCCGTAGTGTTGTTAAAAAGATCTGAATCTGAAAAATCATCCTATTCTCATATTTTAGCCTTAACATGGTGAGTATTCGTTTGACTTAGGAAGCCGTACAACGCTATTGAGAAACCTAAATATATAAAATTAATCCCGGAAATCCTTAGCGTGAGGAATTCCGGGATTTTAATGGATAAAAGAGGCTTAGCGTAGGGTTTTTTTAATGTTGGCGAGACCCCTTAATGTGGAAAAGTCTATAGTTAAATCGTATTTGTAAACAAAAATTGGTTTACAAACGTTAAAAATTCCTCCTCATAGAAATGGTCATATTTATATAGAGTATTGGGGCATTAAAAGGACCGTTACATGGAGGTGCGCCGACGGGAGTGTTGGATTATATTGAAGATGTAAAACATCAATCAGTTGAAGAAGTTATTAGAGAAAAAATGACTAACCGTGAAAAAGTAATGGGATTTGGACATCGCGTTTATAAGACTAAAGATCCTAGAGCTGAAGCATTAAAAGCACAATTAATGAAAATTAAGCCTAAACCAGATTGGGTCGATTTTACATTAAAAGTTGAAAATGAAACAGTTAGTTGGCTTGATGAATTAAAGCCTGGTCGTAATCTTTATGCAAATGTCGAGTTCTATGCAGCAGCGTTAATGAAAGCTATTGGAATACCTGCAGATCTATTTACACCAATTTTTTGTTCTAGTCGAATCGTCGGGTGGTCAGCACACATTATGGAGCAATCCAGAAATAATACAATCTTTAGACCTGGAGCTAAATACAAGGAAAACTAATAGAGAATTTCGATCGCGTCTCACTATCAGAAGTTTACTCATATAATGAGACGTGATTTAATTTTCAATTAATGAGTGCCTATAATATATATTATGTTAACCTGATAAAAATTATTCTTTAAATCTCTCTTCTCTATACGTGATTTATTTATTTGCTCAATGGTATCCCGAAATATAGGATCAATTTTTAACCATCTATAATAAGTTGTTAATTGTATTTCAATCTCCTCACAAGCACCTTTAATTTGACCATTACTTTCATAAATTTTTAAGAATGTGTTCTTCCTTTCTTTGACCAATGTCTCTTTATCAAATTTTCTTTGCAGAAATAGTTCTTTATCCTTGTTTATATCTAAATTAACAGAAAATAGTTAGTAAGCTTTTGATTTACATAAAAGCCGGCCACTTCATAACGAAGCAGCCGGCTTTTTAGGGTATATATTTATTAATATACGTTGACTTATAGAATGTCGTTTAACAAACCATCGTCGGATTCATTATCACTTTGAACAGATCCTTCTACGCCTGTTTCAACATCTACATTAGTATTATTCTCGTCTTCATCATCCTCAAAAATGCTGTCCAGATTTAAGTCTAGACCTAGTCCCGTTCCTAGATCGACACTGGAAGAATCTGATCCATTATCACTTTCAACTGACCCTTCTACTACTGTGCCAACATTTAAACCAGTGTTGTTATCCCCTTCGTCCTCAAGGTTTAGGTCCAGACCTAGTCCTGAGCCGAAGTCAATACTTGAAGAATCTTCTTCACTCTGCAGGCTGGCATTAACAGCAGTATTGGCTTGTACATCTGTGTCCCCTTCTGCAGCAAAGACCGTACCAGATGATACGATTCCCAGTCCTAAAGTTAAAGCTAACCCTGTCGTTGCGACAGTTTTAAACATAAAAAAATTCCTCCTTATAATTTGATTCACTAAGCTTTCGTATGAAAAAACAGATTGGATCATGTTTTTTTGTCGAATGAGCCTAAAAGAGTAAGCTATTGATAGAAATTGTATTTTTGGTAGAGAAAAATGCTTGCGTGTAAAAATAGTCATAATCCAATTCGAGGGTTAGAAAAAGAACTGTTTTCCCAACTGTTAGGACGTCATTGCTAATAAATAACAAGAGGTATAACGCTCAAAATCAAGGAGTATATATAGTGTAAAGCCGAGGTGATATGAATGAAAAAAATGCAGAATGAAGGGGTGTCAACTACAACACCGGAAGGCATGATTTATGTGGTCGATCCATCACCGTTGAATTGGTTGTATATACTCTACAATACGATGGAAGAATCTGTAAGGGCCGACCATTCAGGTGCAATTATCCCTTCTCTTGCTAATTATGAATGGAAAAGTGATACCGTTTTAGAACTTAAACTAAAAGAAGGTGTTACCTTCCACGATGGCGAGCCTTTTACGGCACAGGTGGTCAAAAAAAGTGTTCATGAACTGCTACGTTGGTTAGTGCCTCATCCTCCTGGATCCTTTCTTAATTATTTTAAGCCAACAACCTTGAAAGTCATTGATTCCTATACAGTTCAACTTTACTTTCCCAAACCGGATGGATTGGCTGTCGCTAAGTTGAGAGCCACCCATTTTGCGAACTTTCTTTTTTGGAATTATCTTGGTTTCGGTTACCGAAAGCTTGGCTCAGCGGAGGGCCATTGGTGAGTACTTGACGCACCCGGCCCGTGGGGTACCGGACCGTTTGTTTTATCAGAGGGGTATTCATCTATTGAAAACCTACTTGCATTTATTAAAAAAGAGCCTTTAGCAGGAACCTGGCTTACCGAGAAAGAATTGCGAACCCCTTTCGTCACCTTAAATGCGAACTTAAACTATCGTGAACCCAGACGAGGGCCACGGTTAAAGAGAGTGATTTTTCGGAATGGTCTATCAAAAAAAGAGGCGTTAAAGCTTTGTACATCAACAGAAGGCTATGTGGATCTCGTAACTGAACTTACTCCTAACGATGCGCGGCAGGTTGAATCATCTCAGTATGCGAGGTTGGTAACCTCAGATGGAAATGAGGTTGTCACAGGTGTGTTTAACCGTTTCCAATCTGAGGTCGATTTTGATAGTTATGACCTGAGAGCTTCGTTAAATATGGCTATTCAGCGTGAAGAAATAGTCCAAAATGTATATAAAGGAATGGCGACACTAACTCCAGCACTAACACCGCCATGGGCCTATGATTTTCCAGAGGGTTTAGAACCCATTAAGTACGATTTCACAAAATCTCGTGAGCTATTTTTGAGGTCTAACTATCCAAAAGATAGACCTCTGAAAATCGCTGCTTTTAAAAAGCATGAAAGCCTATTGCATGTTGTGGCAGCTCAAATACAAAAAACTTTATCTACCCAAGTTACGACCATCGTTGTCCCACAGGATCAAGAAGTAAAATGGAAACGGGTGGTTGCTGAAAAGAAACTGAATCCTGGTTGGGATATTTTATTAGCAAGCACAACGACCCAATTTTATGAGGGAACCCCTGCTTTTTTCCATCGAGAAATGTTTGGTTCTGATGGGGCCCTTCGAACTGGTCCGGAGCTTCCCGGATTCGATCAGATATATAAGAAGATGGCAAATCAAGTTCAACGGGAGGAATTACTCGCGGCAGCAAAAGAAGTGGACCGATATGTATTTGAAAAAGCACTCTCTTTATTTCTGTGTGTCCCGCAAAAGATTTACGCGGTTAATAAACATGTAGATTTCAAACCATATCGAACTACTCTTGAGCTTGCAGAAACAGAAGTTGGAGAAATGCACTGGTCACGAAAGGTAAGGTAAGGTAAAATTAATAAAGGAGGCTATTCATTAGGAATAGCCTCCTCCTTTGTTTATAGTGTCATGATCGCCTAGTTTCTTTTTAATCCATCAGCAGTTGAAATCCATTTTGTCACATCATTAATATGCTTTCTATTCCCCGCAGGTATATCTTTTTCAGGGAAACCAATATAAAGAAAACCCAATACTTCACCATCTTTAGATAATCCAAACAAGTCTTGCATTAATGGATCATAGGTAGGTTTACCGGTTCTCCAAAACCCACCTAAACCTAATGCGTGTGCTGCTAAAAGCATATTTTGAATCGATGAATACACAGCCCCATATTCTTCTTTAGCCAAAACTTTTGGATCATCGGTTGGTTCTGCTGCTACAACAATCACAGCAGGTGCGCGAAATGGCTTTCTTAATCTCTTCGCAAGTTTTTTCTGATTATTTTCCGTTGAAGGATCCTCCATGTCTTTTTCCGCAATCTTCGCAAGAGCTTCCCCGAGCGGTTTTCTCCCATCTCCTGTTAACACAAAGTAGCGCCAAGGCTCGGTTCTGTGATGACAAGGGGCCCATGTACCAGCTTCTAGTATTTGCTCTAATAAATCTTGTGGAACAGGTTTCTCCGAGACAAGTCCCACACTTCTTCTAGTTTTAATTGCTTCTAAAACATCCATTTGAACGGCCTCCCCAATGGTGTGATATCTCTTTTACTTACAATCCTTGTTTCATTTAGCTTGCTGTAAATGAATTGGATCTATTATATAGCTTACTATACATGCGTGTTTTCAACTAGCTGTATGTACAGGTTCGCTTGTTATTAATTTTCAAGGACTTCATTGATTATATATTATCCATATATTTCATCTGTAACTTTGAAAGGTTCACCTTCCCCCACTGTAATTTCATCGTTGTATTAAAATGCAGACGGATTGCATCTTAACTGAATGTCGTATACATCGCACCTCCTATGTAAAGAATGGGATTAACGCAAAGATAAAACAGAATACAGTTTAAATGAATATTCAAAGATCAAGTAGGGCAAATAGATAAGGTCGCGTAACTTCCAAAACTTGCATTTAAAATATCAAAAAGTCTGCTAAGAACATCATAACCAAAATGAGAGCGCCCTGCACATAAATCATATGATCTCATCTAGACATGGCAAAGGTTGGTGACTAGGTTGGAGCTTAACTATATGGAAAAGATCATTCAAATCCAAAAAGAGAATGCTCAGTTACAAAAGCACCATTATTTTGAGGAGATTTTATTTTCTTATCAATGGTGGATTCTCATTACAATAACCGTTACTCTTTGGGTGTTATGGGCGGTCCTTGTAGATAAAAAACGATTAAAAAGCATATTAATTGTGGGATTTATTACGAGCCAGCTTGCCATTATTCTAGATGACATCGGCGTCTCCCTTGCACTTTGGACTTATCCATATAAAGTCATCTACTTTACAAGCCGATTAAATACGGTTGATATAACCATTATTCCAGTAACGTAC
The DNA here is from genome assembly GCF_022921115.1 of Halobacillus amylolyticus. Classification (NCBI taxonomy): domain Bacteria; kingdom Bacillati; phylum Bacillota; class Bacilli; order Caryophanales; family Bacillaceae; genus Halobacillus; species Halobacillus amylolyticus. The sequence goes on along the minus strand of NZ_CP095075.1, from coordinate 606,161 downwards.
ATGCTTTTATATCAGTATTTTAGATCGTGGAAATCTTATTTAATAGTACTTGCCTTGTTTTGCCTATTTGCAGCTTTTGTCGCAGAACCAATTTTTGTTAAATTGAGTATGTATAAACTCCTAAGTTGGTGGGAATTCTGGCACTCTTCCCCTGGATATATGTTAATTGGGATATTTGTAAAATGGTTAGTTGATAAACTTGATAGGTACACGCAGAAATGGAAGTTCTTCTAGGGGTTTGATAAATTGCTCGAAAGCATCCAGCTTTTATCTAAAGAAGCTGGATGCTTTTAATAACCATGGTATCTAGTTTCATTTGACTATACCATATAAGATAAGCCACTTCTTCAGTCAAAGAAGAAGTGGCTTGCTTAACCTGCATGATGCTCATGTTATTGTTGTTGGCCCTGCTTCACCCAAGAAGCAACAGTGGCAGTACGTTTGGCTTGATGTTTCACAGCTTCTTGAACATCTTCCTGCATATTTCCCTCCTGATCAACGGTAACACTTGTGCCATAAGGGTTACCGCCTGCAGAGAATGTTACAGGATCTGAATACCCTGGAGCGGCGATGATCGCACCCCAGTGCATCATCGTTGTATAGAGATTTTGGATAGTTGTTTCCTGACCGCCGTGCGGGTTATTCGCTGAAGACATTCCACTAACTACTTTGTTAATCAGTTTCCCATTAAACCAAAGCCCTCCGGTTGTATCAAGAAATTGCTTCATTTGTGCCGGCAAGTTACCAAAACGAGTTGGCATGCTGAAAATATAAGCGTCTGCCCACTCAAGATCATCTAAAGCGACTTCAGGTACATCTTTTGTTGCATCAATATGAGCTTTCCAAGCCGGGTTTTGTTCAATTGCTGCCTGTGGGGCAAGCTCTGGGACTTTAACCAATTTCACTTCAGCACCTGCTTGCTTCGCTCCATCCTCTGCCCATTTTGCCATTTTGTAGTTTGTACCTGTTGAACTGTAATAAATCACTGCTAATTTAACGTTTTCCATTGATGAATCGCTCCTTTTTGTATCTTTTTTAAACAAATCTACTATCCCCATCTTAGCACCACCATTCCACGACCAATTCTTCACCTGTAATATCAAAGCTTTATGGTTTAAAGAAAACGACATTCTACTTGACCGTATGCGCATACCATTGTGCGGCTTTTTCAATTTCATCACGAGTCAATTGATGCCCGTTATTCTCCCAATGGACTTCTACATTTGCTCCAGCTTTCTGAAGCATTTCAGCTAGTTCTTCGGTTTGCTCCGGCTTACAGATTGGATCATTTGTCCCTGCCCCAATAAACACAGGAATACCGGATAAGTCAGGCAGTGTAATACCTCTTCGTGGAACCATCGGATGAAGTAAGATAGCACCTTTTAATGCATCTGAATAATGGAACAAAAGACTGCCGGCAATATTCGCACCATTGGAATACCCAATAGCGACAATATTACTACTGTCAAATCCATGATCTTTTGCTGCATTCCCTAGAAATTCTTCCAGACCTTTCGTTTGTGTGATAAGGTCTTCTTCATCAAAAACCCCTTCAGCCAAACGTTTGAAAAACCGCGGCATGCCATTTTCGCTTACATTACCACGTACGCCTAGAATAGCCGCAGATTCATCAATCATACCTGCGACAGGCAATAAATCTGTTTCCGTTCCTCCCGTACCATGTAAAAGAAGCAATGTTGGCTTCCTTTCGTCTGTTCCCTTATGAAAAATGTGTTTCATTTATTGGTCCTCCCTTAATTTTCGAATGGGGTAAGAAGATCTTCAATTTGTGATCGTTTCGATTCGAGCCATTTGGGAAGTTTTAGCTCTTCACCTAACTCGGTAAAGGACTCATCGCGAGTAAACCCTGGAGGATCTGTGGCAATTTCAAACAACAATCCACCCTGTTCACGGAAGTAGATAGCTTCAAAGTAATCACGGTCCTTTACATCCGTTGGGTAGAATCCAATTTCATCTAGGTGCGTTTGCCACTCCTTATGATCGTTAAAGTCGCTGGCACGAAAGGCAATGTGATGAACAGTGCCTACTCCCATTATTCCCCTTGGACTCGCTGCCAAATTTATATCCAGGATATTTCCTAAGTTACCATAGGATTGAAACCGAAGATATTCAGCTTCTTGGCCAACCTTTTCCATCCCCATGACGTGTTCAAGCAAATTAGCTGTCTTATATGGTGTAGCTGTATTTAATACGGCCCCTCCGAAGCCTTTAATGGCTTTATCTGGGGATATGCTGTTTTTATCCCACTTACTATTTGCCCCTTCCTTCCGAGCGACAATTTCCAGGTGGAGACCGTGGGGATCTTTAAATTGGATGAACTCTTCATTAAAACGGGTTTCTTTGCTAACCTTTACACTAAAGTTTGCTAGTCGTTTTTCCCAGAAATTAAGAGATTCCTCTGGAGCAACGAATGTAGTAGTACCAACTTGACCAGATCCAATACGTCCTTTTTGGGCGCCGTCCCAGGGAAAGAAGGTGATAATCGTTCCCGGCTGACCTCCTTCGTTACCAAAATACAAATGGTAAGTACCCGGGTCGTCAAAATTTACTGTTTTCTTAACTAGTCTTAAACCAAGAACATCAGCATAAAAATCCACGTTTTCCTGTGGATTGCCTACGATAGCAGTAATATGGTGGATACCAGCAGTTGTTTTTTTCATCGTTATTCTCCTTAATGGTTAGCTTAACCAAATAATGAATCTCTCATGACAAGACACTTTAAGTTCAATTATCTTTAATTCAGGATATTTGCGTAAAAAAATTTACGAATACTTTAACGAAAGACCCAATCTTTTTAGCAAGATAATCAATGTTTTTTGTTCATTTTTACTCAATTCACCGAAAATATCTTGAATGGTTGCCTGATGTTTTGGGAAGATCTCATCCATTAATTTCTCCCCTCCATTCGTGATATCAGCATAGATCACCCGTCGGTCTTTAGGACATCTCACCCGTTGCAACAGTTTCTTTCCTTCTAATTTATCAACAACATACGTAATGCTTCCACTAGCAAGCAAGATTTTCTTGCCAATTTGTTGAATGGGTTGCTCACCTTTATGGTAGAGCAGTTCCAATACTGCGAATTCAGTCGGATTCAGCCCATACGTTCGAATGTCTTCCCTGATCTTCTCTTCAACAGCGTGGTACGCACGAGATAACACGATAAACGATTTTAATGATGAATCATGATCAGTATTATTATGCTGCTCCATTTCATATCATATCCTTAATTCATTTATCTCTAATTCAAGATAAATATATCATGTGTATTTTCAAATTGTCAAGGTTCGGGCACGGTATCATTTTTTTCAGGATCTAACTTGTCGGCATTTTCTCAAACAAAAATTTAATTTTTGGTAAAAAAGAAGCTCGTTGTAAATCAACTAAGCTTCTTTACCTTTTATTATCCTCTTAATTTTTCATTCTTCCGAAAGAAATTTAAAACCCAGTTAACCAACTATAAACGGATAGACCCTACTTATTAGATATCCCCCTTACTTAGTCATTGTGCTTCATTACTGTCTGATTCTGCTTTTGTATAACTTTATCTTCCTTCATAAGTTTCCCTATAGCTCGCTTAAACGCAGATTTACTAATTTTAAATGTATCCCTTATTTCATTTGGATCACTTTTATCTGTAAATGGCATAACCCCATCATGGTCAACTAAATAATTGTAAATCTGGTCAGCATCTGGGTCCATGCTATGCTGCTTTAAGGGGCGAAGTGAGATGTTTAGCGTGCCATCCTCTTTCACATCTATAATACGACCTTCTATAGTTTCACCTAATCTTGGCTCAGTTTTCCGTTCATAAGGATGAATAAAGCCACGGTAGCCTTCTTCCGTTAAGATAAATGATCCTGCTTTTGTAGATCTGTAAATTCGCCCGACAATGGTCTCATTCAGCAGGTTTTCTGGAGCCTTTTCAAGATCCTCCAAAACTTCTCCCTCTGAAATCGGCTCTGCAAACACTCTTCCTTTTTTATCTTTTTCCAAGCTGACAAATAACCAGTCACCTTCTTTCGGCCAGACCTCTTTAAGTAGTGGAAGATGATCTTTTGAAACAAGGAAAGCTTTGTCAACCCCGATATTCACAAAAACACCTAAATTTTTCACGACTTCCGCAACTTCCGCCCAGCCATAAGCATCTAAACGAACTTCTGGCAGAAACATAGTCGCTACTGGATTTTTCTTGCGATCATTATAAAGAAATACGGTGACATGCTCACCAATTTCCTCGATCTCACCATCAACTTGCTCATGTGGGAGAAGAATTTCATCTTGTCCATCTGATAAAAGAAAACCTTCTGCTGTTCTTTTTATTACATCCATTGACTGAATCGTGCCTATTTTAGTTTGATTCATGAAATCCCTACTCTCTTTCACTCATAATGCCTTCTATTATAGCTTAATCAGTAAGTAAAGAAAAAGCATTTATTAATTTAAAGTGTTTGCAATATAATCTGCCAGCAACTTATAGGAATGTTTTTTTGCTTCAAAATCAAAAATATTGGTGATGAGAAGAAATTCATCCGTTTGGTATGCTTCACTTAATTGCTTTAGTTTTCTATAGACCGTTTCGGGTGTACCAACGATCGCTCTTTTGCGATTACGTTTAATTTTCTCTAGCTCCTTCACTGTAAATGTATGCCCCTTCACTTCACTAATGGAGGGAACTCTCGTTTCTAAACCTTTCTCTACTTGCAATAGCCACATATCCTGACTTAAGGCAAGTTCTTCCGCTCTCTCTGAGGTGTCAGCACAAACAACGAATACACAGGCATTTACTTCGGGCTTCTTCAACCCTGCAGTTGGCTTAAACTTTTCACGATAAGTCTTCAATGTTTCTGCTGCATGGTCGGGATTAATGAAATGGCCAAAGGTGAAGCCTGTACCATTGATAGCAGCATGTCTTGCCCCGCGTTCAGAAAGACCTAACACCCAAACATCCGGGTTATCCGAAGTATGGGGCTTGGCAGACACTCCATAGTAAGCATGCTCCTTTGGAATAGTTCCATGTAAGAATCCCTGTAACTCTTTCACTTGTCTTGAAAAAGAACTTAGTGGTTTATCGGTTCCATCTGTCAGAGCTGCCCTCGTTTTTTTACCTCCACCAGGGGAACGTCCCAAGCCTAAATCAATTCGCCCAGGGAAAAGAGCTTGTAAGACTTTGAACGATTCTGCTACCTTTAGTGGACTATATTGAGGTAGAAGTACACCGCCTGAACCAATGCGTATTCTTGAAGTTCTTGAGGCAATATGCGATATTAATACTTCTGGTGAACTGCCGGCTAAACCGTTCGTATTGTGATGCTCAGCTACCCAATATCGTTTAAAGCCCAGTGATTCTGTCCATTGAGCCAATTCGATCGTTTGCTGTAATGCTTGTTCTGCCGTTTGTCCTTTTGATATAGGGCTTTGATCTAACACGCTAAGCTTCATTTTGACTTTCCTTTCTGGCACCTCCTAATTATTGAGGCTCTTCTTTTATTATTCTCGTATTTAGATGTTAACGATACACGTCTTTCATAATTTGATTTAGTATATTAAGCTGCTCTTCAAATAAAATTTTGTATCTCTTTTTAAGCACATCAAATTCTTCTTTACCTTGGTCTGTTAAAGAATACCAGTAGACCTTTTGTCGTTTCTTTTCATATGATTTATAACCATCTTTACGATTAAGCAATCCCTCTTCTGTCATGTCATGCAGTGTATCCAGTAATGTAGATGGCGCCGGGATCCAATTGTTTGTCAGCTTGTGGAACTCTTCCTTGAAATGCTCACTTATCATTGGTTGACGAACTTGTAACAAATGCATAATATAAAATTTAGTGAACTGTGCGGCACTCATATTCAAAGCAAATCTTTTTGGATTGTTTTTATGAGACAAAGTAACCTCACCCCTTACCTGTTATAGGTTTATTCTACATTAAAAGGGTGTGGCGTTGTCTAGTTATACGAACATTCGTTCAGCTTAATGATTGTTTGGGGATTGTTTCGGAGTTACTACTAAGTTTTAAGAGAGAGTGTTTACTTTTTTAATAAATGAGTTCACCGCTTTTCGATGAGGGAAAATCAAGATTTGTGCGTGTTGGCAATGCTGCTCAATAGCTGTTATTGCCTTGTTTCTTTTTGTTTTAGGATAATCCCATATGTATTTGAGAAAAGCCAACTCCATTCGTTCCGGGCAACCCGGGCCAATATCTTCTCTTGTTTTACCGATATTTTTCAACCATCTTTTAAGTGCACTATACAGACAAACATATCGATTTATATCCAGAAAAATAATGGTATCGGCCAGTTCTAACCTTTCCTTCCAAACCCCACTGTAGTTTCCCTCGATAACCCATTCGTTTTTTTGTAAATAAGGAGCCTGCTTCTCTCCTAACTCTTCTTGAGTGGATTCCTGCCAGCCAGGTTTCCAGAATAATCGATCCATATGTATAACTTCGTACTGATAGGCTTGTCCTATTTGTTTGGCTAATGTCGACTTTCCCGAACCAGCTGAACCAATGACAACAACCCTTTTCATACCGTTCCCCCCATATTTAAAAGCCAGGTTAAACTACCTGACTTCTTTAGAATGGTACCTCGAAATGTTTGCTTTTTATCATGATTCATTCACATAAACATGCTATCTTTCATAGTTTACCAATATCTTGTTTATAACTAAAGAAATGTCGCTTTTTTGAAACTTAAGACATAATTTGTTCGTCTATAATAATGAAAAAAGTATTTTGCACAAAAAAAGCACACCATTGTGGGGGCAATAGTGCGCTTTTCCATTTAGTTTTATTATTTAGATCTATTTATCTATTATTGACTTAACACCTGTACAGTAACACTTTGTCTACCGAAGTTTAAAGCATCCTGACGGTTTGGCATATATAGATCAACGCGATTTCCGTCAATTGCTCCGCCAGTATCACCAGCAATAGCTACGCCATAACCTTCAACATATACTTTAGAACCTAATGGGATAACATCTGGATCTACTGCAATTACTTTTTGGTTAGGGTTTGCATTTAAATCAATACCTGTTGCCGTTACACCACTGCATCCTGTGCAGTTAGCAGTGTAAGCTGTTGCTTCAGCAGTGATCTCTTTTACAACATCATTACTAGTTGACTGTTCACTAGATTGTTCTGGCTCAGCACTTACTGGCTCTGGAGCTGGGGCCTCTTGTTTTTCAGGTTCAGGTGCCGGAGCAGGCGCCGGTGCCTCTTCTTTTTCTACCTTCTCTGGAGCTTTGGCAGGTGCAGAAGCCGCTTGAGCTTTCAATGCAAATTCATCGCCAGGGTGAATCAGTGTAGAAGAAAGGTTGTTCCAAGCCATCAACTGATCGACTGATATGTTATATTGTTGAGAAATACCAGATAATGTGTCACCAGATTTTACTGTGTATGTCGTGCTTGTTTCTGCTGAAGCTGAGGCTTCACCTGTTACAGTAAGTTTTTGATTAGGGTAAATTAAATTTGAATTTAAATTATTCCAAGCTTTTAGTTGATCAACCGTTACATTATTATTGTTTGAAATACCCCAAAGAGTATCACCTTTATTGACTGTATATTCTTCAGCACTAACAGATGTTGCGAATGCTCCTGTCAATGCAGCGGTAGCAGCTAGAGAAAAAACTGTTTTTTTCATAAGTTTGTGTCCTCCTCTTAATTGATGAGTTGTTTTAACCACAATTAAGATACTAACAGATATATAGATTTTTTTAAGAACAAAAAGCTAACAGTTTCTTTGCAACTATGACACTTCCTTTTCATCCAGGTTACAAACTAGGTCTATGGTTCTATAAAAGGCTTTCTTTTTTATATAAAAGTCTCAAAAAGTCGAATAATGCGCACTTTTTTTCGTTTTTCAATAGGAAAAAATAAATATTATTGCCTCATAAATCAAAAAACCTGCCCTAATTGGACAGGTTTTTATTAATATGATTTTGATTCTTATTATTCTGATAAAGCAGCTACTTGTTTTTGAACAGATGGATCTTGTAAATATTCATCATAGCTCATCTCTTTGTCAACAATACCTTGAGGTGTAAGCTCAATGATCCGATTGGCAATCGTTTGGATGAACTCATGGTCGTGGGAAGCAAATAAGATGGATCCCTTAAAGTTAATCAGTCCTTTGTTTAATGATGTAATCGACTCGAGATCCAAGTGGTTTGTTGGTTCATCAAGCAAAAGAACATTGGATCCTGACAACATCATTTTAGAAAGCATGCAACGAACCTTCTCTCCCCCTGAGAGCACATTCGATTGTTTCAATGCTTCTTCTCCTGAAAATAACATCCGGCCTAAGAAGCTTCTAAGGAATGTTTCCGTTTGATCTTCAGGTGAATATTGACGCAGCCACTCCACTAAGTTTATGTCAGAACGCTCAAAGAATTTAGAGTTATCTTTTGGAAAGTAGCTCTGTGATGTCGTCACTCCCCACTTAAATGTTCCTTCGTCTGGTTCGACTTCACCCATAAGGATTTGGAAAAGCGTCGTTTTGGCCACCTCATTACTTCCTACAAAAGCTACCTTATCGTCTTTATTCATTGTAAAACTTACATTATTTAATACTTTAACACCGTCAATCGTTTTTGTTAGGTTCTCAACAGTCAGCAAATCATTTCCAATCTCTCTGTCTGCTTTAAACGCAATATAAGGATATTTTCTTGAAGAAGGTTGGATATCATCTAAAGTAATTTTTTCAAGCAGTTTCTTCCTCGAGGTTGCTTGCTTCGACTTGGAAGCATTCGCGCTAAAGCGGGCTACGAATTCTTTTAAATCCTTAATTTTTTCTTCTTTTTTCTTATTCTGCTCTTCGGCCATTTTTTGGGCAAGCTGACTGGACTCATACCAGAAGTCATAATTCCCTACATAGATTTGAATTTTTCCAAAATCTAAGTCAGCAATGTGGGTACAAACATTATTTAAGAAGTGACGGTCGTGGGAAACAACGATCACAGTATTTTCAAAATCAATCAAGAAGTCTTCAAGCCATTGAATCGCTTTTATATCCAAATGGTTTGTCGGCTCATCTAGAAGAAGGACATCTGGGTTGCCAAAAAGTGCTTGGGCCAGCAAGACTTTAACCTTTTCAGAACCAGCTAATTCCGTCATTTGCTTGTCGTGCAAATTCTCTTTAATTCCGAGCCCCGTTAACAGGCGAGCTGCTTCAGAATCCGCTTCCCAGCCATTCATCTCAGCAAATTCACCCTCAAGTTCAGCTGCTCTCATTCCATCCTCTTCTGTAAAATCGCCCTTCATATAGATGGCATCTTTTTCCTGCATGACTTCATAAAGTCTTGTATGGCCCATAATAACTGTCTCAAGCACTTTGTATTCGTCATACTCGAAGTGGTTTTGTTTAAGTACTGCCAGCCGCTGGTCATTTTTTAAGGAAACGTCCCCGGTCTGCGGTTCTAATTCCCCGCTCAATATCTTTAAAAATGTTGATTTTCCTGCTCCATTTGCACCGATTAAACCGTAGCAATTTCCGGGTGTGAATTTTATATTGACGTCCTCGAATAGTTTCTGATCGCCGAAACGAAGACTAACGTTAGTTACATTTAGCATTACGAATCCTCCAGTATTTGAGTCTATAACATTCAAATTATATCATTCATTGTTAGAATCGAATAGGTATTCCCTTACTTTTCACCGTAAAAATCACTATTTCCATCTAACCATTCATTAAACAGAAGAAAATCCTCTTCCACTACTCGCTGATAATGCTTCGACCATAAATTGAGCTGCTGAATGAATTCTTTCTGATTTGGCTGAATCGCCTTTAGAATAGCTTCTTCACTATGGTAATCCATCAGGCCGTTTTCGATATCGGCATCTGCACGAGCATGGATTTTAGCAGTAATTCTAGCCATCGTTTTGATCGTTTCCAGCATAGACTTGGGGTCTTGTAAATCCTGAGCTTTCAGTTCGCCTGTTAAGGAGGACCGCTCTCTGACGTAAAAGTCATGTCCCTGAAGCGTAAAGTAACCCAAATAAGGATCAGCCTGGTGATGCATCGATTGCTGAGTATGGACAACCCTTCGTCCCTGATGCTTATGGTCATACCAGAATTTTTCATCGTATGGGAAGAAGTAAGCCGGTATCGGTGCTCTTGCTTCTTTAGCTTCTAAAATGATGTTCTCCCCATGTTCCCCTTCAATTAAGATATAGTATCTTTCTAACCCTGTTGATCCGATCCCCGCTCCTGCTTTTTTCATGACATCCTTAACTGAATAGTAATTTCTTTTTTTCTTTTTAGAGGCTGTGACGGAATCAATGTAATCCTCCCAAACACTAGTGAATTCATTTTTTTCTTGAGTTGAAAGCGAAATCAAATGATCATCTTCCATAAGCAATTGGATCGAATCATAATTGTTAACGGATGAATCAAGATTAAGTTCCGCCTGGCGTTGTTCAAGATCAACAAGAATACTCTTAATCGACTCATTCGTGTTAGTCTTGGTAAATTGGAGTTGAACGGGGTCATTCGTTCCTGATTGAAAGTCTTCGAGCTGCTTAATGTAATGATCTAAAAAACGTTCGACAAATGCATCAGAGTCCTCTTCATTATAGCCATGTTGACTACTCATTAAACGAATACTTACGACCATACGCATCACATCATACAAATAAGAACCAAAGTATCCTTCATCAAAATCGTCGACATCAAACACAATATCGTGCTGCTCATTTTGGAAAGCACTAATATTATCAAAATGCAAATCCCCGAGCAACCATGTAGGCTGATCTTCAGGTGTATGGAAAGTAAACGGAAGATCTGTTACGTCATAGTAGAACAAATACGCACTTCCTCTGAAAAAGCTGTACGGATTCTCTCTCATCTTCTCATACTTCTGCTTCCTATTATCTTGTGATAAGCCCATAAGCTTGCCATCAAATTGCTGGAGGATTGTAGCAAGTACCTGTTTTCTCAAAAGCTTCTTCGTTTCTATAATCTCATTCCTAATATTCTCTTTCATCGTTTCTCACGTCCTTTTTTTATAAGCTGTATGTAGTATTCCCCAGTTGTATTAGCAAGAAACAGTGTGCAATAAAAACCCCCGATTTAAATTAATCGGAGGTTTAAAAATTACTTACCTTTGCTGTTTTCTTTTGCTAGCTTTGCTTTGAACTTTGCTGAGTTTGCTATTTTCTCCATAATCTCTGTATTATCTAGTACTCCTTCAAAGTCGTCGCTGCCCGCCCCTGTAGCAAAAACAGGAACCATATTCCCAGTATGGCCACCCGTACTACTTGCTGCACGAGTGTCCGTATCGACAACACCTACGTGATAGTGACTGGCAATGACGGATCCGATTTCCCAGCCAACACGATACGCAGCATAAACATCCCCATCATTATTTTTAACGTTACTTAAAAATTCCTGTACTTCTTCGTCTGACAGTTCAATATCGGCATACTCTTTAAATACTTGTTTCACGCTTTCGGTAGTAAACGTTTGTGTTTCTCCATCTTTTATTAGTTTTCCAGCCATGTATTCCGGTGATACTTCAATATCTTTTAAGGCTTCAATATTCATAGGTTCTGTTGCCGACATCCCCATTGTTTCATGATCAGCAAGGACGACGACTAATGTATCTTTTCGTTGTTCTGCCCACGTTACAACTTGTCTAACGGTTTGATCAAATTCAATCGTTTCCTTCCATACACCTGTAGCATCCCCTGCATGTGCAGCATGATCAATACGGGCACCTTCTACCATAAGAAAAAATCCATCTTTATCGTTTGATAAAACTTCAATGGCCTTATCGGTCATTTCTTGTAAGGAGGGTTCCTTACTATTTAATTCGTCACGATCAGTTTTATAGCTCATATAAGAAGGGCTAAATAAACCTAATAGCTTCTCCGTATTCTCGACGTTTTCTAAACCTTCCTCTGTACTCACAGTGCTATATCCCTTATCCTCGAAGGCTTCGACTAAATCTTTGCCATTCTGTTTACCAGGTCCGAAATAAGAAGCACCACCACCTAAGAGAACATCGTATTCATTAGTTAACATTTGTCTCGCGATCTCTTCCTGGCCGCTCCAACGATTTGCTGCGCTCCCTGTAAAAGCGGCTGGGGTAGCATCAGTTACAGTGTTCGTAGAGATGACACCGACCTTCTTACCAGCATCCTGGTATAAATCTAAGATACTATCAACTTCATTTCCTTCTGCGTCTACACCAATACTTTCGTTATTCGTTTTTTCGCCCGTTGCAATGGCAGTCCCTGCCGCAGCTGAATCCGTAGCAAAGTTATTGGCTGAGTATGTGTGCATGAGTGCTACATTTTCTAATGACTCCATAAAGAGTTGCCCGTCTTTACCGTGTTCCATAAGTCTAGCAATTTCCAGTTGGCCCACACCCATACCATCACCAACCATTACAATTACATTCTTTGGAGCGTGCTTATCGACCTCATCCACTACTTCCTGTTTTTCTTTCTCTGAATCGGCACTCAAAATAGAGTCCACCTTATCATTGAATAAACCATATGTACCTCCTGATAGGATAAACCCTGCAAACACTGCTCCTAACACTTTCTTCTTAATCGTCATAAAGTTACCCTCCCCTGTTTAGTTTGACTCTATTAATGTAAGCGGTCTCTTGGATGAGGTCAATGGAAAGTGTGAAAATTCTTAATCATTTAATGAACTAACTCAATATTAACCAAGTCTAATTAACTAGTTTTTGAGCTTTCCAACTATATATTCAGGACCTTAACCTTATTATCAAGACAAAAAAAGACTCTCATTATGAGAGCCTCTCTTCCTTATGACTTATAATATAAGCTATTATTTTCAACAACTTGAAGTACTTTGGTGCTTGCTTCCATTTCATTTTTGCAGATGGGACAAATCGCTTCCTCATTAGTTCTAAAGTTATCTCTCATCCAGCAGCTGCAATCTTCAGATTTACATACCCAAATTTTTGTTTCTTCCTCAACTATTTCAGCCTGGTTCTTTTTACCGAATGCCATACGTTTCGAAACCTCCTCTGGACATGAGAATTATGTAAAAGAGACTGACTAGCATCTGAGTCAGTCTCTTTCCACCTTATAATTTAGTTACATTAGCAGCCTGTGGTCCGCGGTTGCCTTCAGTAATCTCAAATTCTACAGTTTGACCTTCTTCAAGGGATTTGAATCCTTCTTCTTGAATAGCGCTGAAATGTACAAATACATCGTCTTCGCCTTCTACTTCGATAAATCCAAAACCTTTTTCAGCGTTAAACCATTTCACTGTACCAGTTTTCATAAAAATGGGTCCTCCAATGTTCCTTAAAATTAATATGCGTTCCATAAATAATGAAAAAAATCACATATTATAAAAAGTACCAATAAGCATTGATCACTCTTTATAATAGGTGATTCATTATCTGTTGGCACAAATCAATATACAAATATTAGCATACAATAATTCACCGGTGAAGTCAAGCAAAGGGATGTAACACCTACTCTTTACATTATATCCATCACATCAAATTTTTATACTACCTTTTTAAACTTTTTCTATTACCCCACACGCAATCCTTTTTCCTGCATCACCACTGGGCTGAGATTGGTAATCATCTGGGCCTTGATGAATGATCACGGATTTCCCAATAATATCTTCCACTTGAAAGCGATCCGTGAAAAAGATCATCCGCGAACGCCCCTGGTTAGAAAACAGCACTGGAAAGTCACCAGCATGATTACCGTGGGGTTGGTCATCAGGATTCCAGTGTCCCCCGGCAGATTGAAATGGATCCTTTCCATCTCCAATTTCGCATACACCCTTTTCATGAATATGAAATCCATGCGGCCCAATCTGAACACCGTCTTTCACTTGAAAATCTGGTAGTCCTTCTAATTGAACAAACACTTCTACCCCGTACGGACGTTGATAAAACTGTGTGATTCCTCTAAGATTAGGGGCTAACGGACTCCCCTTGAAATTCACCTTCGCCTGTTCAGGCTGATGAGCGGGTCTTGTGTATGGATAAGGTTGGTTCATATACATAGCTTCTCCTCCTTTTATACCAATATATGCTGCTGACTCCTGAAACATGTCCATTGTAATTTACACAGATTATTTGATGTGCTACACTCCTTTTAATGTCTCAACAAGTAAAAGGAGAGTTCTTATGAAGAAGACATGGATCACTGCGATCATGACCATTCTCGCTTTGTTTAGTTTAGCTGCGTGCTCTGGAGAAGATAATTCAGAAACGAGCCAAAGCCAACCAGAGGAAGCTGAAAGTACCGAAAACAAGACAGGACCTGTTGCGACAGTCAATGGAAAAGAAATTCCGCGAAAAGAGTTTACACAACAATTTGAAGTAACTAAACAGCAGTATCAACAGATGGGCATGGATATAAAAGGGAAAGAAGAACAACTTAAACAAGGAGTCGTTAATCAATTGATCGGTCTAGAGTTGCTGACTCAAAAGGCAGCTGAAGAAGAAATCACCGTAACAGATGAGGAAGTGGACAAACAATATGAACAAATTACTGCCCAATTCCCATCTGAAGACGCAAAAAAACAAGCGTTTGAGAAAAACGGCCTAACTGAAGGAAAGCTAAAGAAAGACCTTAAAGAACAGTTAAAAGTTCAAAAGTATGTTAAAGAAAACACTGAAGAAGCCACGGTGAGTGATGAAGAAGTTAAGAAACAATATGATACAATGATGAAAGGTCAAAAAGAGGCTCCTAGTTTTGAGAAATCTAAAGAACAAATTAAACAACAGTTGTTGACACAAAAGCAAAATCAAAAAACGACACAGCTTGTTGAAAAACTTCGTAAAGATGCAGAAGTGAAAGTAACACTATAAGCAAAGAATAAGAAAAGATCCTGGACAAGTTCCCAGGATCTTTTCTTATGACCTCAGATGATTTTCTTAAGGCTGTTATATTGTGCTTGTAAGTCCGAAACGTTGACTGGATGCTCAAGGCTGTATCTTACTCTGTTAAAGCTATCGTCTAATTCCTTCACCCAACGATCAACAGCCTGATGTAAAGCGTGACTCCACTTATCTGTATAGTGATCTGCTATTACATCTTTTACTTGATTAATCTGCTCATAGAGCGGTACATCCACTCTTTCACTCAGCTGCTCTTTCATTTCTTGTTTCGCATTCTGTTCAAAAAACGATTTCGTCCCCTTAAATAACCGCAGAATGTCAGAAACATCAGCCCCAGATAGAGGCAATGTCTGCTCAATCCTAGGCGGCGCTACGTTATTCCATTCGTAATCACTAAGCGCAAGTGTACGTTTGACACGCTTGAGCTCCGCTTCATAATCTTTTTTATACTGTTGCACCAATTCCTTAATGAAGGCTTCAATTCTAAGCGTAACTGCTTTTAGTTCCTGATTCATTTCAAATTCTATCTCTTGAAGCAATTCCTCTGCTGCTTCACATATTTGTTCCTTCGCTTCAGCTCTGTCACCATGGATGGCTGCAGGATTGAAATGATTTTTAAAGTAGTCGTTAAAGTTCAACATCATTCGTTGATGAACAAAGTGAAGCTGTTTCTCTACCTTCTGGGGAATTGCCTTTTGACCGCGAGCTTCAGAAATGGTCTCTAGAATTTGCTTCGCCTGGCGTTGCTCATTAATCACAGCGTTTAGCTTCTCTTCTCTTTCCTGCTCATTTAACGTAGCGTTTTCGATCACCGATTCTAAAGAAGTCACCGCTTCAGAAAGGTCGTGTTCAATAGAATGTTGAAGCACTTCTGTCAATTCTTCCTGTAGAAACTGCTCAAAACGATCTTCAAATATCTGTATTCCGCTGTCGTTTCGCTCCGCTGTTTGCTTTTCTTTTAACCCTTGCAAGCTAGATAACGAAAAAATGCGCGGATGACGAATGTGGAATTGTGAAAGCTGATCCTTTAAATAGTGCTCTACTTGATGCTTCTCTTCATCATTTTCAGCTAAATCTGCCGCATTGATGATAAAGAACATTTTATCCATCGAGAATGCGTCTTTCACACGTCCCAACTGAGTTAAAAATGATTGATCTGCTTTTGAAAAAGGGTGATTATAATAGGTGACAAATAAAATGGCATCTGCATTTTTTATATAATCGAAGGACACATTCGTATGTCTGGCATTGACAGAGTCCGCCCCAGGTGTATCAACAAGCGTAATGCCCGCACGTGTCCACTCACAATCATAGTAAAGTTCCATCCACTCAATGAAACACGATTTTTTCTCCTCAGATACATAAGAAGCGAAATCGTCAAGGGTAATCGTTATTTCCTTGTTAACATGTTGTTTCATCTCTTCATATCCGTTTACAAAAGCGTGCAGGAAAGAACGCTTTTTATGATCAAGCTTTTGTAGTTGGTCTTCCGGTAGAGAAACAATACCTTGGTAGGCTGAAGCTAAACTATCATAGCGCTCGAACACTTTTTTTCCGACCAATGCAATATCTTCCAATAGTTGCTGCTCATCTTTTACTTTAACTGTCACCGTTTGGTGAGGGTGCTGCTTTGTCGGGGCTGTAATTTTATTGATCGTTGCTGTCGTCGGATTAGGAGAGACGGGTAGCATTTGTTCTCCTAATAAGGCATTGGCAAATGAAGACTTCCCGGCACTGAAGGCTCCGAATAAAGCGATCGTGTACTGTTGGTGGTCGAGTCTCTGCTGCTTGTTATAAAGCTGTGAAATGAGATTTTCAAACCCATCTATATTTTTTAGGATTTCCTGAGCCTCAACAGCTTTTCTATGGATCAGTTCGCTTTTTGTCCTGCTCTGTGCCGTAAGCGGTCGCCCTTCATCCTGTTCTTCTTCATACCCAACTGGTCGCTCCTCGGCAAGGGATAACTGTTGACTAGACTGCACTTTTATTTGCGAGCTGCGTTTTTGTAAAGCTTGAATTACTTGCTGATGTGTTTCATCAGAAAGCAAATCATTATTAAAAAGAGTTCCCTCAAGATTTCGCTTTACTTGCTGTATCTGTGCATTCAGCTTCCCAAGTTCTTCCTCAGCATCCGCCTTATTATGGTAAGCAGCAAATAGTTGTTCATGTGTAAGGGACTCTTGCTCATTTCTCTTTTGTAAAGCGGCTTCAACTTCTTCCCACCATTCGTATAATTGTTGTCTAATTTGCCGTTGGATATCTTTAGACAGTTGGTCTGTATAACGGAGCACATACTCTCCTGTTACAGAAGCACCTGATTCAATTAGTTCCTGGAAACGTGTAGAGGGGTATATTACTTCAAAAGACTGGACTTCATGAATGACGGAGCTATTTGTGATTTCAAACTCTTCCGTTAATCGGAGCATCCGTTCACGCAGTGGCCACGTAACATTCTTTTCAATGATTTCCTCAAGCTTGCTATAAAAACTTTCAAATCGAATATTTCTTTCTTCCTCTGTTTTTTTCTTAGCCATAATCAATCCGACTTTAAATGATGGCTGCATTGCTTCTAAATATGAACGTGCATACTCACGCAGTTCACTTGGCATTAAATAGGCATTTGATATAAACTTTAAGACCCGTTCATCAAATTGGCCTTTTGCCTTAGGGATCCTCTGTTTTTGGGTTTCGATCAATGACTGTGAATCCTCAGATTCCTGTTCCACAATCGTCCGCTCATCCTGTTCAATTTGATTCTTTAAGATATCAATTTGTTCCTCAAAATCGGACATATAATCTCTTGTGCTTTCCTTTATAATCTCTTGTGCATGATCTAAAGCCATTTGATCAATGGATGTCGTATCAAATTGTTTATGGAAACCTGCCACAACTTTCTCTAGTTGATTAGCTGGATGAGTCAAGTCCCTCAACGAGGTATAATAAATGTTTTCAGGCACAATCCCCCACACGTTTAAAGAGGAAATAACACTACTTTTAAACTGTTCAAAAGTTAGCTCATCTTCATTATGTTTATCGATTTGGTTGATAATAATTGAAAACGGGATCTTACGTTGTTGCATTTCAAGCAGAAAGCCCAGGTTAACTTCAGATTGTACATGGTTGTAATCCATTACATAATACATGTAATCCATTAAATGCAGGGAAGATTCAGTAATTAGGCGATCAGCATCTCTAGTGGAATCCACACCTGGCGTATCTAAAATCTTCACGTATGACGGAAGATCATCTAAAGGTCTATAGATATCTAAACCGGTAATTTTCTCGCCTTCCCGACACATCGCTTGGATGGTGTCGATATCAACCGCTCCTTCATACTTAACCGGATCATCTTCACTAAAGTAGGCTATTGTGGCTTGGGAACCATTTGATAATTTCACTATGTTTGCACTCGTTGGTATTGGACTAGAAGGAAGAAGTGAATGGCCAACAATATGGTTAATCATCGTCGATTTTCCTGCTGAGAAATGGCCGGCAAAGCCGAGCATCACTTCCTGCTTATTCACCTTCTCGATAAGCTCCAATACTTTTCTAGCTTGTAAGTAATTATATTTAGCAAGCTCACTATAAAGCTTTTCTAGGCGGGTGAGCGCTTGTGTGTGCGCTTCTGCGGTGGGTACAGACATCGTTAAATCTCCTTTTTACTTGTCAGTTAGTTCTAGTTTACTCAACATTGATAGCTAGTCTCAAGTCATTTATCTTTTATGATAGGATTCCCCCTCGCTTGATTGACTTATATACGGTTCAATCCCTTCCACTGGCAGTGTTGCCGTAAACATTTCAATAAGTTGCTTCCTATAGCTTTCTGAAACATAAGGTGCCGCGTCAAGATAGATTTCTTTAGCATAGTGGAGCGGGGGGGACTTTGTCTTCTTGTTTATTGATGACGGAAAAGGATAAGACTCTATAGTTTATTCCCTGACAGGAAACGTTGATAATCATAGGTCTGTAGGCACCGATGTGTACACCTTCTCGTTCATACAAATAATCAATTGCTGGCTGGCTCACCTTATACAAGATACCTTCTACACAAGAATTCGGTTCTTCTTCAACATCCGCCCTCCCCCCTCATGGACATGGTGGGAAAAGCGCAATCGATACCGATCCAGGATGGCACCACCTAGTACCTCTTGGAAAAAAGTTTCTACATTAGATTGTTTATAGCGTTCATTATCCATGCACGGTCCATAGGCAAAATAGTAAGCCTCTGCTTGCTTTAGATATTGGGATAACTTTCAATTTCCGTGCGGCAAAATTTGCTCGCCCTTCACTTTCTCTGTACCTATATACACGAGAGCCCTAAGAGCTCCTTGATCTGTTTGTACGCTCACCATTTGCCGTTAAATAACGATGTGGTTTTAACACCATTATATCCTCTAATACGTCCAACTTTTAAGCACCTCATCCGATACGTCATAGATCTCACCATATGTAATGTCCGTTTCCTAAGGCCTCAGATAAGGATAGTAAGAGTCGCTCTGTAACAACGTCCCGCTCAACCATGCCTGTTCTGATAGTAAAATTGAGTCAACTAACAGATCATGATTCTTTTCCCCCATACATAGGGATCCATAAACAAAAACACGCACGATTATCTACCCTTTTTTATATCAGAATAGGATAGTAAGTTATAAGCACTATCAGCAGACTTTACTGCCGCTAGGACCGCTCGCTCAACTACATAACAAGCCAAATAGCTTAATGCATTTAAGTCTACCTTCACTTCATTTGTAGTCATTGCAAACAGTGTATCACCATCTACAAACATATGTGAGGGTTTTATCGTCCGGGCAAAACCGTCATGAGCAATAGCGGCCAATTTATTTGCTTGCGGTTTCGACAGCATAGCATTGCATGTAATGATACCAATTGTAGTATTTTCGCTAAAGCGATTTGTTTCATTTCTGTTCATATGCTCAACGAGAACACGCTCACTGTCTATGAAGCGTTGTTCCTCTCTATCATACACTCCTGCCATTCGTTCACCAGTTGTGGGATCGACGATATCGCCAAAACTGTTCACCGCAATGACTGCTCCAATTTTTAATCCGTCGACTTCAATTGCGTAATGTCCTAACCCACCTTTCATGGCAGTAGAAGGGCCAAGTAATTTGCCGACAGATGCCCCCATCCCGGCGCCAGCGTTCCCTTGTAAAAAAGGCAGACCTTGCAGTGCATTCTGTGCAGCCTTCTTACCCATTTGCTGATCAGGACGAACATTAGCGTCGCCAACCGTCAGGTCAAATAAAATAGCACCAGGCACAATCGGCACTTTAGTTACTCCTACATCAAAGCCTATTTCCCTCTTCTCAAGCTCATGCATGACCCCTGATCCTGCATCTAAGCCGAATGCACTTCCCCCTGATAAAAACACACCATGTACTTGATCGATCAGATTTTCTGACTGTAATGCATCCGTTTCCCGGGTCCCAGGTGATCCTCCCTGGACAGATACACCTGCCCGCGCCCCTTGTTCACATACGACGGTAGTACAGCCCGTTCCTGCTTTTTCATTCTCAGCATTGCCAAAAGCAAATCCAGCGATCGAAGTGATTGGAAGTTCTCTCACAAGCTTCATCCTTTCTCTTATGTTTTTATTTTAGTAAAAAAGGTAATCTTAATCTATGGGGGTGTTTACTGAAATGACACGAAAACAAATAATTGTCCACGGCCGAGTTCAAGGAGTCGGCTTCCGTATGACCACCGAACAGTTAGCAAAGCAGCATGGGCTTACAGGGTGGGTGAAAAATAAACCTGATGGAACCGTCCAAATCGAAGCAGAAGGGAACGAGAAGGAACTCTCCTCTTTTATAGAAACGATAAAAGAAGGACCAAACAATTTTGCAAAGGTCCAATCCCTTGATGTAAATGTATTGGAAAACGAAAAGGGGGATAGTAACTTTAAAATTCTCCATTAAGAAGGACCGCAGAAGGGTTTCTGCGGTCTTTTATTAAACATGTTTCATGTACTTCCTTTTAAGAAAGTGAGAAAGGCACGCAAACTGCGCCGCTTCGCTTATGCTAGTCGTGTCTACCGGGGTGCTTCCGCTTTTCTTACTTGTGCATGGGTCTTACGATGACTTCATTTACGTTGACGTAGGAAGGCTGGGTTACGGCATAGGCAACTGCTTTTGCGATATCTTCAGAATGAAGCGGAGTCATTTCTTGTTGCTTAAACATATCAAGGACGTCTCCGTCAGTAATATGCTCGGTCAACTCTGTATCAACAGCGCCAGGTGAAATGTTGGTTACACGTACTCCAGATCTTGATAGTTCTTTTTCCATGCCCATAGATAAAGCACGTACAGCATATTTCGTTGCACTATACACGGTACTAGATGGGAATACCTCGTGCCCGGCAACGGAAGATACGTTTACAACATGTCCCTCTTCTTGCGCGATCATTTCTGGAAGTGATGCATGAACACCGTAAAGAACTCCCTTAATATTGACATCGACCATTTGCTCCCACTCGTCAACATGGTCATTTTTCAAGAAAGATAAAAGCATGACACCAGCATTATTTATATAAATGTCAACACTCCCAAAATGGGCTTTTGTTTCTTTAACCAAGTTTTCGACATCTGCACGCTTTGTCACGTCTGTTTCGACAACTTTTGCTGTAACGTCATATTCTTTCTCCACGTCGTCCGCTAGTTGCTGCAAACGTTCAGACCTTCGGGCAGCTAAGACTACGTTGGCACCTTCGTTCGCCAGATGTCTAGCGATCGATTTACCAATTCCGCTACTTGCACCAGTGATAATAGCTGCTTTATTCGTTAGTTTCCCCATTTTATAACCTCCTTAGGACTACATCCCTTATGTACCCGATCCAACTAGAATGTATTCATAAGATATAGGAATCAATATGAAAAAGAAGCCATCTCCTTTTTACAGAGATGACTTCCCGTATGTGTCTTACTGTTCTTCAAAAAACTTACGATTTAATTCGATGTATTTATTTTCCTCTTCAGGAACCTCGTCTTCAATGTAAATGGCCTCAACAGGGCAGACCGCCTCACACGCCCCGCAGTCAATGCAAATCGCTGGATCGATATAGAACATATCTTTTCCTTCCTCGATACAATCGACTGGGCAGACATCTACGCATTCCCCTGCTTTTTCATCTTTACAAGGTGAAGTAATAACAAATGCCAAGGGTATCTCCTCCTTCTTTTATAAGTGAACGAGTGCTTATATTTTATTACATAGTCTTAGGAAATGATAAACACCACATATTATGATAACGGTTATAGATAAAAAGTGCAATTACCCGACAACATTCCCTTACATTTTACTTTACGACTAGTCTTCCCAAATTCGCTCGACAGTATATTCTCCGCCCTGTTTTTGTATTAAGAAGATATCGGGTCGTGAGAGTCGCTTCCAGTCTGCAAAGCCAATTTCACGATTGAATTTTTGGAGAAGTAGTGCTAACAAGTTGCCATGGGTCACTAGCAGAACATTGCCTTGCTCGTCTTGAAGTTCTTCGATAAGCGATAACACACGTTCTTTTGCTTCAGTGGAGGACTCTCCGCCGGACATTTTAAGCTCAGGGTCTCTGAAGGTATCATGAAGCACTTCTTCCCAATCATCAAGAGGATCGTGGCTCAAGATGCGTTCTTCTAAACGCTCATCTCTTTCGATCGTCATGCTATTATTTTCAGCAAACGGTTTAATCGTCTCGATCGCACGCAAAAACGGGCTCGAGATGATTCGATCAATTTTATAACCAGAATGCTCAAGAAAGGTAGATAATACTTGGGCTTGACGTACTCCTAACTTTGTTAAAGGTGAGTCTTCATGTTGGCCTTCTGTTTCACTGTGCCGGACTAGAATTAATTTGTCCATGGATGGACCATCCCCCTTTATTGCCTATCTTACCCCCATTATCGCTGATATAACAGATATTGACAAGCAAAGGTAGATCATTTGTTCTTTTTTCTGTAAAATCCAATAATCTATCCGTGTTGTGTATTTGCACCTAGGGATTCAGATTATTTGCGTGAACATAAAAACGAGGCTGGGACAAAACTGAATAAGGCATGAAATAATCCGAACGATTCTAGTGAAATCTGTTCGGATTATTTGTGTGCCAAGGAAGGATTTCTACCATCGCTCCGTCAAAACACTTCGCTTTCCGCGGGCACGGCCTCAGCTTCCTCGAAAAGCAAAGGACGCTTTCCTGCGGGATCTTTGGCTCGCGTTGTTCCCGCAGGAGTCTACGTATTTTGACTACGCTAATGATCTGCGTTTATACTATTCATTTTTTATCGTTCGTCCTTTGACATCATTGCTTTACTTATGTGCCAGCCTCGTTTGTTAATTCTTTAAAATACTCTTTATAGAAACCGCCTACTCGTCCTGAGTTATCAATAATAAAATAAAATTCTTCACTTTCGTTTTTAACATCATATGTTTTACCAGGTGTCAACATATTGTTGACGACGAATTTCTCAGCATCATTGTGGATACATTCAATTTGCTTTATTATTTCATTGTTTTCCCAATTTTTATGGATCATGATTAGCCCCCTTTATCTGTCATTAGTATACAACGTTCAGCGGATTGGCTCAATCGATTCTTGTCCATATGGAAACCCTGAGAAAAAATCAACCCTATAGTCATATGAGCGGTCGTTTAGACTGTCTTTGAAGCAGCCATTTCAAAAGCAGTGGCATAAACAAGACAATCGTCAGCAGCCGTACCGTTTGCAGTGAGCTTACAATGGCGGGATCCGCGCCGGCATCCTGGGCAGTAAGTGCCATCTCTACTAATCCACCAGGGGCTAAACTTAAAATAGCTGTGGTCAGTTCCATACCTGTCCACTTCGATAAGAAAAGTCCAAATAAAAATGAAAAGGTAATTAGTAACAAGGCAAGGCCAAAAAAGAACCCACAGTAACGACCGGCACGTAATACATCTTTCATCACAATTTTATTTCCTAAATGTACCCCTATCGTTAGCTGTGCTCCTATAAAAAAGACGGCAGGTAAAGAGTAGAGTGAAAGTCCAACAGTTTGACACACACCTATGATCAGCATAGGTAAGATAATAAGTGATGCAGGAATTTTCTTTTGGAGAAAGTAGCCCACGGCCAAACTAAACAGGTAAATGAAAATCGTCCAGTTATCGCCTGAACTTGCATGAGAGACAGGTGGTGCAGATTGATTTGCTTCACTAATGTTTAACCAATGTGTTGCTGCAAAAGGAATAATAAATAACACAGATAATAAACGAATCGTATGAAAAATGGTCACTAATACTGTATTACCTTGCAAAGATTCACTAACAGCGATCATAGCAGATAATCCGCCTGGAACACTGCCAATCATTGTTGTCGTTGTATCGATATCGACTTGTTTCGATAAAATATAAGCAAACAACAAGCTGATCGCAATAATGGTGAATGAGAAAAAGCTGTACGGAAGCAAGTATGGCCCAATGTTTGCCCATGTATCCGCCTGAAAAGTTAGCCCAATTTGTACACCCAATAACCAAAAACCAAGATCTCGCAAGTGTGAACTTGACCTTGTCTTTTGCTCTCCAGTCATTTTGTACAGAATAAGCGTGGTTACAGGTCCTAGTATCCATGGAAGCGGCAGGGATAAATAACTAAAAGCCATCCCTCCGGCAAAAGCAACGAAGTAGGTTATGACGTAATCTTTATCCAAATAAATTTCACCCTTTTCTATAGCCGGATACTAGCCTTTGCGACCAATATTGGTTATGAAGGATAAAGAATTCTCTTTTTGCGCTCTTTTTAAGTAATATGTAAGGTAAATGAATATGGATAACCGCCTCCTGCCTGAGAAGGCGGTTGTTAAAGCAAGCTTATCAATATGAATTGCATCAAAAATTAACTATTTAAATAAGTGAGTCAAATATCCATACCCTTCATTGTTCATATCTTCTACTGGAATAAACTTCAAGGCTGCAGAATTAATACAATAGCGTAACCCGCCTTTTGCTTTTGGACCATCTTCAAACACATGACCCAAGTGAGAATCTGCTTTATCACTGCGAACCTCTGTCCTGATCATGCCGTGGGTCTGATCCACATGTTCCCTCACCTGCTGTTTCTCAATCGGCTTCGTAAAGCTTGGCCATCCACAACCAGCATCATACTTATCCTTTGAACTGAATAAAGCTTCCCCAGATACAATATCGACATAGATTCCCTCACCCTCATGATCGTTGTATTCATTCTGAAAAGGGCGTTCGGTTTCATTTTCCTGGGTGACTTTATATTGAACATCTGTCAGCCGTGATTTTAGTTCATTTTGATCCTTTTTATAATTCCAGTGATCTTTAATAAAATCAGCACGGCCTGAACCTTTTTTATAGCGCTTATAATGATAGGCATTCTTCTTATGATATTCTTGATGCTTGTCCTCTGCTTGGTAAAAGGTATTTGCTGGTAAAATCTCAGTTACAACTGGCTTCTTAAATTTGCCTGATGCTTGCAGCTTTTCTTTACTCGCCTCAGCAATTTGTTTCTGTTCATCTGTATGATAGTAAATGGCTGTGGTGTAGGAATGTCCGCGATCAGCAAACTGCCCCCGCTCATCTGTCGGGTCTATCTGCTGCCAAAAGATTTCAACTAGTCTTTCATATGGAAAAATCTCAGGGTTGAATACGATTTGGACTGCTTCGCGGTGACCAGTAGATTCAGTTACGACACTCATGTACGTTGGGTTTTCTGTATGGCCGCCTGTATAGCCTGAAGTAACGGATTCAATGCCTGGTCTTTCCTCGAAAGGTTCAACCATACACCAAAAGCATCCGCCAGCGAACGTAGCTTTTTGTAATTGTTGACTCATCATGTACCTCCTTGAATAGAAACATTGATTCTCTTTTATTCTTTCTAATTTTATAAAAAAAATCAAGAAACCTGCCCAGCCTATATATATAACTTAGGCTGAGAAGTTCCTTGTCGTTTTTTTTGAATCTTAGGTTTATCGTTTGAACTTACCTCTCCATTTACACTCTTGGATGATTGATCATCCTTATCCTTTTCTTCTTCCGTTTCTTCATCTGATTCGTTCATTAGCTTCATCATATTGACCATCGCTGGAATATTTTTGACCATTGGCCCATATTGTTGAACCATTGGAGCCGCAGACTGAACCGCCTTCAGTGCCCCTTGAAGGTTACCTAGCCAATTCGCTCCACCGCTGGCAGCCGTTTGGGCTGCAGAAGCGGGAGGAAACGCGTTAGCAAAAGGACCGGCACCGAATGATGATGGACCAAAGGATCTTGCACTTGCACCTGCACTACCACGGTTCAAAAAAGGAGCTAAGAACTTCCTCACTCCTTGTGGCTGCTGTTGATAGCCAGGGTACATTCCTCTTCCCATCCCCATTGGGCCATATGGTGGTTGATTTCTATAAAACATACTGGACCCCTCCGTCACTCGTTTTAACATAGCCTATGCGGGAGAATATGATACTGCGTGGGCTATGATTGATTTGTTGAGTCAGGAATAGCCCAATTAATAGGCGTTTCACCGATTGATTTAAGAAAGGAATTCGCTCTCGAGAACGGGCGGCTTCCAAAAAAACCACGATGGGCAGATAAAGGACTAGGGTGCACCGATTGGATGATCTCGTGTTTGTCTCGATCAACAGACGCCGCCTTCTGTTTGGCAGGATTGCCCCATAGAATAAAAACGACAGGCTTCTCTCTCTCATTTAATGCTTCAATCACGCGATCCGTAAATGGCTCCCACCCCATTCCTTTATGAGAATGAGCCTGATGTGCTCTAACCGTTAAGACATTATTTAGTAGCAAGACACCTTGTCTAGCCCAAGATAAAAGATTGCCGTGATTGGGCGGTGTTATAGCCAAATCATTCTCTAACTCTTTATAAATATTACGTAGGGAAGGCGGGACGGTTACACCTTGTTTCACGGAAAAACTAAACCCATGAGCCTGATTTTCACCATGGTAGGGATCCTGGCCGATAATGACAACCTTTGTATCTTGATATGGGGTTTCATGAAAGGCTGCATAAATATCATTCATGTGAGGAAACACCTTGTTCGATTGATATTCCTGTTTTAACCTTTCCCTTAATTGTAAGTAATAAGGTTTATTTAGCTCATCCCCGAGGATGGCCTCCCAGTCATTCTGAAAAATTCTCATCCCCATCCCCTTTCTATAAAATAATATTTCCACGGTAGGTTGATTATTATTTCCCGGGCAAGCGCAGGAAGTGACAAAAGTGCGTAACTGCAGGCTCTTCTAATTGACAGAATAAAGTGAAATTAATCGATATTTGCATATAGTTGTATTGTCTTTTAACACAATTTCCTCAATCATTCCTGTTCCGATTTGATCAGATTTTCTAGTCCTCCGTACGTCAAGTTTTTCATTCATCGGAAATAACTTATATCCATCAAAAACAACTTGAAATAAATTATCATTTGAGTAGACTCTTTGCTCGTTTCCTTGCGTAATTAACGACCATTCCATCGATAAAGGTGTAGACATAAAAATGTACCCTCCTCTATTCTTCATTTATTCATAGTCTAGCTTGAAGTGGCAGACCTGTCACGTGTCTTGAGTGCTTTTCATTGAAAGTTGAACTGCACAGTTGAACCTTCAACTCCTGTGTGAATATGAAGCTTAGCAGGAATCTCCTCCTTCAACTGCGGCACATGGGAAATAATGCCGAGTATCCGGTTTCCATCTTGTAATCCTCTTAGACAGTTGATGGCTTGTTCAAGCGACAGTTCATCTAACGTGCCGAAACCTTCGTCAATAAACAGTGTATCCAGTTGTACCCCGCCTGCATGGGACTGGACAACATCAGCCATCCCTAGCGCTAAACTTAAACTGGCTTTAAATCCTTCTCCCCCTGATAACGTTTTAACAGATCGCCGCTGACCTGTATGATGGTCGATCACCTCCAAATCTAACCCGCTTTGGGCACCTTTTTTAGCGATTTCATCACTCCTTATCAACTGATAACGATGGTCACTCATTTGATCTAAACGTAAATTTGCCTGTATTAAAATTTCGTCTAAATACGATGCAAGTACATAACGCTCCAAGGAAAGCCTTAAATGGTTATTCCCTTTTGCAAGATTGGCAAGTTCAGCTAGATCATAATATTGCTTGGCTCTATCACGTTGACCCTCAAGCAATACCTGCATATTCCCGTGCAGATCCTTGTTTTGCTTGTAGGTGATTTCCAATTCATTCAAGATTTGTTGATTTGCTTGGACTTGTTGCTTTTTATACTGCCACGTTTGATAAAGCTCATCAAGTTGTGGCCTTTCCTGGTCTGACAGCCGATTGGTTACTTCCTTCATTCTCTGCTCAACAATGGCTAGTCGCTGATGATAGTGATTGAGTTTCTGATCGAGAGAATCGACCTCTTCCTTAGGCAGTAGTGCATTTTTATAGTCGTCAACGGATTGAAAATGAAATTGGTCGAGCGTTTGATTAAATTGTTGTTGTTTGTCAGTTAGTAAGCTTTGCGCTTTTTGGACAAATTGTTCGACTTGTTTTTCTTCCGTAATTGATTCTTGCAGCATTTGTTCAATTTTTTGGTAATTCCTATGAATCGCTTCCCATTCTTCCAAAGCTTTCTTGTATTGATTCTCGCTCTTCGAAACAAGGCGATCCATTTGGTTACGGTCCACTGTATCAAACGTATAGGTCTGCTTCATTTGATCAAATTGTGATGAAAAACCAACTCGCTTTTGCAGTAAGAAATTATACTGTTTATTGTGTTCCTCTTCTTCTTTGACAACATGATTGACTTGTTCCTCAAGTGAAGCAAGTTGTTCTGCAGCTTCTTGTATAGAAACAAGCCGCTTATCAAGCTCAGCTAATTTTTGTTCTTTGTCCTGTAGCTGTTCAGTTACATAAGCATACGCTTTGTCAATCGCTTGAGTTGACTGCTCTTCCATTTGTGGCTCAAACGATGTGAAAAGGGTCTCAACCAGTTGCTTTTGTGACTCTCCTTCCGCCTTTAGGGTCAACAGTTGTTCCTGCTTTTCTTGAAAGGTCTGGTCCATTGATTCATAAGCCGTTTTAAGTTGATCGATGGCTTCAGCACTTTGTACTCCTGGTGGTTTCGTCGCTAAGGATGGATGCTCATGGGCCCCACATACAGGGCAAGCCTCTTCATCATTCAATACAACAGCTAAATGGTAAGCATGATGTTGCTTTAATTCATCAACTGCTGTATCGTAATTGTCCTTTGCAAACTTTCGCTTTTCTTTTATTTCCGTAAAGGTTTTTGCTAAAGTTTGATAACGAGAGCGCAAGTTGTGCAACTTATTCCACTCATCCTTAAGGGTGATTACATCCTTCTTTCGACGTTTAAGATCATCAACTCTCTCTTTATGACGGTATTTGTCAGCTGTTGTTTCTCTTTCACTAGCTGACTTCTTTGTCAGCTCCTGCTTTTGTTTTTCTAATTTTTCCTTCTTCCCTTTTATTTCATCAAGTTTACTTTTCTCTTGAGCCACTAGCTTATCGTATTTATCTACTTCATTTTCTAAACTGATAAGCTCATCTAGTTTTTCCCTCATCTCTTGCTTCCGTTTCCATTGTTCCTTCAACTGCTCTCTCTGTGATTCGTTCTCCACCTCATGTTGGTAACTAGCGGCCGTTTCCTTAAAACTTTGTTGTAGTTGGTCCTTTATTTTCTCTTTTTCTTGCTGGTCTTCGGTAAGCTTTCTATATTCAGATTGACGGTCCTCTACTTGTCGCTCGTAAGGCAGAACTTCAAGCGCTTGTTTAGCAGCTTTCACTTTTTGTTCCAAAGCTTGAAAGGACTGTTTTTGGCTGCTCAGCTCTCTGTTCTCCTTTTGTAATACTTCTTGTTCTTTAAATAATTCCTCAATGGCTTTCGCCTCATGGTACTGCTCTTGGGCTTGATCAGTTTGTTTCACTAGGGCTTGTACCTGTGTAGATTGCTCTCCCTTTTCCTTTTGCTGTGTGCTAAGTCGTGTGTGTAAACGCTCAAGGATGTGATCCGGATCTTCACTTTTCGAGTCAGCAGCTTGCTCTTCTCCCCAATCAATACGATTCACGGCCTGATCAATTTTCCATTGAAACCGTTCAATTTCTTTTTCTAGGGACCTTGAAGATTCCTTAAAATAATCGGTTAGCTGTGCAAAAAAGTGGGTCCTGAAGATACGTTGTAAGATCTCTTCCCGCTCTTTACTATTCTCAGAAATTAACTTTCTAAATTCGCCTTGAGGGATCATGATCATCTTGCGGAACTGCTCATAATCTAAACTTAACAACTGCTCTATATGGTCATTGACTTCCTTAATTTTCGAAGCTAGTAATTGTTCGTTACCGTTAGGAAGGATCATAAACAGTTCAGCTCTTGTTGGCTCATCTTTAAAGCCTTCTCCTCGCTCCTTTTTCCTCACTTGTTTCGGCATACGAACAACCCTGTATTCTTTTCCCCGCAGACGAAAATGGAAATTGACATAGGTTGTTTCATTCGGTTCAGAGAAGTGACTTCGCAAAGTATCCTGATCCCGATCTGTTCCACTGGCCCTACCGTAGAGAGCAAAACACATGGCATCAAAGATCGTTGTTTTCCCCGCCCCAGTCGGTCCCGTAATTAAGAATATAGATTCTTCGCCAAGCTCGGTGAAATCAATGACTTGTTTCTTCTTATAGGGGCCAAACGCATTCATCGTTAGCGTTAATGCTTTCATCGTTACTGCCCCCTTTCTTTCTGTTTCAATGTTTCAATGGCTTCTTTAACAAGTTTTTGACGATGATCAGGAATAGTGTCATCCTTAATATCTTGATAAAAGGAAGCGAATAAAGTATCAGGAGATAATTGCTGACGTTCCTTCATTTTACCGGCATCTTCGAGTTTCGAAGGGTTAGCTGAAGGCATACGTTCAAGATGCAATATATTGGGATACACCTTTCTTAGTTTCCCCATCGGGTCTATTAGTTGCCCATCATCTAGTAAACGCACATAGAGATAGCTCTCCTGATTGCCAGCAGATTTTCCCTGCAATAATTCATCAAAATAGCCTTCGATTCGTTCGAAATCACGCTTAGGATAAAGAGGGACTCTATTGATTTCTGTCTCCCCTTCTCCATCGACATCCACAACGGTGACAGATTTGTTATGATTCACTTCAGAAAAAGAATACTTCAAAATCGAACCACTATAGCGAATATTTTCCTTTCCTACCTTTTGAGATTGATGCAGATGCCCTAAGGCAACATACGTAAACGACTCAAACAGCTTCGCATCAATATAAGGGCTGCCTCCAATCATCGACAGTCGCTCTTCAGACTCAGACTCCATCCCCCCCGCTAAAAAAGCATGGCCAATCCAAATATGGCGTTCATCCATGCTGTATTTTTCTTTAATGTGAGCAATAAGCTTTGCTGCTGCCTGTTGATGGGAGCGTATCTCATGATCATCAAACATATAGGCAACTTCCGCAGGTTCAACATAAGGTATCAAATGAAAATGGATTGGTCCGTAGTGATCATGAATGGTCACAGCTTGATAATCTTTCGTAAGCTTTGTATCAAGATATAGCTCCTGCCTTCTAAATAACTGTGATCCAAATTCCAACCTATCTGGACTGTCATGGTTGCCGGAAATGGCCAGCACAGGAATATTGAAATCATTAATGAGCGAAGTGAACGTATCATTCAACAATTCGACGGCCTGTTTAGGAGGAATAGCACGATCATATAAATCACCCGCAATGATGATCACGTCAGGCTGTTGTTGTTCAACGATGGTTAGGAATTGTTCAAGAATATACTGCTGATCTTCAGTCATATACACATTATTAACAATTTTACCTAAATGCCAATCTGCTGTATGTAAGATTTTCACGAGTACCCCTGCTTTCTTTCATAGGTTGATAGATTATTAAGTACTATTATACAAGATGATAAAAAACTTGAAAAAATAAAAGATACCCCGTGAGCGAGATACCTTTTAAAAACTATCCGTTTTCTTCTATCTGATAAGCATCGTATAAGCGGTCAAATACCGCTAACGCATTCGTAAAGGGGATATTCCATTCCAGATAGCTGCTTAATTCATGATAGGAGGTAGCTTGCTTAGGAAAGCTGTGATCCTCAAACATCCAATCGGCCAGCTGTTTTTCATCGTCTGCCTGTTTATTCCCCCGATAACGCATCATATAATGATAAAATGATCTCATATCCCTCTCTCCTTTCATTAATCCTTTGATTATGTTTTATCACGTTCGCCCTATATAAGCAAAACATATCTTGAAACAAAAGGGACTCTCCTTAAACAGAGAGTCCCCGTATCCTCGTATTATTCATCCATAAACTCTTGATGTGCCTTCATCTTCCTCCGAAAAACAATCCTGGATAAAACAATACTCACTTCATACAAAATGATTAACGGGATAGCAACGACCAGCTGCAGCACAAAGTCAGGCGGAGAAATCATCGTTCCAATAATAATTAGAACAAAATAAGCATATTTTCTAACTTTAACGAGCCATTCCGGATTGACGATTCCTAAGCTCGTGAGAAACATTATGATGATAGGTATTTCAAAAAGAAGAGCAAAAGGAATCGTTACCCGAAAAACGAATTTAAAATAGCGCTCGACTGTAAACAATTCATTAAACATCCCATCATTTAACGATAATAGAAATGGCAGGATAAGTTGTACAAATACCGTATAGCCAAAACTTAGTCCGGCTAAGAAAAGTAAAAAAACAGCTGGTATGTAAGCTAAAGAAACTTTTCGCTCCTTAGGCGTAAGGGCGGGTTTTACAAATAACCAAAGTTGAAGACTTAGCATGGGCAATGTGGCGACAAGTGCAACCAGACTGGCCATCGTAAAAAAGATCCAAATAATTTCGCCGGGACTTGTCATATTAAGTTCAAACGGAATATCTTTTTGAAAAAAACTATAAATTTCTCTAACGTAAATAAACCCTAATATAAAGAAGAGGATAAACGTCGCCAATGTCCATATAATTCGCTTTCTCAATTCACTTAAATGGTCAGTCACGTTCATCTCTATATCTTTACTATTATATTCATCGGACATCTCTTCACCTCCAGGCTGTCTACTGCCTGACACAAATAAGATGTAAGGGTGTTAATCCCTTACATCTTGCTGTTTTATTTACTTTTTATCCTCTTTTTTTGACTCTTGATCGTCACTCATCATGTCCCCGGTCGCTTTCTTAAATTCTTTAAGTGAGCTGCCAAAAGCCTTCCCGATTTCAGGAAGTTTTGATGGTCCAAAAATAACTAGAGCAATAATTAAAATCAAAATGAGACCTGGCACACCAATGTTAGATAGCATGTATATCACTCCCAGTATAACGATTAATCATTTTTCTTAGAATCTTTATCATTGATTATATTGTTTGCTTCAGAAACTTCTTCTTTCACATCTCCGGTTAAATCACTGGCAGATTTTTTAAACTCTTTTAATGTTTGTCCGGTTGCTTTTCCGATCTCAGGAAGCTTCTTCGGACCAAAGACCACAAGAGCAACGAGTAATATAAGTATTAACCCAGGAATCCCTATACTTGAGAGCATGAGGTTCACCGTCCTTCTTGAATAAGTAAAACTTTTCTATGAACATTATGCTATGAAATCTACAGGTTGGATAGTAAAGCTACGGCCTACGATAAACGTGTTAAGCTAGCAAGCTTGCTCTTATCATATCATGATCTATACGAAATGTCTTTCCAGTTACTGATATTTTCTAAAAAGAGTATTGGCCTGCTCATACTCACCCAATGTATTCATATTAAAAAAGTGGTCGTTCAATCGTTCCACCGGTATAGAATGGAAACTCGATACATACTGCACATCGATTTGGTCCAACAACGAGCGCATACTTCTTTTTTCTTCATTTAGAAGCTGTTCAATAATAGGAAGAAGATTTCTGTGGTAAATCGCTGATAGCGGCTGGATCCTCCCCCATGTACTGGAACAATGGCACTCGTCTCGTTTGATCGCTTATCTAGGAGAAGGCGCAGAACATCCTCTTGAATAAAAGGAGTGTCACAGGCTGACAGCAAGACAGCAGGCTCTTTCGTATTTTTTAAAACAGCATGCAAACCCGCAAGTGGTCCGGCATCCGAATATTCGTCACGAATATATTCGACTCTTGGTACGATTTTGGTGAGCGGTTGATTTCGATTGACGACAACATGATCACATACTTGCTCCATGACATTCATAATACGTTCCAGGACAGTCTGCCCACCTATAGGAAGGACAGCTTTGTCTGTTCCCATTCTTGTTGAACCGCCGCCAGCAAGAATCGCACCACAAATTGGTTTGATAACATTCATTATGCTCTCACACGATCATAAATTCTAAAATAATAATCGTAAGGGTTTTTTTCATTTTTAATCCCCTTAGTTTCCTCAACGAGCCGCCAGTCCGCTTCCTCGAAGGCGGGAAAATAAGCATCTCCTTCAAAGACATGCTCAATATACGTCATATACATCCGATCTGCATAGGGAAGCATAGCTTCAAACAAAACACCACCACCTATCACAAACCATTCCTTTTCAGGGTATGTTTGGTTAAGCTTAATAATCTCATCAATGGAATGAATAATCTCACAGCTCTCTACTTCATACTCTTCATCCGACGTAAGTATGATATGCTTTCTCTCAGGAAGAGGCTTACCAAAAGATTCAAATGTCTTTCTCCCCATAATGATCGTATGTCCCCAAGTTGTTTCTTTGAAAAATTTAAAATCGTTTGGAATATGCCAAGGTAAATCATTATTTTTGCCGATTAATTGATTCTTATCCATTGCAAACACAAAAGAAATCATATATCCACTCCTCAAATTTATGGCGATAGGAAGCACAGGACCGGCCGATACTAGTCGAATTTCTATTTTAACTAGGGTGTTGAAACTATCCCTACTCCGAACTTAGTTCGAACACCCTCTATGCCCGGTTTTAAATGGACTCTCTCCTGCCTGTTTTAAAATTACACAGCTACAGGAGCTTTTATACCTGGGTGGGGATCATATCCCTCTAGCTGGATATCCTCCATATTAAAGTCAAAAACACTGGTTTTTTCACTCGTAAGGTGAACTTTTGGTAACGGCAGCGGATCACGCGTAAGTTGCTTATGAATTTGGTCGATATGATTGCTATAAATATGAGCGTCCCCCAAGGTATGAATAAACTCTCCCACCTCAAGATCGCATTCATGTGCAATTAAATAGGTCAGCAATGCATAGCTTGCAATATTAAAAGGCACACCTAGGAAAATATCTGCACTTCTTTGATAAAGCTGGCAAGACAGACGCCCGTCTGCTACGTAAAATTGGAACATCGTATGACATGGAGGCAGCGCCATATTTGATGGCACATCCTCAGGGTTCCAAGCTGTGACCATATGCCTTCTCGAATCGGGATTTTTCTTGATATTTTCAATCACATCAGCCAACTGATCAATCGTATCCCCTCTTGATGTTTTCCAATCACGCCATTGCTTACCATATACGGCCCCTAGATTCCCGAAGCGTTCACTAAAGTTATCATCTTCCAGAATCCGTTGCTTAAAAGCGTTCATCTCTTTGTCATACAATGATTTAAACTCAGGGTCAACTTGGCTGCGTCTTCCGAAATCCGTCATGTCTGGGCCTTGATATTCCTCACTTGTTACATATGATTCAAAAGCCCATTCATTCCAAATATTATTGTTATACTGCAATAAATAACGAATGTTTGTGTCGCCATTAATAAACCAAAGTAATTCACTGACTACCAGGCGGAAAGGGACCTTTTTTGTTGTTAGTAAAGGAAACCCCTCCTGTAAATTAAATTTCATTTGATAGCCGAAGGTGGAATATGTTCCTGTCCCTGTCCGATCTTCTTTTTTCGTGCCGTTGTTTAGTACATATCTACATAAATCCAAATAATTTGCTTCGTTCTGACTCATTTTCGTTCCCCCTATAATGATCAACCTTATTCTATATGTTCCACTCATATGAAAAACGCTCCAAATACTCAACGATGAATTGATGACGTTTTTCAGCTTCTCTCCTGGCACTAGACGTATGTATCAAGGCAGTTATTTTTAAAAGCTTATCGTGGAAATGTTGAATAGATGTGGCTGTTTCTATTTGTTCTCTATGAATGAGCTGACCATGAGCTCCACCGTAAGCAAATGTTCTTGCAATACCAATTGCCCCGACGGCATCAAGTCTGTCAGCATCTTGGACAATTTTCCCCTCCAACGTCTTAGGTATTGTGCCTTTAGAGAAGGATACGTCTTCCATTGCAATTTTAATTTGGTTGCAGGACGCTTCATTTATCCCCTGCTCACTGAGAAAACACAGCACGTTTTCCTTAGCTTCCTTTGGATTAGCAAATAGCTTTGCATCACCTATATCGTGCAACCAGCCGGCCACTTCACATATAAATGGGTCAGCCCCCTCCCTTTCAGCAATCAATCGTGCCCAGCGCGCTACTCTTTCCATATGATAATAATCATGTCCTGTTGGATCATTGTCAAAATGCTCGTGAACATAATTTTGTATGGATGCTAACAAACTACTCATTCTTATAGAACACCTCTAAAACTGGAATAAATCCATTTGTCTTGGATTTAAATCAGTATATTTTATATTTAACAACTCTTGAAATTGCTTGGCGTTATCTGCAGCATCCCCTCCAGAATTGTTATTAAATAATGCCGTTATATGAGGTGTTTTCTTTTCAAGTGCAAGGATTCTGTCTTTCCATTCAGTTAATTCCTGTTCATTATAGCGATAAAGAAAACGTACTTTTCTCCAGTCTTTCCGGCCATTCTTATTCCAACCATGTATATTTCTACCGTGGAAACGGATCAGTGTTTTAGATGGATGAGTCGGTTCAGCTACTAATGGAACGGACCCTTCGCCGGCCTGAGGTTCATCACAGATCGTGTGGATCCACTGATAGTCACGCATAAAAGTTAATGTTTGCTCTCTATATTGCGGATCAAACCACGTCCGATTTCTAAACTCCAATGCAAGCGGATAAGGTTCAAGCCACTCTTTAAGCAAGCGTAATTTTTTAATGTGCTCTTTACGGACATCAAACCAGGGAGGAAATTGAAAGAGTAAGGCATTCACTTGACCGGCTTCAGCGACAGGCTGAATAGATTCTTCATAACGCTTCACAAGATCTTTAGCCTCTTGAATTGTTCTAGTTTCACGATCATGCCCCGTCAACTGTTGGAATGCTTTAATAACAAAAGAAAAACGCTCAGGTGTCTGGCTCAGCCATTTCTGATAATGTTTTACCGG
This sequence comes from Halobacillus amylolyticus, assembly GCF_022921115.1. Taxonomy (NCBI): domain Bacteria; kingdom Bacillati; phylum Bacillota; class Bacilli; order Caryophanales; family Bacillaceae; genus Halobacillus; species Halobacillus amylolyticus. Next base: position 568,986 of record NZ_CP095075.1, on the reverse strand, counting down.
CTGGATCGCGTAAAAAGCTGTATCAACTTCAACAACCGGGAAGTGGGATGCATAGCTTGCCAGCTTATCCTCAGGTTTTGTATGATCTGAATACAAAGAAGAATGATCTCCCCAACCAGTCAATCCGATTTGAATGCTCAACTGTTTTCCTCCTCCCTCTTTTCTATTGTCTAGCTGCAAAAGGCAAACTTTCGCCCCCTCTTCACTTTTCTATACAAATTGTATCAAAAAAAAGCCCCTCTGACGACAAAATGTTCTGAGGAGCAATGGGTTTGAGATGGTTTAAAATAATCCTGTGATCACACCATCTTCTGTTACATCCATATTTAATGCGGCCGGCTTTTTCGGCAGTCCGGGCATTGTCATGACATCACCTGTTAATGCTACAATAAAACCAGCCCCTACTGAAGCACGTAATTCACGAACAGTAACCGTAAACCCTTCTGGACGCCCCAATAACGCAGGATCATCAGATAATGAGTATTGCGTTTTAGCCATACATATGGGCAGTTTATGATGACCCTCTCTTTCTAACTGTTTTAACTGTTTTTTAGCGGCAGATGAAAATTCCACACGCTCCCCACCATATACCTTAGTCACGATCTTATAGATTTTCTCCTCAATTGAATCATCAAGATCATAGGTGTAAGATAGCGCACCAGTTTTTTTCTCACAGCTCTCGATCACTTTCTGTGCTAGCTCTATTCCGCCTTCACCACCTTGTGAGAATACATCAACCAGGGCCACTTCCGCTCCCTCTTGTTTACACCAGTCCTTAAGAAAATTAATCTCTTCCTCTGTATCTGTCGGGAATTTGTTAATCGCAACAACATAAGGTAAGTTAAATTGGTCAATTGTTTCTATATGTTTTTTTAAATTTGTCATTCCTTGTTTTAATGCGTCCAGGTCTTCCTTTGTCAGCTGATTCCTGTTAACTCCTCCATGCAATTTTAAGGCCCTGATCGTAGCAACGATGACAACTGTATCGGGTTCGAAATATCCGGCTCTTGTCTTGATGTCTAAAAACTTTTCAGCGCCAAGATCTGCTCCAAATCCAGCTTCAGTAACTACATAATCTCCTAATTTGGCCGCAATCTTTGTAGCCATAACACTATTACACCCATGAGCGATATTAGCAAACGGACCCCCATGAATAATAGCAGGTGTATTTTCCAATGTCTGAACGAGATTCGGTTTAAACGCATCTTTCAACAGCAATGTTAATGCACCTTCAAACCCGAGTTGGTGTACCGTGACAGGTTCTTTATCATATGTATAACCGATGACAATCCTTGCTAATCTTGCTTTTAAGTCCTGAAGATCGTTCGCCAAACAAAGAACGGCCATGATTTCAGAAGCTACTGTTATATTAAAACCATCTTCTCTCGGAACCCCTTTTGCAGGCCCGCCAAGACCTACATTTACTTGCCTCAGTGCTCTATCATTAATATCTAATACCCGCTTCCATTCCACTCTTCTCGGGTCGATCTGCAGTTCATTTCCATGATGGATGTGGTTGTCTATAAAGGCTGATAATGCATTGTTAGCCGTTGTGATCGCGTGAATATCGCCAGTGAAATGGAGGTTGATTTCCTGCATCGGAACAACCTGTGAGTAACCACCGCCTGCTGCACCTCCCTTTATTCCCATTGTGGGACCAAGGGATGGTTCTCTTAAAGCGATTATGGCATGTTTATTCAAACGATTCAAAGCTTGGCCTAAACCAACGGTGACGGTTGATTTTCCTTCCCCAGCTGATGTTGGGTTGATCGAAGTCGTCAAAATTACTTTCCCCTCAGACCTTGACGAAAGTTTATCAAGTAAATTGTCCGAGAGTTTTGCTTTATAATGGCCATACGGTTCAAAATCTTCGGCTGTTAACGATAGTTGTGAAGCAATGTCACCAATAGGCAGCATGTCTGCTTCTAAAGCAATTTCAATGTCTGTCTTCATATATAGTTCCCCTTCCCATTCCTGAATTAACTATAGTATAACTTACAGCCGGGAACACTTAGTGAAAAATTCTAAAAATAGTAAAAGTTTAAATTTTCTTTCAATTGTACTGTTTCATATTGACTAAAAAAAATAGATACGATATATTATTTTATAAGCAAATAAGATAACGGAATGATAAAGGACATGACACTCCCATAGACCTACATTGGATTTTATTATTCCATTGGTCTGTGGGCTTTTTGTGTCTATCTTATTTGTAATTCCCACGTTTTACGTGCAAGATTTTAGGAGGATAATGAGCTATGGAAAATGGTACAGTAAAGTGGTTTAATGCAGAAAAAGGCTACGGATTTATTCAAGTTGAAGGTGGAGACGATGTATTTGTTCACTTCTCTGCCATTCAAGAAGAAGGTTTTAAGTCTCTTGAGGAGGGTCAAACAGTTACTTTTGAAATTGTAGAAGGCGATCGTGGACCTCAAGCTGCAAATGTTGTAAAAGAATAAATATAACCAAAGCGCCAATCTTAAGAAGGTTGGTGCTTTTTTTATTGAATTTGAAGCTGACTCATCGTATAATTTATGGCTATTGAAGTATATATTTATAGGCGTGATGGAGGAAATAAGGTGAGTAATGAGTGGTTATGTCCTCATTAATTTTAGTTTATTATTAGAGATCTACAGGTTGTTTGGAAAGCCTGATTTATTTGTCGGCATGATGTCCCCTGTCATCGCAAACATACGGGTTGTTATAATGAATCTGACCAGGAGGTGAGAGAGTTGATCGAAGTGTATACTGATGCATCTACTGTAGGGAATCCCGGTCCAAGTGCTGCCGGTATTTATATTAAACAAAATAAACAACAGTATGAATACAGTTACTTCCTTGGTGAACATACCAATCATGAGGCTGAATTCTTGGCTGTGATCCGAGCGCTGGAAATATGTAAACAAAAATTCCCTGGTGAAATTCTATCGATACGGTCTGATTCACAGGTCGTCGTAACAACTGTTGATAAAAGTTACACAAACAATCCTGCCTTTGTGCCGCTTCTTAATCAAATTCTCACCCTTCATGATTCCTTTTCGTTCGTTTTTTATAAGTGGATTCCAGATAAGGCAAATAAAAATGCAGACCGCCTGGCGCGCTCTGCACTTAAAAGATAACTATTCGAGAATTCCAGTTGGATTCGTTTTTTTAATCGAAGAATCTAAACCGCGTTTTTCTAAAGCGCGATAGGCTGATTTCTTTGTTGTAATGGCTGAAGATGATAGATGCTCAAGCACACTGATGTAAAAGCTAGGATCGAAAGTCTGCTGAAACTTCAGTGTCTCTTTTATGGCAAGCATCACCTTCCATTCCTCAACATTCGTTGAATTCCTTCCAACATAGATGAAGTGTACATCCTCATCAGAAAGCTTAAAGCCTTTTGACCACAAATCTTCTAAGTAATAAGCTAATGATTCATTTTGCTTCATGATTCGCTCCTTGTTACTATATTACTCCCTTGCCATATCCTGCGACATCCGTCGACAAATTTTGATTATCATTAGTATAACAAAAAAAGCCAGGTTCATGTCACCTGACCGAAATAGATTGTTTGTATGATGTTCAGTTTTGAAGCACGTCTTTTTTTGTTTGGAGCTTAAGAACGTCTACCACCGATTTGGCCGATGTTAGCCCAAGTTTAGCTAATACCCATACCATCAAACTTGTATAGATGGCTACAACAAGTAAAATGAACAAAATCACCATATGCTCGTCTCCTAATTGATAATGATTTTCATTAATAATTAGAGTATAGCAGAGAGCTAACAGGTAATCAATATATCAGCTGAAATTTTCAGAACTTTCCGTGAAGCGCTCTCTCCTCAGCAGGTATTCTGACAGCCAAAACGAGGAGATGAAGAATAGGAAAAACCACAGCAGTTATATAAGCATGAAACATAAGAGGGATGATGGATAGTTCAAAAAAAACTATGAGGTAGTTTGGATGCTTTACATACTTATAAGGACCTTTAGAAATGAGTGGATCATTTGGAATGACAATAATCCGAGTGTTCCACCGCCTCCCCAAACTCACAATGCACCACACCCTGATAACCTGCAAGCAAAGAAAGAGAATAAAAGCAACCGGAAAGATCCATTCTATATAAACATTAGAAACTTGCCATTCATAGATGATCGCTAAAAAAAACAACGTGTGCAGAATAATAAATAGAGGATAATGACCTGTTTCATATTCTACTCCGCCATTAGCAAGCATCCATTTCTTATTAGAACGAGCTAAGACCAGTTCAGCTAATCTTTGCATAACGATCAGAGCAAATAACAAACCAAGCATATTAAGACCACTCCAAACTGACAAGCTCTGAAGTAAACCCTGGCCCTAAAGAAGCCATAATGGACCGAGTTTTCCGCTTAGGTTTACTTCTCATTGCTTGATCGAGAACAAAATGAACGGTCGGTGATGACATGTTCCCATGATCCCTAAGAATATTTCTTGAAAAGGTTAAAGCGGATTCAGGTACACTCAACACTTCTTCATAAGCTTCAAGCACTTTTTTGCCCCCAGGATGTGCAACAAGAAATGGCAACTCATCAACGGTCCAGCCAACAGACAAAAGAAAATCTTTTATATGACCACTCCAAAAATGACGCACTAAATTTGGGATGCTCTTGTTAAATACAACTTCAAACCCTGTATCAACGACTTTCCACCCCATCACTGATTGACTATGCGGCTTAGTTTTTGTACTTATGTGTTCTACTTTAGGAACGGCTGAAGTTTGATGCTTAAGTAAGTGGGAATTCTCGCCTGCCATCAAGACAGCGGAAGCCCCATCACCAAATAAAGCCGTTCCTACAAAATTACTAATACTCGCGTCATCCAGTTGAAAAGTTAAACTGCAAAGTTCCACACATACGATAAGAACATTGCTTTCAGGTGCACCTTTAAGGTATTCGTGTGCCTTAGCTATCCCACTCGTTCCTCCTGCACAACCGAGTCCAAAGATCGGTGTACGCTTGACCGTATCTTTACAGCCCAATTTATCGATTAGATAGGTATCAAGCGTAGGAGTCGCAATTCCAGTGGAAGAAATAAAGATTATATGATCGACGGATTGAGCCGGTATAGAATTTGAGAGAAATTCAGGATTACTCAAACACTTCCTTATCGCCTGCTCACAGTAATCGACAGCGCACGTTTGATATAAATCATTACGTTCCTTTAGTGAGTGAGTTTGTTGATACCAGGACAGAGAGCTAGAGAATTGCCGTTCTTTAATATGAGCATGCTCAAAAATTGGCATTAATCTCTTTTTCTCATGTGCTTTTAGGGGAAAAACATAATTAACCAGTTTTTGAATTTCTGACTGAGAATAACAATTTTCTGCTGTCTGGGTACTCGTAGATAATATGTAAGACATAGGTACACCTCTTTTATAACAGTATGCCCATAACTACAGGTATTTATAATAAGATAGTCTCTTTCCTATCCTCAAAACCCGTAAATTGTCATTCCTCCATCTACAAATAAGGTTTGGCCTGTCATATAGTTCCCTGCTTCTGATGCCAAAAAAACTGCCGCACCAGTAATTTCTTCAAGCTTTCCTATTCTTTTCAATGGTGTACGATCTAATATATCCGCTACGTAGTCTTCATTTTTTAATAACTGTTCTGTTAACGCCGTTTCAAAATACCAAGGTCCAATTGCATTCACATTAATCTGATAGGGGCCCCACTCTAATGCTAGGTTTTTCGTCATCTGAATCAGAGAACTTTTCGTCATGGCATAAACTACGCCAGTACGTAATGCTGTATGACCACCCACGGAAGAGATATTGATAATTTTCCCTCTCTTTACTTCCTTCATTGTTTTAGCTGCATATTGAGCTAAAAAGAAAGCACTCTTCATATTGGTTGAAACAATTGTTTCCCACTCTTCTTCTGTCACATTTTCCGCCAGACTCCGGATATTCATCCCCGCATTGTTTACCCAAATATCAATCGGTCGTCCAGCACGGAGTTTGTCTACTTCCTCTGTGATTAGTTGGTATTGATTTACGTCAGCTTGTACAGACCAAACTCGTTGACCGTAAGCCTCAATTTCGTTTTTTGTACTTTCCAGATCTTCTTTATTCCTGGCAATAATGATGACATCTGCCCCTGATTGTGCATAGGATAACGCAATCGCCCTCCCTATGCCTTTCGTTGCTCCTGTGACTACGGCTAATTGACTGTCTAATCTGAAATTAGGTAAATACATAGCGGCCTCCTAAGACTGAATTTTCATTATATTGTAACATTTATTCAAAATCTTTACATTTTCAACCGTTCCTATTACACTAGTTTTTGTAAAGTTTTGCAAAAGGGGGAAATAAGATGAAAAAATGGTTACTAGCATTCGGTTTAACAACGGTTCTTGCACTAGCTGGTTGTGGAAGCTCATCATCTGAAGAAGCAAGCAAATCAAATGGGGAAGAGAAAAGCAGCCAAGAAAAAAGCTCTGATGAGAAAGCAGTAAAAAAAGAAATACTTAACGCACAAATGAACATGGCGAGTACGTTCAGACCCAATCACTCTAAAATAGCTGCGTATCAAACAGCTGTAGGTGAGGAAGAGCCAGATGCGGAAGCAATTAAAACCGCAGGTGAAAAGGCTAAAACAGCAGCGGAAAAAGCATCTGAACAAGCTGCCAACTATGAAATAAAAGCAGATCTTCCTGAGGATATTACAACAAAGTATAAGGAAGCATTACCTTCCCTTCAAGCATACTACGACGAAGCAGGGAAAGCACTTGAAGCCGATCTAGAAAATGCCGACTTTTCAGCAGCTAATGAGAAGTTTAAAGAGTTCCAGTCAATAGTTGATTCTGTATATGAAAACGCAGGTCTTCTTACAACAGACCTAATGAAAGAATTCTCTTAATGTATGTAGCCCAGCTGTTTTTAACAGCTGGGCTTTTTAATGCTACAAACAGCACCCAGCCAGGTCCCTAAAACTTGTAAATACCTTTATACTTATTTGTTAAATAGGTTACTAAATAATCAGGGTTCAAGCCTTCTCCCGTAACATCGTTCAAAATTTCAAGGGGTTTTTTTATCTTGCCAAACTGGTGAATGTGTTTAGTAAGCCAGCCTTGTATTTGCTTGAAGTTCCCTTTTTGAATGACTTCATTAAAATTAAGATCCTGCTCCATCGTATGTTGGAATTGTGCCGCATACATATATCCTAACGCGTAAGATGGGAAATAACCAAAATCGCCGCCAGACCAGTGAATATCCTGAAGCACTCCTTCAGCATCGTTCGCAGGTGTTACTCCAAGATAGTCTTCCATTTTCTCATTCCATAGCTGTGGTAAATCCTTCACTTCTATTTCCCCGCCAATTAAAGCTTTTTCAAGCTCATAACGAACCATAATATGAAGACAATACGTTAGTTCATCCGCTTCAATACGAATCATCGACGGTTTCACTTCATTAACTGCCTTGTAAAAATCATCGAGAGCTAGAGCTTCAAACCGTTCAGGTGCATGGCTTTGAAACAGCTCATAATGGTTTTCCCAAAATGGTCTGCTTCTGGAAACAAAATTCTCCCAGAATAATGACTGTGATTCATGAATCCCCATTGAAGTGCCTGTAGCCAGAGGGGTAAACGCTAATTTAGGATCAATATTTTGTTCATAAAGGGCATGACCACCTTCATGAATGGTCCCAAAAACAGCTGTCCGAAAATCTTTTTCATCATATTTCGTCGTTACGCGCACATCGTTTCGATTCAAACCAATAGCAAAAGGATGAATTGTTTCATCCAACCGCCCTGCATTGAAGTCGTAGCCCATACGCTGTAAGATTTCATAACTGAATTCTTCTTGCATGTCCTTAGGAAAATGTCCTTCCAGCAAAGAAGGATCAGGCTGCACGGGTGCCTGTTTGATTTGTTCTAACAGTTCCGTTAATGATTTACGGACTTTTGGAAACACTTGATCGAGTATTTCAACCGTAACTCCGGGCTCGTAATTGTGAAGCAGGGCATCATATTTGTGTTTGTCATAACCCCAGTATTCTGCAAAGCGACGATTATAAGCAACGAGCTCCTCTAAGTACGGTTGGAAACTCTTAAAATCATTGTTTTCCTTCGCCTCAGCCCACATTGATTCTGCTTTCGATTGCAGGGTTACATAGGCTTTGTACTCTGATGTTGGAATTTTAGCTGTTCGCTCATACGTTTCCTTCGCTTCCTCAACTGCCTTTTGGACAATCGGGTTTGCTGCCTTGCCTTCAAGGTCATCTAAATAGGTTTTCATTTCCTGAGACGTCTGAATTTCATGTACTTTCTGGGAAAGCACTCCCAGCACCTCAGATCTTGTTTCGACCGCTTTTTTTGGTGCCTTTGTTCTCATATCCCATGCCATTAAGCCGATTGCTTCCTCGTAGGATGATTGTTCTTTTAATAAATTCATAAACTTCTGTTCTGTCGACTGGCTCAAATTCGCATCCCCCTATTTCACGTGTTTTCCGAAATACTGGTAGTAATCGGTTTTAATGAAACCATTGAAGAGTTTACGTTTTTTGGTGGCTTTTTCTCCGTAAAGCAATTCGAATTTTTCATGGGAGGTTAATATATACGTGCTCCACGATGGATAATCCCTCATAATCATACCTAGGTCGCGATACATCTCCTCTACTTCCGGCCGCTCACCCATTCGCTCTCCATAGGGAGGATTTGACACAAGATAGCCATTCTCCTGCCTTGGCCGTAAATCTTTCACTTGCATCTGCTTCCACTGTACGAGATCGCCAAGACCCGCTTCGACCGCATTGTTTTCAGCAATTTTGATCATGTCATGGCTGATGTCCGAGCCCGTAATCGTTAAAGGTTGATCATACTGGGCAAAATCCTCCGCCTCTTCGAAAGCTTGATCCCAGTGATTTTGCTCTATAAAACCCCAATTTTCTGAAGCAAATTCACGATTGAAACCTGGAGCGATATTTTGTCCAATCAAGGCTGCTTCAATGGCAATTGTGCCCGATCCACAAAAAGGATCAACAAAGGGCTGATCTGGATGCCAGTTAGTGACTTGAATAAGAGCTGCAGCAAGGGTTTCTTTTAAAGGGGCTTCCCCTTGTCCCACGCGATAGCCTCTTTTGTGCAAACCGCTCCCTGAAGTATCGAGTGTGAGCAATGCCTCATCTTTATGTATAGCGACTTCAACTCGATAAAAATCATCACCGGATTCTTTCAAAATAGACGCGACGCCGTATTTTTGTTTCAAACGTTCAACAATCGCCTTCTTCACAATTGATTGACAATCGGGTACGCTATAGAGCTTCGACTTCACCGATTTTCCTATCACAGGGAATTCACCTTCTTCGGTGATAAACGTTTCCCATGGCAATGCTTTTGTTTTTTCAAATAGTTCATCAAAGCTATAGGCTTTAAACCTACCGACTACCAATTTTACTCGGTCAGCAGTCCGAAGCCATAAATTAGTACGGGGAATCGCTGATACTGGAGCTGTAAACACTACTCTTCCGTTTTCTACTTGCACATCTTCATAGCCTAATGCACGAACTTCTCGTGCAACAATCGCTTCTAATCCCATAGCAGCTGTAGCAATCAAGGTTACATTTTGTGGCATGATGATCCTCCTAATACCGAGTGTTCAAAAAGTTTCCAAATTAGAAACAAGAAGTTCGAGGCGCGAAAGTTTTGAGGACCGCAAGCCGTATGCCTTTCATACGTGAGGACCGGAAAAACCGAGCAACGAAGAAATTCGCCGTTTATCATTGGGTGACTTTTTGAACAACCTCTATTATCGATAAAAATAAAACACCCTTCCATCAAAGCGATCAGGCTTAAGTAGAAGGGTGTTATAACATGTTGAATCAATGACCTTTGAATACTCTGTAAGCCATGTTCTGTTCCATCGTACTACAAACGGCGGTCAACCTCGTACTCCGGTGGTAACCATCTATCTGCCGCATAACGCGACCTCTTATCGGGTTGAATTCCCTTCAAAAAGTGCCCCTACCTTAATTTGGGTTGCTCGCTCGCGGGGTTTACCTCGTTCCACCCAGAATATTTCTATTCTGGCTCCGTCACTGTGGCACTTTCAAGGTAGCAATACCCTATCCCCTAAGGGACGTAGGTATCTTCCCTGCCGTTAACTTAAAAGTTACCCTGACTTATGGTTTCGTCAGGCACGAACACTACAAGCATCTCAGCTTGTGCGAGCATGGACTTTCCTCTGTATCACAGATGCAATACAGCGATTACCCGAGTATTCAAATGTGCATTTTAAGCGTAACTCGTTTAATAGTCACGTTCTATTATCATAGCAAAAAGAACGTGCCATGTCACCAGGTAAATATATACACTTACTCTTCTGCATATTTTTTCCCAAATACAGCTTTTTCTAAATTAGAAACTCTTTTTAAAATATCGTAATTTACCTGATGATTATGATTGGCCGTCTGAGTTTGCCTTGACCGCTGGGCAGGTGCCGCCTCTCGAGAAGGAGCTTTTTTTAAACGATCATTTTCATTGCCCAGTCTTTCGATCTCTTTATTAAATGCTTCATAATCCTGGATGACTAAATCCAAGAACTCGTCCACCTCTTCTTGATTATACCCTCTCATGGACGTTTTAAAATCTTTTTCTAAAATTGTCTTCCCATCTAAATGAAATTTCTCTTCGCTCATTACTCTCACCTCTGTTCAGCACATTACCTATATTTTTTCAAAAGCTGGCTCGATTGTCAATTTAATCCGTTCCCCATAAAACGATTATTGCTCCCAAAAATCGTGGTGAGACATTCGAATTTCCTCAACGGTTTCATCCAAATCACTGGGTGTTATGTATAAAATATCATAAGTGTGATGCTCCTGAAAGGTTTTAACCAGTTTTAAAAAATATTGTGGAGTACCTGGAGTATCTTCATCATACAGCAACAGACAACCATCCGAATGTTCGATAAGAAATTGATCCTTCGCTCGGAATTGGTAGGGTCCTTCATATTCTTTGTTATAGATTGGTTTATAGAAATCAGCAAGCTCAGTTATCTCTTCATACACAAGCTTCAATTGATCCGGCCATTTCGACTGCTGGTTTTGAAAGGGAGGAATGACACCAAGCTGGATAGGATAGTCATTCTTAAGATCTAGCACGACTTCTGCTGTCCAGAGTTCAACACCCATTTGCCCAGAAAGAATGATCCATTCAAGACCTTCTTCAATAAGGGAAATCAACCTTTTCCTTATCGTTTCTTTAACAAACTCCACTTTAGCATCATCATGCTTGAAAATTCCCATTTCCATTGGTTTATATCCTGTTACGACGATTGTTTTCATGTTCATCACTCTCCATCTTCATTGTATGATAGTTGACCATACATTACATCCCCCCTTTATATCGATAAAAACAGCCACTAAATGGTTAGTGGCTGTTCATTTATTCATCTTGCCAATTAAATGGCATCGGAAACTGCTGCATTGGGTTCATTTGACCCTGCGGCATTTCCATAGGCATTTGATTCATTTGTTGGTCCATCCAGTTGTACCCTTGGGGTTCGACTCCTTGCGGCATATAATGATTTTCAACATTATAATCATTGGTGTAGGAAACGGTGTGTGGGAAATAGTGATAATTATTTAGCAAATGATGGTTTTGAATGGTTAGATGTGATGGGTGTATATGATCCATATTTTCAACAAAATAATTGTCCTGCACGCAATGTTGAACGGGGTAAACGATCGGACGATGTCTCATTGGCGGACAATGATGATGATCGTACATTAATGACTCACTCCCTCTTTTTCTTTTCCTTATCAGCCTATGTCACAAATACGAAGATTGTACTAGGCAAAACCCCAATATCAACTATTTCTCGCCAAAAAGAGGGTGGGACAAAACCCAGTCTCCTAAACGAAGAGTAGCCCGCCGAACAAAGTTTTTGTTCGGCGGGCTACTCTTTTATTTTAATCTAAATAAATTCTATTTTGAAAACAAAATAAGGACACACTCTGATAAAATTATAGTTACCACACAATAACCATCGGAGGTGTCCTTATGTTTAAACAGTATAACATGAATCAAGTGATTTTGCCCCTGGATTTAGAAATGAAACTCCAAGAAAATGATATCGCCTATGCCGTCCACGATCTAGTCGAACAGATTCCAAACGAAGCCTTCGCTGCTTTCTTACGGAAGACGGGCTGTCCGGCTTACCATCCCCGAATGATGATGAAAATCATTGTATGCGCCTACACGCAATCGGTTTTCTCCGGAAGGAAAATCGAAGCGCTTCTCCAAGATAGTGTCCGCATGATGTGGTTAGCTCAAGGTTATGAACCGAGCTATCGAACCATTAATCGATTCCGTGTCCACCCCGACGTGCAAGCCCTCCTCCGTGAGTGCTTTGTCCAGTTCCGTTGCCAACTTGTTCAGGAAGAGTTGATTGATGACGAAGCGATTTTCATCGATGGAACCAAGATTGAAGCCAATGCCAATAAGTTTACATTTGTCTGGCGTAAGGCTGTGGAAAATTACAACGCCAATCTGATCGAAAAGTCCAACCGCATGTATGATGAATTGGTTGAAAAGGAAATCATCCCAGAAATCGTACGGGAAAATCCGGAAGAATTATCGGTCAAAGAGCTTACAGATATAGCTGAAAGGTTGGAAGAAAAGGTCGAAGAATGGAGCCAGAAAATCGAAGAGAGCGAAGAAGTGAGCGAACGGAAACAACTTCGTTCCGAGCGCAAAGAGCCAAAGCAATCCCATAAACAGTTTCAGGATTTTGCGGCGCGCAAGCAGAAATACGAAAGCGACACGGAAATCTTTGGAGAACGAAACAGTTATTCCAAGACCGACCATGACGCCACGTTTATGCGAATGAAAGATGATTATATGAAGAACGGGCAACTGAAAGCCGGTTATAATATACAGGTGGCGACCGAAGGCCAATATGCGCTCGCTTATGATGTTTTTCCGAACCCAACGGATACGCGCACGTTCCTTCCTTTCCTGGATCACATCGAACAACACTTCTTTGAACTACCCGATCATCTTGTCGCCGATAGTGGGTATGGAAGCGAAGAAAATTATGAAGAAGTCCAGGAGAATCGCAAGCGCACGCCATTGATCACGTACAATACGTACCGCAAAGAGAAGAAGAAAAGTTTTAAAAAGAAGGCATTTCATTCAGCCAATTGGGAGTACAGCGAAGAAGATGATGCATTCATTTGTCCGAACGGAAAACAACTGACGTTCCGGTATTTTTCCCACAAGACTGATCGTTATGGCTTTGTCCGGAAGTTTAAGGTGTACGAGTGTGAAGACTGTTCCGGTTGCCCTCTCCGTAGTCAATGTACCAAGGCTAAAGAAGGCAACAATCGCAAGATCTATTACAATGAAAAATGGGAAGAACAAAAACATATGGTCAGAGAACTGCTTTCAGAAGAGAAAATGGGCGAACTTTATGGTAAACGTAAAGTCGATGTAGAACCATTTTTTGGATTTCTGAAGGCTAATTTGCGTTTCACTCGAATGTCCGTAAGGGGTCAGGAGAGTGTGAAGAATGAATTAGGATTTGCCTTCATGGCGGTGAACTTGAGAAAGTACACCGCTCAAAGGCAGCAGAGTAAGGCCAATAACTTTCCTCATTCAATAAAAAAAGGTTCCGATCATCAAAAACCGATGATCGGAACCTTTTTTATTATTTCAGGCTAGTTATGTCCCAGCCCCTTTTTGGATGGGAAATTTGTTGTTAACTTTTCTAGGTTTATTTTGTTTCTTCAGGTAAATCATTTGAGGAAAAGGAGAATGGCAGCAACTCAGCTGTCGTCATCGTCTTCGTGACCCCGTGAAGATTCGTTGTATGGACGAGTAGGTCCGGTGCGAAAAACTCACTCATGACCTGACGGCAAGAGCCACATGGTGGAACAGGTCGATCTGTATCAGCAACAACGACCATTTCCTTAAACTTATAGTGACCATCAGCAATAGCTTTAAAAATCGCCACCCGCTCCGCACAACAGGTTACAGGATAAGCTGCATTCTCAATATTGCAACCCGTGTACAATGTTCCATCATTTGTTAATAAGGCCGCCCCGACTTTAAATTTAGAATAGGGTACATAAGCTCGTTCTCTAATTGTTTTGGCTTCTTGAATTAAATTTTCTTTATCCACTCGGCTTCCCTCCCTCATATTGGGAAGATTATTATAAAAGAAAGCATCATTTTTGTAAAGCGGTTTCATTCAGGAGCCGTACCTCCATTGAAGCAACAAGGGAAAGTGAGATCTTTTATACATTGTTCAAGTCATTTAAGATCATATCGAGTACGTAATGGGAAGATTGGTGCAGTTCTTTAAAACGTTTCTTCTCTACATCAAGATAGTAACTGTGCAAAATTAGCATCTCCATATTTTCATGAGTGGATTTAACTTGATTAGGGTGCACAGATACGCCCCGATTCTTAACAAACTCTTCGGCTTCATCTAACCATTGATTATTTAAGTTGAACATAGGACTTGTTTCTTCCTTTACTTTATGAAAGAAATTAAAATCCTTTTTATTTACAGGGCCTTCCATGGTAAGAAACTGTTCATGGAGATCATCAATCATTTGTTTTATTTTAAATGTCGTCTGCCTAAGTGCCATCTTCTACTCAACACACCTTTTTCTTAAACCATACCATTCTGAAGCCACTAGAAGCAAAATCTTAACCTACAGATCTTCGTCTAGCTGCACCCGCAAATTTCTTCACATATATCTCTTGTTGTTCCTTTTTCACTTCGCTAAGCTGTTCACGCAAATGAATCACTTCGTCTTTTAATTGGTCAATTTCCTTACGGTGGGAAATTGACATTGTAAAAACGACCTCATCAGCCTTAAGTGAAATTCGTTTTTCCATCAATGAAAACTTTTCCTGTAAAAGTTGCAGCTGTTCTTCATACATAGCCATTGAAACAACTGGCTGCTGTTTATCCATAATTATTGCCTCCTCATGTTTATCTGTTACGTTTATATTTCTGCTTCCTTTGCATAAGTCCTTCACACATGACAAGACTAGAAGTAATGCTACAAAACAACCTATCTTATGTGATCCATTCGACAATGAAAAGATGAAACATTTAAGAAAGGAGCATCCAATCCATGCCAAAGAAAAAGAAACCAAAAGAGAAAAAGCCAACACCAGCTAAAACTGATAATCCAAAATTATCAGGAGAAGATCGTCCCTCTACTTGAATAAACATAGGAAGGATACATGAAAGAAATGTATCCTTCCTCCTCCCCATAAAACTCTTCTTCCTTTCGAATTTATATTTGGTCCAGGAACAGGCGTGTAAGAATTTCGGATTATTTGTTGTTATTTGCGGGAAAACGTATAATTAAGTGAAACTTCATCCGCACTTCAAACGTTTAATAGTATATGGATTGGTTAGACAAATTTCTGTTACACTTGGTGATCATTTTTTGGTATGATACCCTCATGGCATTAGGGAGGGAAGTATTGTGAATTACCCCAATGGGAGGAAAAGCGGTACCCAAAAATTAAGAAGCCAAAATAAGGCAGAAACCACCTTTAGTAATAGAGGTATGACATTAGAAGAAGATATTGAATTATCCAATGACTATTATCGAAATGCCAACATTGCCATCGTTCATAAGAAGCCAACACCTGTCCAAATTGTAAATGTGGACTATCCAAAGAGAAGTGCTGCAGTAATAAAAGAAGCTTATTTTAAACAAGCTTCTACGACAGATTTTAATGGAGTTTATCGAGGGCGTTACATTGATTTTGAAGCGAAGGAAACTAAAAGTAAAACTTCCTTCCCTCTCAGTAACATCCATCAGCACCAAATTGATCATATGTATGCTTGTCAATTACACGGTGGTATATGTTTTATTATTGTCAAATTTGCCGTTTTTGATGAAGTGTATCTACTACCTGCATCCAAACTTTTTTTATTTTGGAATGATCAATTTAAAGGCGGACGCAAATCTATTCCTTATGATTATATGAAAGCTGAAGCCGAACTTCTACCCTTTCATTATCAAGCAAGAATTGATTATGCAACTGCTTTAGATAAGCTCTATTTTTGAATGGAGGAAGAGCAACATGGCCAACGAAAGCCAATCAAGAACAGCTAGACGTAAACAGATGAAGACAAAGAAAAAGGGAAACCGAAAACCAACTTTCAAACGAATCGTAATGATTCTTTTAACCATTGGTATCGTTCTTATGATAGCGGTCGGCAGTTTATTTACTTATTATATTGTAACTGCCCCAGATTTAAATGAAGCGCAATTATCTGATCCTGTATCATCAAAGCTTTATGATCAAAACGGTGATTTCATAACGGATTTAGCCGGTAAGCAAAGACGGACGGAAATTAGTTATAATGACCTCCCTCCCGTACTTATTGATGCGGTATTAGCTACCGAAGATGTTCGTTTCTTTGAGCATATTGGTATTGACTTTAGACGAATTGGTGCCGCAATTATTGCTAATATCCAAGAAGGTTTTGGTGCTGAAGGAGCAAGTACCATTACCCAGCAAGTCGTTAAGCGGTCTTTTTTATCCAGTGATAAGACGTTAAAACGTAAAGTTCAAGAACAATATTTAGCCATTAAACTAGATCAGGAATATTCCAAGGAAAAAATCTTAGAAATGTATCTAAATAAAATTTATTATGGCGAGGGTGCCTATGGGGTAGCTGAAGCGGCTCAGACCTATTTTGGCAAAAACGAATTAAGCGAACTCACACTTCCAGAATCAGCCTTGCTTGCAGGCTTGCCTCAACGTCCTTCTGGATACAATCCTTTTGAAAATCCGGAGCTAGCCCAGCAGCGGATGAGTGTCGTCCTCAGCTTAATGGTGCAGCATGGCAAGATCACTAAAGAAGAAGCTGAGGAAGC
Source organism: Halobacillus amylolyticus (assembly GCF_022921115.1). Lineage (NCBI taxonomy): Bacteria > Bacillati > Bacillota > Bacilli > Caryophanales > Bacillaceae > Halobacillus > Halobacillus amylolyticus. The sequence continues at coordinate 552,103 of NZ_CP095075.1, read as the reverse complement.
TAGAAATACGAATGTTGAGGATATGCTTGTAGAGCAAACAGAAAAAGATTCCCCCTACAAAGCTTTTATTGACCACGTTCGTGAAGAGGTAGAAGCTAAAATGGATGGTGCTGATATTTATAAAGACGGCTTAAAAATATATACGACTCTTGATCCCAAAGCACAACAATATGTTGAGCAAATGCTCGGTGAAGATAGTCCGATTGCCTGGCCAGATGAGCAGCTTGAAACAGGTATTGCCGTCACCGACACTCAAACCGGGGCCATTCGTGCTATCGGCGGCGGGCGCAATTATAAAGCAGGTAACTATAACTATGCTACCGACATCCAAAGGCAGCCAGGATCAACTCTAAAACCGATCACAGCTTATGGTCCGGCCATTCAATATAATAAGCTATCCACCTATCATCAAATTAATGATGAACCAATTGATATAAACGGGTATTCACCAAACAATTTTGACGATAGATTTCGTGGCTGGGTGAGCATGCGTTATGCATTAAGCCGGTCATTAAATATTCCTGCTGTTAAGACATTGAACGAGGTGGGGATTGGAAAAGCCCAGGAGTTTGCAACGGGCTTAGGTGTTGATTTTCAAGATGATCAGATGTATTTGAGTGATGCCATTGGCGGTGGTAATGCACTTGTCAATCCTCTTCAGCTAAGCGGTGCTTATGCGGCGTTTGGTAATGAAGGAGTATATAACGAACCGTATACTGTTCGTAAAGTTGAAGTTCCTGGAGAAGGAACTGTGGACTTAAAGCCAGAACCGAAATCAGCAATGAACAGTTATACAGCTTATATGATTACATCGATGCTACAAACTGTTATGTCTGAAGGTACGGGTACAGCAGCAAATATCCCTGGGCTTCCTGAAGCAGGTAAGACAGGGACAACAAACCGCGAATTAGATGATGGTACAGAAATTGTTCCGGATTCCTGGTTCAGCGGGTACACGACAAACTACTCTATATCGATATGGACTGGGTATTCCAAAGGGAACCAAGGTTTATCAGATGCTGCACAAGATATCCCTAAGCAGATGTTTCAGTCAATCATGAGTCATATATCAGAAGGTAAAGAAACAAGCGACTTTCAAAAACCTGGCTCTGTGGAATTGGTAGAGGTGGAAGAAGGATCACGTCCAGCTAAACTACCGAGCCCATATACACCGGAAAGCCGTATCGTAACTGAACTTTTCCACGTAGATAATACCCCATCCCAAGTGTCTCAAGTATTCCAGAAGCTAGATCCAGTCCAGGATCTATCAGCTTCCTACGATCAAGAGGCGCAAGCCATTAATCTTGAATGGGGATATGATGAACCAGAAGGTATTTCTTATGAAGTGACCGTCGCTATTGATGGCGGGGAAGCAAGACAACTTACCAGAACGAAAGATACAACTGTAGAAATTACCAATGCTCAACCAGGTTCTTCTTATGAATTTACAGTAACTGCGGTAAGTGATAATGAAGATGCAGATGCCAGTGATCCTTCCTCTGCTAGTGTAGAGGTACCAGCGGAAGAAACAGAGGAAAATCCTGAACAGGAGCCTGAAGAAGAGAATCCTGAGGAGGGAAACCCTGAAGAAGAAAATCCTGAAGATGAGCAGAATAATGGAAATGGGAACCAGAACGATAACAATAATAATCAAGATGGAAATAACGGAAATAATGGAGATGGTAACAACGGTAATGGGGACGGCGGAGAAGGCCAAAATGACGATGGATCCGGAGAGCCAGGGGAAAATGGTGATGGTGGAGACGAAAATGATGGTCCAAACACACCCCCAGAAGGTGATGGCGACACGGACCCTGATGAAGGCGGTGACGACGACGACCCTGGCCAGCCTGATAATCCAGGTACTGAACAACCAGAACAACCACAAGAAGACGCTGCCTAATTATCCCACAGTAAAGCACACTGTCTAATGACAGTGTGCTTTATTTGTGTATCTTTATTTTACTCTCTCTTTTTCCTCATTCGCTTCTGCCCTTCCCTGCACAAGTGAAGCAATTGACATTCCTCACAGTTGGGACGCTGTGCTTTACAGTGATAGCGGCCAAAAAAAATCATGCGATGATGTGTGTCACTCCATTCTTCTTTCGGGAATTTACGCATCAACGTTTTTTCAACTTCTAGCACAGAGTCTTTATAGCGACAAATGGCTAATCGTTTAGAGACACGCTCAACATGTGTATCTACAGCGATTGCTGGTTCGCCAAAGGCCACGGAGGCAACGACATTCGCCGTTTTCCTTCCAACGCCAGCCAAACTCTCTAGCTCCTGCTTCGTTGAAGGAACTCTTCCATTAAATTTCTCAATTAACGTATGTGAGAGTTTTTGAATGTTTTTTGCTTTGTTTCGATATAGCCCAATCGATTTAATATCATCCTGGAGTTCCTCAAGCGGGACAGCAAGATAGTCTTCCGGTCTCTCATATTTTTTAAATAAATGAGGGGTAACCTTGTTTACTAATGCATCAGTAGCTTGAGCCGATAAGAGAACAGCAACTAGAAGTTCAAATGGATTGTTATGAGTGAGCTCACATTCTGCATCAGGAAACATATCCTCAAATACGTCTAAACATTCTCTGATTTGTTTTTTATTTAGCATAACGTTTCTCCCTATGAGTCCTCTTCTAACCAGTTATAATACAGCGATACATCACGTTTTGGCTTTGCTTGAGAGGAAGAATTTTTAACTTGCCCTTGTCTAAACTGCTTACCATGCTGCCGGGCTTGATCCACTGTTTGAATGCCTTTTCTTTTCCACTCACGTAAAATACGATCGATATATTTAAAGTTGAGTTTCCCCATCAACACTGCTTCCCGCAATGCAGCTTTTATAAGTGAAGGTTCTTGCTCCTCCTGATCTAGCCATATATTGATATTCTCGATCTCAAATGGGGATAGCGGCCGGCCAAACTCCTGCTCGAACAAAGAAAACAAACTTCCTGCTTGCTCCTCTTCGGTAGCATACGAGTGTTTATGTTGGGCAAATAATTTCTCCCACAAGGGTTCGAGAGAATAAGATTCATTTCTAACTAGTTGTTCACTATGCTTCTGTTCAATGGTTATCAACTGTTTTTGAATAAGACTTCTTAAGACTTTTGAACAGTCCTGGCTTGAGAAAGAAAGATAGTCAGCCAGCTCTTCTGGGGTTGGAAAAGGATTCCCATCTAAATAAAAACGATGAATCTGTAACAATACGGCAAGTTCCTGCTCATCCATTCCTAATCGACGATATTCTGTTAATAGTTGCTTTGGGATCATCAATTGATGATTCATGATCTCCTGAAAGCTTTGATACTTCGACAAGATGTCCACCTCAATCTATGATGATTAAAAAGGAAAAAACACCGATAGTATAAGCGTTCTTCTATCGGTGTGACTACCTCTATATTAAGGATATAAGCGATTCAATAAACGTGGAAATGGAATCGTTTCACGAACGTGTTCGACACCGGCAATCCAGGCAACTGTGCGTTCAAGTCCTAAACCGAAACCTGAATGCGGTACGCTCCCGTATTCACGAAGCTGCAAGTACCACTGGTAGGCATCTCCTGTTAGATCATGCTCCTCATAACGCTTTTGCATAAGTTCAAGGTCATCAATCCGCTGTGATCCGCCAATAATTTCACCATAGCCTTCTGGAGCGATTAAATCTGCACATAAAACCACTTCGGGGCGTTCTGGATCTGGCTTCATGTAGAAGGCTTTAATTTCAGCAGGATAGTTTACAATGAATACTGGTTTATCATAGCTCTCAGCAATTGCCGTTTCATGTGGAGCACCGAAATCTTCTCCCCAGTCGATATCATCAAAACCCTTTTCTTTCAATAAATCAATTGCTTCGTCATAGCTAATTCTTGGGAAGGGGGCTTTTATCTTCTCAAGGACAGCTTTATCGCGACCAAGAGCCTCAAGCTCAAGTGTACAATTTTCAAGCACAGCTTCCACAACATGTGTGACATACTGCTCTTGAACTTCAAGACTGTCATCATGATCCATAAAAGCCATTTCAGGCTCAATCATCCAGAATTCAATGAGATGACGACGCGTTTTTGATTTTTCTGCTCGGAAAGTAGGCCCGAAACTGAATACTTTACCAAACGCCATTGCTGCTGCTTCTAAGTAAAGCTGTCCACTCTGAGACAAATAGGCTTCTTCATCGAAATATTTTGTGTGGAATAATTCAGTTGTACCTTCTGCTGAAGACCCGGTTAAGATTGGTGAGTCAATTTTCGTGTATCCATTGGTATTAAAAAATTCATACGTAGCTCGAATAATTTCATTTCTAACTTTCATGACTGCATGCTGCTTTTTAGAACGCAGCCATAAGTGGCGATGATCCATCAAGAACTCTGTTCCGTGTTCTTTCGGTGTAATCGGATAATCAACAGCTTCGTGAATAATTTCGAAGTTGTTCACTTGCAGCTCGTACCCGAAGGAAGAACGTGTATCTTCAACGACTACACCTGTGACGTAAAGAGATGTTTCCTGTGTCAGTGCTTTTGCCTGTTGAAACTTATCTTCGCCAATATCCGCCTTCACAACGATACCTTGCATAAATCCAGTTCCGTCACGAAGCTGAAGAAAAGCTATTTTCCCGCTTGATCGCTTATTCTGCAACCAGACACCAATGGTAACTTCTTCTCCTACATATCTTGAAACTTCTGCAATTGTTGTTTTCATGAGTATACCTCCATGCTTCACTTTATGATTGGTGTTTATCTACAAAACGTTGAATACGCTTCGCCGCTTCTTCTAATTGGTCAATTGATGTTGCATAAGACAGTCTGACATTATCAGGTGATCCAAAACCAGATCCAGGCACGAGAGCAATCTTCTCTTCTTCAAGCAGTGCAGTTACCCACTCATCCACGGTTTTAAAACCACAAATAGTAGCCGTACGAATCACATTAGGAAATAGGTAAAAAGCTCCCATAGGCTTCTCACACGATACACCTGGGATCGCAAGCAGCCAGCTGTGTAGAGTATCTAACCTTTTGTGAAAGGCTTTCCGCATTTCACTTATCTCATCATCTGACCCATTATAAGCGGCTAGTGCAGCATACTGAGCTACTGAAGTCGGGTTTGATGTGGAATGTGAAGCCATATTTGTCATAGCCTGGATGATCTCTGTTCGGCCTAGAGCGTAACCAATTCTCCAACCAGTCATGGAGTGTGATTTAGAAACACCATTAATAATGATGGTTTGTTTATAAAGTTTGTCTGACAGCTGAGCCATGGACACATGCTTGTCATTGGAATAGATCAGTTTTTCATAAATTTCATCTGAGATGATAAGAATGTCATGTCTTAAGCAAACTTCTCCAATTGCACGAAGCTCATCTTCAGAATACACCATGCCTGTTGGATTACTTGGAGAATTGATGATAACAGCCTTCGTCTTCTCTGTTATTGCCTCTTCGAGTTGTTCAGGTGTGATTTTGAATTGATGTTCTTCCTTTGCTTTAACAATGACAGGGGCACCTTCAGCCAATTTAATTTGTTCGGGATAACTGACCCAATAAGGGGCCGGAACGATGACTTCATCCCCCTTATTTAGCAAAACTTGAAACAACGTAAATAAAGCATGCTTGGCCCCAGTCGTAACAATAACCTCACTAGGTGAGTAGGTCAAATTTTGGTCTCTTTTCATTTTTGACAAAATCGCATCTTTTAAATCAGGGATGCCCCCAGAAGGTGTATATTTCGTATGTCCTTCCTGCATGGCCTTCCCTGCCGCCTCAATTATATGCGAAGGTGTATTAAAATCGGGCTCACCAGCTCCAAGACCGATGACATCATACCCTTCTGCTTTTAACGCTTTAGCTTTAGCCGTAATGGCTAATGTAGATGATGGTGTAAGTGTTTGTACTCGTTTAGCTAATTCCATTTTATTCATCCCTTCACTTAAGATTGTGGTTGACGAAATGCAAATCTTTGAATAGGATCGCCATTTGTAACTTTTACATACTCTAATACGTATCGTTGATTTTCATCTATATAAGTAAGTTCCCATGCTGGACTATTTTCTTCATACGCGAGCTGTACGTCAATAAATGAGCAGGCAGAACAGTCAGTCTGCAGCCCGGTTTTTAAACCGCTCGAAGGGATCATTGAACTCGCTTTAATCGTCGTCAGCACTTCTTTCTTCTCAAGATTTATAAAGGTGACTAATTCTTCATCATTTCCATTTAGACCGCGAACAATATGAATGGGTATTTCACCATTATAGCTTAAAACATCTGTGACCTCTGTCATTTTTGTTTCTGAAACCGCCAAATTTTTGGCCTCTGTAAATCCCTCTGTCTGTTTATCTTCTATTTGTACATACATCCAGGTAAGGGCACTTCCTGAGATAACAATTACTATTCCGATGATGAGGAGAACCCACCGCAGCCAGCTAGGTACGGTAAATCGTGAAGACTGCTGTTTCATTATCATCTTCATCTAAAGCAAGTCCAAACATTAAATTTTGGTCTTTCAACGTACGATTAAGTGTATCAACAACCTTATAAAGGTCATCTGATTTTTGAATCCGTACGGTTGACATTGTTTCTATTTTATTTTCCATCATTTCTGTCCCCCATCCGTCTTAATCCTTTTTCATCGGTTTATACGTAAAATAGTATAACAGGTTATGAACTTAATTAGATACCATCCAAGGATTTTACAACCATTTTTCCATCTCTTGTACAAGTGTTGAAGTTGATTTATACGTAAGTGGAATATCTGGAATAGATGCAAGAAAATGCTCTCCATACTTCGCTTCTATAAGACGGTGATCACAAACAAACACCACACCTCGATCAGTCGTTGACCGAATCAAACGCCCGAACCCTTGCTTAAAACGAATGATAGCGTGAGGAAGCGACTGATTCATAAATGGGCTTTGGCCTTGTTGCTTAAGCCTAAGATCTCGCATAATCTGTAAAGGTTGGTCTGGCGGCTGAAAAGGAAGTCGAACAATCACAAGGCATGAAAGATCATCTCCAGGGATATCTACCCCTTCCCAAAAAGAACTTGTTCCTAGCAAAATGGATTGGTCAAAAGTTTGAAAATTCTTTCGCAAACGATCTCTGCTTCCAGTTGAGATCCCTTGAGCAAAGACCATGAATTCCTCAGGATTAATGACATCTTTCAATAAATAATATGTTTTTTTTAGCATGTCATATGAGGTGAACAGAACGAGCATTCGGCCTTTAGTGGCATGGGCAATCGAATAAATTGCTTCACTAATCGAATAAATAAACTCCTCTGGATCCTCTTTGATATTTGGAAAATCGTTTGGAACCATCAGCCTGACCCGCTGTTTATAATCATAAGGTGATGGGATGGAAAGTTCATAAAGATCCTTCCAATTGTCTACTCCTATTAAACGCTTCATATAGTCAAAAGAGCCGTTTGTGGTAAGTGTCGCACTCGTTAATACAACACTCTTCTTCGTCAAAAATAGCCTTTCATGTAGCAGCTCAGCTACATGTAACGGCTCACTATATAAATAAACAGAATTGGAAGCCCCATCTGCATCAATTTCAATCCACCTCACAACATTGTCATCCAAATCAAAATAATTGCCGAGCTGATCGATAATTGTTTCACAGACACTTGCATTGGTGTCTAGCCTTGAAAATAGTACACGAACATCCTCATTATCCGCGGTGGATAATAGTGGTCCAATAAGATCCATCAGAGCTATTGTTTCCCTTTTAATAGCTTGAATGTTAGATAAAAATCTTTGTGCCATTTCATGACTAGTAGCAGCGAACGCACTGTCTATCTCTTCTTTTAATAAATATTGCACTCTGCCAATATCGCTTCTTGATTGAGACCTTTTACGGGATGCCTTAACCTTTTGGAATAGGTATCTTGATAATTGATTAAGTTCTTCTTTTGCTTGTTCAACATGCCGGCTGCCTTGTTGAACTTGTTTTTTCACACCGACATTGACCGGTTTGAACGCAGCTGGGTGAAACAAGTCATTGAACTGTGTTAACTGCCGCTGTAATTCTTTATAATTCAAACGAATACCAAAATAGCGGCTGGCGATGGTTTCTAAGTGATGAGCTTCATCAATTAGCACCCTATCATAAGCAGGGAGACGCTGCTCATTACTTATTAGATCTAAACAGAGAAGCGAATGGTTTGTAATAAGAAGGTCTGCATGCTCTGCTCTTTCCTCAGCCCATTGAAAGTACGAAGCATGCTTATTGTTAAATGACATCACTCCACCTGATTGCTCAGCGGAAATTTTATGCCAAAACTGCTGTCCACTTGATGGCAGTTGAATTTCATCAATATCTCCTGTGCTCGTTTTTGTCAACCAAACTAAGATCATCGCTTTAGTTAAAACGATATCGTAGTTATCTTGAAATGGTCTGTCTAACTCATAACTAAAGTGAAGGAGGCTGATATAATGGCTTTTCCCTTTATATAAAGCCACTTTTATGGAACGGCCAAACAACTTTTCCAATCTAGGAATTTCCTCTTCTAACAATTGGTTTTGCAAAGCAGTTGTATGCGTTGAAATAACCAATCTTTCATTATGTGTGACAGAATAATATAAGGTAGAAAGTAAGTAAGCTAGTGATTTTCCCGTGCCTGCACCAGCTTCAAGTAAGGCATGCCTTTCCTCATTTAAGGATTGATACACGGCCTCTGACATTTGCCTCTGACCTGATCGCATCTCATAATCATTCACTATCTTTTTTAATCTTTCTTTACCTTCATATGCTTCACTGATCCATTGATTAAACGGCAACTCCATATCTTTCGTATCATAAAGCTCCACCTGTCGCTTCTTTATCGGCAATCCATAATGAACCTCATATTGATCATGGCTTGGTTGGTTATACCGTGCCTTTTCAACTGCGGTTTCAATAAAAGGTCTTACATCACTTTTAAGTTTACCTACAATTTTTAGCAAATGCGTTAAGGTACGTTCAGGCAATGTATGTATCTCATTTAACAGTATGGTTAATAAATCTGCAGTCACTTGAGCATCCGAAAGAGCCCTGTGCGGACGATCGTGTCCGATGTTCAGATGATCAGCTAATTGCCCTAATTTATAGCTCGGGGAGCCCGGCAGAAAAATTCGAGCAAGCTCAACCGTATCAATGATAGGATTATGTAGAGCTTTGTACCCACATCTAATAAATTCTTCATTAAGAAAGCCGAGATCGAATTCAATATTATGTGCGACGATATAACAATCCTCTATTAATTGATATACGTCTTCGGCTATTTCTGAAAACAGTGGGGCGTGAATAATATCTTCATCTTGTATCCCAGTCAAAGCGGTAATAAACGGAGGAATATCCCGTTCTGGATAAACAAGGCTCGAAAACTCCTTAATCACTTGGCCTTGCTTGATAATGACAATGCCTATCTCAATAATACGATCCTGTTTTGATGATGAATTCCCTGTTGTTTCTAAATCTACAATAGCAAAGGTCGACATGAAATCCCTCCAAGCGCGGCCATAAAAGTAAGGATCTTGTCCTATCTCACGTGGCCAAGATCCTTTTCATAGTCTAACTCTTGTTTCCACATTATAGGGGAAGAGCAGTTAGTGGCGGCTCCTCCTCTACGATTTCGACAACCTCGTTTCTTTCACCCATAATCGCAATTTTAGGTTTGAAATCGGCTAATTCTTCCGCACTCAGCATGGCATAAGAAACGATAATGACGATATCATCTGGCTGTACTAACCTGGCTGCAGCCCCATTTAAACAAACGACACCGCTGCCTCTTTCTCCAGCAATCACATATGTCTCTAATCGTGCGCCGTTATTATTATTAACGATTTGGACCTTCTCGTGTGGCAGGATCCCAACACTGTCCAATAGATTTTGATCAATCGTGATACTGCCCACGTAATTTAAATTGGCCTCTGTGACCTGTGCACGATGAATTTTCGCCTTCATCATTGTGCGAAACATGGTGCGCCCCCTTACTCCTTATCCTAACGTCTTTTCCCCTTTTTCATTAAAGACAACATTGTCGATTAATCTTGCTTTTTGATAAAAGACCGCTGCCGCAAGAATAACTTGTTGGTCTATAAGCTCAATGGGCTCTAATTCAGGATAAGATAATAACTCAATATAATCTATATTACCATGAGATTTATTTTCAAGAAACTGTCGAATTTTTTTGACCAATTCGGCTTGGTTCTTCTCACCGTTTTCTACAAGCTGCCTGCCATATTGCAATGCCTGTTGAATAAAAGGTGCACCGATCCGCTCCTGATCAAATAAGTTCACGTTTCGGCTGCTTTTTGCCAATCCGTCCTTCTCACGCACCGTAGGTACCGTGGTCAGATTAATAGGATAGTTAAAATCCTTTATCAAAGCATCTACCACAGCAATTTGCTGGGCATCTTTCATACCAAAATAAACGCTTGTTGGATGGATCATATTAAATAACTTTGCAAGAACGGTTACGACTCCATCAAAATGGCCTGGCCTGCTCTTCCCACATAACACATCAGCTCTTCTAACAACAGATAATTCCAAAGAAAGCGGCTTTGGATACATCGAATCCACTGAAGGAAAGAAAATGACATCAATCTCATTTTCTTCAGCTACTTTTCGATCGTGTTCTTCATCACGAGGGTAAGAGTTCAAATCCTCACTTTCGCCAAATTGCAACGGATTCACAAAAATGCTTAAAATTACTATATCGTTTTCTTGACGGGCAGCTTTCATTAGGGCTTCATGCCCTTCATGTAAGTAACCCATGGTAGGCACAAAACCAATGCTTTTCCCTTGACGAATCCAGCTTATTGATTTTTGTTGCAATTGTTTTATATTAGTGATGATTTCCATAACAATCTCCTTATTCTTTTGGAAGCAACTCCGTATCCATTGTGAATGTGTGTTGTTCTTGTGGAAACAGGCCATCCTTTACTTCTGACACGTATTGACGAACTGCTCCCGCCATTTGTTCGCTGCTATTTAAATAGGGTTTAACAAACTTCGGCAAGCGTTCAACACCATATTTTAAGAGATCATGATAGACGAGGACCTGACCATCACAGTCGGCGCCCGCTCCGATCCCGATCGTAGGAATCGTCAGCTGTTCTGAAATTAATTTAGCCAGCTGTCTCGGAACGCATTCTAAAACTAAAGCCATTGCACCTGCCCGCTCTACTTCTTTTGCTTCTTCTAACAACTTTTTAGCCGCCTTCTCATCTTTACCCTGGACTTTATAGCCCCCTAGGACATGAACTGACTGAGGGGTTAACCCTAAGTGTCCAACAACAGGGATCCCACCTCCTGTTAAACGTCGGATAGCCTCGAGCACTTCTCCCGCTCCCTCAAGCTTCAATGCTTGAGCATTCGTTTCCTGAAACAGCTGTGTGGCATTTTTCAGAGTGCCTTCTAAGGAGATATGATAAGACATAAACGGCATATCAACAACTACAAATGTACTTCCTGCTCCTCGTCTTACTGCTTTGCCATGATGAATCATATCCTCTAACGTTACAGGAATGGTTGAATCATAACCTAACACAACCATACCAAGGCTGTCCCCCACCAAAATCATATCTGTTTCTGCTTGTTCAGCAATTTTAGCAGAAGGGTAATCATATGCAGTAATCATCGTCATTTTATCGTTCGTTTGCTTCATCTTGATCATACTATTTTTATTTAGCATGATAACCACCCTCTCCCCAATGGATTTCAGCTGAATATAACTTTTCTTCTTTACCCTTTTCATCACGAGCTAAAAGGGCTCCATCTGGCTCAATGCCCACTAACCTTGCCTGCCACGACTTTTTCATCGTAGAAATCGTTACTTCCTCGCCAATCCTATAGCCGAATTGTTCCCATTTTAACTTTACATCTTTAAAGCCGTTAGTCATGAATTGATCATATGTACGTTCAAATTGTTGCAGTATCCGTTGAATGGTACCCTGAATCGACCATTGTTGCTGTGATTCAATCTGGAGGGAAGAAGCTTTATGCTGCAACTCTTCGGGAATGTCTGATTCAGTTTGATTCACATTAATACCGATACCGAGAACAACATATTGAATTTGATCTTGTTCGGCCTGCATTTCAGTTAAAATACCTGACACCTTTTTGTGGTTCACTAACAAATCGTTTGGCCACTTAATTTGCGGCAGGATCGATGACTGTTCAGCAATGACTTCTGCTAAAACAGTAGCTGCTAGTAAGGTAAGTTGTGGGGCCTGATAAGGCAATAGTTCAGGACGTAATAAAATACTCATCCAAATGCCCTTTCCTTTAGGAGAATCCCAATTTCGGGACATCCGGCCTTTCCCTTGTACCTGCTTGTCAGCAATCACAACCGTACCATGAGGCTTACCTTGTTTAGCTAACTGATGAACGACTTCCTGTGTAGATGTTACTTCCTCAAAATGCTGAAGATTATGCCCTAGCCAATCGGTATTCAATCCCCACTGGAGTGTGTTTTCACTCACTTTATTTGGTGAAGAAATGATCTTGTACCCTTTCCGTTGAACAGCTTCAATTTCATATCCATCTTTCTCAAGTTCCTTCATATGCTTCCACACGGCAGTTCTTGAAATATTTAAACGTTTAGACAAATCTTGCCCAGAAATATGACCTTGTTGACTATCTAATAGTTCAATTAATTGCTTGCGGGTGGATTCCATTTGTCGACCCACTCCTTTATATGCTCATATTTATTACTCAGTTGTTTAGTTACAACTGCGTATTCAATTTTTTTCATCCCTTCACTAATCCAAGAACCTTTCGCCACGTTGGGAAAAGATTGAATTAGGTCTTTCGCTTGAAAAGATAGTTCGTCTCTTGAATGTATAGGCAGCATAGCTGATACCTCAGTAAACCCTTCCTTCTTAACAGGATACCCTAACGCTTTTAATACTTGGATGAAAGCGCCGCTAAGCTGCTCTGGAAGCTGATAGGCAAGCCATAGGGTCACTTGACCATGCTGTTTATATTCTGTAAGAGCATAATGGAGAGAAAACGCTTCCCTTTTCACTCGATTCGACAGCTTCCAGTCTTTTACCCATTTTATAAGGCTAACGGCAGGAGTTTGCTCGTGATAATAAGTGATCAATTGGGCAAAACCAAATAAATTATGTTTAGGCACCGTCATCTGCAAGGACTTATTCTCTGAAAAAATCGGAAGGTATGAAAATACACCTAGTGTATAACAGAGATGTATTCCGTTTTGATAACCTTCTCCCGCCATCAACTTTTCAAATTCAACGGTAATACGTTCAACAGCAATATGAGTGAGCAGACTTGCTTGATTATAGATAGCTTGTCTCACTTCATCCGTAACTTCAAATTGAAGCTGACTAGCAAATCGTATCGCACGCATCATTCGTAATGGATCCTCATTAAACCGCGTATGGGCATCACCCACCGCCCGAATGATCTGCCTTGAAAGATCCTTTTTTCCTTGGAAAGGGTCGATGATGTCGCCACTTTGCTTCATAGCCATCGCATTAATCGTAAAGTCACGCCGCGATAGGTCTTCTTGTATAGAGTTAACAAATGCCACCTCATCAGGATGTCGAAAATCGGTATAACCATCCTCTGTTCGATATGTAGTCACCTCAAAGGAATGCGATTGATAACGGACCATCACAGTGCCGTGGTCTATACCAATTGGAATGACGTGGTTAAAAATACTCATGACCTGTTGAGGAGTTGCCGAAGTGGCAATGTCTATATCTCCCATTGGACGGCCTAAAACAATATCACGGACAGCACCGCCTACAATATGAGATTCATAACCGGCATCTTCAAGATCTGACAAGAGGTGAAATGCAGATTTAAGTGATGGTTTATGTTTATTCATCATCCAACACCTGACAATAAAGTTCCTCATATTGCTTGACGATCTCAGAAGAAGAGAATTTTTGATTGACAAATTCTTGTGCCCGTTCTGAAAAACTTTCATGCATCATGGAATCTGTCAACAGCTGTTTTGCAAAATAAACCACTTGATTTATATTGCCGAGTTCCGTAATAAACCCTGTTTCCCCATGCTCGATCACTTCTGGGATACCGCCTATATTTGTGCCAATACAAGGCACACCGCATGCCATTGCCTCAAGTAACACGAGTCCAAAGCTTTCCTTTTCAGAAAGCAAAAGCTTCAAATCGGAAATGGAAAACAATTCGCTTACATTTTCTTGCTTCCCAAGAAAACGCACGTGATCGCCGAGCCCTAAATCCTCTACAAGCTGATAGCAAGCCGAATATTCAGGTCCGTCTCCAACAAGGAGTAGTTTTGAAGGTACACTCCTATGAATCTCTGCAAAGGCCCGAATGATATCTGGAACGCGCTTAACTTGCCTGAAATTCGAAATGTGAATTAATACTTTTTCAGTATCCTGGATATTGTACTGGTGTTTTAACTCGTTATTGGGTTTGCGAAAATATTCCCGCTCATCAACAAAATTGTAAATGACATCCATGTCCTTTTCCGTTTCCAGCATATATTGTGTTTGTTTGACTAAACTGTGGGAAACAGCAGTAACTCGATCGGATTTCTCAATACCAAATTTAATCATTTGCTTTAAACTTGAGTCAATGCCAAGCACGGTTATGTCTGTACCATGAAGTGTAGTGACGATTTTCACATCCCGCTCGGACATTTGCTTTGCTAAGATTGCTAAGACAGCATGAGGCATAGCATAATGGACATGCAGGATGTCGAGCTCTTCCCGATTAATCACTTCTGCCATCTTATTGGCAAGAGCTAGGTCATAAGGAGGGTGTTGAAATACCGGATAATTGCTTACCTCTACTTCATGATAGTAAATATTTGGATAAATACGATTTAATCGAAAAGGGACCTGTGATGTAATAAAATGAATCTCATGTCCCTTTTCAGCTAAAATCTTCCCGAGTTCAGTCGCTATAACACCTGATCCTCCCACTGTGGGATAGCAGGTTATTCCGATTTTTGACATTTCACCACACCTAATCTTTCTTCGCTAACTTTTCCTTGATAATCTCACGCCATTCGAAATCGCCTCGCTCTAAACCGCGAATGAATATTTCTGCACTAGCCAAATTTGTAGCAAGAGGAATCCGATGGACGTCACATATACGGAGCAACGCACTTACATCTGGTTCATGTGGCTGTGCTGTTAAGGGGTCGCGAAAGAAGATGACCATATCCATTTCATCCTGGGCAATTTTTGCACCTATTTGCTGATCACCGCCAACGGGTCCAGACTGAAATCTAAAAACATCTAAACCAGAAGCTTCAGAAATCTTTTTGCCAGTTGTTCCTGTAGCAAATAATTCGTGTTTTTCTAAGATATGTTTGTACGCTGTCGCAAAATGGATAATCTCTTGTTTCTTCTCATCATGTGCAATTAAAGCAATATTCATTCGAGTCCCCTCCTCTTAGTCGAGCAAATGTTCAAGCCCGTAAACAAGCACATCTATCTCCATAACTTCTGTAGCAGCAAGGTTGACTCCAGACATAAACGATTCACGATGATGGGAATCATGTTTGATCGTAAGCGTTTGACCAAGGCCGCCGAAAACTACTTCCTGATGAGCGACAAGACCTGGGAGTCTTACACTATGAATTTTCATTCCGTCAACGTCCGCACCTCTCGCACCTTCTAAAGTCTCTTTTTCATCTGTGTGACCTTGAGGGTGTGACTCGCGTTCTTCTTTTATTAACTCAGCTGTTTTAACAGCTGTACCTGAAGGAGCATCAAGCTTTTGATCATGATGCTTCTCAATAATTTCTACATCTTGAAAGTGCTTGGCAGCCCATTTAGAAAATTGCATCATTAAGACGGCACCTACTGCAAAGTTCGGAGCAATGACAGCACCAAGCTTTTTGGTTTCGGCCAGATTTGTGAGTTCCACCATTTGTTCTTCAGTAAAACCTGTGGTTCCAACAACGGGGCGCACCCCATTTTCGAGTGCAAGCTTCGTATGTTTGTAACCAAATTCAGGTGTCGTTAAATCGACGAGTACGTCAGCCTCTACTTCACTGAGACATTGCTCAGCATCTGTATAAATCACGGCATCTGAGGCGGGCAACCCTGAAACATCTTTAACCTTGCTGCCACCATGTTTCCGATCAATGCAAGCCACAAGCTTAAACTTATCTTCCTTTTCAATCATTCTAAGGGCTTCCTGTCCCATTTTCCCTCTTGGTCCAGCAACAATCATTTTAATTTGAGTCATGGTTTGTCTCTCCTTCTTTACGTGTCCAACGGTCTTTATCACGTGTTTCGATTTTACTCATAGACCTTTCAAATGCTTTGGATAAATCCATATTTAAAGAATTAGCAAAACAAGTAAGCACAAATATTACATCACCAAGTTCTTCTTCTAAAGCCTTGTCCTGCTCTGACGATTTCTTTTTCTTCTCACCATATCGATGATTAATTTCCCTAGCCATCTCGCCGACTTCCTCTGTCAACCGAGCTTGCAAAGCGAGTGGGGAAAAATAACCTTCTTTAAATTGTGATATGTAATTATCTACACGCTTTTGAATCTCTTCTGTCGTATAGGTCATAGTAAAACGCTCCTTTACTTGATCTGGCACTCCTTACTAAATGGTAGCCAAAAGGGCGGCATTTGACAAATTATTAAACTTTAATCCATTGTAGCATGGAAATCATTTCTTTATAATATAAGTCGTGTGTAACTTATTTTGGAGGTCAAGCATATGAATCTTTTCGGTTTAAAAGTAAAAAATATTTTGTTCATATTAGTAGGTTCAGCCATCTTTTCATTTGGACTTGTCCACTTTAACATTCAAAATGGATTAGGTGAAGGTGGATTTACAGGGATCACCTTATTGTTTCTCTATTTATTTAATTGGGATCCAGCACTGATGAATATCATTCTTAACATCCCTGTTCTTATTATCGGATGGAGGGTACTTGGACGCAATACTTTTTTCTATTCTTTAATAGGGATTGTCGCTGTATCTATATTCATTTATTTATCACAACTATTTCTCATTGAGATTGATTTGGCCTCAGACTTAACATTAGCTTCCTTATTTGCCGGCGTATTCGCCGGTGTGGGCTTAGGGATTATTTTTCGATATGGAGGGACAACAGGCGGGGTTGATATTATTGCAAGACTCATCCATAAATATTTGGGTTGGAGTATGGGCCGTGCTATGTTTGTGTTTGATGCGATCGTTATTTTCACCTCAATTGTTACTTATTTAAATCCTATAAAAGGGATGTACACCTTAGTCGCAGTATTCATTGGAGCAAAAGTAATCGACTTTATTCAAGAGGGTGCTTATGCTGCAAGGGGGGCAACGATCATTTCTGAACAAAGTGATCAGATTTCTATAGTAATCAACCAGGAAATGGATCGAGGAGTCACAGTATTAGAAGGGAAGGGTTCGTTTACCGGCTCGAAAAGAGATGTCCTTTATTGCGTAATCGGGAAAAATGAAATTGTCCGATTGAAAGCGATTATTAACAAAATTGACCCACATGCCTTTGTTGCTGTTAGTCACGTTTATGATGTAATAGGCGAAGGGTTCACATTAGATGAAAACAAAAATCCACTACAAGACTAAGACAGGTGTGTCGAATTAGCCACACCTCATGCAGAAAACCCCATTGTCCTTTTTCAAGAACAATGGGGTTTGTATTATTTCGTATAGTTCAAATTACTCTTCATTCATCCCTACAAACATAAACACAAATCTTAGTAATTCAGCCAAGGCTACGAGAGCACCTGCTACATACGTCATAGCGGCTGCATTAAGAACTTTTTTCGTTTTGCGTTCTTCATCATTCCTTATGATTCCAGTGGATACAAGCTGTCCCATGGCTCTATTTGAAGCATCAAATTCAACTGGTAAAGTAATGAACTGGAACAACACGGCTGCAGCGAAGAAGATTATCCCAGCTAACGCTAAACCTGTGAAGCCAAGTAGGAATCCACCAATAATTAAGAAAATGGAAATATTTGAACCAAAGCTTGCAACAGGAACTAATGCACTGCGGAATTTAAGAAAAGCATATTCCTCCGCATCCTGAATCGCATGCCCTACCTCATGAGCAGAAACGGCAGATGCGGCCATGGAACGACCGTGATAATTGTCTGATGAGAGGCGGATTACTTTAGAGCGCGGATCATAGTGATCGGATAACATTCCTCTTACTTCTTCAATACGA
Source organism: Halobacillus amylolyticus (assembly GCF_022921115.1). Lineage (NCBI taxonomy): Bacteria > Bacillati > Bacillota > Bacilli > Caryophanales > Bacillaceae > Halobacillus > Halobacillus amylolyticus. The sequence continues at coordinate 533,941 of NZ_CP095075.1, read as the reverse complement.
ACATTAAACAATCCGTTATCATCAAGGATTTTACGTGCAACTTCTGCCCCCGTCATTGATGAGGATGTTGGGACTTTTGAATATTTCTTGTATGTCTTTTTAACACGTGATGAAGCCCAGATAGGCACGATTAGTAATATCGCAAAATATATTAGAAAACTCATCATGTTTCGCTCCTCCATCTTAGATGTATCCTATACTATAGGTCAATTTTAGTCAAATTTCAATAAAAAATCAACTATTAAGTTTGTCGCCTGCCTTTTTTTCTTTTTTCTCTGCAACATATTTCCTTGCAGCCACATATACGAGTGTAATAAGTATAGTACATCCTATAATAGCAGCAGTCCAAATAAACGCATCATAGCTTATTACAGAGGGTTTATCTTCAAGGAGCTTGTCTAACCGTCTAACTACTTCTTGTTTTGCAGCTAACGTTTCACTATTCCCAAATACAATCATAGAATTGGTGACGACTGATAATTCTCCTTGATCGAAATATAACTGTAAAGTTGGGACTAAAGCATTCCAATTACTAACAATGGATGATCTGTCTTGATCTGTTTGATTTAATTGATTACGTAAGGACTTAAGTTCTTGACGAGCATATTTTTGAGGGTGGTCACTACCCATAGCATTCATAAAGGATAAAAACTTCTCTACTTCCATTTTTTGCTTGTCCGACTGAATGGTGATGATTGGATATAGAAGCTTGTTAAACGTTTCTTGGTGCTGATAAGATAAAGTACTAATATATTGTTCCATTTCCTTTTGCCGATTATTCAACATCCTATTCGCCAGTTCGTATTTTTCGTCATGGAATAAGTGACGGTATTGTTCAGTGAATGAACTCCATGTATTTTGTTCAGCATGAATGAACTTATGATGATCATTGCTTGGAATCCACAGGCTCAAACTGACAACGAAACAAATGAGAATAGCCCGTCCCATCACACTCGTCCCCCTCAAATTCTATCTTATCAAATGTATATGAGAGACATTCAGTATTTAGACCGATTTGATCTGTCGATTTCTCTGGGTGAGAGCGTAACAAACAGCTATGGAGAAAATACTTAACCAAAATGTAAAATAACCAACCGTATTGATATGTTCCATTATTGCTGGATAAACTGGCATTTGTCCAAATACATAGTCAATCACATCGTTATGGAGCGTCCAAATGGCAGCCACCACAATATGACGCATACGAATCTTATAATATGGGCCGTAAAGGATCCCTTGGATAGCCATAGCCCCGTGGGAAATGATGAGCATATAACTTGTCCATGGAAGCGCTCCATATTCTAAGAAAGTAAGCCCATTCATCACAACAGCCCATACACCATATTTCAGTAGAGTAATGACAGCTAGAGCTTCAATATAGGGCACATTTTTATTTAATAGGAAAAAGCCTAAAAAGATGGTGAAAAACAAACTTGCCGTCGGACTGTCTGGAACAAAAATAAGAAAGATCGGTTTGGTGACAGCCAACTGACTCTCATACCAAATATATCCATAAACTGTGCCAAACAAGTTAACAAGAAATAATAGCATAAGAAAAATTCGATTCGTTAATATGTATGAAATGATCGCTTTCATGTATCTACGCACTCCTATAATAAATGAACCGCGCTCTTTCGTATGAGCACGGTTCATTTTACCTTCATTAATTTATTATTCGCCAGCCCCAGATGCTTCTCCACCGGAACCTTCTCCGCCGGCACCTTGAGCTTTAATAAATTCGGCTAATTGTTGAAGTTCCTCATCAGTTCCATTGAAAACTCCTGCAGGCATTTCTCCAATACCATTTCGAGCTATGTCTTTTATTTGTTCAACTGACATAGGCGTATCAAGTAATGATGGATAGTTACCCTGTCCTTGTAACTGATCTCCGTGACAGCTCATACAGCTTTGTTCATATATGGCATATCCCGGAGCTTCTGTATTTACTTCTGCTTCAACCGCTTCCACGTTTACCGCATATTTTTCTGAACGTGAAGCGTAGTCGGCATGTTCAACAGCCTCATAGGTTAACCAGAACGTAGCAATGAAACCAAGCATCATAAGACTAACAGCAATTGGACGCTTCGATGGACGTCTTCCTGGCCCGCGATCAAGAAATGGTGCTAACAGAAGTGCACCAAAAGCGAGTGAAGGTATAACAATCGCACCGATGACAATAAATTCTCCGCCTGCGTATTGATACTTTAAGAATTCATATAAAAATAAGAAATACCAGTCAGGCAACGGAATGTAACCAGCGTTGGTTGGATCTGCTTGTTGCTCAAGCGGTGAAGGATGAGCGGCAGTCAAAATTAGAAATCCAATTAAGAAGACTGCTCCAACCAGCCATTCTTTAAGAAGAAAGTTAGGCCAAAACGCTTCCGTACGTCCAGGGTATTCTGAGTAATCTTTTGGTAAATTGGCTTTTTGTTCAGCAGGAATTCGTGAATCTCCGACGAACTTCATCCCTTTTCCCCTATGCACAGCGTTCCCTCCTTTATGTCACTTACATTTTATAGTGGACCGGAAATACCTTGCTTACGGATTAAAATAAAGTGAACAGCCATTAATCCAAATAATGCAGCAGGCAGGAAAAACACGTGAATTGCAAAGAAACGTGTTAACGTTTGTGCACCTACAATGGTTGGATCTCCGGCAAGTAATGTTCTAATTTGATCTCCGATAAACGGTGTAGCTGCGGCAATTTCTAGACCTACCTGTGTTGCAAAATAGGCTTTGTTATCCCATGGAAGCAAGTAACCAGTAAACCCTAGTCCAAGCATAACGAAGAATAATAGCACACCAACAATCCAGTTAAGTTCACGCGGCTTCTTATAAGCCCCTTGGAAGAATACCCGTAATGTATGTAGAAATAACATTACAATAACAAGACTCGCACCCCAGTGGTGCATTCCACGTACGATTTGTCCGTAAGCTACTTCTTTTTGTAAATAATAAACGGACTTCCAGGCATTTTCGATATCAGGCACGTAATACATCGTTAAAAACATACCCGACAAAATTTGAATAACCGTGATAAAGAATGTCAAACCGCCAAAACAATAAACAAATGCTGAAAAATGATGGGCTGGATTAACATGCTCAGGCACTTCGTGGTCGGCGATATCGCGCCAAAGCGGAGTGACGTCTACACGCTCATCGACCCAGTCATAAATCTTTTGTAGCATGAATTACGCCCCCTGTCTTGATTGTGTTTCTCCGAGATAAAGCATGTTTTCCTGGACTTTGGTCTTGTACACCGGTAAAGGTGCTGTTGGTGGTGTTCCCGGAACATTGACACCATCCTTTGTATACCGACCGCCGTGACATGGGCAGTAGAATTGGTTCGGGTATTCCTGATTCGAGGCCCATCCTACTGTACATCCTAAGTGTGTACAAATTGGTGAGAGTGCTACAATCTCATCATCTTTATTTCTGTACACCCATGCAGTTTTTTGTACTTTTGATTCATACCATGCATCCACTTGTTCAACTTGCCACTCAAATCGCTGTGGTTCATTTGTAATTTCCTCAACTGGTGCCACGGAATGAAATTCACCAGCAGCTTGCGGCGTTAATACCGGATCAATGGCAAAACGAACCATTGGCGCAAGCATTCCAGCAGCCATAAAGCCACCTACACCAGTCAGTGTGTAGTTTAGAAATTGACGACGGGATACTCGTTGTTTATCGCTCATTCTTTTCCCCCCTCTATGCTGTAATCCATGCGACATGGATCGTTTACATACAGTTTACTAGGACATTACTATGATAGCGTAATCTTAAAGCGGGGTCAATAAAATCTCTAGTGTTATCTCAACTTTTACTAGTTACCAATAAGCTTGAATTAATTCATTGACTTGCTTGACTTGCTCTTTAACAAAGGATTGCGTTTCAGTAGATTGCAGGTCACCATCAGCTATGCCCGGTATCCATAGTAAATGCCCATTTAAATCTGATTCATACTTCTTCCATTTTGCATCAAAGGTAAATAGAAAAACATGTTCAAAAGGCTGCTTCTGAAAATGCTCCACCCATTGGTTCACACGGGGGATTTCACTTTCATGCTGATTCGTTAAGTAATAGTATTCAGGAGATAAGAATATACGACCCTTGAATTCCTTCTCAATTAAAGTCGCAAAAACCTGATTGAGCTCCCTTTGAAACGCCTCTTTTGTCATCTTGTTATCCGATGCTGGATCAAAGGAAATAATCGGTATCAACACTGTATCTACATACTCTTTTTCCGGGAGGTATTGCTTTGTATCCCGCTTTGTCCATTGCACGTTATATCACTATCCTTTCTTACTTGTCCCTATTTTACTAAAAAAAATGCAAAAAAGAAAAGCTAAGAGAAAATTCTTCCTCTTAGCTTTTCTTTTGAAGTTGTTTCTTCACTTCGATTAATTCGTCACTCAAGGTAATGAATTCTGATTGATCTCCGTTCATCAGTGCGAGATCGATTTGCTTTTCAAGTTCTTTCTTTCTAAAAGTCAGAATGCTTGAAGTAAGCAATTCATCCGCTTCAACTTTATCACGATCGTTTACATAATAATCTTTTGGTAAATAAGGGTTATCTTCTAACACGAGGGCATACATTGAGCTTTTATGTGCGTCTTCAAAGTTCATTTGGATATAAACAGGCTCATCTTGATTCATTCTTAGGTCATGAAAGGATTTCTCCGCATCATTTGTCATCACTTGGCCTTTGTAAAAGCGAAAAGGCGGATCCTGTACTCCCTGAGCACTAATCTCCATTCCCCGTGGGCACAGCTTAACCTCTTGAACAAAATGGACGTAGGAAAGCAATGATTCATGATTGATCAAGTAATTCAGAATCCAAACACTCTCTCTTTTTTTCAATTGGTAATTATTTAGAAACCAACGAACAAAGTCCTTTTTTTCATTAACGGAAATAGGTGTTTGCATCGGCGCCCCTCCTGCGCTTAATTGATCACATTATTCTTCTTTCAATCGGCTGACAAAATCTTCTATTTCAGTATCAGTAGGATCGACGGCTAAATATTCTTCTAATACTTTCCGTCCTTCAATCATTTTCCCTTCTTCTACTAGGAAATATCCATAAGCCTTAAGAAATACATCGTCTTCTTTAAGGGAAGGATAAGCATTCTCATAATGAACGAGCGCTTGCTTATAATCCTCTACTTCTTCATAAGCTTTGGCCAATTCAAACAGGTAATAAGGATCTTCTTCACCAAGGGTTATTAATTGATTAATTAAGTCTATGACTGCATCGTAATCCTCATCACTTTTATAATTTTCAATTAAGAAAAGCACGGCTTCTTTATAGCCTGGGTCTAGGGCTACCGCTTCTCTCATTAGGCGATAGCCTTCCTCTTTTTGTCCAGTCTTGTGATACAGCGTGCCTGCCAAGTGATAAAGCTCTTTGTTGAACTCATCCTTCGCTAGTCCTTTATTGACCATTTCAAGTGCTTCTTTTGCCATTCCTTCTGTATCATAGGCTCGGGCTAATAAAGGATAGACAGATTGAAAGTATGGATCTTCCTCAATTAGACGCTCCCATATATTGATAGCAATATCATTTCTCAGAGCTTGGAAGGCAACAAATCCATAACGGAACATCACATCAGGATTATCTTCTTCTACCTTTTGGAAGTAATCAAGGGATTGCTCAAATTCACCTGTTGCTGCATAGGCCTCAGCCAATCTGGTGGCTACCTCGATATCACCGATTACCGGCTGATGATGAATGGCATTTTCATAGAAAGGGATACTCTTGTTATATTCCCCATTTGAAAAAGAAAGTTCACCTAACGCGAAATCAATAACCGCTTCGTTTGGTTCTGCTTGTTTGGCAATGAGAAGTTTTTGTTCAGCTACTTCAAACAGCCCTTGCGATTGATAGAGATCGGCAAGCTGGATAAGGGATTGCAGATAGTCCTCATCTTCTGGACCAAATTGGTTGAGAATCTCAATTGCTTCATCGTCTTCTTCTAAATCAATATGAATTTCAGCCATCATTACTTTAAGTTCTTGTTCTTTAGGGTATCGCTGCATAAGTTCCTGCAAAATTGATTTCGCTTCTCCAAGCATCCCCCATTGAATATAAAGTTCGGCAATTGTAAAGCGCTCTTCTTCATCAGCCTCTGATAAGTAAGATTGTAGTGTATTTATTGCTTCTTCCGTTTGCTTAGCTTCCATTTGATGGATGGCTTTGTGAATCTCTTCCATAATGACTCCCTCTCTAGCATTTATAGCAGACATATTTTATACAAAATGTTGATAGATTGAACCTTTATAGTGGATTCCCGGTTCAAGGTACTGTATTTCCTGGTTTACTTGTACAACCCTACCACGCATAACTGTTATATTCGGAACAGCATCATGATATCTGAATTCAGCATGATCATCAACCATCAAGCCTTCTTCATCATAGTAAAGGTTATAATCCGCATAACTATGATTCATAAATCCACCTTTGTATGGGAAGATTCCACTATCCTTTAAGTTCGACTTTGATAATGGGGCTTCTGTAAGAGGGTCAGTTACCCTTATGATACCATATCGATCACTGATGTTTACCCATAACTTATCGTGAATCCTCTCTCTAATTCTACGATTTTTGACAAGGAGTGCAAGCGGGATTCTTTTAAGGGCTTGGGCTTGTACGAGCCAATCCCATGCTGCATCATCTAATTCCCGCTCATCCTCCACATCAATGAGAATAAACGGACAAGATTGACGGGAAAAGTAGCGAATCATCTCTTGTGTTATTACCAGAGGGGAAATGGTAGGAACAATCATATAATCAATAGGAAGATGCTTGAACTGTTCTACAAATTGTTGGTACATCGATTTAAAGTGAAAACTCGTTTTAATGGGAAATTGAATAAGGAGAAGGGTACATCCCTTTTGAATATACTGGTGACAGTCTAGGATGGGTGAAGGCGAGCAGTTTAACGGCTTGTCTAAATCAAGCATAACATGTCCAGGGGTGGCGACGAAGCCTGTAGCATCCATTTGCTTAAAATCGTTAATCCATAAGGTTCGTTTCGAAAAGTATTGCTTGTCAACAGAGAGTTGCCGAGTAAAAGCTTGATTACCTTTGAGCGTATGAACATTAAACCAATAGGCTCCCATACGATAACCTCCAAAAAGGGTTTTTATATCGTATGAGAGCGATTGATGTTCTATGAAATTTATTTCATAATGTGAGTTAAATGTTCAAAAAAGTTGGGATAAGAGATATTAATGCAATTCTTATCTTTAATAGTTACATCGGAATCTGTTATTAATGAGGCAACAGCACTCATCATTCCAATACGATGATCACCGTAAGAATGAACGACAGCCCCAGTTAAACGTGTAGGCCCGTGAATGACTAAACCATCTTCTGTCGGTTCAATGTTAGCACCCATTGCTGTTAAGTTATTTGCAACAGCAGCAATTCGATCTGTCTCTTTCACACGTAGTTCCTTAGCATCTTTAATGACTGTTGTACCTTCTGCTTGTGTCGCTGCTAACGCAAGGATAGGAATTTCATCGATTAAATTAGCAATGATATCCCCTTCAATCGTCATCGCTTTAAGCGGTCCTGATTCCACTGTAACGTCACCGACAGGTTCATGGCCGACATAGGTTCGATTAGTAACGGCAAGCTTGGCACCCATCTTTTGTAAAACAGTAATAATCCCATCTCTTGTGGGATTTAAACCTACGTTCTTTATGGTCAATTCGCTGTTCTCAGTCAATAGTCCAGCAACCAAAAAAAAGGCTGCTGAAGATATGTCTCCAGGTATATGTAAATTGGACGCCACCGGCTGTTGATTCCCGGGAATAGTAATCACATTTCTATTTTTGTGTATTGTAATTCCATACTGCGGCATAAGCATTTCTGTATGGTTTCGAGTGACTCCTTTTTCATAAACCTTTGTTTCTCCTTCTGCCAGCATCCCAGCTAATAACAAAGCTGATTTAACTTGGGCGCTCTTCACGTTCATCTCTATGGTTACACCTGTTAACTTGTTACCTTTAAAGGCAAGCGGTAACCGTGCAGCTTCCTCTCGCCCATATATATGAGCACCCATTTTCTCAAGTGGAACAACAACACGGTCCATCGGTCGCTTAGCTAGCGATTCATCACCATAGGCAACGGTGAACAATGGTAAAGCTGCTAGTATACCACTCATTAAGCGAGCCGTCGTCCCTGAATTACCAAAATATATAGGTGCAGCGGGTTCTACTAAATGTTTAATCCCCTGACCATAGATCGTTAACTTATCCGCCTCTTGATCAATTCGGACTCCTAGTTTTCTAAAAGCTTCTACAGTGCGTAGACAGTCTTCTCCTGTTAGGAAGTTATACACATGAGAGGTTCCTTCTGCCAAAGCAGAAAAAATAACAGCACGGTGTGAGATGGATTTATCGCCTGGTACTTGCAATGTGCCATGTAAACCCTTGGTAGCTGGTTGTAATTCAATTGTGGTCATAACAGCGGCCTCCTTAATCCTGAATCATCACTTCATAGCCTTTATTAAGCAGTGATTGATAGCTGGCTTGTTGTTCCTTCCCCGTCTGAAAACTAATTCTAAGCACACCTGTTATTCCCTCTCTTATTTCAAGTATACGTATATTTTTAATACTAATCTCTTTTTCAGCTAGTAATTGAATAACCTTATGAATCGCGCCTGGTTGGTCATGAATATCTACATAGACATCATAAAAGGCGGGAATAGCCCCCTTTTCACGGATAGGTAAGCCGTCACGATAACTTTTTGCTTCAACTAAATACTGATAGGTTGACTGTGCTTCACCATCATCAAGCAGCCGCTTCATATGTTTCATTTCTTCGATCCAATCGTCAAGCATATGGCTTAACAGCTTTTTATTTTGAAAAAATATGTCCTGCCATAATTTAGGGTTGCTTGAGGCGATTCTAGTAATATCACGAAATCCTCCTGCGGCCAGGTGCTCAAGAGTTGGATGCGTTTTCTGCCACTCCTTCGCCTGGTGTACGAGTGATGATGCAATAAGGTGCGGGAAGTGAGAAATCACTGCCGTCATTTCATCATGCTCTTTTGTCGAAAGCGTTAAGAATCTGGCTCCTGTTTTTGAGAAAAGTTCTTGAAGTACAGAAGCGTCGGAAGAATTCGCACCTTTAGCAGGTGTCAACACAAAGATAGCATTTTCAAATAAATGTGGTTTTGCAGCAGTATATCCTTGTTTATGAGAACCAGCCATGGGATGGCCGCCCACGAATGAAACCAATGGATTTGTAAGCTCTTGTGCAGCCTGCAGAACCTGGTTCTTTACTGATGATACATCTGTTACGAGTAAAGGTTTATTTAATCCTAAATCATTCAACTGTTTTATATATTCGATCGTCGTTGATATTGGTGTAGCGAGAATTAACACATCGGCTTCTTGAACACCTTTTGAAAACTCTTCGACGTGTTCATGAATGACACCTTGTTTCTTTGCGATCGCAAGTGTTTGAGGGTTAGGGTCCATTCCCGTGATCTTTACATTTTCCTGTTTGGCTACATTCATCGCAAGCGACCCACCAATCAACCCTAACCCGACAAAAAATATCGTTTGGCTCATTTAGCAGTGCCTGCAAGCTTTTGTTGTATTTCTTGTTGAACGATCGCCATATCTTCTTTATCGCCGATCGTCAACCTGATGGACTGAGGGATGCCAAGTGCTTCTCCAGAACGAACAATAAACCCTTTACTTAACAAGTGCTCAAACATTTCATCACCGCTAATCGGTAAATGAATCAGGACAAAATTGGCTTCTGATTCGAAATAACTGATCTGGTTTTCATCTAAGAATGACATGAGTGACTGTTTGTTCTTTGCATTTTCATTTGTCGTTTCTTCTATAAACGACTGATCATCGAGGGCAATGATCGCTGCTGCTTGTGCGATCGTCGATGTGTTAAAGGGTTCCCTTGAAGGTTCAAGTGTGTGAATTAATGGTTTTGCTGCAACGCCATACCCCACTCTAAGACCTGCTAACCCATATGCTTTAGAAAATGTACGGAGCACAATTAAATTCTCATAATTCTGTAACGCTTGGATGGAATCATAATGATCTTCCGTTTTCATGTATTCATAATACGCTTCATCAATAACGACCAATACATGAGAAGGACAGTTCTCCATAAAATCACGAAGAACATTTTCCTTAATATGTACGCCTGTAGGATTATTCGGTGTACATAGCCAAAGAACACGCGTCTGTTCATCCACTTGCTGAAGCATTTTGTCAAGGTCATGATGGCCATTGTTCAATGGAACCTCTCTCACTTCAGCCCCCTCAATTAAAGCATTATGCCGATACTGAGGAAAGGTAGGTGCTGCCATAACTGTATTTGCTCCAGGTTCTAGGAATGTACGACAAATGATTTGCACGATTTCGTCAGATCCATTCCCAAAGATAAGTTGTTCTTCGTCGACATTTAAAAAGCCAGTCACTTTTTTGCGTAATGTTGCTGCATACCCGTCAGGATATTTTTCAAGCTGGGTAATTAATTCTGGCAGCTGCTCTTTTACTTGTGGAGAAAAGCCAAAAGGATTTTCATTGGAAGCTAGCTTAACGATCCGGTCAAGATTATACTCACGCTTAACTTCTTCAATTTGTTTACCTGGTTTATATGGTGTCATTTGCTTTAGAATTTCTTTTGACTTCATGAAACAATCCTCCTTAGCTTTTTAAGTCAGGTCTCAACTGTGTGGCATTGTAGTGATAAACATGTTGAATTTGTGTTTGATTTCGAGAGGTTTCAGTTGTCACCATCACACGTACACAACGGGCTAGACTATTGGGAACTGGGATTTCTCGCATACACATAACTGGTACATGTGTCCATCCTTCAAGCCTTCGTAACGATTTTGCTGGGAACGCTGCATCTATATCCTCTGTAACAGTAAAAAATACCGATGTCACATTTTCTGGTTTTATATCATTTTGCTTTATAACAGCCTGCATGAGCTCTTGCGCTTTTCCAACAATCTCTTCCCCATCATTTTTATCTACTGTTGTAGCTCCTCTAACACCTCTGATCAACGGTACGTCCCCTTCTTTTTGAACAAAATCATTAAGTGACTGCATTAATTCTTGATCAGTCAGTTTGATGACAGTTGGTGATCCTATTTCGTTTAGTAAGACGTAGTGGATTGAATTTTCAAGCGTCTTTTTATCCAATTTCATTCTCTTTAAGGTGGCTTCTACATCAATACGGGCAAGCAAGTGTAGTGGATAATTGTTATCGGCAAGCCATTTCTCATATTGGGAGTATGGTAATTTGGCAGCTAATTTCACCTGACTTATCTTCATTGCAAATAACATTCCGATGGCCACCGCTTCTCCATGTGTTACTTCACCATAACCAAACTCCGCCTCAAGGGCGTGGGCTAAAGTATGTCCTAGATTTAAATGTTTTCGCTCACCTGTTTCTCGTTCGTCGGATTCAACAATTTGAGCTTTTACGCGGATGCCTGATGTGAGGTGATCAATTAAATCATCCTCTTCTATCGATTCAAGAGAGGTATCCATTAATTGTCGAAACCATTTCGGATCACTTAGTAATGCATGTTTAACAACCTCGCCATACCCGGATCTTACTTCCTGTTTTGATAAAGTAATGATTGTTTCTGTATCGTAGATGACTTGCACGGGACTATAAAAGCTTCCGATCAAATTCTTCCCTTTGTCATGATTGATTGCCACTTTACCGCCTACACTGCTGTCATGGGCTAAGATCGTTGTTGGCATTTGTAAAAAGTCGATACCTCTTAGATAGGTGGCAGCTACAAATCCTGCTAAATCACCGATGACCCCTCCACCAAGAGCTATAATCAGTGAGCTGCGGTCGAGCTGCTCTTCGAGACAACGATTGAGTAATCCACTGTAGCAAGTCATACTTTTTGACTGTTCACCCGCTGGAATAATTTCCGAAGAAACCACTGTATCACTTCCAAATGCCGCAACAACATCTTTCAAATATAATGGAGCCACAGTAGAATCTGTAATAACCAACACTTTGGAGTAGTTATTTTTTAATAAATCAGATAGTTGATGCCGTAACCCATTCCCTATATTAACCTGATAGTCGTTTGAGAAGGATCGAATCGTTAATGTAGTCATTTAAAAGCTGTGAACCTCCTTGCGATAGTCATCTACTGCACGCTTCAGACGCGGGAAATAGTCAGAAGGAAATTCTTCAGTAATCGCTTTAGCCAGCTCGAATGCTACGATATGTTCCATAACAACAGAGGCTGCCGGAACCGCACAAGAGTCAGAGCGTTCTATACTTGCTTGAAAAGGTTCTTTTGTTTCAATATCGACACTTTGTAATGGTTTATACAACGTAGGAATCGGCTTCATAACACCTTTTACAACAATAGGCATCCCCGTAGTCATTCCACCTTCAAAACCGCCTAGACGGTTTGTTCCGCGGTAATAGCCACGTTCCTCACTCCATAAGATTTCATCATGGACTTCGCTGCCATTCTTTCTAGCCGCTTCAAAGCCAATGCCGAACTCTACCCCTTTAAAAGCATTGATGCTCATCACACTTCCAGCAATTCTGCCATCTAATTTGCGATCATAATGGACATATGATCCTAATCCCGGCGGCATTCCTTCAACATATACTTCAGCAACCCCACCAATTGAATCTCCTTCTTTTTTAGCTTGGTCGATCGCTTCCATCATTTTATTGGCGGCTTCTTCGTCAAACGTACGCACTGGAGAGGCTTCTGATATAGCGGCGCGCTCTTTAAGTGATAAACTTTCATCAACATCACTGACAATACCAGCGATCTCACGAACATAGCCCGCAACCTCTATTCCAAGTTCGCGTAGCAAAATTTTTGCAACAGCACCTGCCCCTACTCTAGCTGCTGTTTCACGGGCCGACGAACGTTCTAACACATTTCGCATATCCCTGTGTCCATATTTTAAACCACCATTCAGATCAGCATGACCAGGTCTCGGTCTGGAAATTGTCCGTCTCACCTCGGCATCATCAGCTAGTGGCTCATCGCCCATTATATTGCGCCAATGTTTAAAGTCATCATTATGTACAACAAGCGAGATTGGTGAACCAAGTGTATAACCATGTCGGACCCCGCTCGTGATCTCGACTAAATCTTTTTCAATTTGCATTCTCCGGCCACGTCCATGTCCACCTTGCCGGCGGATCAATGATTCATTAATTTGATCTGCAACAAGAGGAAGATGTGATGGTACCCCTTCGATAATTGTTGTCAACTGCTTCCCATGTGATTCTCCAGCTGTTAAATAACGCATAGATGACGACCCCCTGTAGTAAATTTTAAATATTACTATATCATACACATCGATATTTGTGTGCTTTAACGTTGCAAAGTTTTAAAAAATCAATGAATTTGTGATTTAATAGAGTTTAAGCACCCTTGCCATTTATTTGATAACCCCATGTCCTCGCAATGATTCTCACTCTTTTTTATAAAAGAATGTATCAAATGAACGGAAGCCGTACTGGCTGGGTGTGAAAATTTGTTCCGTACTCCCTACAAAAAAGATCCCATCTTTGTTTAGTGCTTCACTAAATTTGGTATAGATTCCTGATTTGGCTTCTTCTGTAAAATAGATAAGTACATTTCTGCATACGATTAAGTCACAATAGCTTTCATAGCGATCAGCTAGTAAATTATGCTTTTTGAATGTGACACATTGTTTTATATTGTTGCTTATTTTATACAATTTTTTTTGCTGTGTAAAATACTGATTCTTCAAATCATTAGGCATTTCTCTTAATGAACGTTCAGGATAAATTCCAAGCTTTGCCCGTTGTAATGCTTTTTCGTCAATATCTGTCGCAATTACCTTTATTTGTTCCAGTGGGAGATATTGACTAAGAATGATTGCTAGCGTATAGGGTTCTTCCCCTGTAGAACAAGCTGCACTCCACACTTTAATTTTTCTTCTTTCTTTCAATAAATGAGGGAGAACTTTCTTTTCGAGCACGTCCCACCTTTGCCGGTTGCGATAAAATTCAGACACGTTGATCGTCATCCTATCTAGCAGTTCACTAAATAATTCCCCATTACTATGTAGTGACTGGTAATAATCGCGGAAATTACCGAATCCTCTTCGATCACGGAGGGATGTCAATCTGCGTTTCATCTGCGCTTCTTTATAAAGATATAAATCAATACCAGATTTCTGTTTTACATTTGCGACAAACTCTTCATAATCATGGCTCATAACAACACCCCTGACGTTCCATTATCTTTTAAGATTACTTCAAGGAGCAGGATGTGTAAATATTTCTAGCCAATAAAAAAACCGCCTTTATATAAAGGCGGTTTTCACATTCGTTTAATAGACCCATGCTAGGTTATCTTTTTCGTATGTGATTAGTTCTGCTTTATCAAAAAATAGTTTGATTTCTCGATCAGCACTTTCGCTGGAGTCAGATCCGTGAATAACATTCTTGCCAACTGTAACACCATAATCACCACGAATTGTACCAGCTGCAGCATCTTTCGGGTTCGTTGCGCCCATCATTTGACGTGCCGTAGCAATGACATTTTCACCTTCCCACACCATTGCAAACACGGGGCCGGAAGTAATGAATCCTACTAGCTCTCCGAAGAAAGGTTTATCACTATGCTCTCCGTAATGTTCTTCAGCAAGCGCCTCTTTAATCGTCATTAATTTTGCGCCTGCTAGCTTATAACCTTTCTTTTCGAACCTCGAAGTAATATCTCCAATAAGATTTCTTTGAACACCATCAGGCTTAACCATTAAAAATGTTTTTTCCATGAATATCCACCCCAAGCTTTATGTATAGTCTGAAAGCGCTTTTAACAAGTGCCATTAAAGATTCTACCAAAGAATACGGATTGTGGCAAACTCTTACGCCCTTCTTTTTCCGATATATTTAGCAATCCCTTTTAGTGTTTGCTTTGCCCGTAAGTTAGGCAGCTCGCTTAATGATTGATAGGCTTTGCTTAAATATTGATCGCTCACCTCTAAGGAGCGTTCAATCGAACCATTGGACTGGATCTTTTCAAGTAATGGTTCTATGTCAGCGGATGTAAGCTCCTCCTCACTCTTAAACATATCTACCAGTTGTTGTTTGAATTCCTTATCCTCCATAGAAAACAGAACAGGTAAGGTAATATTTCCATGAAGTAAGTCACTTCCTGCCGGTTTGCCTAAATCTTTCTCAGATGCCGTGAAATCTAACACGTCATCGATGATTTGATAGGACATTCCTACAAAGTAACCATAGCGATATAAAGCAAGCTCTGTTTCTTTAGTAGCATTTGCAGCGATGGCACCTAAGCGACAGCTTGCAGCAATAAGAATAGCCGTCTTTCTTTTGATTCGGCGCAGATAATTCCGGAAGTTCTGCTCAACAGTATATTTGTCTTGTATTTGGTCAATTTCACCTAAACAGAGCTCAACCATTGTCTTTGCCAAAATTTGATGTGCTCTTGGGTTATCGAGTGTTGATAAATTTTCTAATGAGCGGGCAAAAATGTAATCGCCTGTGTACATGGCAATTCGGTTGTCCCATTTTGACTTAATCGTGGGCTGGCCCCTTCGAAGTTCTGCTTCATCAATCACATCATCATGAACAAGTGAGGCAGTATGTATTAGTTCAAGGGACACAGCGACAGCTTTCATTCGCTCCAAGTTATAGTCGCCGAATTTTCCCGCCAGCAAAACAAAAACAGGACGGATCCGTTTTCCGCCCGCATGCAGCAGTTGACCTGAAGCTTCACGAAGGACAGGGTTTTCTGACTGTATCGTTTCGTTTACTGCGTCTTCAATTTTAGCTAAATCCTGTTTTAAAAATGAATAAATCATTGCTAATTTCATTAATCCTCATCCCCGGTCATTACAATTGCTTCTTCCCGATATGCATGGCTGCCACTCCACCGGTATAGGGTTTTACTTCAACATTTTTTAGTCCTACTCGATAAAACATTGCTGCTAATTCATTTTTACCAGGGAAATCCTTTGCCGATTCATGAAGCCAGCTATACTCCTGATAACTTTTAGCAAACAGTTTTCCAAACAATGGCATAATGTTTCTGAAATAAAAATAGTAAAGACGTTTAAAAATGGGGTTTGTAGGCTGAGAAGTTTCTAAGCAAACAACCTTTCCTCCCGGTTTAACTACCCGATGCATTTCTTTAAGAACCTGTAGGTAATCTGGAACATTTCTTAAACCGAATCCAATCGTTACATGATCGAACTGATTATCTTCAAATGGAAGTTCCATCGCGTTGCCGTGCTCAAATTCCACTTGCTTTTTTCGTGAGGCGATTTTCTTTTTAATTCCGACTGAAAGCATATTGACACTAAAATCAAGCCCTACAACCTTGCCAGTAGGTCCGACTTCTTCTGCCAAAGCCATCGTCCAATCTCCCGTACCGCAACACACATCGAGAGTATGATCACCTTTTGAAACATTCATGCGCCTCATAACATCTTTCCGCCACAACCTATGCTGTTGAAATGAAATAATAGAATTCATCCGGTCATAGCGGCTATATATTTTCTCAAATACGTGATGAACACGTTCTTCTTTCGATTGTTGCTGCATCGTTTTACCCTTCCTCTACGATAGGTTTCTCATAAAACTTGTCATGGATAGCCATATGGATATAAGACTTTAGCCATTTGAAATGAATCGGTAATTGAGAAACAGTAGCCTCTAAACGAGTAATATGTTTCTGCAACATTTGCTCTAAGCTCAACATAACCTGGGTGCTAGTTTCAAGCGAACCCGGTTTTCTCACTAGAAGGTCAATAACAGGTGAAAATTTACCCTCTTGATAACTCGTTTTTTCATCAATTAGTCTTTTCGCGAGCAGCCATTCGCCAGCCATATCATTGATGGTCGTCTTCTGGACGTAGGTAGCCACACGTTGAATGAGCAATGACTCAATTTTTTTAAGTGAAGCTAAAAATTCTTGAAAGGAATCCACATCTTTATAATATAACTCCATTTTCAACTCGTTGATTTCCTTAATTGCTCCGGCAAGTGTCCGTATCATAGGAATATCGTCGAGCTTTGAAAGCAAATAATAATACAAACCGCTATAATAATCCCCTGCGAGTACAGTAAGCTGGCGTGTTCGAATGGTTTCTTTCTCATCGTCTTCATCAGTTAATGTGACCAGGTCGTGAGTATCAAGGGCTATTTGAACGAGCATCGTTGTGATCACATACTGTTCCCTTTTAACAGGAGATAGTGTGGTATGATCCATTATTGAAGACAAGATAACAAGCTTGTCTTCATCAATAATTGGCTCGGGGATAAACTTCGCCAAAAAAGGGTGGCGAACTTGGGAGGCTATCTTTTGTTTGAGTTGTTGTATATTCATTTCTGATGTGTTCACCTTTTATCACCTAGTCCCTTTCATAAACACGAATAAAGTCATACCCATTATAGCATATATCTATGTCCGAAGCCTTTTATATGTATTATAAAGTCATAAGCAGAGCAAATTACTCTGCTTCTGTCGTCATTTCTCCGTGCCGTGTTTGAATGACAGCCTTGCCACGAACTTTAACTGCAGATGTATGCTCAGTGAACTGGGCAATCATCACTTCTCCCCGATCAAGTTTTTCAGAATGATGAAAGCGTGTGTCTGTTCCTCTGGTCAAACCTATCACGTTCACACCGTCTTCTTGTGCTTTGATTACAAAAAAATCATTTTCGGATGTTGCCATCAGTCTATCCCCTTTCTAGTCTTACTCTCTTTTACCCCTTATATTATGCCAAAAATCGAAGCTTTTTACTAGCAGAGACGTATTGTAAACACGTTTAAAGGGATTCCAGCTAAGTTCTCCAATGCTGAACTGACTCGCTTCCTGCCAGCCTGAGGAGCGCACTGCTGATGATCAAGTGTTTGGGCGCCGACGCTAAATATCAAAGCTGGATCTTATCGCTTTTCGCTATTAAAAAAGGGTGCTAAAATTAGCACCCTTTCGGCCCTATGTAGCTATTTATTTAACAGCGTCTTTTAGGGCTTTACCTGGTTTGAAAGCTGGAACTTTACTTGCAGAGATTTCGATCTCCTCACCAGTCTGTGGGTTACGGCCTTTACGTGCCGCACGTTCACGTACTTCGAAGTTACCGAATCCGATAAGCTGTACTTTCTCACCATCTTGTAGTGATCCCATGATAGATTCGAATACAGAGTCAACTGCTTGAGTTGCATCTTTTTTAGAAAGCTCTGCCTTTTCTGATACAGCATTAATTAGATCAGTTTTGTTCATGACATTCACCTCCTCCCAAGAAGGTTGGTCTCTTTCAAGTGAAACAACTTTCACTTAAAATGCTTATTTAACAGTCATCTTTGATGACAAGCCTTATATTAAACGAGTTTGCCGTATAATTCAATAGAGAATCGTCGATAAATCGCTTAGCGAAGCGATTTTCCTGATTTTTTATCAAGATTTTATAGACATTTTCATTAAATCTCTCGTTACAATAAAAACCTTCTAAACCTTATTATATCAAGGTTTTAGAAGGTTTATCCTTAGATTATCATCTATTAATAAAGGTTTGAGTCACAAATACTTCATACAGGATAATTTTTTAGCAAAAAAATTAAAACGGCCCTGTTAGGAGCCGTTATAAAATGATTGCAATCATTCCGCCAGAGCCTTCATTAATGATTCTCTCCAACGTATCTTTTAGTTTATACCTGGCATTCTCCGGCATTAGAGATAGCTTAGCTTGAATACCTTCTCTTACGATTGAGCTTAACGATCTGCCGAAGATATCCGAGTTCCATATGGAGAGTGGGTCCTCTTCAAAGTCCTGCATTAGATAGCGTACAAGCTCTTCACTTTGCTTCTCTGTGCCAATAATTGGAGAAAACTCTGATTGAACATCGACTTTCACCATATGGATCGATGGGGCTACCGCTTTCAGCCTTACACCAAACCTTGAGCCTTGTCTAATGATTTCCGGTTCATCAAGTTCCATATCCTCTAAAGTAGGCGCTGCAATGCCATAACCGGTTTGTTTAACCATTTGCAGGGCATCAGCAACTTGATCATACTCCCTTTTTGCATGGGCAAAGTCTTGCATAATTTCAAGGAGATGATCTTTTCCTCTAATTTCTTCACCCACAATTTCCTTTAACACATGATCATACAGATATTCTGGCGCCTGCAGATCAATCTCAGCGACCCCTTCACCAAGATCCATGCCGGAAATGTGTGCTCCGGTAATATGTTCATATTGATCAAAATTCCCAATCACGTCATCTACATCCCGCAATCGTTTAATGTCCTGCACCGTTTCTTCAATTGCGTTTTGCAAATTATTACGCAGCCAGTGTCTAGAGTCAAGAACCATTACCCAGCTAGGAAGATTAACATTGACTTCTAACACTGGGAATTCAAACAATGCCTCACGCAATACGTTTTGCACATCCTGTTCACGCATACTTTCTACAGATAAAGCAAGAACAGGGATGTCATATTTCTCCGCAAGTTCTTGTCTGAGCCTCTCCGTGCTTTCATTGTGAGGTTGTGCAGAGTTTATGACCATGATAAATGGTTTTCCAACTTCTCGAAGTTCAGTGACGATTTTTTCTTCAGATGCGACGTAATCTTCACGGGCGATTTCGCCGATCGTACCATCCGTTGTCACGACAACTCCGATCGTTGAATGTTCCTGAATGACTTTATGTGTACCGATCTCTGCGGCTTCATGAAAAGGAATCGCCTCTTCATACCATGGTGTATGAACCATTCGCGGCCCGTGTTCATCTTCATAGCCAATTGCGCCATCTACAGCATAACCGACACAGTCTACCATTCTTACTCGGATGTCTAAATGCTCATCAATACTTATACTGGCTGCTTGATTGGGTACAAATTTTGGCTCCGTCGTCATAATTGTTTTCCCTGCTGCACTCTGTGGCAGTTCGTCAAGAGCACGCTCTCTTTCCGACTCTTCCTTCATATTCGGGATGACAACAAGTTCCATGAATTTTTTAATAAACGTCGATTTTCCTGTCCGTACTGCGCCCACTACCCCTAAATAAATATCTCCATTCGTCCGTTTGGAAATATCGCTAAAGATATCTACTTTCTCCAAAGGATCCCCTCCCAGATAAAATTTCATCGTCATACAAGCCTGGACACTCTCATTCTATGACTGGTTCCTAGTGGATTATGCCAGATATTTAGAAGTTATCTTCATTTATTAAAAAATTAGAGAAGAAGCATGTACACTAATGCAGGGATATTAGAAGCTAGAAAGCCTGCCGTTAACTGTGGGGCATCTTAAAAAAGCAATAAAGCGATGAACTTAAACGACCACTACTATCCCAGCAGTGGTCGTTTAGTTATGAAGGGAGCTCAGACATAAAGATAGGCTCACCGTCCAATATTGTATAAGGTACAGAATAAGCAGGGGAAAATGGCGTGTAATCTGTTAGTAAATAACGAATGTCATCCCCTGTCTGATAACTATGTTCTTTTGTACGTATATATTCATACAAGTCTTTTCTGTAGTCAATCAACAGCTTCCCTTGGTCATTAATATAGATAGGCAGCATCTGTTGAGAATATGGGCTGTCTACCGTCGGTGCCTCTTCTAAGCCAACAGCTCCATAATCAATACTGTAAACCCCTTTTGCAATTTGTTCATTAAAAGGCGGATACTTATTTTCCTGTTGATAAAATTCTACCTTAAGCTGCAAAGAGCGAAGTGCTTCTGCTGTACGTAAGTCAACAAGCTTCACCGTAGGATTATCTTCAGGTGTTATAATCGTATATTCGTAATGACCTCCATTTATAAACGCCGTTCCTGGGGGTTCACCAATAAGCCCTTTTTGCTTAAGTTTACTAAAATCAATCGGATACTTTAAGAAAATAGGCGTATCTTGATCCTTCGTTTTAATTGGTAATAACCCCGATTCCTGTTGTTTGTATTGGTCAACAGCCTTTTGTATGGCGTCTAACTGGGCTTGGTTTGGCATCTTATTCTTTTCTAACTGGGCTTCCGGGTATAAACATCCTGTTAATACCAGAGCGACCAGAGGTAAGGTAAGCAGCTTTAGAAACTTCATGTTGTTTTCCTCCTTCCACCTGTTAGGACGTCGGACCGCTAAATACAATGTACATAATCACAATACCACCGAAGATCATAAATAAATAAGCGAAAATACCTACTATAATAGAGAATAACCCTTTTAACTTATACCTGCTTAAGTAAATTAATCCTATTGCAACAAATAACGAAAGGATTCCTGCAAAAGATATGTACATCTTTAACATAGACAAAGACATGATTCTTCCTCCTAAACACGTTGGCACTCGGTGGTATTATATCACAGGTTGTCCAATTAGCGGGTGATAAAAAAAATTCCGGAGCTTGATAAGCCCCGGTTGACTAAATAATTCCCTATCAGCTCTTACATAATAAATACTACGGGTTATTGTATGCGTCTTAGCAAGGGACCGCCTCCTAAAAGCGCCTACATATTACTATCCTTTTAAAAATTTACTTAGCGTATTCATATCGAGAGGCATGTTTTGCTTGACAATTGCCTCTACGATTTTATCTTCCTTTTGCTTTGATACAGGTTTCCCTGCAATCGTTGCTAACTGCTTGACTAATTGACGAACTGTTTTTTCATCTGTAAAATCGGCATGTTGTACGGAATCCGCCACTTTATAAACCTCATCTGGATTAATGTTTGCCTTTTGTAAATGATCGAAAATATTCTTCTGAAAACCGCTCATTGTATTGACCTCCTCGTGCAATTGTTTCTTGGTAGTATATGCACGAGGGCAGTGATGTGTTAGTTATTCATTTGGTCATCTAAAATGTTCGTTAAGTCTTCCATTTCATGACGACGAATTCTCGTCATGAGTTGTGTAACAACATCTTTTGGATTAGCTTCTTCAAATAGGATTTGATAAATACCAGCCGTAATCGGCATATCCACTTCTTGTGTCTTTGAAAGCTGGTAGGCTGCTTTTGCTGTTCGTACACCTTCCACAACCATCCCCATATCCTCAAGCACCTCATCTAATTTGGTACCTTGTCCCAGTTTATAACCAGCGCGCCAGTTTCGGCTATGAGAACTCGTACATGTTACAATCAAGTCGCCAATTCCCGTAAGTCCTGAGAATGTCAGTGGATTCGCACCCATTGACGTCCCGAGCCTTGCGATTTCCGCGAGTCCTCTTGTGATGAGCGCAGCCTTCGCGTTGTCACCGAACCCTAAACCATCAGAAATCCCCGCACCAAGGGCGATAATATTTTTCAACGCACCTCCAAGCTCTACACCTACTAGATCTGGTGAGGTGTAGACTCTAAACTGTTCATTAATAAACAAGTCTTGCACGGTTGAAGCAACACTCAAGTCCTTAGCCGACACAGTAACTGTTGTTGGGTGTTTAAGACTAACTTCTTCAGCATGGCTTGGGCCGGAAAGAACGACAATATCTGTATACAATTTTTCAGGTATTTCTTCTGCAATGATTTCAGATACACGCTTATATGTCTCAGGCTCGATTCCTTTTGAAGCATGTGTAATTGTTACCTTGTTGTTCAAATGCGGGATAAGCTCTTGACACACCTCACGGATGGCTTTCGTTGGCACCACAAGGATAATGTGTTCTGTATCAGCCAAAACAGTCGATAACTCAGAATGGGCTGTTACATTGTTTGGAATCATAATATCCTTTAAATATTTTTCATTTTTATGTGTGCGGTTCATTTCCTCTGCATGAGAGGCACGATGTGTCCAAAGGTGAACATCATGACCATTATCTCCTAAGACGATAGCAAGCGCTGTCCCCCAGCTCCCTGCCCCTAAAACAGCAACTTTCTCCATGATCAAATTCTCCTCTCGAATTAACTTCTTTTCCTAGCAAAGATCTTAATTGGAGTTCCTTCAAAGCCGAATGCTTCACGAATACGGTTTTCTAAAAAGCGTTCATAAGTGAAATGCATTAATTCCGGTTCATTAACAAATACAACAAAACTTGGCGGTTTAACAGCTACTTGAGTAGCGTAAAATATTTTGAGCTTTTGTCCCTTGATTGAAGGAGCTGGATTCATAGCTAATGCATCCATAATAACTTCATTCAATATACTTGATTGGACTCGTTTGGCGTGGTTTTCACTTGCTTCAAGCACCTTAGGGAACAGCGTGTGTGTCCGCTTCTTAGTCTTAGCCGATAAGAAAACAATCGGAGCATAGTCTAAAAAACGGAAATTTGAGCGAATATCATCCTCAAACTCCTTCATCGTTTTCTCATCCGTCTCGACGGTATCCCATTTATTCACAACAATAACGACCGCCTTGCCCGCCTCATGCGCGTAACCAGCGATTTTCTTATCCTGCTCCTGAATACCTGCTTCTGCATCAATAAGGGACAACACCACATCAGATCTCTCAATCGCTTTTAACGCTCGCATAATGCTGTATTTTTCCGTAGCTTCATAAACTTTCCCGCGTTTACGCATTCCTGCTGTATCAATAATAACAAAGTCCTGATCATCCTTCGTAAAAGGTGTGTCAGTAGCGTCACGAGTCGTCCCAGCAATCTCACTAACGATGACTCGTTCTTGTCCTAACAGGGCATTAACAAGGGAGGATTTCCCTACATTAGGACGCCCGATCAGACTAAAGCGAATCGTCTCATCATCTTCCTCTTCCTGAACCAACTCTGGAAAATGCTTAACGGCAGCGTCTAGCAAATCTCCAAGTCCTAAACCATGTGTGCCCGATATTGGGTAAGGTTCACCAAATCCTAAAGAATAGAATTCATAAATATTTTCCCTCATTTCAGGGTTGTCAACCTTATTCACCGCAAGCACAACCGGTTTATTTGATTTAAATAAAAGTTTAGCCACTTCTTCATCTGCCCCTGTAATCCCATCACGGCCGTTGACCATAAAAATAATGACATCCGCTTCATCGATCGCTACCTGAGCTTGGGCACGCATTTGTACAAGCAGGGGTTCGTCCCCCAGTTCAATGCCCCCTGTATCAACCACATTAAAGCGAGTTGTTAGCCATTCAGCTTCTGCATAGATTCGATCACGCGTTACACCAGGAGTATCTTCAACAATTGAGATCCTATCCCCCACTAACCGGTTAAAAATGGTTGACTTTCCTACATTAGGTCGTCCGACAATTGCGATGACTGATTTTCTCATGAAAGGGTCATCCTTTCTTTTATTCTAATTTTAGTATAATATCATTTATTCTTTACAAAAAAATACTGCTCTTGAATGGAGGAGCACTGAGCTTCGATCCATAAGAACAGCATAAATCACCTAACTTTACTATAGTAGCAAATTCTTTTTGAATATACAATCGCTTTCTTACGATCATGCATAGATCCCTCGTTTATTGCGTTGCTGCCGTTTCATTTTTAATAAGGAACGATTGACACGATAAATCCCTTGAAAGAGAAACAAAAGAATGATCCCTTTACTTATCCAAATGTTCATTTCAACAAGACTTATATATTCTGATGTTTGATAATACGTAAGCGCTATAGTAGACCAGACTGTGCCTAGAGTGTTAACTAAAATCCATAGACCGATTTGACTAAAGAATGAAAGCCCCATTTTTTGAACAATGAAAATGATGCCGATGATCGTCCACTCAATAGCCGGAAATAAAGACCACACAGGATTTACGATGAGAAACAACTGTACTCCTGCAGTTAATAAACTAAACGCAAATGGCAAAACGTGAAACCAAAAACGTTTCTGCTCCAACCAAAAATATAGCCCAAACATAGAGACCAGCCCCAGTACTATGTAGGTAAATAAATCATGTTTGTTCATTAAATAAGAGAAAATGACCATTTGAAAAATAATGTACAAAACGAAGACATCTCTTTTGTACACATTTTTTTCTATAAAAAAGCACACGAGAATCATCATGACCCATGCATACCAATAGTAGGTGACTGCCATTGTTGCCTCTCCTCCTCAAATTCTATTATGGCTGTTTGAAGAAGAGCTTAAACTTACTATTAAAAAAGCTTATGACACTTTTGTCATAAGCTTCTCTTCCAGAGAACGATATAAGGAGGGGAACTCTATTCAAGAGTTCCCCTCCTTTCGCACTGAGTTGGGATGATGATAATTCGAGCATGTAATGTACAGGTTCAGAGCTTTTTCCAAACCTGCTGTCTTCCTATTTTTTGTATTTATCTAGTTGATCACCAATCATATCGCTAAGAGAAAAACCGGAGTTATCTTCTTCCTTTTGGTACTGTTTCATGTCTTCACGACTTTGGTCACGTTCAAGCTCCTTCATGCTTAATGAAAGACGCTTTGCCTCTTCATCGACATCAAGGACCTTCACGCTGACGGTTTGTCCTTCTTCAAGAACCTCACCTGGTGTCCCAATGTGACGATTGGAAATCTGAGAAATGTGAACAAGCCCCTCTACCCCTGGAAACACCTCAACGAAGGCACCAAAGCTAACAAGCCTTCTTACTGTACCTTCAAGAACTTCACCTTGATTGACACGATTTGCGACATCATGCCATGGACCAGGCTGTGTTGCTTTAAGGGATAGTGAAATTCTTTCATTATCGCGGTCGACTGAAAGAACTTTTACATTAACGGTTTGTCCTTCCTCTACTACATCAGAAGATTTCTCCACGTGTTCGTGAGAAAGTTGTGAGATATGGACAAGACCATCAATACCGCCTAAATTGACAAAAGCACCAAAATCAGTCAATCTTTGCACAGTACCTTCGATAACTTGCCCTTCCTCAAGAGACTGGAGCACTTCTTGTTTCTTAGTAGACTCCTCTGCTTCCACAACAGCACGGTGTGAAAGAATCACCCGGTTTTGTTCACGGTCAAGCTCAACAACCTTCAAGCTGAGGCTTTTTCCTTTATATTCCTCAAAATCCTCGACGTAATAGGTTTCTACTAAGGAAGCAGGGATGAAGCCACGGAGACCAATATCAACGACTAGTCCACCTTTAACGACGTCTTTTACTTCTGCTTCAAAGATTTCCCCGCTATCAAACTTAGCTTCAAGATCCTGCCATGCTTGATCTGCATCTACTGCTCGCTTGGATAGTACGATTTCATCATCTTCTACTTTTTTAACCTGCAGAGTTAATTCGTCTCCTTCGTGTACGACATCGGAAGCTTTTTCTACGTGCAGACTGGATAATTCACTAATGGGTACGATCCCTTCCACTTTATATCCAACATCTACAAGGACTTGTTTTTCTTCAATCTTTACGACTTTACCAGTCACGGTATCCCCTGCAGAAAATTCTTTCATTCCTGATACTTCATGGTTCATTTCATCCATACAAAGCTACCTCCTTCAATTTCCGACACAACCAAAATACAGATATGCCCTTTTGTCTAACTTCTAATATTTGGAGTCGTTTGTCAAGTGATTACGCTTTTTTCACTATGAAATTCTTGCAATTGTCTGATTTCTTCCATAATCCGGTCTGTAACCACCTGGGCAGATGCTTTTTGCTCTCGATAGCCAGTCATATCAATCGGCTTCCCATAAACAACTTTAAGCGGCTTAAACTTTTCATAAGGTCCAATAATCGCGCAGGGTACAATTGCTGCTTCGGATCTTAGTGCAAAGAAACCGGCTCCGGCTAATCCTTTTCCGATCTCTCCGTTTTTTTGGCGTGATCCTTCAGGGAACAATCCTAATACATGGTTTTCCTTAAGGATACCAAGCCCTTTTCTCAGCGCGTTACGATCGCGCATGCCCCGTTTAATTGGAAAAGCGTTAATGCTCTTCATTAATTTCTCTAAAAAACGATTTTTAAAAAGCTCCTCTTTTGCTAAGAAATAGACATCCCGCTGATTGGTAATTCCAACAACAGGAGGGTCAACATTAGAAATATGATTAGCACAAATAATGACTGGACCATCTTTTGGTATATTTTCTTTTCCGGTCACTTTGATCCGGTATAACGGATAAAAAATAAGACTACAGACCAGTTTCCCCAATTTGTATAAGTTCACACTTATCCCTCCCTCATTTCTTTCTGGTGAACGATCGTAACGATCTTGTTGACGACCTCTTCTATAGAAAGAGAGGTAGTATCCACTTCTATCGCATCCTTTGCTTTCACTAAAGGAGCTGTTTCACGTTTTGAATCAATTTCATCACGTTTTCTAATTTCCATTTTAAGCTGCTCAAGATCAGAATCAAAACCCTTTTCGGTGTTTTCTTTATGACGGCGTTCTGCTCTTTCCTCAACAGAAGCAATCATAAAAATCTTCACTTCTGCATCTGGGATAACATGTGTACCAATATCTCTACCATCCATGACCACACCACGTTCTTTTACAAGTTCCTGCTGTCTTTTAACCATTTCTTCCCGCACTTTACGATGCTTAGCAACGAAAGACACATGGCTTGTCACTTCATTTGTACGGATATCAAGGGATACATCTTCCCCATCTAAGAAGACGTGCTGACCATCCTCTCTTTGTGTTAGCTCAATATCAGTTTCTCGCAATAAATCACCCAGTTGGCCCCCATTGTCAAGGTCAATTTCCTTTGTTATTGCTTTTAGAGTTAGAGAGCGATACATGGCTCCTGTATCTATGTAAATATAAGACAACTGGTGTGCAACACGTTTAGCTACCGTACTTTTGCCAGCTGCCGCCGGGCCGTCAATGGCTATTGCCAAAGCTTTTGTTCGTTTCATAAAAGTTCCTCCAATTTCCCAGTTCAACATACGAAAGCGCACCTGCTAAAGAGTAAGCGCGCTTATATCATACGTATTTGAATACGAGTGCTACCTACGTAATCACTTTAATTATTCCTATAAAGAATAACAAATTTCTGATGCTAATTCCATAATAATATAATTAATTCAGTTTACGTTTCCTCATATACATTTGCTGTTCAAAACAGTATTGAATAATGGACTGGCGATGCTTTTCAGTGATCTCGACAAATTCGGCTGACGCACCCACACGGATATTATTTCCCAATGTACCAATCCTGATGATTTTTGCATTTGTTTCAACATAACGATATTCTCCAGAATTCATCGGTAAAACTAAGGTGATTTCAACTTCCTGGTTCTGTGTTAATTCATGACTTTGCGGAAGCAGGATAGCCACACCTCCCCCGCTGAGATCCTTGGTTACGCTTGTAAAACCCATCATTGACCGATCTATTCCACATACCGCCACATCCAATGACGACTCTACACGCACATACTTTCTTCTTTGAATACGTACAAGTTTCTTACGTCTCGGGAATGTTAGAACAAGCACTGGGATATTCATTTTCTTTCTTGCTACCACTTCCGTCTCAAATCGGTAAACGGATTCATCTTCCCCAACAAAACTTGCGTAAAATTCAGTACCTTCAAAGAAAAATGCTGTTTTCCCCGTATCCATCTTGATAGGGTAATCAATGTAAATATAATCTTCTGTATCATCCACAAGTTTACATTTATACCGTTCTGGTTCATCTTGGCTATGCTTATACAATTCTAATGTGATGGGAGCCCCAACTTTTATCAAACCCATCGCCGCCTCTCTTTATGGCTATAGTATTATATATTATTACAAATTTTGCTTCAAAAAGGAAGGCGGCCGGCATTTTGAATTACAAATACTAATTACTAAAGACACAAAATTATAAAAAGCCGCTCATTAAAAAGCGGCTTTTTATAATTAAATTGTAGGCTCATATTTAGTTTCTACGGAATGAAGAATTTCTACTTTTTCTTCTGTTCCGTCCCAGGCATTTATAAATATGCGATACGTTTCATCATCCATTGTTGTTAAAAACTCATAGCACAGAACTTGTTCTTCTGATTCATTTTCAATAACAGACAAATGCTGCTCCTGAATCTCTAAATTCGGATTAACCATTTCACGTGCTTCCTCTTCTGAAATGGTCGGCTCTTTAATAGCTTCATCATCATGGTGACTGAAATAATCAATCGAGGTCATACCTAACAAGTCTCCATTGTCCAGTGCGATTTTCATTTGTACAGAGTCAGGATAGTGTCTGATTCCATCTTTACTATAGACAAACCGATATACACCGACATGTTCATACTGACTGCTTTCGACAAGTTCAACGTCAGTTAAATCGATGCCTTCTAAATAAGATTTCGCCTTATTAGACCCTTCATACAAACTAATCTTAGGCTCTTTAACAGCTCTGCTGACCATGACTGTTAATGGATGACCACCTTTTTTGGACAAATCAATATAGCCATTTGTATCACCTTTTTGATAAGAAGCGGTGATCGTTTCAATGTTTGCTCCCTCTCCTGATGTGGTCATTGTTAAATCGGATTTCTTTGCACCTTTTAACCACTGAGTGGCTATTTCTTTTGCTTGCTCTTTGTTAATCTCTTCTCCTTGAATTTTATTTAATTCTTCTTCTGACCCTGACGTTGCAATTCCTGTTTCCATATTCGTTTCGTGATAATCTTCCATCGATTTCTCAACCGTTTTAAATCCATTAATGATCGTGTTATCACCATTCTCATCACTTGTAGCTAAAGCGAGTTGAACATCCATCCAGCGCAAGTTTTCACTTAATACCATGCTTTGAACTTGACGAAGTTCGTCTTTAATTTCCCCTGATTGCTTATAGAGAGCTTCAAGACCTTTAATCTCCTCTTCTGTTAACGGTTTATCTTCCAAGTTCCTAACAGCAGTATTGTAGGAGAACTCACCAATGTTATATAAAAATTCTTCCGTCTTATTAAATGGAAGCAATGTTAATGGCAGCTGCCCCACATTGGATTTGGCTTCTGATGTAAGTCTCCAAATCTCAGCTAACTGTGGAGATATCTGCTGTCTCGTATTCATAGCTAAGGTAGCGCCAATTTTATCATGCAGTAAATCCATATCATAGGTAAGTTCGTGGAACGCACGTTGATAGTTATTCTCTGCCTGTAAAAGAATGGCGTTTTTTTCCTGATTCTCTTTATAACCAAATACTCCAAGACCAATAATAGCTAGAGCTAGAACTGTAATTGTAATCCAGCGAAACATGTTGCCCACCTCCTATTTACAGAATATATGTTTTCCAATTTTTTTAATTTGCGGACGTGTCCAAATCCAATCCGATGTAGCGGTATTGGGATTAAAATAGTACAAAGCTTGACCCGAAGGATCCCACCCGTTAATCGCATCAATTACAGCACGTTTAGCTGACTCATCCGGAGTTAACCATATTTGACCATCACTAACGGCAGTAAAGGCACGAGGCTCAAATATAACTCCAGAAACCGAGTTCGGGAATGAGGCACTTTCGACACGATTTAAAATAACGGCTGCCACGGCCACTTTGCCGATATACGGTTCGCCGCGTGCTTCTCCGTTAACGGCGTTAGCCATGAGCTGGATATCATTTTGTGAATAACCGCCAGGTACATTAACAGCAGTAGGTTCCTGTGGAGGAGAAGATTGCTGTTGTTGCTGTTGTTGCTGAGGTTGTTGCTGCTCTGTCTGTTGCTCTGTCGGCGTACCTCCATAATGAGTAAAATCATTGCCTTGTCTTATTTGCTTTTTTACATATCCTTTGTCATAATCACTAGCTTCAACCAACTTCTCTTTCACTTTGGGACCAGCCAATCCGTCAACTTTCATGCCAAATTCATATTGAAAATTACGTAAAGCCCAGTAGGTTCCCCATCCAAAAACCCCATCTATTTCTCCGTTATAGTAACCTATATATTGGAGACGGGATTGCAGTTCAATTACATCATCACCAACAGCCCCATGCTGAATGACTTGGTTCGAGAAAGCTTGAACTGGTTTAGGATCATTCAACACTGAAAAAGGTTGAATGAATAATACAAACGCCAGGCAAAATATAGCCGTTTTTTTCCAAATCATCTTACTTCCACCCCTGACCATTACATATATTTGTAGCGTTAGTTTTTATCAAAGTTGCTACATTATACATGTCAAACTTAGAATAGTATTTGTTGTCAATTCAATCATAGGATTCCATTATCTACTGGCAAATAAAAAAGCCTCCCTTTTATATGCAGGAGACCTATTCATTCCTAACCTTTTTCATCAGTTGTTCGTGGTGTCGATTGGCTACGTTAATTTTTCTTACACCGACCATCCACAAAATGATCATAAATGGAATGACATAGTATAGCCATTCATTTGTAACGACGAAATACCCGTAAAAACTATGCAGCATGAATGGAATCATGAAGGCTAGAAAGATATGGGTTTTCCTATGATCGGAAGAAAACTTCGCCTTTCCCATGTAAAAGCCCATCAACACGCCAAAAAGACCATGTGAAGAGACGGGGAAGATCGCTCGAAAAAAAGCAAATTCGATGCCGTTTGCAAATAAGTAGATAATATTCTCTAAGGTAGCAAACCCTAGGCTAATCGCCACACCGTATATAATTCCATCATAGTGATGATCAAAAGATGTATGTCGAAAAATCATGAACATAAATACGAACCACTTAAAAAACTCTTCTAATAATCCAGCTAAAAATACTGATTTTAATAATGGAGTTTGAAAGAAGCCTTCACTTTCAAAAGCGTATTGAATAAACATCAGCGGAAAAACTAGAAGAGCTCCTAAAATAAACATCCGGAAAATTAAAGGTAAGGGCTCAAGTTCTATTCTTTTACTAAGATAAATGAATGTCATAATTGCAATAGCAGGAGCTATCGCCACTGTTAAAATGGCCATATTTAATCAGCCCTCTCTCTTTCTTTCCACCTCAATTCATCGTATCATGAAGAAGAAAGAAAAGGAATATGTAACGATAGGCAGGTGACTGGCATGAAACGTATTTTGATCATACATACAGGTGGAACTATTTCTATGAAGGAAAACAAACAAACAGGAGAGGTAAATACGGACGAAGATCATCCGTTGGAAGAAATCTCTTCCTTTTTGTCAGGAACGACTGTAATTGAAGATGAATTTCTATTTCACCTTCCCTCACCACACATCCGCCCCGACCACATGCTGAAGCTAGGACGGTTCATCCATGAAAAACTTGCAAAGGCTCTATTCGACGGGATAGTCATTACACATGGGACAGATACTTTGGAAGAAACAGCATTCTTCCTTGACCTGTTTCTACAAACAAGAAAACCGGTCATTGTAACAGGGGCCATGCGGTCAAGTAATGAAATAGGTTCAGACGGATTATATAATTTATTGAGCGCCATTCGTGTAGCCAGTTGTGATGAGGCACAGGACAAAGGTGTGCTGGTCGTTATGAATGACGAAATCCATACAGCACGTAACGTTACTAAAACATCAACGAGTAATGTAGCGACCTTTCAAAGCCCACAATATGGTCCTATAGGGATTACGACAAAAAGGGATGTCTTTTTCCATCATAAAACAACAAGTCATGATTCCTACCCCATTCAACAGATTAGTAAGAACGTCTCCTTGATTAAGGCCTACGCCGGTATGGATGGAATGCTTATTGATGCTGTACGAAATAGCGGGGTGGATGGCATAGTGATTGAGGCACTCGGACAAGGGAACCTGCCCCAGAGACCGTCCAATCGATTAAAACAACCATTCAAGCGGGTATTCCTATTGTATTAGTCTCAAGGTGTTATCAAGGCATTGTACAGGACACATATAGTTACGAAGGCGGAGGTCGTCAGCTTAGAGAACTGGGTGTCATTTTTGCTAATGGCCTTACTGGACCTAAAGCACGTATCAAGTTGATGATCGCCCTTGAAATGACTAGTAATCCAATTGAGCTCTCACCGATGTTCAGTTACTAACAGGAAAACTTGATGGATCCACCAGTTGGTTACCTGAGGCCACCTACGCTCGTGCTAATCAATAAAACAGGCTCATGGAACAACTCCATGAGCCTGTTTTTACTTTTGAGAAATATCTTTTGCAATTTGCTCACCATGAAAACGACCATTTTCGATGAAAATTTCATTATTATTGTACCCTGCTGCGATTACGCCGGCAATATAAATACCAGGCACATTCGTCTCCATCGTTTGTTCATTAAATGATGGACGCCCAGTCTCTTCATCCATTGTTACACCCATCTCCGTTAAGAAGTGGTGATCGGGGCGATAGCCAGTCATTGCAAAAACGAAGTCATTTTTGATTCGTATTTCTTCTCCTTTACACTCATACACTACTTCGTGGCGTGTTATTTCCCTTACACTCGCACAGAAATCCATGTGAACAATTCCTTTTCTAACTAGTGCTTCAAACTGTGGAAGGATCCATGGTTTAATACTCTTCGAATAATCTTCTCCTCGATAAAGGACCGTCACCTTTGCTCCTGCTTTCACTAATTCAAGAGCAGCATCTGCTGCGGAGTTCTTACCGCCAATAATCGCAATCTCTTTATCATAATAAGGATGTGCTTCTTTAAAGTAATGCATAACCTTGTCCAGCTCTTCACCCTTTACATTCATGTAGTTCGGCTGATCGTAATATCCTGTGGCTGCAATCACATATTCTGTGAAATATTCGCATTCTTCCCCTGTATTCTTCGTTGTGGTTAACACATATCCTTTTTCCTGCTTTTCAACAGCATCTACTTTTTCAAAAGCTTGAATTCTTAATTGCTCTCGTCCAGCTACCGCCCGATAATAGGCAAGCGCCTCATTTCGTACCGGTTTTTGCCGCTCCGTAATAAAAGGAATCTGGCCGATTTCAAGCTTCTCGCTCGAACTGAAAAAAGTTTGATGTGTAGGGTAATGATAGATTGAATTTACTACGCTTCCCTTTTCAATTAGTAATGAATCAATGCCGTGCTTTTTAAGCTCAATGGCAGCACTCATCCCACAAGGGCCCGCTCCAATGATAATCACCTTTTCTTGTTGCACTCTTGTCACTCCTCTTTGCTCACTTACAAACGAAAATCTCCTACCATATGAATGATAGGAGATTTAATAAGTGGAATCAACTTATATCCATCCGCGAAACCTTGAAGCTTCAGCCATTTTGCGAACACCAACCATATAGGCGGCAAGTCTCATGTCAACTTTCCGATTCTCAGCTGTTCGATAGACGTTTGCAAAGCCCTTAACAATAACTTTATGAAGCTTCTCTTCCACTTCGTCTTCCGTCCAATAATACCCTTGATTATTTTGAACCCATTCAAAGTACGAAACAGTCACACCGCCTGCTGAAGCTAGTACATCGGGAACAAGCAGAATCCCCCTGTCTGAGAGAATACGTGTCGCTTCTAGCGTTGTTGGCCCATTTGCCGCTTCTACTATGATCGATGCTTTAATACTGTTTGCGTTTTTCTCCGTAATTTGATTCTCAATGGCTGCAGGAACTAATATATCACAATCAAGTTCAAGTAATTCTTCATTTGTAATCGTGTTTTTAAACAGGTTGGTCACCGTGCCAAAACTATCACGACGATCAAGTAAGTATTCAATATCTAGCCCGTCGGGATCATGCAGGCCACCATACGCATCAGAAATACCGATTACCTTAGCGCCTTTATCGTGCATAAATTTAGCAAGAAAACTGCCGGCATTACCGAATCCTTGCACAACTACACGCGCCCCTTCAATGTCAATCCCTTTCTGCTTAGCCGCTTCGTCAATACAGATGGTAACCCCTTTTGCAGTAGCTGTTTCCCTACCGTGTGAACCACCTAATACAATCGGCTTCCCTGTAATAAAACCAGGGTTATTAAATTCGTCAATCCGGCTGTATTCATCCATCATCCAAGCCATGATTTGAGAATTCGTAAATACGTCCGGTGCTGGAATATCTTTTGTAGGGCCAACTATTTGGCTGATTGCTCGAACATAGCCTCGGCTGATTCCCTCAAGCTCCCTAAAGGACATCTCGCGCGGATCACAGACAATTCCACCTTTTCCGCCTCCATATGGCAAATCGACGATTCCTGCCTTTAAGCTCATCCAAATCGACAGCGCTTTAACTTCCTTTTCAGAAACATTTGGATGAAAACGAACGCCGCCTTTGGTCGGTCCTACAGCATCATTGTGCTGCGCTCTGTAGCCTGTGAAAATTTCTATTGAGTCATCATCCATTCGCACGGGGATTCTTACCGTCATCATGCGAACAGGTTCTTTTAAAAGATCATAAACTTCATTTGGATACCCTAGTTTATCAAGTGCTTTTTTGATTACCGTCTGTGTAGACTTTAATACATCAAATTGTTCGTTCGTTTCATTTGCACCATTATCGGCTACCATGCATTTACCTCCTATATCAAACCATTCACTTCGGGTCGTCTTTCAGTCAATAGTATACACGTTAGATACTATTATGCAAAGCAAAATAAGGTCATATCATGCGGAATTCTCCGCTATTTGTAAGCGATTTCATTCATTTTCTTTTATTTTCAAAAGAAAGCATAACGAACTGTTCAATTAGATCATCATAACTCCAGCCAATCACCTGGGCTGAATCAGGAAATAGACTCGTAGGTGTCATGCCTGGGAGAGTGTTTACTTCAAGAATGATCGTCTCTTGCTTGTCGTTTATAATGAAATCAACGCGGGAGTACACATCACAGCCTAACAATCGATGTGCTTGCACAGCTTCAGCACTCAGTTTTTCTGTTAAGGCCTTCCCAATTTCAGCTGGTACAATATGCTCACTTCCACCCGGTTGATATTTGGAGTCAAAATCATAGTAATCATTTTTAGGAATGATTTCAATGACAGGAAGCGCCCTTTCATCTCCCTGACTTCCTACAACAGGAACAGTTACCTCTCTTCCACCAACATAGTCTTCAACTAAAATGACTGAATCAGAATTTAAAGCCATTTGGATTGCTGGCACTATTTGTTTATCCTCTTTTACAATTGTCAAACCAAGTGTTGACCCTTCTTGGTTCGGTTTAATGACAAAAGGAAGTGTAAAAGAAGAACGTATATCTGAGGCGATTTCCTCGTGATCGTTATGATGAGTTCTATGATAGGTTTTACTCTTAGCTGTTAAAATACCATTGTTTGCAAATATTTGTTTTGATTTCGCTTTATCCATAGCCAATGCCGAAGCTAGGACTCCAGAACCCACATAAGGAATCTCAAGCATATCCAGTAATCCTTGTACTTTGCCATCTTCCCCATGTTTTCCGTGTAATCCAAGGAAAACAAGATCCACCTTTAATGATAAAATCTCATCAAGCTTTTCTGGTGTGAAGTCTATATCAACGACATCATGACCTTTATTTTTTAATGCTTGAATAATCCCTTTCCCCGTAGAAAGTGACACCTCACGTTCTCCTGATGTACCACCATATAGAACCGCAATCTTCATTCATGTACACTCCATTTCTGAAAAATGACTATAATCATCAACTATTCCTTTAATATCTTAACATGTTCACTTGTCTGCTTCTATTTAAAATCAAATAAAAAGAACGAAGCCATGAATAGCATTCGTTCGTATTAAACCAGATCAATTAGAAAAATAGGTATATATATTTTGCATGGCATCATTTTTCATAATCACCTTGCCATACTCAATTAGCCTGTGAGAAGTTACAGCTGAAGCGGACGCAAATTCAGACAATAATGCAATCACTTGTTCCGTGTCAAGATGAACGATCACTTCATCATCCAACACCATATAGTAATTGGTGTTATAAGAGTAAACATCCCCACCAAATACACCCAGACGATACAAATGCAATCCTGCTTGTATGATATCCTCGAAATCATCAAAGGAAAATATCATTTCGTTACTTTCATCTAATGTTACTTTCATTTCGATATAATCTTCATCTTCCTCAATATCTTCATTTTCTGCTCTTGTAACGACCACTAACATCCCTTGAGCTTGAAGTAAATATACTTGGACGAGGAGAACTCCGTTAAGCTCAACACCCAGCTCGATGCCAGCATCGTACATCATATCGCTAAACACGCGATGTACTCTTGGAAGGTCTTCCCATAATTCATCACGGGTTAAACCTCTGTCCATTAAATCATCAAAGGTCAAAAATATTTTGAACTTTTCATTGGACATTCTTTCTACTCGCATGTGATCGCCCCCCCTTGTTTATGGATACCTTTTATCTATATCTTATGATACCTGCTTTAATTATGGCACTTTTTTTAGCATTATATCCATGATTTAGCTCTAGGGCAATAGATAATCACCTATTCAAAGATTAGCAGGGCAAGAGCTTAATCAAATGAACCTCTGGTGTCGTCCCTAATCTCATGGGAATTAAAGACGTTCCATATCCTTCGCTATTTAAGAAAGCAGCCTTATGGTACTTCCCCCAAAAACCGCGAGAATAAGGCCCCTGGCCAAAAATCCTGATTTGGCCACCATGGGTATGCCCGGTTAAGATTAAATCATATGGATTGTATGTGTCCACTGAGAACTCCTTTAAGAGGGATGGCTCGTGAATAACTAATATGTTTACACTGTTTTCAGGAATACATGCAGGGATAGATGGCTCATTAAAATAAGGGTCGATCCCGCTAAGAGTGAGTCCTTTACCATTAAGATTTATCCATTGATTTGAAAGAACTTTAATCCCTTCATGTTTGAGAAGCGATAATATAGGCTGTGGTTTAAATTCGTGATCATTGTTCCCAGCAACAAAATAAATCGGCACATTCCAACTATGTAACAGCTTAATATTAGCTGAAAGCCTACTTGAAGAAACACGACGGTCTGCCAAATCCCCGCCTATTATAACAGTATCGACCTCGTCACTGATGTTAGCAATTGTTTGTTGATTGATCAAGCGGTTATGAATGTCCGAAATAAAAAAGATCGTATGGGATTTTTCTATGGGAACTGTAAGGGAATGTGTACTGATCTTATCAGAAACAGCTGTACGGAACATTTTTACCAACAACCATACAACAACTACAATAGCACTTGCAATCATGCGCACGTTCATCCACACCTCTTTCTGAAGTAAACTTTATCATACCACAACAAAAAGCCACTATGTGTCAAACACATAGTGGCTTTTTTAAACTTCCTTAACACTTAGTATACGAAAGCCCATTTTCTCCAATTTTTTCGTGAATTGATCAATATTATCTTTCTTTTCAATCTTTAAAACAATGCGCCTTGCCAACTTGTCTGTCTCATCAAAAGTAGCCAAAGAAATGACATTCTCGTGATAACTCTTAATGATGTCACCTAAGCGTTCAATTCGCCCTTCTGACTCTTCTGA
Source organism: Halobacillus amylolyticus (assembly GCF_022921115.1). NCBI lineage: Bacteria > Bacillati > Bacillota > Bacilli > Caryophanales > Bacillaceae > Halobacillus > Halobacillus amylolyticus. The sequence goes on along the minus strand of NZ_CP095075.1, from coordinate 495,787 downwards.
CGTAAAGGCAATCCTAATACCTTTTTTCTTCACACCGAAGGCACTTTCAAACTGTTCAATTACATCGTAACGAGTAATTAGGCCTTTAAAATGCTGGGCTTCGTCAACAACGGCTAGCACCGGAAATCCTTTAAATGATGGCAAGGTATGTTCAAAAACCTCTTCGTCATGGATAGAAAGATCTCTATACAGGGCAACATCACCTGCTGTATTTTCATTTAAAAATAAATTTTTTTCTTGGTCACTTTCAAAAAAGGCATGGTATATAATCTCCTTTGAGATCATCCCGATAAATTTTTGACCGTCCAGTACAGGCATAGCATGTAAGTTCTTGGTGTTCAAACGATCTAAGACTTCTCCCAATCCTTCATCCTTCTTGGCTGTGAACGATTTATGCACAGGTTTCATAATACTTTTTACAAACATAAACTCCCTCCTCGTAGATCTTTATCACTTCTATAATATTTCGGTTAAAAGGCCTCATTTTCCTGCTTGTCCAGTTGAATAATACACTTTCTTTGTACATATGGTGTGTAGATTGATAATTGAAGAAAGTAAGGTGATAAGAATGTACACACCTGTAAAATGTTACAAACCTTATCATAGTCCATATGACCCTTGCCCGCCAACTAAACAAAAATGTTACCAAACACCACCAAACCTCTACTTGAACTATCAACCACCAGGGCTTCAGCAATATCCACTTAATGAAGCATTATATCGCGGCACCCTTTGGCCATGCCTGTACGACTCCTACCCTAGTAATGAGAAAGGAGAAAAAGGATGAGCGAAAAAGCACCCGAAAGTCCAAACCGTTATCAGTTGATGGAGCAAATTCAAAAAGTGGATTTCGCCCTTGTTGAATTGACCTTGTATTTAGATACCCACCCTGATGATATGAATCAGATCCAACAATTCAATCATTTGGCTTATGAAAGTAAACTGTTAAAGCAACAGTATGAACAGTACTTCGGACCCTTAAGGCAATATGGAGAAAGTTACTCTGGCTACCCATGGAATTGGGGGGAAGGTCCTTGGCCATGGCAGCTTTAATTCATTTGAAGGGGGAAAATTATGTGGTATTATGAGAAAAAATTGCAGTACCCTGTAAAAGTTAGTGAATGTAATCCAAGATTAGCTAAATTTTTGATTGAACAATATGGAGGAGCGGATGGAGAACTTTCCGCTGCCCTTCGTTACTTAAATCAACGATACACCATTCCAGATCATGTTATCGGTTTGCTGACCGATATCGGTACAGAAGAATTTGCTCACCTCGAAATGATAGCAGCTATGATTTATAAGTTAACGAAAGATGCAACTCCGGAACAAATGAAGGAAGCAGGGCTCGGTGCTCATTATGCCAATCATGACAAGGCACTATTTTACCATAATGCAGCAGGTGCTCCCTGGACAGCTACGTACATTCAAGCAAAAGGCGATCCGATCGCTGATCTATATGAAGATATTGCAGCAGAGGAAAAAGCCCGTGCTACCTATCAATGGATCATAAATATGTCTGACGATCCTTTTTTAAACGACAGTCTTAAATTCTTGCGGGAGAGAGAGATCGTTCATTCACAAAGGTTTATGGAAGCGGTAGAAATATTAAAAGATAAACGTGATAAAAAGCAGATTTTCTAAACAAGCGCGTCTAAGAATGACGCGCTTGTTTTTCTTAATCAAGGAGTTGATGCTTTCCTTTGAATTGTTATTTCTTCATGATAATGCGGTGCATCCGATCCGTCCAAATTGCGGGTTTCATCAAACCAGACATCCCAGTATTGATAAGAGAAGAAAAAAAGGATTATTAGAACAAATAACAGGACTAAAAATCGCAACCAGATCCTGCTGAGTTTCCACTTGTTTTGAGCCTGCTCCTTTTTGTGCACCTCATTTCTCGGTGGAAGTTGTAAAACATTCACTTCTTTCTCTTCGGGAAACTTTTGACGATCAGCATACTTTCTTAACTGTAATGCTTGATCTTTCCGATGGTCTTCTTGAGTCATAACAATGTCCTCACTTCCTTACACGTATTGAGAGTGCTAATATAAAGTCAATTAAAAAATGCGACGTAATTGTAACAGATAAACTATGTGTCAGCTCGTACATATAGCCAATTAAAAAACTCACACATAATACAGACACGAATAGGACAACCTTTGTTAAATACCTAAAATGTATGACCGCAAACACCAAACTTGCAATAATATATCCGAATTCCGTCTGGATAGCTCCACGAAAAAGCATTTCTTCGGAAAATGCAATAATCAAGGTTAAGAAAAAAATTTTAGTAAGCGGTTGATTTTTGAATACCTTTTCATTAATGCCTCCATCATCATAGAAACGTTTAGGCAAACTAGCCATTAGTACAAAATCAATAGCCAGTACGACCACGGCAGGCAAAATACCATAGAACAACCATTCATTAAAAGTCAAAGTGAATAATTGCTGCCAGTCCGAAAAAAACGCATCAAATAGAAAGACACTTAAGGCAATGGCGAATAGAAAAATAAAAAGCTGTGTATAAACAAGGTGTTTCGTCACTTCCCGATCTGACATTTGTTTAATCAGTTGTGCTTGATCAGTTAATCGCATGAGGCTGCCCCTTGGTGAAATATCTTTTCCAAGCGTTCCTTCCAGCCGGAATATACGGGACGTCTAGTATCTATTTCAAGGAGCATCTCAGAGATAATGAAACCACAATAACTGCAGCAGGGAACGTCAGGAGTTCTGCATAACTTTTGAAAAGAAGCATAAAGCATCTTCCGTTTACAGCCTGGATGGTGAAGCCAATTCAGCATCTCCTGGAGCTTTTGTTTTTTATACGTCCAGCGCTGTTGTACAATCAACCGGATTCTTTCCTCTGCTTGTTTCCACATCTTTTTAGTGCCAGTGACTGAATCTGGAGATAATAAATTCTCCTGCTCAAGCTGGTATTTAAAAAAGTTCCACTGTGATTCAGAAAGCTGAAGCTGCTCTGCCATGTCATCATTACTCAAAAGCACTTCTCCCTTACCCACAAATGAATAAATGGATCGAAGCACTCTTGAGACATCCTCAAGTTCAGGCAATTCACTTTGTATGAACAACTGCGGTAAATAATGATCAGCTGGTGTGTATAACATAAGGCTAGCACAAGGCTTTCCATCACGACCTGCCCGACCAACTTCCTGTATAAACGATTCTAGTTGAGAAGGAAAATGATAATGGATGACTCTTCGAATGTTCGGCTTATCCACGCCCATCCCGAAAGCACTTGTACAACAAATCACATCTACCTGATCATTCATAAACTGTTGTTGAACGAGAAGCCGGTCCATCTGCTCCATTCCACCGTGATAAAAGGCTACTCTTTGATCTAACTTACCTTTTAATTCTTGCGAAATTCGTTCTGCTGATTGGCGACTGGAAAAATAGATCATGGTTGGGGCTTTTCTGTTAGCCAATAGCTCGATGATCCGTTGCAACTTATCATCAGGATGATCATATTCTTCTACAGCGAAGCTCATGTTTACTTTGTCCATTGGGTAAATATGTGCAGTCATATCAGGACGATCCAGCTGTTGTTTTATATCTGCTTGAACTTCTGGTGTTGCCGTTGCACTTAGGGCTAACACGGTGGGGTGATTAAGCAGCTCGATTGTTTCCTTCAATTTTAAGTAGTCTGTTCTAAATTCATGGCCCCACTGGGAGATACAGTGCGCCTCATCGATAACGAAAAGATCAACCTTCTGTTTCTTCAACTGTTGCTGAACCCACTCATTTTGCAGCATTTCCGGTGAGAGATAGATGAGTGAATACTGCTGAAGATTGCCCATCATTGTTCGCCTTTCTCTTTGATCCATAAAACTATTCAGCGAAATAACAGACTTAAATCCAGTTGCTTTCAGTTGCTTCACTTGATCCACCATTAAAGAAATTAAGGGGGATACAACTATTGTCGTTCCGGAAGAAAGCAATGCAGGCAACTGAAAACAAATGGACTTTCCTGTTCCTGTAGGCAGTATTCCTAATACATCCACCCCCTTCATAACCTCTTCAATAATCTCCTGTTGCCCTTCCCTAAACTGGCGATAACCAAAGTGTTCATAAAGCTTCTGCTTTAAATCAGGATGTTGCATATGGCGTTGGCTCCTTTTGTGCGTGCTGTTCCTTTGCTAATACTAACCGTAACTCGAAATAGCTAAAGTGTCCCTCTAATGATTCGTAGATCTTTTTCAAACGCTTCGTCTGAAGGGTTTCAGCTGAATCGATAATTCTCTTTTCGTCCCCTTCGCTAATAAAAGGACGAATTGAGAAGTTGGGTACAACTAATGCTGCTTCGACGACGTGATCCTGAATCGTACTCATTTTTAATTGCCTTTTCGCTGCAATGTCTTCTACGCAAAATCCACGCTCCAAATATTGATAGGTTCTTTTCGCTGATTGCGTGATAAGATTTGAAGATGACAAGCCCTCAAGACAACGGGCTAACTCTGGATAGCAGGAGGGACTATCCTTGGTTTGATGGTATAAGAAGTAGGAGACATGTGACAATAGAATGTCGACGTCCTCTACACTAATATTGTGATCGAGTGCCAATTGACCCCTTGTCTCCCCAACAATGCTTTCCCCAGTTAATCGACTTGTAAATAATTCTGCCTCTAAACGTGTCAACTGGTTAAGTAATGTGGCCAACTCCAGATATAACTGTGCCTCAACGTCTTTTATTCTTCCTTTATTCACCACATATTGTTTTTTTACCCATTGCTGAACCTTAAGCTGCTCCACAATGGGTAAAAACGATGGGTTCTCCATGGACATATGAGTAACCGTTTGAACAAACAATTGCAAACGATCTTGAAATTCTCTTACATTCCCCTGTTCGGCCATACCTGAAAAATACTTTGGGGGTGGTCCCTCGTAGTTGGCCATATAATCGCGGCCTTTCTTTATAAGGACAGCAAACTGTTTATTTTCTATACTAATAAGTTGCTCATTAGCTGCACGTTTAGTAGATGCCTCTAAGACTTGCCTTGAAAGACTAGGATAAATGCCAAAGTACTGATCTAATTTATAGGAACGTGCATCCTGCAATGTTTGGGAAGATCGTTTCCCCTTTAGCAAATGAAAGATCCCTGATATCGTCCGCTCCCCATTCATTTGCAGCACACACTCTAAAATAATATATAAAAACAAGTGAGACTCTCACTCCCCTTCTTATCTATTGAAAAGTTAACACACACATCTTACAATAACTATGTACGAGTTTTTCTCTTAACCATTTGACCCTCTACGAAAATTCTTCATGAGGTGACATTCGAAGGAGGTTCATTTCTTGGCAAAGTTTACAATTGTTGATCAAGATACATGCATTGCTTGCGGGGCATGCGGTGCTGCCGCTCCAGATATATTTGATTATGATGATGAAGGGCTCGCCTACGCGCTACTTGATGATAATGAGGGGATTAAAGAAGTTCCTGAAATTTATGAAGAGGATATGGAAGATGCATATGATGGCTGCCCAACAGATTCTATTAAGATAGCTGAGCAATCTTTTGAGGGAGACCCCCTTAAATATGAATAAAATCATTCCCTTCTCCCGAGCAGAAGGGAATTTTTTAATCATTCGTTGTAAGCTGACGATACCGAAACAGTGCCTCTTCCTTATTAAAACTTGAGTACCAGCGGTAACCATGCTCATCAATAATTCGAAAATGCATTCTGTTGCAATTTATACTGACCTATTTCTTCTGCAGTTGTCCACCACATTTTCCCGCCTATTGTCTTTCCTTTTGGCAGGTCAATTTGTTCGTGAGCAATTGTTTCTATAATTTCAAGAGGGGAGTCTCCTAACATACTTCCTATAACTTCACTTTCTTGAAATAGAGCACAAACCGCCGCTACTATGGTTGTCCAGTTTGCATGTGTTCTCTCTTTCTCTATTTGAACAAGTGTCTTCTTCGACACCCCGAGGATAGTAGCCATACGATTCTGGGTATATCCATACTCGACGCGGATTAATTTGATTTTTTTTGACACTTGTTCCATCAAAACCTCTCTGTCCATACCATCGTCTCCTCATTAGCATGTCCTTATTTTATCATGGGCGCCTCCATTATTCTATCGAAAATACCTTGAGAACAGCACAAAAGCGTGGGGGCACTACGTTAGAAACGAGGAAGGACTGGGTTAATAAACGTATCCATCTTAAAAACGCGAAAGAACCCCTGCTTATGGCAAGGGTTCCTATTATTGGTCAGCTGGTATAGGGTTTAGTCCTTTAGGTGTTTCAATGGATTCATTCAGCTGGTAAGGACCAAGCTTTCCGATCGATGTATTTTCAAATACGACTTGATCATAACCAAAATGACGAGCGGTAATCAGAATCGATTCTATACCTGTCAGCATCTCTTGTTTGTCAAAATGCTTAGGATTATTAAGTTCAATTACGAGCCTTCTTCCTTCTTCATGTGAGGACTGAATCTTGACTTCAGATGGAATAGGTGATTTCACCTGCGGATTTTCCTCGTCCTTTTTTAATTCTTCTAAAGCATCGCTTATTGAAAGACCTTGGGTTATAGAGATAGGTACGAAAAAGAAGGTATCTTTAGAGGCTGATTCGAGCACTTTAAAAATAAAGCTTTCTTCTTTTATCGTTGACAATGACGTGACGTTTCCATAACTGCCTAACGAAACTGGTGCTCCCTCTTCCGTCTGTAGTAAAATGTTATCAATATCGTAAGGTTCAACAGCCCACTTAATGCTATTTACAATTGTTGTAGTCATCGCATTCCCGCCGCTTACTGTAAAGTCATTCGGAAATGTGACTCTTGCTTCCCTCGCTTCTTTGTTAATCGAAATATCAATATTTTCTAGAAAGCTTTTCGATAATCCAAGCTGTTCCGCATTTATTGTTTGATTTTCTTCACCTTCTTCAGTTGCTATCATCGTCAGAGGGACGATATGTTGAGCATTTTTATCAGCTACAGCTAAAGGCTTCATCTCATTTGTAATTTCTTCTACAAGCATGCTAGTCAATTGTTCACTCGTTTGACCCACATCCCCTTGCCTGATATCAGCAGGAAAATTTTCTGGACTACTTGAACTTTCATGATTGTCTTGAGTCAAAGTCTGATTTTCAGTAAAAGACTCAGGTGTATTCAAAGCTCCATCTTGCATGGAATAAAGTGAAAAAGGTACAACAATCGCTAAAATTAGCAAGACCATGATAGAGGCGAGACCAGGCACAAGCCATCTCGGGCGCGAGTTCCTCTGTTGAGGACTCTCCTCAGGAAGCTGACGGTAATACTCTGCCTTCTTTTTTTTATCTTTAATGTCCGGGAACTCATGCAGCATCTTTTCTAAACGTTCATTCTGTTCATCATTATGCTTCATGGTCGTCGCCCTCCTCCCTTGCCTGTAATCGTTTTTTCAAAGCCTGCATCCCTCTATGTTGTGTAGTCTTCACCTTACTTTCACTGAACTGGAGGATAGCAGCGGTTTCCTGTATAGACATTCCTTGAATATACCTCAATATGATGACACTTTTTTGATCTAACGTACATTGATCAAGTGCTTCATAAACTTCCCTCATTTGATCATTCAACTCAACGATTTCCTCAGGTAAAGCCTCGTCATCCTTCAATGATTCTCCTTTTTCTTGCCAGTTAAAAAAGTCCATGATTTTCTTACGTTTTCTTCCTTGCTTGCGAAAATAGTCAATTGCCACATGACGTGCAATGGAGAACAACCACGTTTTTTCACTGCTTCTGCCATCAAAAGATTGGTACGATTGAAGCACTTTTATATAAACCTCCTGTGTTAAATCTTCAGCTGCTTGACGGTTTTTAACCATATAATAAATAAATTGAAATAGATCTCGATGATACTTATCATAAAATTCATCAAAGAACGGTTTCACACTTTGAACCTCCCCGTTCATTCATATTGTCGGTTATGTAGATAAAAAAGTTACACTTCCTTATCATAATACGGATAATTAAAAATGAAAAACAATAACAGGGCATTAAGAAGAGCGCAAAAATTTATAACTTTTCAAACAATAAAAAAAGGAAACTGCCCAGTTTAGCAGCTTCCTTTCTAAGTGGTTTTTCCATCGAAATAGCCACTTACTATACATTTGAAATCGCATGCCTTTTTTGATACCTGGAAAATAATGTACCTAGCACAGGCGAAAGCACAAGTATAAAGATAACGTTACTAGCGGCATGGTTTAAATCTAGTGGCAGTCCAGCTAAATAATAAGCCCAAAATGGCTGACCGGCTGCCCTCATCGTTAATGAAATGATAAAACCATATAAGATTCCACTTATAAACCCATATATCGAGAGAAGCCACACTGGTATCGCGGACCAATACTTTCCGATCAGTCCTGCAGCCATTCCAATTATAGACCATGAAACGACTTGCCATATTGTCCAGTACCCCATCCCTAAAAATACATTCGACAGAAAAGTGGTTAAAAAAGCCATAATTATTGCTGAAAACGGCCCTAACCAAAACCCTGTAATGATAATGATCGCTGTTACAGGCTGGACATTAGGAATGTTTGCCATGACAAGCCTTCCTGCAATTGCTATAGAGGCGAGCATAGCAATCAACGTAAGTTTATAGGTGTTCATTTCTCATCATTCCCAAGCGTGAAAGTCAAAAACGATTTCGTCTCCCTGTTTCACTTCATATTCATTAGCTCCAACCATTGAAGATTCACCATTAATTGTAAACAACCATGCCTTTTGTTCAGTAGCAGAGATTCCTTCTATGCTATTGATAAACCCTTCACTTTCTTCCACTTCAAAGTTGTTCTTCATCACATCCATAAGCATGGTTCCTTCTTCAACGGTCACTTCTTTAGTCGAAATGACTTCCTCGCCTTTATTCTTAGAAAGCTCAATTTGGAGGGTTACCTCTTGTTTCTCCTCTTGATTGGAAGCAGTTTCTTCCTCGCTGCCACTTTCCGTTTGACAACCTGCCAGCACGACCATCGTCAGCATAAGTGCAGATAATAATGTATACATCTTTCCCATAAAAAAACTCCTATCCCTATTTGAATTTACTTTCAAAGCTAGTCGAAGGAAGGAGATGACTGGACAACACAGATCTAACCAACTATAAAAGCCTGTCCTTCAATAGAAGAACAGGCTTAAGACATACCAGTAAGGCTATGTAAGTACATTACACGAATCAGACCGGTTGCCTCAAACGCTCAATCCCCGAAGCTTTGAAACAGTGTAAGATTAGGCAGGTCTACTGACTTGTGTGTCGTTCTAGTCAAGGGCCTTCCCGCGACTTACTCGCAGTGGTCTCCCTTTTTCGTCTACACATACAGTTGCGAGGACAGTTCTAGCCTTTCACCAGATTCCCTATTTCACCCGAAAAGGTACCTAACTCTATTTATTTTATTCCTGTTTATCGTACATGAAGGGCAGCCAATTATCAAGCTATTTGTTATTAATCTCGAGATCAACCGGCAGTCTAAAAGTAAAGGTGGTTCCCTCATTCAGTTTACTATGGACATGTATGGAACCTTTATGTGCTTCTACAATATTTTTGGCTATCGAGAGCCCTAGGCCTGTTCCTTTTTTACTTGTCTCTCTTTTCCTTGATTTATCTGCTTTATAAAATCTCTCAAAAACAAATGGAAGATCTTCTTCTGGAATTCCCGGACCAGAATCAATGACTTCAAACACCCATTCAGTAGAAGTTCGTTCGATCTTTACATCAACTGACCCTTGGTCATCAGAATGGCGGATCGCATTATCAATTAAGTTAGTTAAGACTTGTTCAATACGGTCAGCATCTACATTCATCATGCTGGAGTTATCGCTAAAGTGAAGTTGTAATTCAATCCCTCGCTCATTTGCCAACCCTTGAAATTTGCGAATGATCTTTTCTAGAAGCGGCTTCACCTCTACCGAATCAATATAAAGAGTAATGTGACCTGCTTCCATTCGTGCCAGATCAAGTAGTTCATTCACTAGCCTGCCAATACGCAATGATTCATCGTGTATAATTTTCGCCAGTTCATTTTTATCTTCTTTTGATTCTGCGATATCATCTACAATGGCTTCACTATATCCTTGCAGCATGGAGATCGGTGTTCGAAGTTCGTGTGAAACGTTAGCGATAAAATCTTTCCTTAACTTATCTAATCTCCGTTCTTCCGTCATGTCACGAAGCACGGCGACCGCACCTCTAATATATGTTCGATCATAAAGGGGGGTCATAAGCATCACCCATGTACGACCTTGAACTGTGATTTCGGTTATGACTTCCTGTTCGCTTTCAATCACCTCATCAAACAATTTTCGCATGGGCTGTGGAACTTGCCGTTTTTCCTCTGATGCCTGAACAGAATAATTTTCATAACTCCATGATTGATAAAACTGATCGGCTGGCGGATTTGATACTAAGATTTCTCCTTTGCGATTAATCGTCAGGACTCCATCTGCCATAGATCTTAAAATACCAGAAAGTTGTTCTTTTTCTTGATTTACGGCATTAATGTGAAACTTAAGCTCTCGTCCCATACGATTAAAAGCCATTGCTAATTCACCAATCTCATCATGAGTTAAAATCGGGATTTTCGTATTGAATTCTCCCTTAGCAAGTTCTAATGCCCCTTCCCGCATTTTTATCAAGGGCGCGGTTATTCGAGTCGATAGGAAGAAGGCAAAGATTGTCGTTAGTATAATAGCGATTCCTGCCCCTAAAAAAACTATTTTCGTAGTTTGATTCGAGGTTTTTTGAATAGTATCTAAGGATTGATATACAAATACAGCTCCTTGATCATTGGTAAGTGGTGTACCGACTACCATAATCTCAAGTTCTGACTGTTCAAATCCTGCAACTTTCATAACATCCTCGCCATTTTCTATAACTGAGGAAAGATCATTGTCATTCATAAACCACGTATAACCTATAGACGGCAATGTATTTGAGTCACTGGAAGATGTTAAAAAGTCAGTCGAATCATAGGCCACAAGGATTTGACTAGCAGGATCTTTAATTAAATTAGTCATAGATAATATTAAGTCACGATCCTCGTACTCTTCTACAACCTCAGATACTTTCGAAGCTGTTTGCAACAACTCCCGTTCTGCTTCTAATACATGGTAGTTTTCAAAAAATTTTAAAAGGAGAAAGGTGAGTATGACTAAAACAAAACAAACGAGCAGAAGAATCGTAAACCATAGTTTTCCAACAACGCTGCGCCAAAACATTACTCGCCACTAACCTCAAATTTATAACCGACACCCCATACTGTAACAATCATACCAGCCGCATCTGCTGACACCTTACTTAATTTTTCACGTAGGCGCTTCACATGTGTATCCACAGTGCGCAAATCACCAAAGAACTCATATTGCCATACCTCTTTCAGCAATTGTTCTCGATCAAACACTTTATCAGGGGTTTGGGCCATATAATTAAGCAACTCGTACTCTTTAGGTGTCAACGCAACCTCTTTGCCATCAGCTGTGATACGATGGGCATCATTATCAATGGTCATATGCGGAAATACCAGCACATTTCTCGCTGACGTATTGGTTTCTAAAAATTTTGTAGTTGAAGCTCGCCTTAGAAGCGCTTTCACACGCAGAACTACTTCCCTCGGACTAAATGGCTTTACAATGTAGTCATCTGTCCCTACTTCAAAGCCTTGTACACGATTGGCTTCCTCACCTTTAGCCGTCAACATAATCACAGGAGTCGCCTTTTTCTCACGTAATTCTTTACATACTTCAATGCCATCTTTACCTGGCATCATGAGGTCTAGTAAAATCACATCATAATCTTCCTGTAAAGCTTTCTTTATAGCTTCCTCTCCATCTTCAGCTTCTTCTATAGCATAGTCTTCACGTTCTAGATACATGCGGATAAGCCTTCGAATACGCTCCTCATCATCAACAACTAATATTTTTGCTTCATGGTCCATTTGCTTGTTCCCTCCATTTTCCCTAACTACGAATTCTCTGTCTACCATTATAGTAAAAGGCAGGATGGGTGTACAAACCCTTCCTGCCTCACGATTGCCTTATGCGTAGGAGTGCAGCCCAGATATGATTAAGTTTACCGCAAGTAAATTGAACATAATAATGGCAAACCCACCTACTGCAAGCCAGGCTGACCTCGTTCCATGCCAGCCTCTAGAAAGTCTAAGGTGTAAAAACGCAGCATAGAAGAAGAAAGTTATTAATGCCCATACTTCTTTAGGATCCCATCCCCAGAAGCGATCCCAAGCCTGTTGAGCCCAGATCATAGCAAAAATGAGTGCTCCCAGTGTGAAAATAGGGAAGCCGATTGCAACTGCACGGTAAGACACCTCATCAACAAGCTCTGGATTCGCTTTTTTAAGCAATGGCTGAATAGCTGCACCAATCCGCTTTCTTAAAATTAAACGTGCAAGCCAATAAAGAGCTAGACCGCCAAGGAATGACCAAATCATTGTATTAAATTTAACAGCGGCATCTTGTCCGCGCATCCACTCTGGCACATTAAATAGCGGTGACATATTATCTGTAAGCAGCTCACCATCTGTTGGTCCTGCTATAGCCGGCATTTGATACGTGATCTCAGTTGGCTGTCCTTCTATGGGTGCTTCGAAAGTTGCCTCATAATTCATCGCATTAAAGGTCGAAGAGATGATAATAAAGGCTAAAGCCGTAGCAAGCATATAGATCACAAACTCCAGCCAAAAGGTTTGTTTGGAATTTTTACTTTGATCAATTTGTCGGATTAAGAGGATTAATCCAGCAACAAAACTAACAGATAATATTGCTTGGCCAAGTGATGCTGTTGTCACATGGATGTAAAGCCAATGTGACTGGAGTGATGGCACAAGTGGTGATATTTCGCTGGGAAACATACTTGCAAAAGCTATAATCAACAGGGCTATAGGCAATGCAAATAATCCGAGAACATTGATGCGATAAATAAAATACATAACGATAAACGCCAGTACAAGCATCATGCCAAAGAATGTTGTAAACTCAAACAAATTACTAACAGGGGCATGTCCGCTTGCTCCCCACCTTGTAAAGAAATAACCAATTTGAGTAAGGAACCCTATAATGGTCAATGTTATACCAATTTTACCTGCAACTCCCGCCCTCTTGCTTTTCTTATCACGTATTGTTCCTCCGAAGAAAAACGTAGCAATTAAATAGATAACAAAAGCGGCATAAAGCAAATTACTGCTTATTGTACTTAGATCCATTGTACACCCTCCTTAATCGCCTGCTTATGAGGCTAACTTTCCATTTCTTGTTGATCCTTAGGTGGTTCAATTCCTGTGTCAACAATGACTTTATCGATCTCCCGTCTTAATGCGAACCAGTTCTTATTCGTATGTCCAGCAATCCATGCTCCATTTTCCTTCGGCTTAATCCAGATTCTTCTATGGTTCCAATACATCCCTTGAATGACACCGATCATGAAAATAGCTCCGCCTAATGCAATAAATGGAAGTGTATAATCTTTACGAACAGTCAAACCGGTTACATCACGAACATCAAAATCGACCAAGCCTACTTTATAATCATTTTCGCCTGTAGCATCAACATTGGCACCAATTCCGGCAAAGCTTATTTCTGGCTCTGACTCACCAGGTGGAAAGACTTTAAAAACAAAAGCCGGATTCTTGGGATACCTAGACACGGAAACAGGAGCTCCGTCTTTAAGTTCATATTCTGGGAAATAGGAATCGAGGACAACACGATAGCCGCTTTCTAGTTTATACTCTGATTTTGGTTCAGACAAATCAATGGTGAACTGACCATAAGAACTGTCCTCATTGTTCTTATCATGTATCTTAAATGTCATTTCTTTAAATTCATTTAACTGGTAACTCGCTTGGTAAAGTGCAAAGCTGCCAAATTTAAGCGGATGGTTCACTTTCAACTGATCTTCTTTAATTTTTTCAAGCTCTGGATCCCCACCGACTACGATTGGATCCGCTCTCTCATAAATAACCGCATTGGTTTGATAAGTTTTCGGCACTGGACTGCCATTGTTTTGAAGGGCTTCCTGAAATCGTTCATCATCCTCATCATACGTTTCCAGAATAAACTCTTTGTTTTTAATATAATACTGGCCTTCCGTTCCGTTAATAACGGCCGTTTCTCCCTCTCTCACCCAAACAAAATCATCTACGTAAAGAGCAGGAATAAACCGTAATAGTGTACCAAGTAAAAAGATGATTAATCCGATATGGTTGACGTAAGGCCCCCACCTTGCGAAACGGTTTTTCTCTGCTAAAATATGACCATCTTGTTCTGTGACCTTGAAACGGCTCTTTTTTAAATTCGTTTTCACTTGCTCCAAGTTTACTGAACTTGACTCCGTCTCGCCAAAGATTCTCTGTTTCTTCATAAATAAATCATGACGTCTTGGCTTTTGGGTTTTAAGTGTTTTATATAGCGGTATAAACCGATCAATACTTGCTATTACAATTGAGATTCCAATCATCGCAAGCAAAAGCATGTACCACCAAGAACTAAATAAATTGTGAAAGCCCAATTGATAATAAATTTGGCCTGCTAAACCGTATTGATCAGCGTAGTGTGTGGCAGCATCGATATTTGGTGGTATGTACATTTCCTGGGGAAATATCGTCCCGACTGCTGAAGCAATTACTGTAATTACAATGAGCCAGACGCCGACCTTAACGGAAGAAAAGAAGTTCCATATTTTATCAATAGACGTACGATTATACGTTTGCGATCGTCTGGCACTTCCATCGTACCTCATGTTTAATAACCCATTATCATTATTACCATCAATGTGCTGATTGTTCTCTATGGGCTTGCCACATGATTCACATAGCACCGTTCCCTCTGGGTTCACATGCCCACATTCGCATGTAATGTTATTCATAGTAAAACCTCACAATTTCGAATAGACTCTATGCCTCAGGAGTGATTTGCTGCAAATATCCTTCCAACTTATCTAGGGTAAGCGGTCCTACGACATGCTTCACAACATTTCCTTCTGGACTGATGAAAAAGGTAGATGGAATGGGCCCAACGTTATACCGGTTCATTACTTGTCCATTCTCATCTTGGAGAATAGGAAAAGTGATCCCATATTTATCTAGAAATTGCTCAACAACAATGTTAGTAGAATCTAAGTTAACGGCAAGGATTTCTACGCCCTTTTTCTTATATTCAGGGTAAAGTTTCTCCATGTACGGCATTTCATCCTTACACGGTTCGCAATAAGTAGCCCAAAAGTTAATCATCACGCCTTTTCCTTCTAAGTCGCTAAGCGCAATCGTCTCCCCATCTGAACCAAACTTTTCTAATTGAAAATCTGGAGCAGGCTCTCCTTCAGCTACGACAGCTTTCTCTTTATTAAAACTGGAAACCAATGCAAAAACCACTAGTCCAGCCATCACAGCCAACATACTCGTCCTGAATATTAATCGTTTTTTCTTCTTCTTCAAAGTTTTTTCTTTCATAGCACTCACTCCTGTGACCATTATAACATTGATCGACAAAGCAAATCTTGAATATTATTTAACATTTTCTTCAGCTACTTGACGAAGCTGTTTTACTTCATGCGGCTTAAGCGGACGATAATCACCAGCGTTCAATCCTTGTAATGTTAATGATCCATAACGTTCGCGCTTTAATTTATCTACAGGATAGCCTAACCCCTCAAACATTTTTCTAATTTGACGGTTCTTTCCCTCGTGTAAAATGACTTGAATAATGGCACTATTTTTCTTCACATCTGAAGAAAGGAATTTTGTATGGACAGCTTTGAATGTTTCTCCATCAATGGTTATCCCTTTTTTCATCTTTTTAAGCTGCTCACTATCAGGAATGCCCTTTGTTTTGACAATATATACTTTATCTACCTCATGACTAGGGTGCATCAGTAGATTGGCAAGTTCTCCATCATTCGTTAATAACAAAATTCCTGAGGTATCATAATCAAGCCGTCCAATCGGAAAGATACGCTCCTTCACTTCTGGTAAAAAGTCGGTAACTACCTTCCTTCCCTTATCGTCCTTCACACTTGAAATCACTCCTCGGGGCTTATAAAGCAAATAGTAGACTGGCACCTCTTTTGTTAAAGGAACTCCTTCCACTTCAACATCATCATTTGAACTTACTTTTGTCCCAAGCTCTTTGACAACTTTTCCATTCACTCGTACTTTCCCATCGGTGATCATTTTCTCTGCTTTTCTTCGTGAAGCAACACCCGAGTGTGCGATCACTTTTTGCAGACGTTCCATACTGGCCATTGGACCGTCCTCCTCATTTTCTTAATTTTACTAACCACATAACTTGAAGCCACGCTTTATAACAGCGTGGCTTGTCAGCTTTATTATACAAGCATTCATCATAATATAACAAAATAATCATCCTGTTTTATCCAAACAGGATGATTACGATGATAATTGATGCTATTATACCAACTAAATCAGCTAGAAGTCCAACCTTTAATGCATCACCCATCCTTCTTATTCCTACGGCGCCGAAATAAACGGTAATTATATAAAGTGTCGTATCGGTACTTCCTTGCATGACTGAGGCAAGTTGTCCAATAATGGAATCTGGTCCAAACGTGCGGATTAACTCTGTAGTTACACTTAATGCCGCGGTACCAGAAATTGGCCGGATCAATGCCAGGGGCAAGATTTGCTCAGGGACTGCAAAAAGTGAGGTTAATGGCTTAACTAAGCTAAGTACAGCATCCATTGCGCCTGACGCCTGGAAGATAGCTATTGAAACCATCATTCCTAACAAAAAAGGAAGCAATGAGACAGCAATTTGTATGCCTTCTTTACTTCCTTCCACAAACACTTCATAGGCAGGTACTCGTTTAATCGTCGCCGTGACAAGAACGATAAGGATTACTGCAGGAATGAGCCATATACTCATAATGCTCGACCAGCCTTTTTACGCAAATAATAGAAATAACGATCAATAATAAGCGCTGCAATTGTTGAAATCGTTGTGGCGAAAATCGTTGCCGCAACAATACTTGTTGGATCAACAGACCCGTACTTCATCCGAATCGCGATCACAGTTGTTGGAATGAGTGTGAGCGAGGAAGTATTAATTGCTAAAAAGGTGATCATTGAACGGCTGGCCTTATCTGAACCTGATAACCGTTTCATCTCCTTCATTGCCTTAAGCCCCATTGGAGTAGCGGCATTCCCTAGACCAAACATATTTGCGGTCATATTCGATAGAATGTATCCTAAAGCAGGATCATTTTCAGGAATATCTGGGAAAATCCGCTTTACTATCGGCTTAAATAATTTAGCCAGACCCGATAATAACCCTGCTTCCTCTGCAATTTTCATCAACCCGAGCCAAAACACTAGGACACCAGCAAGACTTAATGTAATCATGACACTCTCTTCAATTGTTAAAAAAATAGCTTCATTGACTTTATCCATCGTTCCGTTAAAGGCAGCATAACAAATCCCACTTACCGCTAGGAATACCCAAATCAGGTTGACCAAGGTACCACCCCCGTAATGCGTTTCAAATAAGCGGACCATTCACTTATAAAAGAACGATACGGTCGATCCTTCCATACAGCTGTCTGAACTAACGATTGGTCAGCGATCTGAAAATAACGAACACCTGCCAACTGGGGATCCTGCGTAGAGGGGGTCGGATGGAATACTGATTCCATTTGTTCCTTCTCCTGTTCTGTTAATGGATAAAAAATGTCAGTAGGAAGGTAGTATTCGTTTCCGTTAGAAACAGCAAACCCCTCCTCTTGAAGTTGATAAGTTTCATAATTTTCAAACCCATACTCGTACATTCGCTCATGATCTTTCCAATCATCCGGCGCGTTCAGAGTGACCGCGACCAGTTCCATGCCATCCTTTTCAGCACTGCTGACGAGGGTTCGTCCAGCTTTTTTTGTAAAACCAGTCTTTCCCCCAGTGGTGGGATCATAAAGACTCGTGAGTAGTTTGTTCTTATTCTGCCACGGATAGGAACGATTGTCAGACTTGAATTTTTCACTTCCTGTTACTTTACGAAATGTTTCATTTTTCATCGCATAGGCCATAAGTAACGCTAAATCATATGCACTTGAATAATGGGATTCGCCATCGAGCCCGTGTGGATTTTCGAAATGGGAAGATTGCATTCCAAGCCATCGAGCCTTCTGGTTCATTAAGTAGGTAAACCCTTCCACACTTCCACCCACATGTTCAGCGATCGCTACGGCCGAGTCGTTTCCAGAGCGAAGCAGTAGACCATAAACAAGGTCAATTAGTGGGATCTTCTCCCCTTCTGTTAAGTATATAGACGAGCCTTCCGTTCTAGTAGCTCGCTCACTTACCTTCACCTCTTCAGATAATTTCCCAGATTCAATCGCAATAATAGCTGTCATGATCTTTGTTGTACTTGCAATTAGTGAAGATTCATAGGCTTCTTTTTCAAAAAGAACTCGTCCCGAATTCGCATCTAAAAGAACGGCATGTTCCGCCGACACAGATATAGACGGACTTGCATTCGCAACCTGTGGTAAGAGTAAGCAAGCAGTAAACAAAGCAATGAGGATCAAACGAATATTCCTTCTCAAGAGAGGTCTTCCTCCTAACCTATTCATTTGCTTAACTTTATGCAACAAGATACAAGCTTATGAAAAAATGGAGAAAGAAATAGAAGCGTAAGGTGCCTATTTTAGAAGAAGGCCGATGATAGTTCGACGTTGGCACAGGACGTGCCGGTCTTAGTCGAACTTCCTTTGGCCCGGTTTTAGAACCGAACATCCTCTAAACTGGCAAGCCTCCTCAGGTGAAGCCTTTCGGGGTCTCGCCTCGCTGCTTCCGACGAGGCTCAGCGCATACCCACGGAGCGGGTGATTTCCAAGACCTCCCTCTTCATCCGAGGCAACGGAAACATATCTCGAGATTGAGTCTCCCAGATTACTGCCCTTAACCTAATAAAAATGATTTCAAATACTTGACCAAACTTGGGCAGGTGCTTTCTTTTTTACGTTTGAATCCTGGGCACATTGGATCTAAATTATGAAATTGATTCACGTGCAAAAATGATAAAAAGAAACCTGCGAGCCCACTTCACACCCCAGGTTTCTTACTAACTCTTCTATTCTCTTACCAGCTAGACATGGCCATAGGTCGCATAAAAATCGAGTTCCTCTCGGATATTCTGAAATAAATTTTCCAGAAAAGAAAAGAGTTCCATTAGGGAAGCGGGCGGATCATAAAGGAATTTAATGGAGCGATTCCCTGTATATGACGCTCGACTGTTTTCAAACCAAGTATCTCCTTTTGGCGAAAAAAATTCAGCTACACATCGATGATAAATACCATACAATGTTTTTTCAGCAGAGGACTCTGAGAAGGATGGCGCCTGTAATAATACAGATAATTTATCTCTTGCTTCATCACAAAACACGTTTAAACGTCTTAAAGATTTTAACAATTGTTTATAATAGTCCTCTTCATGGCTGCCGTTCTCTTCAATGAGATCGTTTAATGAATGTGTATTTAAATACTGGTCTACACCAAACACGACTTTATTCAAAAATTCATGAACTTCATTAGTCCGTGCCTTTATCATTTGCTGACTCATGGTCGCCTCCTATTTAGATTTCAAAAAGTAACTTATATTACTTCGTACCCATTTCTAAAGTTGGTCTCATTACAATCTGTATCATACCACATTTACAGTGTTTCATTTGAACCTTCTTGATTAAATTTTTCAAAAAATAAATCCGCTTCTTCCTCAACATCAGGGTTTTGTTCGATTTCCTTAAGCGGTGGGAGCTCCTCAATGGAAGACAAACCAAAATAGGTGAGGAAATCTTTTGTTGTTCCAAATAAAACTGGTCTACCGATAGCATCTTTTCTTCCTTTTTCGTCAATTAATCCTCTATTTCCTAACGTTTGTACGGCACGATCACTTTTCACTCCGCGCAAATCATCAATCTCTATTCGAGTGATAGGCTGACGATAAGCAATAATGGCAAGCGTTTCTAATGCAGCTTGAGATAAACGTGTAGACGTATTCGTATCTAAGAGTTTTTTATAATAGGCTGCGTGTTCTGGCTTTGTTGTTAAATGAAGGGTTCCATTTGAGTCCATCATTGTCACACCTCGGTCTATCTGCTGATAGTCCATCGACAGGTCCTCAAGCAATGTCTCGAGAGAAGAGTTCGTTAGTTCTAACAAGTCAGCTAATTTCCTTTTCGTAATCCCCTCTTCCCCGAGGCAAAGAGCAATCCTTCTATCAGAGCTTTTTGTTGGTTCACATTCATGGTGTTTCCTCCATCTTAAATACAATTAAATCCTCTAAATGATTTTCTTGAACACACGTTACTTCCTTGTTCTTCATTAACTCAAGGATTGCAATAAATGTTACAACCACCTGTGGTTTAGAGTGCTCAGCAAATAATTCGGAAAAGCGCAGTCCCTCTTTTATATCGACTTGTTTCAATATATCATCCATCCTCACACGAATGGAGACTTCATCCCTTTTTATAGTCGCATCTTTAGGTTTTTCTGTTTTTTTTCGTTTCAGAATGTTTCCCATTGCTGCGATCATGTCATACACAGAGGCCTCCCCTTCCGTTACACCTTGTTTCTCTGCATATTCGAATAGGTCCATCTCCGGCCTTGTATAAATCCTATTCGCATCCAATTCTTTTTGTTTCAGATCCTCTGCTGCCTCTTTATAACGTTTATATTCAATGAGCCGGTTCATTAATTCATCACGAGGGTCTTCTTCCTCATTCTCAGTTAATTCTTCATCTCCCGGAATGGTGGGAAGAAGCATCTGGCTTTTAATAGCAAGCAAACTTGCTGCCATCACTAAATATTCGCTTGCCATATTTAATTCCAGCTCCTGCATGGCATGAACATAATTCATATACTGCTCTGTTATTTTTGAGACAGGTATATCGTAAATATCGATTTCGTACCGATTTATTAAGTGAAGCAGTAGGTCAAGAGGTCCTTCAAAACCATCCAACTTCACTTGGTAGCTTTCAGTCATATCATTCGTCCTTTTTTATAAATACGTAAGAGCAAGCTATAGTGTTTGGACACCTATTTTTGAATAGATTACAACTACGCCTCTCTCCACTTGTCTACGGCCAGCTTAATCGTCCAGACACTCGGTCATTTAAACTTTTCTATCATAATGTTACCAGAAAATTCGACACCCGTTAACATGATTTTCGCTGTCCTCGCTTTTTGCTTGTTCATTCCCTATTTTTACTAGTAAAATAAGCCACAAGGGGCGATTGCATGTATCCAAAAGCTTTTGTTAAGTATTTAGCTCATTTCCATGGGACTAGAGATTATTTTGAATGTCATGAGGTTTTAGAGGACCACTGGAAAAAGACAGAACCCGGAAACAGAAGGTCTGTCTGGGTATGTCTCATACAACTGGCTGTGAGTCAGTATCATTTTAGAAGAGGAAATTCGACAGGGGCCTACACTCTAATTAATAGAACACTGGAAAAGCTGAAAGAGAGTCAGCAGCAAATAACTGCTCTCGGCATTCAGTCAGATTTACTCATTCAAGAAGCCTTACATATAAAAAGCCGAATCGTTGAGCAAAAGGGGTATATAAGTATTGATCTGCCTCTTTCTGATCCAGAATTATTAAAAGAGGTGAAACAGCTTTGCTTGATCTGGGGAGTAGGTTATGGAGCCTCTAGTGACTTAACAAATCTTGACCTTATTGATAAACATAAAAGGCGCAGAAGATGATCGTTAGACCCAAGCCATGGGGAGGCGGTTGTTAAAGACTATGCCTATTTTAATAGTAAGATGATTTTTTGACCCTGTGCACATTTGTGCACAGGGTCAAAATTTTGAATATTGCACAGTAGAAACATGGATCTGTTATAGCAAATAAGCCTTTTCCGTTGAGTTTTTTTTGTATAACGAAGTGATTCGAACGCAGACTATACCTAGATAGATTGTTCAAAAAGCATCAACCGAAATCATCTTCCACTATTTACAAAAAAGCAAAACAGTAAAAGCAGGTGCAATAATGAAACCCCGTCTTATTTCAATTATCATTCCTTCTTATAATGAAGAAAACAATATTGAACTTATATATAAAGCATTGGATAGGGAATGTACAGACATCAATTATGATTATGAAGTTATCTTTATTAATGATGGAAGCACAGATGATACATTATTTCATATTAAAAAACTAGTGTTAACCACATCAAAAGTCAAGTATATCTCATTCACCAGAAATTTTGGAAAAGAAGTGGCGATTTTAGCAGGTCTTCAACATGTCAAAGGGGAAGCGGTTATTGTCATGGATGCAGACTTACAACATCCATGTGATTTAGTAAAAGAATTTATTAAAGGATACGAAGAAGGATATCATCAAGTCATTGCTAAGCGAAATCGAAAAGGGGACAGACCGCTGCGTTCATTTCTTTCCTCACTTTACTACCGTCTTGTCAATAAGGTTGTAGATGTTGATTTAAAAGATGGTGTCGGTGATTTTAGACTTTTAAGCCGTCAAGCTGTTGATGCCCTATTAATGTTAAATGAAGGAAACCGTTTCTCAAAAGGGTTATTTTCTTGGATTGGTTTGGATCAGAAGATTATCCACTATGACAATGTTCTAAGGCAAAACGGAAAAACAAAGTGGTCGTTGCCAAAATTACTTAATTACGGAATTGACGGTATTATTTCCTTTAATAACAGGCCGCTCAGAATGTGTTTCTATACGGGAGGCTTGATTTTGTTCCTTTCCCTCGTTTATATTTTTGTCCATTTAATTCTGATTATGAATAATGGCATCACCGAACACGGTTATTTCACAACCATTTCTGCGGTGCTTTTACTTGGAGGCGTTCAACTGCTCGGTCTTGGTGTGATTGGAGAATATATCGGGAGGATTTACTACGAAACAAAAAAACGTCCTCATTATCTAATACAAGAAACAAATATAAAAAATAATGGAGAAAGCTATGCGGGTAATCAACCGAGAATTTATAAGATTCATCGTAGTGGGGATTATTAATACCCTTAACTATTACATGGGCTACTTATTGTTGCATGTGGTGATAGAAATTAATTATATCACGGCACATATCGGGAGTTCTCTAATCAGTTTAGTTATTTCGTTTTTCTTGAATTCTTATTATACGTTTAGGGTGAGGCCAACTTTATCAAAGTTTTTACAATTTCCCTTAACACAACTTTTTAATATAGCCGTTTCCTCTTCCTTTGTGTATCTTTTTGTCGAGAACCTCCGTATTCATAGTACAATTGCTCCGATTCTATCTATTTTCATTACCATCCCCCTAACTTTTATGATAACGGGGAAAATTTTAAAGAATAACGGGGATTTTATATGAAAAGAAAGCATAGTTTTTTAATCCTATTTGTTTGCAGCCTTGTTCTTGCTATTCTTGCCCATTTATTCTTCCTGGAAGAGTGGACTCACGACAGATACATGGTTGGGCCAAATGACGGCTTACAACAGATGGTGACATTTAAAAAACTTCTTTATGAGCAATATACAACCGGGAATTTTTTTTACTCCTATCAATATGGGTTAGGTGGAGGGACATACAGCCAATTAGCCTTTTATTTCTCGACCGCATTCGTTTTCATCATCACTACAGCTGTAGTATTCTTACTTGAATCATTTCATTTAATTGGCACACCAGATATTATCTTTTGGGCCCAAGCTGCCGTTTTCATAAGTGTTTGTCGACTAACGGTGATTATTTTGACGACAACACTCGTGTTTCGATACATGAGAAGTGACTGGCTACCTGCATTTGCGGGGGCTAGTGTTTATGGCTTATCGGTTATTTATTTTCGCCATGTGACATATTGGGAGTTTTTTGCAGACGCGATGCTCTGGGTTCCCTTGCTTGTTTTTGGTGTGGAAAAAATCATCCGTGAAGCACGGTCTGGATTGTTTATTGTTGCAGTGGCCATCACACTTTTTAATAATTTTTATTTCGCCTATATTAATCTGATTTTTATTGGAATTTATATTGGGTTCCGATGGATGATCCGTTTACAAACGAACGAAACCAGTAGGTGGAATCAGTTAAAGTTATATACCGGAAGCGGACTGATCGGCTTTGGGATCAGTGCGGTCGCATTTATTCCCGCGGTTTATGGCTACTTTCATAATCACCGCCCCCCTATCCATTACCCATTAAGATCGTTGACTTCCCATATAATATTTTATTTACAAGTCCTTATGTTCTTGTACCTGCGTTTTTTTTACTGTTTCTTTTTACATTTTCCCTATATAAAATCCCTATATTCCGCTTGTTTGCTCTGTTGAGCGCCATCTTTATTCTAATGCATTTTAGCCCACTTGTGGCCAGTGCTTTTAATGGCTTTTCTGCGCCACAGTACCGATGGGAATACTTGTTGTCGTTCACGATGGGAGGAGCCATTTCTGTAGGTTTACAACATATAAATAAAATAAGTATTAGAAAAATTGGAGTTGCAAGTGCTTTGGTAATCACTACCTATCTTGTCGTCATTGTTTCAGATAAGTCCTTGGATCCTCTTTCTGCAGCAATTATCGGGGTGTTACTCCTCACGTTTATAACCATTATGTTAACAGTGGGTTTTATTTGGAAACAAAAGAAAGTTTGGTATCTGCTTTTGTACACAGGGATTTTACTGACCAATGTCGCGTTCGCTAATGTTACTCAATTTGTGATTTCAGAAATAGCTGGTGTCGACCAAGTGTCAAAAAGCTATTTGTTAAGTGAGCAATACAACGGGGATGAGCAGCGTACGTTGCTGCAGAAAGTGAAAGAGCGAGAATCTGATCCTTTTTATCGAATCGATTGGAAGGTTCGTTCCTTAAATAACACCCCTATTGTTCAAAACTTCAATGGAATGAGTGCCTATTCTAGCATCCTCAATCAGAACCTGCTGTATCTCTACTTATATGATTTACAAATTGATATGGGCCGGGAAAGTGTCAGCCGCTTTGCAACACTTGGCAATCGGTCAAACTTATACAGCCTGTTTCAAGGGAAATACATGATGAGAAAAAAGAACAATACCGCAACGATTCCATATGGCTTCAAAAAAGTATTAGAATCCGAACATTATGTGGTTTATAAAAATACAAATATACTGCCATTCGTTCGTACGACTAATCAAGTTTTTTCTGAAAAGGAAATGAAGAACGCTCCGCCTCTAGCAAGAGAGCAAGCCATGTTGGAAGGAGTAATCGTGGCCGATATACAGCCAACAAACACCGAAGCACCTAAGGCAGCGAATATCATCAATCAGACAACGATCAAAACGGTGGGTGCTGCATTTGAAGACAACAAGCTGACAGTGACAGATAAGACAGGTGGCCTTGACCTTATCATCAACGAACCGAAGCAGGATACGAAAGATTATTACGTCAGCTTTCATCTTGAAAGTTTAGCCAAAAGTGATGGATTTGCATTAAAAGTGAATGACTACAGAACAACACGCAAGCACAATCAATCCATCTATAAAACCTATGTCGATGATCTTACCATTCGTGTGGCAAAAGCAGATAAAATTTCGATCCGTGTTCCTAAGGGAAATTACATTCTAAAAGAGCTCGCTTTATTTAGGGAGAGTTATCAAATCTTAGAAACGGCAAAAGAAGAGTCTTCTCGTACAAACCGGATACACTGGGTCGGTAATAAACTAACGATCATCTATAATAACCATAGTAATAATCGTTATATGATGCTGCCTATCCCTTTTGAAAAAGGGTGGCAAGTAAAAATAAACAATAACAGGCAGCCGTTAAAAAAGGTGAATTATTCGTTTTTGGGATTCCCTATAAAAGAAGGGATTAATCGCATTGAATTAGTCTATTACCCTCCCTTTTTTAAGGTTTCTGTAATTTTAACCATGGTAAGTATTTTACTTGGTGTGCTATTTGTTTGGATTAAAAGGCCCAGGCAGAACATAAATTAAAGGGGGCGTCAACAGACACCCCCTTTTTATACACTTGATGATGAGCTTTCCGTATCACACTTCTCAAGGAATGATTCCGTATATTCATCTGAGCATACTAGGTACTCCTTCTCAAAGTGTTTACATACGTGATGGTACATCTTCTTACCTATGCCAAGATTACGATGAGAAGGACTAACAGAGACGTGCTGGATCACTGCTTCCCCCTCCTCTATTCGCACTCCAATGGTGCCAAGAATATCTTCTTCCTTCCACAAGAATAGATACCAACTTGAATTGGTCTCATATTCACTAATAATCTCCTGAAGCTTTTTCACATCTTTGCATTCAGGCATAAAAGAAAGAAGACCCATAGCAATCTTTTCAAATGATTTTTTATATCGAATGAACATAATAACCCCTCGATTATAAAAATAACGTTTCACATTTTTCCAAATTGTAAATAAAACGTTTTTTTAATATAAAGCCTTATGATTCTTTGTAATTACATAACAATAACAAACCAATAATAGAATCCCCATAACAGGCTGAAGGTGAGTAATATCGAAAATAGAATCCAGTTTTTCTTTCTCATGAGGTTTCCTCCACCACTTGTGTTAAGACCTAGGACCTAGCATACATAAATTTAGCGCAAGATTCAACCCATTGTTTTCGTCAACCCTTTCAGGAAACGACAGCCATCGGATTCACGGCCTTTTAAACGAAAAGGGATCATATTTACAAGTGCCAAATAAAGGTTAAAGAAATATAGCAGCTGCAACACATGACTTTGCTGTGGCAAATCACTCATATATAAGACTGCTGCACAAACTGCGTTGCTAAGAGGTCCTCCTAAACTTATCATCGCTTGCTGCTTTGAGGTAAAGTCTGCTTCTTTCTCGTTTAAAGAATGCCCGCCTATAATAAAGATATAATGGAGGTGAACCGTCAGCCTTTTGATTTTGCACTTACACAGGAGCGGCCCCACACCTAGTGACAGATGCGAACGCTCTGCCCCATTCCACAAGCCAACAGCTGCATGGCCTAATTCGTGAATGAAAAGTCCTAAAGGGGCTACGACAAAGAGTAAACAACTTAAAAGTTCAAGCATGTGCGCTGCCTTTCATAGACATGGAGTTTACTCATCTTCACTCTTACACTATGCATAACATCCCCAGGACGTACACGGTCAATGATTTCAACGGCATCAATCACTTTACCAAAAACAGTGTGACGACCATCCAAAGCCTTTTCAACAGTGACATTAGACCTGATCCTGTTAGCTTCTTTATTTATGACTACAACTACCTCGTTCAGCACCTTAGACAACATCATTCTTTTCTCATCAATGTCAGTAGAGTTGCTGTAAGTTTCCACCCAGTTTTCAAGTTGATACTTTAGCTTGTCTAAATCTTTACTTGTGACCTCAGCCTCCTCAATTTCTTTTTTCAAGTTTTCAATTTTAGTAAGTAAGTCACGTTTTCTTTTTCCATACTCCTCTAGCTTTTTAGAAACAAATTCCATAGACATGTCTGACTTACCTGACATTATATCATCAAATAGTTTCTTAGTATTACTTAGAGCTTTAATACTAGCCTCATTATACTGCTTTTCATATTCAGTAAGCTGTACCTTTCTGCTGTCCAACTCATCAAAATCAAAAGCACCTTTTTCCAGATTAAATGCGTCTAATTTTATCGACTTTACAGCCTCTATTACTTCCTCCTCTACAGCTTTATCAATCCCTACTGGCCCATATTGTTGTTGTTGTGAATGACTAACTGTACCATTCCTAGCACCTTCTCCCCCTTGCCAGTCCGTTGATACCCTGTATAGATTCCATGCTCTTACTGTCATTTACTGCTCTCCCTTGGTGGGTTTTTTACTCTGTTCCTATGTTATGATCTAGCCCTATTATACAATAAACAATAAAAAGAGATAGCCTCAGCTACCTCTTAATGTGTTTTAGCAAAAGCATCTATAGCCTTCAGACTACCCCAGGATCTTTAATAAACTCTAGTCTCTTATGTTTGCAATTCTTTTTATTTACAGATAAGCGAATATTTACCCCTCGCATCCTCTAAATGAAAGTCAGCCTCTATACATAATTTTTATGATACAACCTGCTGAGCTCTGTCAGGACTATAGTTAGAGCAATGGAATGATCTGTGACGCTTTTAGGTATAGGGCATCCATGATACAGTCAGAAAAAAGAGCAGATGCCTTAGACTTTTAAAGCCTTTAGCACCTACCCTCATTACTTACTGTTTAATTATTCTGCATCAAATACTCTTACTTCTTTCATTGTATCCCCATTCTCCATAGCTCTAGCAGTTTCTAAACCTTCCGTGATTTTCCCAAAAACTGTGTGTACCCCATTAAGGTGAGGCTGCGGCTCATGTACTAAAAAGAATTGACTAGAGCCTGTGTCTTTACCTGCATGTGCCATTGATAAGCTCCCTGCCTCATGTTTGTGAGGGTTGCCCTCTGTCTCACATTTAATTGTAGTACCACTTCCACCTGTACCAGTACCTGTAGGATCACCGCCCTGGCTTA
Source organism: Halobacillus amylolyticus (assembly GCF_022921115.1). Classification (NCBI taxonomy): domain Bacteria; kingdom Bacillati; phylum Bacillota; class Bacilli; order Caryophanales; family Bacillaceae; genus Halobacillus; species Halobacillus amylolyticus. Next base: position 467,316 of record NZ_CP095075.1, on the reverse strand, counting down.
CAAATCCTGGGATTACCCTATGGAATATTACTCCATCATAAAAACCCTCGTTTGCTAATTTTTCAAAATTAGCTACTGTATTAGGAGCTTCATTAGGGAAAAAATCCATCTCAATTTTTTCTCCATTTTCCATTACAATATATCCTTTTTTACTCATTAACTACATCTCCTTTAATTGATATGTAAAAAAATTATCAGCCATTCAATTTTTATAATATCACTTACAGGCCTTTTAGACAAAAAATAAGGAAGGCTCTACATGCCTCCCCTACTTTTCATACTTATTAAAACTGCTTTTCTAGCTTACTAATTTCCTTACTAATACTATTTCACAATTAAAATACTACTATATATAAATGATTTCAAAAACTTGACTAAACTTGGGGTGCTTTCTTTTTACGTTTTGAATCCCCTGGGGCACATGGGACCTAAATTATGAAATTGATTCTATAGGTTTACCAAGAGTTGGTTAGCTATTCTAGTCCATCTGCGAGTTTTTCAAGTTGATTGTTGCTTGTTTCATTTCAATTCTCCTGTTTGTTATAAGTTAAGTCGAGTCTCGTGACCTCTTGGAAATTCTCACGTCGTACGACTAGTTGATGCATTCCATTTTCAATGAATACAACTGCCGCCTTTCCGAAACGGTTGTAATTATTAGCCATGGAGTAACCATATGCCCCTGTGCTAAATACGGCTAGTAAATCATTGTGTTCTACTTCTGGAAGCTCTACATCCCATAATAGCATATCTCCAGATTCACAGCACTTGCCTGCAATAGCATACTCCCTTGATCTGCTTTCATTCATGCGGTTGGCCAGAACAGCATCATATTTAGCTTGATAAAGAGCTGGTCTAATATTATCAGTCATACCACCATCAACAGATACGTATGTGCGAATACCCGGAATGTCTTTGATCGCACCTAATGTATATAGAGTGACACCCGCATCACCTACAATCGCTCGTCCGGGTTCAATCCATATTTCAGGCATAGGATAACCCATGTTCGTTGACTGACGCTTAACTTCTTCAATCAACGCGAAAGCATATTGGTCAAGTGCTAGAGGATCATCCTCTTCCGTATATTGAATCCCAAAACCTCCACCAAGATTAAGAACTTCAGCAGTAAACTGAAACTTTTCACGCCAATCATTCATCGTTGCAAATAATTTTTGTGTTGCTAATGTGAAGCCGCTTGTTTCGAAGATTTGTGAGCCAATGTGGCAGTGCAGCCCTTTTACATGAATACGCTCGCTGTCATGAAGAAGCTTGTAAGCTTGCTCTGCCTGTCCACTGGAAAGGTCAAATCCAAATTTCGAATCCTCCTGTCCAGTTAAAATATAATCATGGGTATGTGCTTCAATCCCTGGTGTGACACGGAGCAACACGTCCATTTTTGTATTTTTCTTCTCTACAAGATCAGACAGCAAGGCGATTTCATAAAAATTATCAACAACGATACAGCCAATTCCAGCATCCACTGCCATGTCGAGCTCATCCAAGCTTTTGTTATTCCCGTGCATGTGAATCTTCTCAACAGGAAACTCAGCTTCAAGGGCTGTATGCAACTCGCCCTCCGAAACAACGTCCAAACTCAGGCCTTCTTCTTTAGCTACTTGCAGCATAGCTATGGAAGAAAATGCTTTACTCGCATAGGCAACCTGTGCGGGGATTTCATGCTGCTTGAACGTCTGTACAAATGCCCTTGCATTTGTACGAATCCGATCTACATCATATACGTATAAAGGAGTTCCATAGGCTTCCGCTATATCTTGAGCCGGGATACCTCCGATTAATAGTTGTCCATTATCATTGATCGTGCGATTCATTACGCTCCGCCTTTCCTCCCTTAATAAAAAGAAAATGTTCCTTTTTTGAGGAAAAGGAACATTTCAAATTATTTTTAATTTATCATAACTTTAGAGCAGTGGCAATTATAGTGCATGTTCAAAAAGTTGCCAAATTAGAAACAAGAAGTTCGAGGCGCGAAAGTTTTGAGGCCCCCAGCGTATGCTTTTAATACGTGAGGACCGGAAAAGCTGAGCAACGAAGAAATTCGCCGTTTATCATTTGGTGACTTTTTGAACGACCTCTTATATTACCCGCCCTTACGTCTGTTATTTTGCGGATGCACAATACTTGGGCGTATTTTCGCTAGCGGAACAGACAAGCGAACAAGGATTGCCATCAATGCCTTCGCGTTAAATGGAAGAAATGGCCACAAGTAAGGTGTATTTAACGACCTTGTTCTTGCTAAAAGCAGGATATAGGCTGTTACACCAACTACAAAACCTGGCAATCCGAATATAGCTGTAATAATGACCAAAAACACTCGAACGAGTTTATTAGCTACTGAAAGCTCATAACTTGGTGTTGAGTACGATCCAATCGCACTTACAGCAATATACAGAATGACCTCAGGAACAAACATCCCGACATCAATAGCTATCTGTCCAATTAATACCGCTGCTATTAAGCCCATGGCTGTTGCTAAAGGAGTAGGGGTATGAATCGCTGCTATCCTTAACAATTCCAAACCTAGGTCTGCAAGTAACAATTGAATAACAATGGGGATAGTTGATTCTTCCGTTGGGCCTATAAAAGCTAAACCTTCCGGCAACAGCTCAGGTTGGAGCACAAATAACATCCATAATGGAAGTAAAAATAGCGATGCGAATACCCCAAAAAAACGGACCCACCTTACAAACGAACCTACCATTGGGGATTCCCGATATTCCTCTGCATGTTGAAGGTGGTGGAAGTAGGTTGTAGGTGTAATAATCATACTTGGCGAGGTGTCCACCATAACAAGTACGTGTCCTTCAAATAAATGGGCTGCTGCCACGTCAGGCCTCTCGGTATAGCGTACAAGTGGAAAGGGATTATAGCCTTGTTTAACTAAAAATTCTTCCACTGATTTATCAGCCATTGATAATCCATCCGTACTTATATTTTTTATTTCTTCTTTTAACAATTCAATCAGCCCTGGATCGGCAATATCTTGGATATAGGATATACAGATATCTGTTTTTGAACGTTCTCCAATTTGCATAATTTCAAGACGAAGACGTTCATCACGAATTCTTCTTCTTGTGAGAGCTGTGTTTTCGACAATGTTTTCTGTGTATCCATCTCTTGCCCCACGAATGACCTTTTCTGTATCCGGTTCCTTAGGCGTACGCCCTGGATAAGACCGTACATCGACAACGTAGGCTTTCGCATCCCCTTCTACAAAAATAACGATAAGTCCTGAGAGAACCTGGGTGATACACTTATCTATCGATTCTACAACATCAACTTGTTGATGTACTAACTCATCATGGATATATTTAGATGCTTCATCTTTTCCTTCTTTTTGATCATCTAGTTCATTTAGCTGACGTAGCAGCTGAGCGATTAGTGCCGAATCACATAACCCAGTTACATAGTACAGATTGATTTCATGCTCGAGAATCGTTACACTTCGAAATCCCACATCAAAAGAAGTGTTTACTCCCATCCGTTCATTCATCAGCTTCCTGTTTTGTTCAAGTTTCATTACAATTGGTGTTTCATTCTGTGTTGACACGGTCCCACCTCCTTCCTGGATTCTATCCCTTAGGTTTGAAAATCAGTGCAACTATAAATCCAAATAAAATCGCTGTAGCAATTCCCGTTGAGGTTAGCTCAAAAATACCAATAGCAACCCCGATAAAGCCGTGCTCCTCTGCTTGATCCATTGCTCCATGCAAAAGCGAGTGTCCAAAGCTTGTAATTGGTACGGTCGCCCCTGCTCCTGCAAATCTAATTAAATTGTCATATAAATCAAAGGCATCAAGCACGGCCCCTGCTACCACAAAAGTAGACATAACGTGGGCAGGAGTCAATTTGGCAACATCAAGTAACAATTGCCCTATCACACAAATCCCACCACCTACAACAAACGCCCAGAGAAATTCCATTAGTTATCCTCCTTCGTAAGTACAACGCCGTGGGCAATGCATGGAATCGTTTCTTTTTGTTGTATCATCATAGGATTCATTAGCGCTCCCGTTGCTACGACTAAGATACGTTTATATTTTCCTTGTTTTAGATCATCGATTAATTTTCCATAGGTAACAACTGCGGAACAAGCACAGCCGCTGCCTCCACTGAATACTGGTTGATCACTATGGAAGACCATGAGACCGCAATCATCGTGGACTTCACTTACATCGTACCCATCATTTTTTAGCATATCGCGCAGGATCGGTGTTCCAACACTTGATAAATCCCCCGTTGCAATCACATCATAATCAGACGGCATTCTACCCATATCTTCGAAGTGGGCTTTAATGGTGCTCCAAGCAGCAGGTACCATAGCCGATCCTAAATCAAATGGATCGTTCGTTCCATAATCCATAACACGTCCAATTGTTGCTGCCTCTATACGTATCGCTGAAGGCTGTGTGGATAATAAGGCTGCACCACTACCAGTTACAGTAAAAGTAGCGGTTTTCGGCTTTTGTCCTCCGTATTCGGTTGGATATCTATACTGTCTCTCTGCTGTGGCATTATGTGAACTGACAGCTGCAATTGCCTGTTTTGCGTAACCCGCTTCGATAAGCGCTGCTCCCGTAGCGAGAGTTTCCATTGATGTAGAGCATGCTCCAAACATGCCAAGTAACGGAATCCCGAGCTGTCTTGCCACGTAATTCCCTGTTACATTTTGGTTCAGTAAATCTCCTGTTAACAATAGATCAATACTTGTTTGGTCAACACCAGCTTTTTGCAAACAATAATGAACAGCATCAGACATTAATCTTCGTTCAGCGAGTTCCCAGTTTGCTTCACCACAATGCAAGTCATCGTAACTATAATCGAACAGGTTGTGAAGTGGACCCGCTCCTTCTAGTGGTCCGACCACTGTTCCTGTTGATTGTATATAAACGGGCTTTGTGAATGTCCATGTTTGTTTTCCTGTTTGTCCCACAACTCATTCCTCCTAAAATAACCAATGCCACAGATAGCGTATAATCCCTAATACGTAGGCTGCGACTACTCCGAACACAATCACAGATCCTGCCAGCTTAAATAGGTTGGTTGCTATCCCAAGAACAATACCTTCACTTTTGTGTTCTAAAGCTGCAGATGTGATTGAATTAGCGAACCCTGTAATAGGTACAGCCGAACCAGCTCCGGCAAATTGACCTAAACGGTCGTAAACCCCAAATCCTGTTGCAAGTGCTGCTAGCAGTATTAAAGTAGCTACTGTCGGGTTGCTGGCATCTTTTTCACTAAAACCGAACCATGATATATACATTTCCGATAAAAGCTGTCCAAATGTACAAATTAACCCACCTACAATGAAAGCTTTTAAGCAATTGATAAAGTAAGGTGGTTTCGGCTGGTAATCCTTACTTTTTTGTTTATAATTTTTTGCATCAAACGATTCCATAATTGATCCTCCTCTAACGTACGAACAACACCCATTGAAATAGTGAACCTGCAACTTTTCCTATGGCGAGCGCCATAAGTAATGGAAATAAGTAACTTTCAATTCCAACCCGTTTAAACAATAAAGGGAAGACATTCAAGACTTCAGTCAATGCTGCTGCAAGCAACCCAATGAATATCCCGTGAAATAGTCCCCAGATGATTAAACCGATAACAGGGAGGCTGATAGGAACATCTCCAAACGATAAGTAAATCCCAAACAAGACCCCTGTAAAAATGGCACCTTCATACCATCTGATTTTCGATTTTGAATGGCTAAGCTGCATTAAACGCGGCACTACACCTAAAACGGTCAAAAAGGCCACGAAACCTGTACCAACAGCAAATCCTGATGCAAGCCCAATAATAGCTTCAACGATCCTCATCTTGCTCGACCTTGTTTTCATTAATGGCTACGTAATGATCCAAATCCTCCTGATACTTAAATACTTCTACTTCCATGGGGTTTGGTTCCTCGTTGAATTTCTTTCGGAACCAATGATTAAAGAATAAAATCATTCCTAAACCTAACCCGATGGAATAAGGTACTTGGATCCATAAGGGGTGTTCTTCTTTTTCACCAGTTAACATGAAATGCAGCTTCTGTTGAACCATTTCCATACTGACATCATAGTGAAAATTCATAATTGCCATTGCGGCTCCTATAAATAAAAGCACCCAAATTACTGAAACAATAATAAGAGAGGGCTTCTTCGCTAACTTTTTGTCTACATGAACAACACATTGATTGGGCCCTATTATTTCGAGTTCAAGGTGTGGAAATCGTTTTAAAATCAGTTCGATTAAAGGATGAATATCGATAACAACAATATTCTTGTCCTTTTCCTCTATGTTATGAATAGCCATACTTTCAATGATTTGTTTATAACTGCTTGGGCCAGCTACTTTTGCAACATCTCTTACACGAATTACATGACCAGAAGAAACACGAATAGATTGTCTCAAACGAATATATACAGGAGTTGCCATACACGTAACGCCTCCCCTGAAAGATTTCTTTGTTAGTATGTGTGGGATGGAAAAAAACATACAAAAAAAGCTACGCTAGAAGCGTAACTTTTAAGGGCTCTGAGTTAGTGATGAAACAACATCAGCGACTTTCTTTTTTACCATCTAAAGAGGAAAAACACACTCTCTCCCTATCCTTATTCATTCATTGTTTCCTTCATATACTCAAGTATTTTCTTTTCGAGTCTTGAGACTTGGACTTGGGAGATGCCTAATCTTTCGGCGACTTCACTTTGTGTTTGGTCTTTAAAGTAGCGCAAATAAATAATTAAGCGTTCTCTTTTCTCAAGTTTATTCATCATATCGTGTAGCGTTAAATGTTCAAACCAGTGCGTATCTTCTTCAGCGATTTGGTCAACGAGTGTAATCGGGTCCCCTTCACTTTCATACACTGTTTCATAAATCGATTGAGGAGAGCGGCCGGCTTCTTCGGCCTGGACTACGTCCTCACTAGTTAGATCGAGAGCCTCGGCAATTTCGTTAATGGTAGGAGACCTTCCTAACTGCTTCAGCATCTCCTCTTTTTTGCCACGAACTTTATGATACGTTTCTTTTAAGCTTCGGCTTACTTTTACACTGCCGTCATCTCTAATAAATCGTTGAATTTCACCAATGATCATCGGGACAGCATAAGTTGAAAATTTAACGTCATAACTTAAGTCAAATTTATCCACTGACTTCAGTAAGCCGATACAGCCAATTTGGTACAAATCATCAGGATCATACCCTCGTCTTAAATAACGCTGAACGACAGACCACACTAATCTTGTGTTTCGCTCAACTAAATAATGTCTCGCATCCTGATCCCCTGCCTGGCTCTTCTCTATTAATTCTCTTACTTCTTTGTCGGATAAACGCTCTTTTGTAATATCTGTTTTCATACTCATCGCCCTAATTAGCCAGAGCTCGTGTTGACGTGAGTTGCTTTACCAAACGAATTGTCGTGCCTGTCCCTTCATCTGAGGTAATCTCCACTTTATCCATGAAATTCTCCATAATGGTAAATCCCATACCTGATCGTTCCCACTCAGGTTTGGATGTAAATAGTGGTTCCCTTGCTTGTTCGATATCCATCATCCCAATACCGTTGTCTTTAATGATGATTTCAATTTGTTCATTTTCCATCGAACACTCAAGGGTAACTTTTTGATCCGGCTTGTCTTCATAACCATGAATAATCGCATTGGTCACTGCCTCTGAAACAACAGTCTTAATGTCTGTCAGTTCATCCATCGTTGGATTCATCTGACTAATAAACGCAGCGACGGAAATGCGAGCTAACGATTCATTTTGGCTGACACTTAAGAATTCAATTTTCATATGGTTTCTCATGAAGCCACCCCCAACATTTGCAGAGCGAAATCTTCATTGTCGACCAACTTGACAATTTTAAACATCCCTGAAAGGTCAAATAATCTGCGTACTTCTGGTGAGATGGAGCAAATAACCATTTCACTTCCTGATGCTTGAATCTCTTTATAACGTCCAAGCATCACACCCAGACCTGAACTGTCCATGAAAGATAATTTCTCTAAGTTTACGATGACATTACCCACATTATTCTGTGCAAGCTGTGCCTGCCATTCTTCGCGAAGCCCAATCGCCTCGTGATGATCCAATTCTCCAGCTAAACGGACGAGCAGTACGTTTTCTTTTACAATAAAATCTACATGAAGACTCAAGTTCTGTTCCTCCTCTATCATTTAGAGTCACTTAAGTCTTTCGTTGACTGTTCTCCTTTTTCCTTCTTAAAAACAATACTAGTGTAATGTCGCTAAAACTTCTCAAAACTCGTCAAATTTCTAAATGAGCGCTCGAACAACTCGATTAGGTTCGCCCGTTCAATCGGCTTCGTTGCCTCAAGCCTAACCTTCGTTACTTCCTGTCCATTATTTGTAATGATAACCCAGCCAAAGTGATCACCTTTTTTCACTGGTAAATCCAATGACTTGCGAACTTTAAGTGTTGCCTTGTACTGGCCTTTTGGTTGATTCTTTTTCTTTAATACGATAACATCTTTTTCTGGTGCTAATGGTAATGCTTTAGGCGTCCCTCTCGTTGTTTTTACCGAATGAAGCACATCATTTTTAGAATAGAGCTGTACGCCTTCATATTGACTAAATCCATAATCAAGCATACTTGTTATGTCAGCATTTCTTTTCTTTGGACTTTCGGCTCCCATAACAACAGCAATCATATGAAGATCACCTTTTTTAGCAGAAGCCGTTAAGCAATACTTTGCTTTGTCGGTGTAACCTGTTTTTAACCCATCCACCCCAGGATATGTTTTAATAAGCTTATTTGTATTGACAAGCCAAAACTCATTATCCTGTCCTTTTCTTAAATAATCCTCATAGATGCCCGTATAGTTCGTAATATCTTCATGAAGCAGTAGTTCTCGTGCCATTACCGCCATATCTCTGGCAGTACTATAATGTCCCTCTGCTGGAAGACCTGTAGGATTTTCAAAATGAGTATTTTTTAAACCTAAGCTTTTCGCTTTTTCATTCATCATTTTGACAAAAGCCCCTTCGCTTCCGGCAATTCTTTCAGCCATCGCTACACTCGCATCATTTCCTGACGCAATAGCAATCCCTTTGAGAAGGTCCTTGACTGTCATTTCCTCACCTTCTTCTAGGAAAATTTGTGATCCTCCCATAGAGGCTGCATGTTCACTGACTCGGACTTTTTCATCTAACGAAATATTCCCCTTTTCCAGCTCCTCCATAATAAGTAAGAGAGTCATAATTTTCGTCATACTTGCTGGTGGAAGCTTTTTATCTGCTTGTTTATCGTATAACGTCATGCCACTATTTTTCTCCATTAGAATGGCTGACGGTGCCGATTTCACTAGCTCTTCAGCTGTTTCCTCTGCATGTATGGATGTGGGCGTATAGAGCGTTCCCAAAACAGTGATTGCTACTAGTAAGCTGAGTAATCGTTTCATTTGTTTCCCACCTTCTTCTGTAAGTGTTCCTATATTTCCCTGTTCAGACACTTCTATTCAAGATAAAAAGCCTAAAAAAAGAACCCTACACAGTTGTAGAGCTCTTAAGAGAGTAATGCAAATATAGTTTATACCTTTTTAATTACTAATTTCGATAAGCAGATCTGAAACTTCCTGTACATTATTTAATCACTTTATGAATTAACGTTGGGGCATCAACTTTATTACTCGATATCGTATAAGCCTGCTTGACCTTTTCAATGGATGTGTCAGGGTGCTCTTCATCACTATGAAGAACGACTAATGCCTCTCCTGCTTTTACTTCGTCACCGATTTTCTTTTTCAATGTAATCCCGACACCGTGATTGATCTGATCATCTTTCGTGGCACGACCTGCGCCAAGATACATCGCAGCAACACCAATCGATTCTGCATCAATTTCAGATACGAAACCACCTTGCTCAGTTTTCACTTCTATATCATGTGCCGCAGATGGCAATTGACTTAAATCATCGATCATTGAGACATCTCCATGTTGCGCTTGAACAAACTTGCGGAAAGCAGCAAAGGCCTTGCCATTTTCAAGGTTTTGTTCAAGTGTTTGGTAGGCTTCTTCGTAGTTTGAAAACACTTCAGCTAACACGGTCATATGTGAAGCAATTTCTAGCGATAGCTTTCTAAGATCCTCTACCTTTTTCCCTTGCAGAATTTCAGCTGCCTCTTTGATTTCGTTAGCATTTCCAACTTCAAATCCTAATGGTTGGTTCATATCACTAATAACTGCCACTGTGTTTCGACCGAGGTTATTCCCAATATTCACCATTTCGCGGGCCAGTGCCTCCGAATCCTCTAGTGTTTTCATGAAGGCACCACTGCCTGTTTTCACATCAAGAACAATGCTGTCAGCACCCGAAGCCAGTTTTTTACTCATGATTGATCCGGCGATGAGCGGGAGTGAATCGACGGTCCCTATGACGTCCCTTAGTGCATACAATTTCTTATCTGCAGGAGCCAGGTTCCCTGTTTGTCCAGCTACGGCCAATTTATGTTCATTGACATTTTTGATGAACTGATCCTTTTCCATCTCAATCTCAAGGCCTCTGATGGATTCTAGTTTATCGAGTGTCCCCCCTGTGTGACCTAGCCCCCGGCCTGACATTTTAGCTACAGGAACACCCACTGATGCAACGAGTGGCCCAACGATAAAGGTGATTTTATCTCCTACGCCACCAGTAGAGTGCTTATCGACTTTGTGACCTTTAATCGCAGAAAGATCAATGGTTTCCCCTGAATCCACCATAGCTTGTGTTAAAATCGCCGTCTCTTCCTGTGTCATACCCTGAAAGTAAATAGCCATCGTTAACGCAGCAGCCTGGTAATCAGGGATATCGCCGTTTGTGTACCCTTCAATAAAAAATTCAATTTCCTGTTTCGTTAATTCGCCGCCATCTCTTTTTTTTACGATTATGTCGTACATTCTCATAATGTCCACCCCTACTATGCTGGTAATGTTTTTAATAAGTCTTTGACAAACCCTAGAAAATCTTCCCTCACTTGGGCAGTAGTTTCAATTACTTCATCATGAGTTAGAGGCTGATCCAGAATACCGGCAGCCATATTCGAAATACAGGAAATGCCTAAAACGCGAATTCCCATATGGTTCGCTACAATAACTTCAGGCACCGTCGACATCCCGACTGCATCGCCTCCGAGCGTACGGATCATTCGAACTTCCGCTCCTGTTTCATACGCAGGACCTGTATTCCCGACGTAGACACCTTTTTGAATCTTCAAGCCTAACCGTTCAGCACTCTGTTCTGCATGATGAATTAGAGCACGATCGTATGCTTCAGACATATCGGGGAAACGTGGTCCAAGTTCTTCGTCATTAGGTCCCAGCAAAGGACTATCTCCCATGTTATTAATATGATCTGTAATCACCATTAAGTTCCCCGCCTCAAAGGATTCATTGACACCCCCAGCTGCATTGGTCACAAATAAGGTTTCGACACCCATTTCTTTCATAACGCGAACCGGGAATGTCACCTGCTTCATGTCATATCCTTCATAGTAGTGAAAACGCCCTTGCATAGCGATCACTTGACGGCCTTCAAGCTGACCTATTACTAGCTGACCCTTGTGCCCTGATACGGTCGACTCAGGGAAGTGCGGGATATCTTTATAGCTGATCATCACAGGGTTTTCTATTTCATCGGCGAGCACGCCTAAACCTGATCCAAGGATTAATCCTACAGTGGGCTGGACAGATAATTTTTCTTGAATAAACGCTGCTGCTTCTTGATTATGATTGTTCATGAGTGTTTCCCCCTCTATTGAATTTTATTTAAGAAACTTTTACCGTACGCTGGCATTTCGACAGAAAAGTTCTCTGCGATTGTTGCACCAATATCAGCAAAAGTTTGCCGTTGGTCGAGTTCTTTTCCTTCTTTTATTCCATTATGAAAAACGATAAGTGGTACAAGTTCTCTCGTGTGGTCTGTACCATGATGTATCGGGTCGTTGCCATGGTCAGCAGTAATAATCAACAAGTCATCATCATTAAGTTTGTTTAACACTTCCGGCAATCGTTCGTCATAAGCTTCTAACGCCTCTCCGTATCCTTGCGGGTCACGGCGATGCCCGAACTTAGCATCAAAATCTACAAGGTTCAAAAAGTTTAACCCTTCAAAGTCTGTATCCATTGAGGTTACCAATTGATCCATTCCATCCATATTGTGCTTCGTACGAATTGCTTCTGTCACACCTTCACCATCGTAAATATCCGAGATTTTCCCTAACGCAATCACATCTAAATCAGCGTCCGCCATATGATTCATAACAGTTCTTCCAAATGGCTTCAATGCATAGTCATGACGATTGGACGTTCTTTCAAACTCGCCTGATTTTCCAATGAATGGACGGGCAATGACCCGACCAACCATATACTTTTCATCCCGAGTTAACTCACGAGCATATTCACAGATCTCATAAAGTTCTTCTGGTGGGACGACTTCCTCATGCGCAGCAATTTGCAGTACAGAGTCTGCTGATGTGTAAACAATAAGGTCACCCGTCTCTACGTGATGTTGCCCTAAATCTTTAATGATTTCTGTTCCAGAAGCTGGTTCATTCCCTACAACCCCACGACCTGTTTTTTCTTTAATTTTATTTAACAGTTCATCAGGAAATCCGTCTGGAAAAGTTCGAAACGGCTTGTCAATGTACAAACCCATAATCTCCCAGTGCCCAGTCATTGTATCCTTCCCATTGGATGCTTCAGCCATCGTTGTATAGTGAGCTTTAGGATGAGCAACTTTCTCAATCCCCTGGACTGGACGAATGTTTCCTAAGCCGAGCTTCTCCATATTCGGCATAGAAAGCCCATTCATATGCTCAGCAATATGCCCAAGTGTATGGGCTCCTTTATCATTAAACTTTTCAGAATCTGGTGCTTCCCCAATTCCCACTGAATCCATAACAATTAAAAATACCCTTTTAAATGATTTCATTTTCATACCTCCTGAATTTTAGTGTATCTAGTCTTGGGAAAACTATATGCCAAAACAAGACGTAGGATGTCAGACAACTAAAAGTAAAAAAGTGCTTACGCTCGCGGGTGATACGAGCGATAAACATCTTTGAGACGAGTTTTTGACACGTGTGTATAAATTTGAGTAGTGGAAATATCAGCATGGCCAAGCATTTCTTGGACGGCCCTCAAATCTGCCCCATTCTCTAATAAATGAGTTGCAAACGAGTGTCTTAGTGTATGTGGTGTGATTTCTTTTGTGACTCCTGCCTCAACAGCAACCGCTTTCAATATCTTCCAAAAGCCTTGTCTTGACAGTGGATTGCCATGATGATTGACGAATAGTTCTTCTGTCTTTTTCTGTTTAACCAGTTTCATGCGCGGTCCATCCAAGTAAACTTCTACTGCCTCTTTCGCTAGATCACCAAGCGGGATAATCCGCTCTTTGGACCCTTTCCCCATACAACGTACAAACCCCATTGTTAGATGCAAATCACTTACCTTTAACGTCATCAATTCTGTTACGCGCAAACCTGTGGCGTAAAGCATCTCAAGCATTGCTTTATTTCTTGCCTTTAGAGGGTCGTTTGCTTTCACATTTAACAGCTTATCTACATCTTCTGAAGACAATACCTTAGGAAGCTTACGTTCCTTTTTTGGAGTCTCTATATGTAAGCTCGGATCCTGATTCGTCACCTTTTCACGAACTAGGAACTGATGAAATAAACGGATGGAAGAAAGTAACCGGGCAAGCGTCGCCGCTGACCTTCCTTTATCATTCAGTTCATATAAGTATTTCATAATATGAGCGCGTGAGACATGATCCCATTCATTTATACTTTCTTTCGTTTGCAAGAAGCTTTGATATTGGTGTAAATCCCGCTGATAAGACTGTATTGTGTTTGAGGATAACCCTCGTTCAACTGTTAAAAAGTGAAAGAAATCTTCCAAAGCAAATTTCATGCTCTTTACTCTCCTAATCGAAAGAAAATCGAAAGACGATCCGTCCACTCTGAATCTAACGGGCTCACAACTTTGACCGCAGCCCCATCTGGAGGATCATAACGATGCTGTCTCTCATATTCTTGGTGAATCATTTGTAAGGCCGCATAAAAAACGCATGTACATAATGTAAATACAATAAGAACCTTAACTAAGTCTTGTAAACTATGTTTGATTTTAGACACGATGCCACCCCTTCTAACAAAACCTGTTTATAAAAGGATATGCCTAAAATCAATATAAATATACATATGGATTCTGATATACAATTAACGTACATGATTTTTATTTATTTGTAAATAGGAAGGCTAAGGAACAGTCCAGTCAGACAGCCTTCTATAAGATTCGTATTCCTAAGGCGGAAATTTGCAAAGCTTCCTTCGGGTTCCAAGATCGCCTTAGACACCCTTCCCTTTGCAGCGACCTTCGCCGCTCGGGACTTGACCCTATAGCTTATAATCATGCCGGCACACTTATAAAGCCGCTATGAGGTAGATTCATAGCGGCTTTACGGGAATCAATTCATTCATTAACTTTACGAAGTACTGTTCGAGGTTACGGCTGCCTTTTGACAAACACGGCAAATTCCATGGAAGGTTAAACGGTGATCTTTGACTTGAAACCCCCATTGTCCCTCTATCATTTTCTCTACATCACCCAATAGATCTTCTTCTATTTCTTCGACCGATCCACATTCAATACAGACGAGATGATGGTGAAAATGCTCTGCCCCTTCTTTACGAAGGTCGTAACGTGATACCCCATCACCAAAGTTTATTTTATCCACAACTTTAAGCTCTGATAGCAATTCTAGTGTACGATATACCGTAGCAAGACCGATCTCAGGCGCTTTCTCTTTTACGAGGAGGTAAACGTCTTCGGCACTTAAATGGTCTTCTTCATTTTCTAAAAGCACTCTCACTGTTGCTTCACGTTGTGGTGTTAACTTATAGCTTTGGGAATGCAGTTGCTTCTTAATCCGTTCAATGCGATGCTCCATCTCGTTCTCCCTCCCTCGTAATTCCAACTTCATTATAAGCAGAGACAGAACGAGTGTCAAATTAAAATAATTACAAAGTGTTAATGATAATCATTTTAAATTAGGTGTGATTCTTATTTGTAGATCCATTGTATAACAGCTTCAAAAATGGGGTTAGCAATAAACACTTCCACTACGGAGGCACCCATCAATACAAGCAATAGGATACCGAACATGGCACTATAGCGACCAAAGGCTTGGATAATCGGCTGGTGCACGCGGCGGATAAACAGCTGCTTACATAGTGTTAAGGAAAAAATAAGTGCTAATGCCCCTCCAATTAAATAAACAGGGATAACTAATAAGTTTTGCGGGGCAATAGAAGCTGAGGACAATAGCAATCCATACCAGCCCATTTGATTGACGAGAAAGCCTACAGAAAAACCCACGACCAGCCCTTTAATAAATAACAAAACGGTAATGATCGGCATACCAACAATCGATATTCCCAGTAAAAATAGTAACAACATATATTTAATATGATAGAGAATGCTATCCTTCAACAAGGTCGTCTTCGCTTGCCCTTCCATTCCTACAATTTGCTCAAAGAATTGCTCTAGATAGAAGAACAGATCCTGCTTTTGAACAAAATTCATACTGTTGACGATCACAGCACCAAAGACCATTCCCATAATAAATAATACGAAAATAAACACAAATATGCTCATATGGTTGTGAACGTCTTTCCTCACCATTTTTACGCCCTGTTGCATGGATTCTCCATCCTTTCTCATAAACGATCTATGATTAATCTATGATGAAAGAACAAAAAATAGACCATGATTTACGAGAGTTTTGGCTGCACCTTTCCGTACACTCCTCCACCGCCTTCTAAAATCTCAAGCTCGCCTTCTCTCATGCTCACTATAGCAGCAGCTACATTTTTTGGTACGACCTCTATCATATCCTGATAACTCACCTCATGGATGATAGCCATTTCTGTACCAAAGGCTTCGAGTATCTTCTCATACGTTTTATTTCCTACGCCTGGAAGGTAATCTAAAGGTACCTGGTAAATGTAATCAGGACGTTGTGGAGCCGATGAAGCACTGCTCAACTCTTCAATTCGATCCGCTACCCCCTTAACCATCTTCTTCGATCCGCAGGCTTTACACGTTCGGTCTGACGGTGAACCTGGATGAAAGCAGACAGCGCAAACGGTTCTATGGTATTTGCCCAGCTTAGGATTCATCCCAAAATTTTTCCTAACACCTCTTCCCCCCATTTGTTTCAATGCTTTTCCAAACTCTGAAAAGGAGGCCTGCTCCAAATCAACGAGTTGATACTCTCTTGCCATCCTAATTGCAGAGTGAGCATCTGAATTCGTTAGGAAAGGATAACGGTGCAGTTCTTCAATTTGATCAGCCATCTCAGTGTCTGAACTTAATCCAAGTTCAACTGCGTCAATGCGGTCTGCATCAAATACTTCCCTCAAACTTGTTTTTACCCCTTTTCCGTACATGCTTTTAAACGGAGTAAACACATGGGCCGGAATAAACCAGCCGCCATGCTCATGAACATACCCTTGCAGTTCTCGTCCTGTTCCGTAAAATCGTTGGGAACTTAAGTTGATGTTGGTCATTTTATGTGAAAGCCTTTCAGTGAATGCCTTCATTTTCTTTAAGGTTGGAAAATAACAAAGGACGTGGATTGGCCCGCTAGATGCTGCATCATAAATTTCAATCTCCGCGCCGAGGAGCAGGACAGTTTCTTCAAAAAGAACGCCCCCCTCTGCAAGTTCTCGTGCCCCGCCATGCTCTATCAAATGGGTCAGCTCTTCTTGTACGGCCGGAGCATGGGCATCAATGACGCCGACAATGTCTAAGCCCTTCCGTCGACTCGCCTGTTCCAAAATTGCTGTAATCGTTAATGACTTTGAGCCGGTAATCTTAACAGGTTTCCCATACCAATCACTTCCTACATGCACATGAAGGTCGGCAAAATACGAGCTGATACTCATCTAGTCTCCCCTCGCAATTTTAAATAGAGTAAAGCAAAAGCTGTCTTAGCATCATGAATTTTTTGATCTAATGCGAGCTGTTCCGCTTCCTGTAAAGTTAATTCCTGCAGTTCAACAAACTCATCCTCATCCAAATCCACCTTTTGTTCCAGCGGCTTCACTTGATCGGTGAAATAAAGATGGACAAGCTCATCGGCAAATCCCGGAGACGTATAAAACGAAGTGACAAGCTTGAGCTGATCAGTTGTGTAACCCGTTTCCTCTTCCAATTCACGAAGTGCAGTTATTTCCGGCTTTTCACCCGTTTCAAGTTTTCCAGCGGGTATTTCAACAATGCTTTTCTCAAGTGCTTTACGGTATTGCTCAACAAACACGATCTTTCCTTCATCCGTTAGTGCGATAACAGCTACGGCGCCAGGATGCTTTATCAATTCCCGTTTAGATGTTTGTCCATCGGGTAAAGTAACACTGTCTACCTGCAGCTGGACAATCTTACCTTTATATATGACTTCTGTATCAATTGTTTTTTCTTCAAATTTATTCAAAACAACGTCATCCTCTCTTTATATCTATATGTGTGTGTTCAAAAAGTTGACGAATGAAAACGCCGACACTAGCACGTCCTGTGCGTCACAAGAAGTTCGAGGCGCGACAGTTTTGAGGACCGCAAGCCGGATGCCTTTCATCCGTGAGGAGCGGAAAAACCGAGCAACGAAGGAATTCGCGTTTATCCCGCATTAACGGTCAGTAAAACCCCAAAGATATCGTCATGAAAATAAGAAGCTAAGGGAGGATTAACTGTCCGTAAATGTGATTATCAAGGAACACAGACTAAGGTCCTGTGGCAAGGTCTGTGTGACCCACGTCGTGTAGGCCTCAACTAACCATCAGTGAAAACCCCACTGATGGAGGTGTCCCTTTATCAATTGGTGACTTTTTGAACATCCTCTATATGTTAGTTTATCATAGAGGAAGATATACACGACTTACAAACGGAAAGGAAGATAATATGAATAAACGCAAGTTAGGTTCATCGGATTTATATGTATCTGAACTCAGCTTAGGCTGCATGTCTCTCGGTAAGGATAAGGCGAAAGCCAAATCCATCATTGACCACGCTCTCGAAGCTGGCATCAATTATTTAGATACAGCCGATCTTTATGATTTTGGAACAAATGAAGAGATTGTGGGGGAGGCTATTCAAGGCCGACGAGAAGATCTGATCATTGGTACGAAAGCCGGAAATAAGTTCAGGCAAGGAGAAAAAGATTGGTCATGGGACCCTTCCAAAGCTCATATTAAAACAGCCGTGAAAGAAAGCCTAAAGCGGTTAAAAACGGATTATATTGACTTGTACCAGCTGCACGGCGGTACAATTGACGATCCAATTGATGAAACGATCGAAGCTTTTGAAGAGTTAAAGCAAGAAGGCCTGATTCGTGAGTATGGCATCTCTTCCATCCGGCCAAATGTCATTCGCGAGTATGTTAAAAAATCAAGCATAGTCAGTGTCATGATGCAATACAATGCACTTGACAGAAGACCGGAAGAAGAAATCCTCGATTTACTCAAGGACAATCAAATCAGCATTCTGGCACGCGGTCCACTGGCAAAAGGGATGCTGACTTCTAATGGTTACCAGGTCGCTCAAAACAAAGCTAAGGACGGATTTCTTGATTACAGCTATGAAGAAATACTTGCTATTACAGAGAAGTGGCAATCATTTGAAAGCGACGCACGACCAGCCTCTGCTTTAGCGCTACAGTACATTCTTCATAATCAGACAGTGGCATCAGCTGTGTTTGGAGCGAGCTCCCTTGAACAGCTAAACGATAACTTGAGCTATCTTGACGCTGACCCGCTGCCTAAACACTTATCCGATGCCATTCAATCTTTAACGAAAGCGATCACATATGATAAGCATCGATAACACCTAAAAAATGGTAAGCCAACATAAGAAAGTAAAGAAACGCCCTCCTGTTATTAAGGATGGGCGTTTCTATTTCTTGAATGACTTCCAGTCCAAATCACTTTCATTTAACAGTTCTTCAAAACTTTTATTCGCCTCTCTACGTTCTCTCTCCTCCATTCTTTGCCTTCGTTGCTGTTCTTGTCTCTTCTCTTCATGTTGCTTCAGCTCTGACTTTTTAGATCGAAGCTTCTGTAGCACATCTTTGTTAAGGTGTTCCCCCAATGAACCTTCATTTTTTGGCCTTTTGCTCATAATGGAACCTCATTCTTAATCGTTCCAGTTGGAATAATCGGGTTTAATACCCCATTAGGGCTGCTAAGACGAAAGGAACCTTTGACAAAATCTAATTTCATATCCGGTTTAAAAAAAGTAGTCTGCTGACAATCAATAATAACCTGATAATCCTCATTTTCAACCGTGTTATCAGTATCTTCGAACATCCTATCTGTTAACCTGATCGTTGGCTGACCGTTTACGCCGCAGCCTAATCCTTCTGTATCGTAAAACAACCGAAGAAAAGATTGACCTTCTCTTAACTGTTCAAGCTGTTCCTTTGCAATGTTAGTAATAACTAGTTTCATCATGTCTCACCCCTATTTGCCTCTATCATAAGAAAAACCGCAGCAATTGTGCAACCGTTTTGCTTTTTTAGCCGTGTAAGCGTCCTATTGTAATTTCTAATCCAAGTTTTACTTGAGCAACATAAAAAGTTTTTTACTTTCACCTATTTGCGTCAATTAGAGGGTAATTGGGTTGTTTTGCTCTCATGCTAGTATCAAGTTATTTACTATTTGGAGCAACCAAGTTCGACTAAAAGGTGCACGGAACCATAAATGAAAAGACATCGAATCCATCGATGTCTTTTCATTTATTTTTTACTAAATTGTCTCTTCAATGCTTTTTCCATTAAAGTCGGAGCTAGTTGATAAACCTTACTCCCTGAATCCATCCATGCTGGCAAGTTAATTTCCCGCCGCTCGGTGAACAAGTGTTTTACGACCGTATAGGCCACATTGTTGGGGTCAAGCATCATCTTATCAACAGCTTGCTCGTAACCGCCAGACGGATCTGCTTCTTTAAAGAAATTTGTCCGCACAGGGCCGAGGTTGACTGATGTAACATACACTCCATCCTTTTCAACTTCCATACGCAAAGCGTTCGTAAAACCGATGACAGCATGCTTTGATGCTGAGTATACGGCAGACTTAGGTGTGGCAATTTTTCCTGCCTGGGAAGCAATATTTACGATGTGCCCTTGTTTTCGATTTAAAAAGTGTGGCAAAAGTTGATGGGTAGTCCGGATAAGCGACTTGACGTTGACACCAAGCATCCGGTCAATATCCTGCCATTTTGCTTCTGACACATAATCGAAAACAGCCATCCCTGCATTGTTAATAAGTGCATCTAAAGGACCGTGTTCAAAGCAGATGCGGTCAACAACATCTTTCCAGGCAGCATCGTTTGATAGGTCCGCTTCATACCAATAACAAGGAACGTCAAAACGATCCTGTACCTGTTGGGTAATAATTTTTAAGCGATTCACAGAACGGGCAGCAAGTATAGGCGTTCCCCCTTCCCTTGCTATATGGATAGCAAGGTACATACCAATTCCGCTTGAAGCTCCTGTAATTAAAACCTTTTTACCAGCTAAATGACTGTTCATAATGATCACCTGTTTACATAATATATTTTTTGTCTATCTTCCTTCGTTGTTTCCACAAGATGCTGACCCTCTAGGTAATCAAGCTGTCCGATTGTTTCAGACATCGTCAGACCAAATTGACTTTCCATTTGCTTTGGAAACAGCTTCTCACATACTTCATAAGCACGTAAAGGAGCTTCTTCAATCATCCCTAGTACTTTATGCGCGCGCTCTTCTTGCCTTTTTAAGCGATTTTCAATCAATTCTACCACTTGCCCAAAACGTTTCCCATGGCCAGGATAAACTGTATCAATGGTGTAATCTGCTAATTTTTGCATTGAATTACGATACTGCAACAACGGTTTCGGCCGTCCTTCTCCTTCTGTGTAGGAGGGCTCAAGCAAGGGGTTGGAGGAAATGTGCGCAAGTAAATGGTCCCCGCCAATCATTGCTCCATCAGTTTCCCTTACAAACGAAAGATGAGACTGGGCATGACCTGGTGTTTCGATCACTTGCCAATCCGTATGTCCGGGCAAATGGTCTCCTTCAAGCAGTTCTTGAGACAATGTACCTTGTGAACTCCACTGTAGAGGTTTCCTCAAGCCTTTAAGTAAATGAAAGTAGCTAGAAGGCACACCTGCTTCGAAATACATCTCTTCAAAAAACTGTTCATACTTGATAAAGAAACGATCCTCTCTTTCAAGCCAAGGGCGCAATTTGGGGTGGGCTGCCACATTACGAACATGTGGAAAATATTCAATCAGCCCCATATGATCAGGATGGTGATGAGTGAGAATAATCTGCTCCACATCTTGCGAACGATACCCAAGCTGCTTTAACTGTACTTGAAGTGATTTCCATGCCTCTTTTGTTTTTATACCTGCATCAACGAGCGTAAGCATCTCACCTTCAAGTAAGTATGTATGAACATCGCCAACTGCATACGGAGTTGGTAATGTAAGTTGATGGATCGTATCTTTTAGCGTTTTCATAAAATGCCTCCAAATAATGAATAGTCATTCATTTTATTTTCTATTGTACCATTGTTTTAGAAAAAAATGTCCCACCAGCCAATGCCTTTCTATAGGAAATTTAAAAAACCGCCAATGTATGGCGGTTTCTATGAGCGGAATAAGTGATGTATGGTTTCAGTTAATATCTTTGGCAGTTTCTCAAAACTATAGGTAAGCTCTAATCTTTCTGTCCATTGGTGGGCATCCTTACCGAGTGGACCAATATTTATAATCGGCATCGTCACAGACTCCATCACATTTGATGGCAAATTAAATCCCTTCCCTTGTATTGGCATCTGACTAAGTAACTCATCAATTGGTGATTGCTGAGAGGCAGGGCCAATAAAGCTTAGATCAGACAATCCTGGAAAATATTCTTGTTCAGAAACGTCCACACCGTACTCTTTTTTAGCAAAAGAGATCGCCTGACATGCAGCTGCCTGCACCAACCGATCATTACGGGAAGAAACAGCCGGGTAAAAAGGTGGACTGTAGAACAGCACAATCATTGGAGTAATATCTTTGCATAATGCAGCTAACTGCTGCACAAGCATGGTGGAAAAGTCGCGATCCCCTTTATCTCGCTGCTTGATCAACAAATTTTGTCTCCGTTCAACTTCTGATTTCCCATGACGTTGAACGGCTTCATGATATAGCTGATCATATGTCAATATGTTGATTGACGGTCTAAAAGAAGAACTTTGGGCCTGCTGCAAGTAAAAAGATGCTTGTTTATGATAGTGAGCAATAATGTTTTCTTTGGCTCTTTCAGCCGCTTGTAGCAATTTTTTGTTTAATTCACTTATCGTCTGCTTCATGTAAAGAACGTTATACATCGTCACAGCAGCCTGTGGGGTTTGAACAGAATATTCTTCCTTTAAATCTCTTTGCATCAAACTGATCGGGGGCGGCGTCCTCTCTCCATTTACTTCTTCAATAAAGGCTTCGTTTAGTTCCAGTTCCTTCGCTAAATAGATGATCATCAGATTGGCATTCAACCCACCGAACGGCTCGCCAGCATGAGTTTCTTTTCCATAACATAAAAAGCCTGGGAGCATTTTTCCTATCGAGCCCGTATATAAATAATAGTTCGTATCACCTGGATATTTACTAAACATCGGTTCGCCATTAATCGCTGTCTTATATTGCAGCCCTTCTTCTTGCTTCATTTTTTCAAGAACAGGCAGTGCAGCGAGCATTCCTTCGGAGTTCACTTCCTCGTCCGGTACAGCTAACAGCAAGAGATTACCATCAAATTCACCACCCATTGCCTTTTCAAGAAGTGATAAATGGACAACGAGCCCCGCCTTCATGTCCATAGTCCCGCGACCAAACAGCCAATTACCTGTCTGCAAATCATGGGCCGCATCTTCAGGTAATTCGTCAATGTATTTATAAAATTCCCGGGTCAGTTCTTTCGGGTAAAAAGCTAGATTTTCCCATGATCCATAATCCTGAACAGAAACGACATCGGCATGGGCAATTAGCACGATCGTTTCTTTGGCTCCCCCTTTTTTAACGAGGGCTGATAGCAGCTGACGTCCATCGTCTAACGGATGTAATTTGAGGTGAGAGGGGTGATTTTGATAATAATCATAATCTCCTAAAATATAATATAAGTATTCAAAGATTGCGATTTCAGCCTTACTTCCTGTTACGCTCGGGTATTCTACTAAGGAACATAAAAGATCAGTTAATTGTTGTTTTGTCTGCCATCTACCCATGTCATGTCTCTCCTTTGTCGTTGACTTTTACAAAAGAATAAACCACAATCAAATCGTAACCTAACGAAGAGGTGAAGCTTTGTGATAAAAACTATGATTTATGCTCACAGAGGGGCAAGTAAACTCGCTCCTGAAAATACCATGCCTGCCTATCAAATAGCAAGCGAGTCTGGGGCTGATGGATTAGAAATCGACGTTCAGCTCACAAAAGACCGCATTCCTGTGCTAATCCATGATGAAAACGTAAGGCGAACAACAAATGGCACAGGCTTTGTTCAAGACTATACATACGACGAAATCAAGCAACTAGATGCTGGCAGCTGGTTTTCTTCCAAATTTTCTAATTGTTCCATTATAACACTCGAGTATTTTTTACGCTGGTTTAAAGACCTTCCTCTCGTATTAAATGTAGAATTGAAGACGAACGTGATTGAATATAAAGGAATTGAAAGAATTGTGTACAATAGTTTGAAGCATTATCAACTGTTAGACCGTACCGTGATTTCAAGCTTTAATATCGCAAGTATTAAAAAAATGAGAATCATCAATCCGTCTGTTTCCACCGCCTTTTTAACATCAACTAAAAGTCGGCACCTGCCTGGATATGCACATTCTCACGGTGCTTCTTCCCTTCATATTAAATACCGAATGCTTGATAAGAAGCTCGTTAAACAATGTCACAAAGAACACATGCCGCTTCGGATTTATACAGTCAACCGGCCTAGTTGGATGGCGAAATGCTTCAAACTTGGTTGTGATGCTATTTTTACAGACGTACCTCACGAAGCTGTTGAACACCGTGAACTATATGAAAAACAGGACGGGTGACGACCCTCGTATGTATGTACTGCCCCACCCCCTACTTGGATGTTTAATTTAATTTTTCGGCTAAGACTATGACCTTTATAAAAAGAGAGATAATCCTTCCATATTACACCTGCATGTACATCGGGGTTCATTTGAATAGGAATCCAAATGGGAGAGATCTTTCAGAAAAAATACCTTTTCTAGTCGTGATAATCAATTTTAATGCTGTATTTACCATGACAGGTCTCACCATTTAACAGTTCTTCCCTTTTTCACATTATTGGATCACCTTAGTTCAAATGACTAGTTTGGTCACCATCCTTTTGTTATTTTAGTTATAGGCTTTAACTACAATGATTCCACATGCTAATTCTTATGCCTGATCCTAGAAACAACCGTGTTAGTTAGCAAAAACAGCACACCTACTTACATGGGATTCGCGTCAGTACCAAATGCTACTGTGGCCGTTGTTT
Source organism: Halobacillus amylolyticus (assembly GCF_022921115.1). NCBI lineage: Bacteria > Bacillati > Bacillota > Bacilli > Caryophanales > Bacillaceae > Halobacillus > Halobacillus amylolyticus. The sequence continues at coordinate 442,725 of NZ_CP095075.1, read as the reverse complement.
AAGGGTAATGGAGCCAAAAAAGGAGGAAGAACAAAATGCAACCTAAGTTATTTTCACCTTACACTATTCAAAATGTGCCACTAAAAAATAGAATTGTCATGTCCCCAATGTGCATGTATTCTTGCTTTAATGAAGATGGACAAGTTGAACCTTTCCATCTCACCCATTATGAGAGTCGGGCGGCGGGTCAAGTCGGCTTGGTTATGACTGAAGCAACAGCTGTTCATCCTGAAGGCAGAATCTCACATCAGGATCTCGGCATCTGGAGTGACGACCATATTGAAGGTTTAAAATCGATCACAGATGCTGTTCACCGTCACGAGGCAAAGGTAGGTATTCAATTGGCCCACGCAGGAAGAAAAGCTAATTTACGTGATCCTATCTTTGCGCCAAGCCCGATTCCCTTTAATGATTCACTCAAGGAACCCCAAGAAATGACTACTACTGATATTAAGGAAACAGTCGATGCCTTTCAAAAAGCGGCTATCCGTGCTAAATGGGCTGGTTTTGATTTGATCGAACTACACGGGGCTCACGGTTATTTAATTAACCAATTTCTTTCCCCTCTTTCAAATCATCGGGAGGATCACTATGGTGGTACCCGCAAAAATCGTTATCGCTTCCTCAAAGAAGTGCTTGCGTCTGTAAAAGAAGTATGGGACGGTGCCATTCTCGTGCGAATTTCCGGCAACGAATATTATGAAGGCGGGAATACAATAGAAGACCTCACTTATTTTGCTAAACAAATGAAGCAACAAGGAGTTGACCTTGTTGATGTAAGCTCAGGCGGGGTTGTGCCTGCCTCTATTGAACCTTACCCTGGTTATCAGGTTAATTATGCTCAACAGATTAAAGAGGGAGCAGATATTGCGACAGGTGCTGTCGGTCTGATTACTTCTGGCAATCATGCTGAGGAAATTTTGCAAAATGATCGTGCTGACTTAATCTTTCTTGCCCGTGCCCTATTAAGAAACCCCTATTGGCCAAAACAAGTAGCTGATGAACTTGGTTATGACTTAGAAGGACCTGTACAGTACACAAGGGCCTGGTAATGAATTATTGAGAATAGGTAGATAAGGTTTACCCTTTTCCATTCCTAAAGTCGATGCGACCCACTAATATGTGGTCCTCGGCTTTTTTTATAATTCACGTAAGTCTCTGTTGTGTCACAAATCTAAATCAGGTGGTATAATAAGGAAGAAGGAGGTTGCATATAATGGAATTGTTTTTTCTAGGAACAGGGTCAGGTGTTCCCTCAAAAGAACGCAATGTCTCCTCCCTTGTCCTTCGGATGCTTGAAGAGCGTGGAACGACATGGGTATTTGATTGTGGAGAAGCGACACAACATCAAATTTTAAATACAACAATCCGGCCACGCCGTATTGAAACGATTTTTATTACCCATTTACACGGTGACCATCTATATGGACTTCCAGGGTTATTAAGCAGTCGTTCTTTTCAAGGTGGAGAAACGCCAGTTACCGTTTACGGACCAAAAGGTTTAAAAGAATATGTGGATGTTAGTTTAAAAATAAGCGGTACTCGTTTACGCTACCCTTTGCATATCGAAGAAATAACTGAAGGCATGCTTTTTGAAGATGAGAAGTTTACAGTTCATGCGATAAAACTTAAGCACGGATTAGAAAGCTATGGGTACATCATTAAGGAAAAAGACAAGCTTGGCGAGTTATTGCCACATAAGCTCAAAGAACTCGGGGTAAGCCCTGGTCCTATCTATCAGCAAATTAAAGAAAATGAAACGACTACTTTGACAGATGGTCGAGTCGTTACCCGTAAAGAAGTTCTAGGACCACCAAAAAAAGGGAGAAAAATTGCTATTTTAGGTGATACCAGATACATACCTGAATTAATAGAACAACTTCATGGTATTGATATTCTTGTCCATGAAGCAACGTTTGCAAGTGATGAAGAAACGATGGCCTATGATTATTTCCATTCGACCGTTAAGCAAGCGGCGACCCTTGCTAAAGAAGCAGAGGTCGGCGAGTTGATTTTGAATCATTTATCGTCAAGGTATCACGGGCCGGCGATTAAACAACTCGAACAAGAGGCGAGAGCAATTTTTAAAAATACAACGATTGCTTCTGATTTTTACCAACACAAAGTAAAGCGAGTCGATTAAGAGGGCAATCAATGAACTTACTTGTAAGTCAGCAAAAACAATGGTTCAACGAAGGGCATATAAGATGCTTTTCGCAAAGAACAATTAATAAAGCTTAGAAAATGGTGACAACGTTTGAACAGCCTCCTCAATGCTTTAAGATTCGATTTAACTGAATTTTAATAGGAAGCCTATACAGCCGAAATTGCCTTTTTAACAAGTGAAATCAATAATTATCTAAAACATATAAAAAGATGGATGGCACTCAAAAGTAAAAGCCCATCTCACCCATAAAGGATCGAAAAACTATATCTTTAAGGAACGTATGGTACGGCGCTTGTCATTGCACCATGGAACTATCCTGTCCAGCTTGCTATCGCACCAGTGATTGGTGCGATGGCTGCAGGTAATACAGTCATCTTGAAACCTTCTGAACACACGCCGACCGTGTCATGGGCTATTAAGAAAATGGTTGATCAATACTTTCCTGACCACTTCTTTGTCGTTGTTGAAGGTGAACAGAAGGTAACACGAGAGCTGCTTGATCAGCCTGTTGATTATATTTTCTTTACAGGCAGCGTGTCGGTAGGAAAAATAATTGTGGAAAAAGCAAGCAAACGCAAACGCTTGATCCCCGTTACATTTGAACGAGGTGGGAAAAGTCCAGCTATCGTTCATCATGATGTAAAAGCCAAGTTCGTGAAAAAGCTCCAAAAGTATATCCAGTAATTTTTGGTCTAGACCCATTAGTGAATGCTGAGTACGTAAAAATTGTAAATCGTGCTCAGTTTGATCGAGTTCTTAGCTATTTGAACGAGGGCCGCCTTGTATCTGGCGGGGATATAACAAAGAAAAACGACGTATTGAACCAACGATCATGGATCAAGTAAGTTGGAATGATACGATTATGTGGGATGAAGCTTTTGACCCGCTCCTGCCTATTTTGACCTTCAATACGCTTGCTGAAGTGATTGAACAGGTAAACAGGCATCCCAAACCGCTTGCCTTATATTATTTTGGAGAAAACGATACGCTTTATCATATTCTATCCCCCATCTTCCCTTTGGCGGAGTTGGGGAAAGTGGAATGGCAGTTATCACGGGAGAGCCAGCTTTGAAACCTCTACACATCAAAAGAGCATAACAAAGCAAACAACTAACTTTGATCAAAATTCGGATACCCTGGTTCACAACTTAGACTAAAAGTGATTAAGAAACTTATAAGCACAAACCTTGCTAAAGTGTGATGTTTTTTGTTTTAATTTTATTCTGAGAAGAAAAATGCGTATGCACGGAAGAGGAGGAGTTCAGTATGCACAATACAGTACGGAGAATAATGTTTTACTTTTTTGGAATCATTATTTTAACATTCGGTATTGCACTAACAATCCAATCAAAGTTAGGTACTTCTCCTTTTGATGCCCTGCTAGTTGGATTATTTCGGACATTTGGCTTAACTATTGGCAGTTGGGAGATCATCGTAGGAATGACGATGATCCTTTGTAATGCATTCGCCGAACGACGTCGTCCCGAATATTTTGCGGTCATAACGTCACTACTAACTGGTTTTTCCATTGATGCCTGGCTTTTTGCCATTGGAGATTGGGCTACACCCGAATCCATGCTTACTCAAACTATTTGCTTAGGTTTGGGAATAGTAGCCAGCGCTCTAGGTATTGCGATTAATTTACAAGCTGATTTTGCTCCAAATCCTTTTGACCGTTCCATGTTAGTCTTAAAAAGACTAACGGGATGGAATGTATCGGTATCAAGAGCTGTTATTAGTATTGTTCTCGTTATCCTTGCAGCTATATTTAGTGGCCCTATTGGGATTGGTACTGTTCTGATCACCTTTATTAGCGGGACCCTCATCCATTTATTTATGCCACATGTTTCTCAGGTTGATCAATTTCTCTCAAAACAAGTTAAATATACGAAGAAGCATGCATAGTTTGCATGCTTCTTTTTTAGGAATGGGGAAACAAAAAGCATTTATTGAAGCTATACTTAAGATGCTTTTACTGTGGTATTCCTGCTGATTTTATTAAACCTATAAGTCATATAACTGTGTAGAGCCATACCTATGATGATGATCACAATTCCGAATATTTCCACACTGCCAGGAGCGGGTATGGATAAGATTATCATCTCCCCTATAATAACAAAAAGGACTTGCATCGATTGAGTTGCTTCAACAGCAGCCAGCTTTCCCTGATGGTGGCGTACGTTGTTTGTTGCAAAGAATAATAAGGTCGTTGCAATGACTCCAGAGGAAACTCCAACTATAATTGATTGTGTTACTTGACTAGTTGCAGGAAGACCAACTTTAATAAAACCTATCAATGAAATAATCATCCAAAACGGTATACTCACAATGGTCATTCCTAACACTCGTTGAAAAGTATCAATACGGCCATCACATACTTCCATCATTTTTCGGTTCCCTAAGGGGAAGGCAAAGGCAGCAACCAAAACTGGGCCTATTCCTAGGAGAATCTCTTTACCAGATAAGGATTGAGCGTTTGGAATTTGAATGATGACAATACCGACGAGAATGAACATAGACACCATTAAAGATGTAAGAGGTATTCTTTTACGAACTTTAGTTGGACCATTATCCTTTTGAACCGTTTCGTAGAAAAATACACTTACTAATGTTCCAGCCACAATTGTAAGCTGCCATGTCCCGGCAATTAGCCAACCAGGCCCATAAGAGGCAGAGTAAGTTAGCGGGGCATAAAACATGACGAACCCGACGAAACTCCATAGGGCCCAATGAATGGGATTTCTTAAGATTTCAGCCCATAAAGACTTAACGTTTTTTCTAAACAACACGAGAAGAAATAAGAGTGGTAACATAGAGAAAAACCGTAATGACGACGACCAAAGCCAACTACCTCCAGCAACCTCCATGGAACGATTTAAAATAAAGGTCACTGCAAAGAAAGCAGATGCCATTATTCCAATCATGATGTCTTTCATGGAAACACCACCTCATATAATATAATTTATTAAATATAAATTATATTATACCATAGCATTACCATACATTTATTCCTAACCTAATATGTAAGGAGGGTCTTTTCTTCTTGAGTTCAATAAATGATGTAAAAAAACTGTCCCAGCAAATGGGATCCACACTGAGAAAAGTACGTAATGATAAAGGTTTGAGTTTACAGGAACTAGCTGATCTTTCAAGTGTAAGCAAGCTCACCCTTGGCAACATTGAACGGGGAGAAGCTAACCCCTCTTTATCAATCATTTGGAAAATAGCTAATGCTTTATCCATGCCCATCTCTTCTTTATTAAACGAATCGCGTGAGATTGTAATTTCTCGTAACCATTCTGGTAACAAAGTTTTAAGTCACAACGAAGCATGTTTACTCGAGCCAATGTTTGATGAAAAAGTGTACGGACCCGTTGAAATTCACAGGGCATTTTTAAAAGCCGGCAGTGAGTACTCACCAGGTGCCCACCAGCAGGGTGTTGTTGAATATGTCACGGTAATGGATGGACGTGCTACGGTGGTCATTGAGGGGACAGGCTACGAATTGAATACGTATGACTCCATAAAATTTAAGGCGGATGTGAAGCATTCCTACCTAAATAAAGGCACGGAAGAAGCTGTTTTGCATTTCGTTATGACATATTCAAATTGAACCATTATTTTTAAGCATGCCACTCCTCTCTCTTTAGAAATGAGTGGCATGCTTTATTACTCGAGTACACAAGGAATTGGCTCTCTAACTACTGACTGGAGAAGTTAATTAGTGCAGCCTTACTCGCATTATAATAAGCTATTTCCGGATCTGGCTGCACACCAGATTCAGAAGAAATATTAATAATTCTTCCGTTCTTTTATTTTCTCATATGAGGGATAACAGTTTTAGTGATTCGTACCATTCCAAATACGTTTACATCAAAAATCTCCTGCCAATCCTCAATTTCCAATGACTCGAAGTCATCAAAGCCGCCTGTAATTCCGGCATCACTAACTAACACATCGATGGATCCGAATTCGTTTATGGAGTTTGTGACAAGTTGATCAACATCTTCCTGTCTAGTTAAATCGCTTGAACCGTTAAAACCTTTGAAGGATCTGAATCAATGGAACTTTTTGCTTCTGGTAAATCCTCTTTGTTTCTTCCACAAAACCTACATCCATATGTAATCCTCTTATCTTGTTCTCTAGATTTAATCAGGAAAACAACTCTGTAACTAATTCCCTGTCCGGTCCATATGGAATCCGGCAAAAAGACCAAAAATTAAGTAACGGTCGTTCAAAAAATTAATAAGAACCAAAACTTTACACAAAATAGTGGGGAACGAATTAAAACGGTAAAGGGTGTTTGAAATGAAAGTTGCAGAACTGTTTGTAAAATGCCTTGAAAATGAAGGTGTTGAATACATTTTTGGTGTCCCTGGAGAAGAGAACATTGATCTTATGGATGCCCTGGTTGATTCTAAAATAGAATTTATTGTCACACGTCATGAAACAAGTGCTGCGTTTATGGCGGGAACGTATGGAAAATTGACAGGAAAGCCTGGGGTTTGTCTCGCTACACTAGGACCTGGGGCGACAAACCTATTAACAGGTGTGGCCAACTCCAATATGGACCATTGCCCACTAATTGCGATTACCGGTCAGGCCGGCATGAATCGTCAGCATAAAACATCTCATCAATATTATGACCTCGTTGACATTTATGAACCTGTAACCAAGTGGAATGTACAAATTAAAACGGGAGAGATCGTTCCTGAGGTCGTTAGGAAAGCGTATCAATTAGCCAGCCAGGAAAAACAAGGCGCTACACATATTGATCTCCCTGAAGATATTGCGGGGATGGAGGTAGATGGAGAGCCCCTTCAAGTTACCGGCCATTCGCTCCCACAAGCTGATGAAAAAGTGCTCAAGGATGCTTCTGCACTGATTAATAAAGCAGACTATCCGCTTATCCTCGCCGGAAATGGGATCGAACGTGGAAAAGCAACGGAAAGTTTGCGCATGCTTGTAGAAAAGAAACAAATCCCAGTTGTCCATTCCTTTATGGGAAAAGGGACACTCTCCTGGAAGAACGAATTAAGCTTGCTGACAGCAGGAATTAGTGGAAAAGATTATATTACGTGCGGATTCAAACAAGCGGATTTAATCATTTGTATCGGATTTGATATGGCCGAAACACCTCCGCAAAACTGGAACCCAGAAGCTTCTACTCCAATTTTGCATATCGATACAGAAGAAGCTGAAATTGATTCCCATTATCCTGTTGCTTTGAATGTGGTTGGAGATATTAGAGAAAACTTAAATGAGTTAATAAATATCATACCTAATAAAGAACGGGACCTAACTTGGGTTGCTTCGATTAGAAATCAAATCCTTTCTGAGTTAGAAGAGTACAAGCATGATACTGGCTTTCCAATCAAACCACAAAAAATCATTTCCGATCTGCGCTCTGTTTTAAAAGACGAGGATATTGCGATATCCGATGTCGGGGCCCATAAGATGTGGATGGCGCGGATGTACCATACTGCCGAACCAGACACTTGTCTCATCTCAAATGGATTAGCCTCTATGGGTGTAGCTGTCCCCGGAGCGATTGGAGCTAAACTGGCTTCTCCTGAACGTAATGTCGTAGCTGTATGCGGTGATGGAGCTTTTCAAATGACAGGCGCAGAACTGGAAACAGCTGTCCGTCTCAACCTTCCTATTGTTATTTTACTGTGGAGGGATGACGGCTATGGGCTTATCGAATGGCATCAGTTGAAAAAGTTCGAACGTGCTTCCCATATTAGCTTTGGCAACCCGGATTTTGTGCAACTGGCCAAGTCTTACGGATTTGAAGCGATGGCGATGGAAAAAGCAGAAGATTTGAAACCAGCCCTAGAACAAGCCATAGCCATGAACAAACCTGTTTTAATCGATTGCCCTGTCGATTACGCGGAAAATATGAAATTGACCGAGAAACTTAAAAATATTAACTGCTAACGAGGTGATATAATGAGAATTGGATCCATTATCAATGGAAAAGAATACAAAGAGGAACAGCGCGAAACATTAGCTGTCCATAATCCTTATAACCAAGAAAAAATAGCTGATATTGTGTTAGCAAACATCGAAGATTTAAATAAAGCGATTGAACAAAGCTACGATACCTTTCACAGTACAATGAAAACAATGCCCGCCTATCAACGAGCGAACATTTTACTAAAAACTGCGGACCTTCTCGAGGACCGAAAAGAATCATTTGCCGAAACGATAGCTAAAGAGGCAGGAAAGCCGCTAAAGTATAGTCGAGGTGAAGTGGACCGTGCTGTTCAAGTACTCCGTTTTGCATCGGAAAGAGCCAAACATATTTATAGTGAAGTCATTCCTCTAGATGCTGCGGTTGGAGGGGAAAATCGCCTAGGGTTTACGAAACGGACTCCTCTGGGGGTTGTGGCTGCGATTACACCGTTTAACTTCCCGCTCAACCTGTCGCTCCACAAACTTGCACCAGCGATAGCGGCCGGCAATACAGTCGTGTTTAAACCAGCGGAAAAAACACCCATTTCAGCTTACATGCTTGTCCAACTTTTTCATGAGGCTGGCCTCCCAACAGGAGCTATGAATCTAATCATGGGCAAAGGTGAAGAAGTTGGCGACCCGCTAGTTCAACACGAAAAAGTTCATAAGGTTACCTTTACTGGCAGTTTACCTGTTGGTAAGAATATCCGAGAAAAGGCCGGGTTCAAGAAGGTTACGTTAGAATTAGGATCAAATTCTCCTAATATTTTATTTGAAGATGCTGATATGAAGCAGGCAGTCGAAGACTTAGTCAAGGGTGCCTTCGCCTTCTCCGGTCAAGTGTGTATATCGGCCCAAAGGATTTATGTTCACCATTCCCTTTACGACTCATTTCTCAAGGAATATGTCAAACAAACAGAGGCTCTTACGATTGGTGATCCGACTAATGAGAATACGGATTTTGGCCCGATGATCAATAAAGATGCTGCTGAGAGAGCTAAAACATGGATCGACGATGCCGCATCAAAAGGAGCCAAAATTGCGACAGGCGGTGAATTGGACGGAACCATGCTGACCCCAACGATCATGACTGAGGTAAAAAATGACATGAAAATCATCGCAGAAGAAGTATTTGCCCCGATCGTGTCAATCATTCCTTTTGAAACAGAGGAAGAAGTCGTCAAGCTTTCCAATGATTCGATTTACGGTTTACAAGCAGGAGTGTTTACCAAAGATATTAACCGGGCTCTTCGGGTGGCTAACGAACTCGAAATGGGTGGAGTATGGATTAATGAAATCTCCACCTACCGTCAGGACAATCACCCTTATGGTGGTGTGAAGCAAAGTGGAATCGGCCGTGAAGGTGTGAAATACGCCATCGATGATATGACAGAGTTAAAATTTATCGGGATTAACCTTAACGAAAAAAGACTTTGACATTTCCATCATAGTCAGCTTGTAGAGAAACCCCTAGTTAGTTTTTTTACAAGTTTTTTTATCCTTCCTTCGTGGAAGAAAATACCACGCGCTTAATCGAACTTCCTTGTTCATGTTCTCGAGTCTCCTAGCGAAACCCACAAGACCATTGTATAACCGAGCAGAATTCTGTAATCGCAATATTTAGGTGAAGTCACTATATAATGGAATAAATTATGGCAGGAATAACGGGAATATGGTTATTGAATTAATAAGCCGTAATCTGGAATAAAGGTTAGGAACAGAATCACGGTTCCGTTGTTAGAAACAGAGATAGGAACAGAACCGTGACTTGTAGCGGGTGTACACGTGATCAGCCATCACTACTATAAGTCGTGCGTATGACGCTAAGAACTTTAAGGTAAACGTTAAGAATGTACTAGTCAAAATGTACACAATGATTGCAGAATGAAATACCTAAAGCAAGTGATCAAGATCTAATATAGCGGTTCCGTTAACCTTAATGATCATAAGGAGTCGTTCCCCGCCACCTTTCTCCTTTTTTATAACGGAATCCGCGGTGATAGAGAGAAAAAATAGGCTGTCGAGACTTTCTCGACAGCCTGAGACTATGACGCTTACGTCATAGTCTTTTTTCATATGAGAATTTTGGCACAGCATAGGCAGATTAGGTTCTCATTCAGTCTTATTTCATATCATTGTTATGCTTTTCCATCTCGGTATCTTTAATCCAGCCGCGTGCTTCCATTGCTTTTACGAGGTGATTGATCCCTACCATATAAGCAGCATCCCTCATGCGGCATTGCTTATCCTTTTTCATGTCCAATACTTTATCAAAACCAAACAACATATGCTCCTCAAGCTTCTTGTTCACTTCTTCCTCTTTCCAGTAGTAGTTCATCGTATTTTGTACCCATTCAAAATAGGATACGGTTACACCGCCGGCATTACAAAGGATATCCGGAATAACAAAAATTCCTTTTTCTTCAAGAATTTTATCCCCTTCAGGTGTGGTTGGCCCATTGGCTGCTTCAGCTAAGATTTTCGCCTGTATGTTTGGTGCATTCTCTTTGGTTACCTGGTTTTCAATGGCCGCCGGAATGAGAATATCTACAGGGAGGCTAAACATTTTCTCGTTCGTGATCGACTCCGCATCGGAGAATTTAGATGCATAGTTTTTCCCATCTTTCACAAACTCAAGCAGGGCAGGAATGTCTATCCCTTCCTCATTGTAGATTCCACCTTTTGCATCGGTAATAGCGACAACCTTAACTCCTAATTCATGTAAAAACTTAGCTGTCATACTTCCCACATTGCCAAATCCTTGAAGGGCTGCTGTAGATTTGCTTAAATCCATTTCCAAAACCCTAGCAGCCTCACGGATCGTCAAGACAACTCCACGACCTGTAGCTTCCAATCGTCCTAAGGATCCACCAATAATAACTGGTTTCCCTGTAATCATACCCGGAATGTTATACCCCCGAAGCTGATCAAATTCATCAATCATCCAGCCCATTACCTCCGGGCTCGTATTGACATCTGGAGCCGGAATATCCTTTTGTGGACCAATGATCGGTGTAATTTTTCTGATATAGGTACGACTTAATGTTTCAAGTTCTCGTACAGATAGTTTCTCAGGATCAACGATGACTCCCCCTTTACCGCCGCCAAAAGGAATATCGAGAATCGCAGCTTTTAGAGACATCCAAATAGAAAGCGCCTTCACCTCATCAACGTTAACTTTCGGGTGAAAGCGAATTCCTCCCTTAGTTGGCCCAAGAATATCAATGTGCTGGGAGCGATATCCGGTAAAGTTTTGAATTGTCCCATCATCCATACGAACCGGAAGCGACACCTCAAGCATTCTCATCGGTTTTTTAAGTACCTGATAAACATTCTCGTTCAAACCAAGGGTTGTCACGGACTCCTTAATTAATCCTTTTACGATATCATAAGGATTATGGTCCTGTGTCGTTATATCTGATTCAGGCTTGTCTCTATTGATCTTTTCACTTGCCATGTCAATTCCCCCTATTATAGGATCTCTCAGTAACTAAAATTCCTAAAAGTCCGCCTTTTTATACCAAACTAAAATGAAAATAGCTGACAGGCATCCTTATTAACTAAATTTCCATAATGAAAATAATGAAATTTCATTTTAGGAAAGAAATGACCCTGGCACATGTACCAGGGTCATTTTACAGCCGTATAGACTTCTTTTATTGTTTTGAGCCTACAGAGGTGGAGTCTTATTGATTCAACTGTTGTTGACACTGTTGTACAAGTTGCTGAATTTGCTGCAACTGCTGAGAAGCATTTTGCTCACGTTGAGCCATTTGTTGTTGTGAATTCATAGCTGCCCCTTGGGGTTGTCCTTGTCCTTGAAGTTGTTGAGCATTTTGTTGTTCTTGCTGCTCCAATTGTTGAGCAATTTGAGCAATCTGCTGAAGTGCTTGTTGAGCTTGTTGTTGTGGCATAATCATTTTCCTCCTTTTGGATATGGATACTATGATATTGTGTGTGAGTTTTCAGGTTTCATTCACGTTTATTTCACCCTATTTATTTTTATAATCATCCAGAAAATCTTTCTGAAAACTCGTGGTAATCTTAGCATCTGATGGATTTTTTAGCTTCTGAAACGGGTTTTGACCATACTTTTCAGTTAGTGTATCAATCACATGATAGAGCTTTTCTTTTTCTGCATATTGTTGATAGTTAAATAGGTCAAGTTGCTGAGTAAGTTCGTTTTTTTCGGCTAGATCTTGGGCGGTTATACCTAGCAGTCGAATAGGTTGTTGATTCCAATGCTCATCAAATTGTTGAAAAGCGGCTTGAAACAGCTCATCCGCTGTTCCAATAAAGTCGGAAAGCTGACGACTTCTGGTTACTGTTTTACGATCATGATAACGGATCATGAGTTGAACATTTTGAGCAAGAACGCCTTTATTCTTCATGCGTGCTTCTACTTTTGCAGCAAGCTTTCTAAGTACTTGACGAACTTCCGCTTCATCGGTTGTATCATGGGGAAGTGTTGTCGATGTGCCAATACTTTTAAATTCGTGAACGGCTTCTGGATCAACGGGTTTTTCGTCGATTCCATTTGCTCTACTCTGTAAGCGTTCGCCATTAATACCGAGCACACGTTTAAGATCTAAGACAGGGTGCTCAGCTAGATCACCAATGGTTTCTACTCCAATGTTTCTTAACTTGGAGGCTGTTTTTTCACCTACGCCGTACATTTCCTCTATAGGGAGGGGCCACAATTTATGCTGCAAATCCCGTTTACGCAAAATGGTAATGCCCATTGGCTTTTTCATATCCGAAGCCATCTTGGCCAGAAATTTATTTGGTGCGATTCCTATACTGCATGGCAGGTCCAGTTCGTCTTTTATACGAGACTGGATCCGCTCGGCAATCTCTGGAGGAGAACCTTGCTCATGGCATGCAGTGATATCCATGTAGCCTTCGTCAATGGAAACAGGTTGAACAGTATCAGTGACATCTGCAAGAATTTTAAACATTTCTCTCGATGCAGCACGATATCGCTCAAAGGTTGGTGACATGACGATTAAATTTTTGCAAAGGCGCTTAGCTTCACCCACTGGCATCGTTGTCTTCACACCGTATTTCCGAGCTTCATAGCTGCTTGTGACGACAATGCCACGCCTTTCCTCAGGATTCCCCGCAATCGCTAGCGGTTTGCCCTTTAAAGATGGGTCAAAAGCCATTTCTACTGATGCGTAGAAACTGTTCATATCTACGTGAAAAATAACCCGACCGTTTTTTGGGTACCACTTCGACATAGTGATCCTTCCTTTTCGAACAATTGTTCTTAAATTATAACACAAGAAAAAAGCAGCCATGTACATGACTGCCTTGTGCCGACTTTATTATTGACCTGCAGCTTCCTCGATAATTGCTGTAACAAGTTCCGCAATTTTCACAAGCTCTCCTACTGGCATCCGTTCATTTGTTGTATGAATTTCTTCATATCCTACAGCAAGGTTCACAGTTGGAATACCATGACCAGCGATGACGTTAGCATCACTGCCTCCACCACTTGTTAACAATTCGCTTTCACGGCCAATCTTCTTCGCTGCTGCTCTAGCAACTTCAACAACATGATCGCCTGCTTGCTGTTTAAAGCCTGGATACATAATGTCGACTTGAAGTTCGACTTCACCGCCCATTTCTTCAGCTGTCTCAATAAAAGCCTGCTTCATTTTATCGACCTGTTCATTCATCTTTTCGGGAACGAGTGAACGGGCCTCTGCTAAAATTTCAACATGGTCGCAAACAATATTCGTTTGCTTTCCACCTTCAAAGCGGCCGATATTTGCTGTTGTTTCCTCATCAATGCGCCCAAGAGGCATTCTTGCGACAGCTTTAGAAGCAAGCGTAATGGCAGATACCCCTTTTTCAGGAGCAAGGCCAGCATGAGCCGTACGACCTTTAACAACGGCCTTAATTTTCGCCTGTGTAGGTGCAGCAACGATAATGTTACCTACCTGTCCATTACTATCAATGGCATAACCATATTTTGCTTTCAAATGGGCACTGTCAAGCGCCTTCGCCCCAACGAGCCCGCTTTCTTCTCCAACAGTGATGATAAATTGCAGATCGCCATGCTCAACATCTTGTTCCTTAATGGAACGAATCGCTTCTAATATGGCGGCAAGACCAGCTTTATCATCCGCACCCAGAATGGTTGTCCCGTCTGTCACGATGTAATCATCTTTAATGGATGCTTTTACATTGATCCCCGGTACAACTGTATCCATATGGGACGTGAAATAAATCGTGTCGATTCCTTCTTTTGTTCCTTTCAAATTACAAATAAGATTCCCGGCACCGTGTCCGGTTTTATCTTTGGCATCGTCTTCGGTGACATCAAGACCTAGATCCTGAAATTTCTTTATCAGTACTTGAGCAATCTTTGCTTCATCCTTTGTTTCAGAATCCACTTGAACTAGTTCAAGGAATTCTTCGATTAAACGGTCTTTATTAACAGCTACCATCATTTCAACCTCCAGACAAAGTATATGTAAAAACTTATTCCTCTTAGAGGATGTTCAAAAAGTCACCAAATGATAAGCGACGAATCTCTTCGTTGGCTTGCTTTTCCGCTACTCACGTATCAATAAGCATACGTTCCGTTGCTCAAAGCTACGCCGCCTCTACCTTCTTGCTTCTAATTTGGCAACTTTTTGAACACTCACTCTTAGTACGTTAGCTCAAACAGCACTTACGTGTCAATTAGAGAGGAATATTGCCATGTTTTTTATAGGGGCGGTCTTCTTGCTTATTTTTCAGCATATCAAGTGCATTGATAAGGGTAATTCTTGTTTCTCTAGGATCGATCACGTCGTCAACCATACCGAGCCCAGCAGCTACATAGGGATTTGCAAAGCGTTCACGGTATTCATTAATTTTATTCTGTCTAGTTTCTTCAGGATTCTCGCTATCTTTGATTTCTTTTGCGAAAATAATGTTTGCAGCCCCCTCTGGCCCCATAACAGCAATTTCAGCATTTGGCCAAGCATAAACTAAATCTGCGCCAATCGATTTACTATTAAGAGCTACATACGCACCACCATAAGCCTTACGGGTGATAACAGTCAGTTTAGGGACAGTTGCCTCTGAATAGGCATATAAAATTTTCGCTCCATGACGAATGATCCCTCCATGTTCTTGCTTAATGCCAGGGAAGAAACCGGTCACATCTTCAAACGTGATAAGTGGAATATTGAAAGAATCACAAAAACGGATAAAACGTGCAGCTTTATCACTTGAGTCAATATCTAGGCCGCCAGCCATATATTTAGGTTGGTTACAGACTAGCCCGACTGTTTGTCCTTTCAGACGCGCGAAACCTACGACAATGTTCTTGGCAAAGTCTTTGTGGATCTCAAAAAAGGAATCTTCGTCTACCACTTCCTCAATAATCACACGGACATCATACGGTCTAACTGGATCAAATGGGATTTTATCTGTTAAATCTGCACGGTAATCGTCTTTCTCGTCATTCACCTCGATACGCTGCGGTTTTTCTTTGTTATTTGCAGGCAGATATTTCACTAGATCTCGTACAGCATCAAGGGCGGAAGCTTCATCTTCTGTTTTAATATGGGCATTCCCGCTCAACGTATTATGTACGTTAGCTCCTCCCAAATCCTCAGCAGAAATTTGTTCCCCAGTAACCGTTTCAATTACTTTAGGTCCTGTGATAAACATTTGCGATGTTTCTTCAACCATAATGACAAAGTCAGTGATTGCCGGGGAGTAAACCGCCCCGCCGGCACATGGTCCCATGATGACAGAGATTTGCGGGATTACTCCAGAGTAGATCGAGTTACGATAAAAGACTTGACCATAACCATCAAGGGAGGACACCCCTTCTTGAATGCGAGCGCCGCCAGAGTCGTTAAGCCCGATGAATGGCGTGCCATTTTTCACTGCTAGATCCATCACCGCAGCAATTTTTTTGGCATGCATTTCCCCAAGAGCTCCCCCATATACGGTAAAATCTTGCGCAAATAAATAAATATCTCGGCCATCAATCTTACCAAAACCAGTTACAACACCTTCCCCGTGGGCCTCATTCCCATTCATGCCAAAATCACTTTGACGTTGTTCGATAAACGGGTTAAGTTCAATAAAACTGTTCTCATCAACTAAATAGTCAATTCGTTCTCGCGCCGTCCACTTGCCTTTTTCATGTTGTCTATTAATTCGCTCGTCGCCGCCACCTAGTTCGGACTGCCTTCTTTTGTCATAAAGCTCGTTAATCTTATCATAAATATCCATGATTACTGCTCCCCCTTAGGTTCGGTTAACTCATAAAGGACACCGCCTGCAGCCTTTGGATGTAAAAATGCAATTTGACTGTTATGAGCACCTTGTTTTGGTTCTTTATGAATCAGTGGTACACCTTCTACCTGATACTGTTCAAGCCTTTTAGCAATATCATCAACCTCAAGGGCGATATGGTGAATCCCTTCCCCTTTTTTTGCTATAAATTTACGAATGGAGGATTCATCACTTAACGGCTCAAGCAGTTCGATCCGGGTGTCACCGATGGGAAGAAAAGCTACCCTTACTTGTTCTGAGGCTACTTCTTCAACTGCCTCCACTTCAAGGCCCAGCGTATGTTGATAAAAAGCTAGAGACTGTTCAATGTTCTCAACAGCGATTCCAATATGGGACACTTTCTTCGGAGCAGTTCTCGTTTCCTGATTCATTAATTGTTTGATATAGATCGCCGTTGCATCAGTAGGAGCCCCGCTTGTGAAAATTTTCTTCACACCCTGCTCTTCTAAATGCGGGATATCTTCAGCCGGGATAACTCCTCCACCAATAACAGGAATGTCTGAAGCCCCTTCCTTTTCTAAAGCAGCTACTACTTTAGGAAAAAGCGAATTGTGAGCCCCTGATAGCGAGGAAAGGCCAACAACGTCTACGTCTTCCTGCACAGCAGCACGAGCAATTTGAATGGGTGATTGTCTTAATCCTGTATAAATAACTTCCATCCCATGGTCTCTTAACGCTTGAGCAATAATAAGTGCTCCTCTATCATGACCATCAAGTCCTGGTTTAGCAATCAGAACGCGTATTGGTTTCATCTGTCCATCATCCTTCCTACACTCCTGTATATTCTCCAAATTCGTCACGAAGTACATTCGCAATTTCACCTACTGTTGCATAAACCCTGACAGCCGCAACGATATGCGGCATGACATTTTCATTTGTTTTCGCTGCTTGTTTGAGCCCTTTGAGGCATTCGTCTACCTCTGTTTGATTACGTGAATTTCGGACTTGTTCAGTTTTTTCAATTTGATCCGTTTCTAATGCTTCATCAACCCGTAGTAAGTCTGGATTAACCTCTTCCTCCAACTTATAATCGTTTAATCCAACAACAATATCCTCGTTGGACTCAATGCGTTTCTGCGCTTCATATGCCGTCTGGTGGATTTCCCTTTGCATAAATCCTTCCTCAACAGCTTGGACCGCTCCACCCAGTTCTTTAATACGTTCAAGATACTTGTTGACCTCCTCTTCAATTTCATCCGTCAATGCCTCTACATAATAAGAACCGCCCAGGGGATCGATCGTATCTGCTACACCGCTTTCTTGAGCAATGATTTGCTGCGTTCTTAGTGCAATCCGTGCAGAGTCCTCTGTCGGCAAAGCCAGGGCTTCATCACGTGAATTGGTATGTAAGCTTTGCGTTCCCCCCATAACCGCTGACAAAGCTTGAACAGTTACTCGAACAATATTGTTATCCGGCTGTTGTGCGGTTAACGTACTCCCGCCTGTTTGTGTATGAAATCGAAGCTTCCAGCTTTTCGGATTTTCTGCTTTATAATGATCCTTCATAATCTTTGCCCAAATTCGTCTTGCTGCGCGAAACTTGGCCGCTTCTTCAAAAAATTGATTGTGTGCATTAAAGAAGAAGGCCAACCTTGGTGCAAATTGATCAACCTCAAGTCCAGATTCAATGGCTGCATCCACATAGGCCATCCCATTCGCGATTGTAAATGCCACCTCTTGAACAGCTGTCGAGCCTGCCTCACGGATATGGTACCCTGAGATGCTTATGGTATTGAATTTTGGCAACTGCTCATGGCAATAGCCAAAAATGTCTGTGATCAGACGCATAGACGGCTTCGGCGGGTAAATATATGTACCCCGTGCGATATATTCTTTTAAGATATCGTTTTGAATCGTACCTGTTAATTTTTCTGGACTCACCCCTTGCTTTTCCCCGACAGCAATGTACATCGCTAATAAAATCGATGCTGGAGCATTGATCGTCATGGACGTACTCACCTTGTCTAACGGGATTTGGTCAAAAAGACGTTCCATGTCTAACAGTGTATCAATTGCCACTCCAACCTTACCCACTTCCCCTTCTGCCATCGGATCATCAGAGTCATAACCAATTTGAGTAGGTAAGTCGAAGGCAACAGATAGCCCTGTTTGTCCTTGTGCTAATAAATATCTAAACCGTTCATTCGTTTCTTCTGCCGAACCAAACCCGGCATATTGGCGCATTGTCCAGTACCTACTACGATACATGGTCGGTTGTATTCCCCTGGTATACGGGAATTGCCCCGGAAAACCTAGTTCTTCTGTATAAGTCTCACTCGATTCTTTGGGTGTGTATAGACGATTAATCTCAAGTTCTGAACTAGTCGTAAAAGTTTGCTTTCGTTCTGGGAAACGTTGTTCTGTTTTTTTTACATCGTGTTTCCAGTTATCTTTAATTCGTTGATAGTTATTTGATTGATTCATACTGTCTCCTCCCCACTTGAAAAATCTTCCCCTCTAGCATACCAAATATAAAGCGCTTACGTTTTTAAAAATTATTAGAATTCACAATTCTATTGTATATGATTTTCTTCCCTTGTCCAAACCACAGGTTCCATGTAAAATGTTTATAGGATATTGTTAAAAGGAGGTCATTTTACCTTGGCTCATTCTAAGAAAAAAAAATCCAAGCGCGAGCGCCGGATGAAGGCGATCATTTATGTGATGATTCTTTCAATGGTTCTCTCCTCTCTTCTTGCCGGAGCGTCTTTCTTTATGTAAGAACAAAAGCGCTAGCGCCCCGGTAGACACGACAGAGGAAGTTCGACTAAAAACGGCACGTCCTGTGCCAACGTCGAACTGACCCGCGTCCTGCGGGCCCAAGACGAGCGGCGCAGTGGAGTGGTTTTCCTCCACGGAGGC
This sequence comes from Halobacillus amylolyticus, assembly GCF_022921115.1. Taxonomy (NCBI): domain Bacteria; kingdom Bacillati; phylum Bacillota; class Bacilli; order Caryophanales; family Bacillaceae; genus Halobacillus; species Halobacillus amylolyticus. The sequence continues at coordinate 423,431 of NZ_CP095075.1, read as the reverse complement.
GATTGACTTATGTCTCGAGTGTCTGGGCGCTGAAGCTGGATGTGGCTAACTTCATGTAAGCTTATCCACAGGCAAATTTTTATAACTTCCTAGGCAAATAAAACGCCGCAAGTTAAGTGTAAATTTACTTAGCTTGCGGCTTATTTTATGAGAAGAACGCTTTGAGTTTCCCTTTATGCCATTGCTCATACATTTGTTCAAATGAAGTCGACGATTCATCGACAATAATAATTTCTGTCCCCTCTTCCACAAGCTCATAAAGCTGTTCAACTTTTTCATTGGTAAGACGAATACAACCTGCTGATACAGCATTTCCTATTGACTCTGGCTGATTCGTACCATGAACACCAAATATTCGCCCATCCGTACCGTTTGCATCAAAACCAATCCAGCGGCTTCCGAGTGGATTTTCAGGTACTCCTCCTGGAATGTCTTTCTTCCGATAGTAAGGGTCCTTCGCTTTGACACGAATAGAAAAATGTCCTTCCGGTGTCAATTCCTTCGTTTTGCCTGTAGCTGCCTTAGTATGAAATATTTCTTTTCCGGATTGGTAAACAGCAAGTTCATGTGATGATTTGTTCACAAGCATTACTGGTTCCTCTGTAATTGAGGGTGGTAAAAACGAACTAAACATCATTAAGATCAGGGCGATCATTTGCATAGCCTGTCATCCTTTTTCTCAAAGTTTCCCCGAGAAAAGAAACCACTATACATCACTCTTTTTAAAGGAGCGCTTAATAATTAAATACTCTTCGATTTCGTTCAATAAATGAAATAAACTTGCCCTAACTTCAAATTCGTCCCTCGTTACTGGCAGTTCATCATTTCTAAAATCCTCTTTCATTTCTTTTAACTGCTGTAAATAAAGCACGGCTGTGTTGCCTGGGTGAATGCCCTCAGCCAACTCCTCAAAAAATTGCGCGATCCGTTTCGCATGCTTATTTGGCCCTGAAATTCTGGTAACAAGCGGAAGCATGCGCTCAAGCAGTTCAAACTGCTTTGTCCGCATGTGAAAATAGTGATAAAACTGGTTGTGGGTACGGAGCAGGTGATTTTCTACGTCTCGAAAGGAAAGAGATTTTGCCTCCTCCAAAAGAGCTGCAGTATCAGTTAATTCTTTGCCTGTCCAACCATCATTTCCATCTTTTAGGAATCGTGACAGTTCTCTCAATATTACAGCAAAGTTATCCTCCGTTTGTTGCTGATATTCCTCAAGCTTACCTTCAAGACTCGGCATATAAACATTAAGCAGTAATGCCGTTCCAATCCCCACGAGCATGAGCAGTAGCTCGTTCCATATAAGAGAAGCTGAAATTCCACCTGAACCATAAAGATGTAGAATAATAACAGAACTCGTGACAATTCCGGGGGTAATCTTCAGCCATACTGTGGCAGGAATGAAGACAAACAACATTAGACCGATCGCTAAAGGATGGTAGCCAATCAGTTCAAAGAAGAGAAGGGAAAAACCCATTGCTACGAAGCAGGCAGCGAACCGGTGCCAAGCCGACAGAAAAGATCTCTTTCTCGTGATTTGAATGCACAGAATGGTGAGAATCCCAGCTGAAGCATAATTATCTACTTGCAGCAGCTGAGCTATCCAGATGGCAAAAGGGGTTCCAATAGCTGTTTTAATCGTACGGTATCCTATTTTCAAACCTATGTCACCTCAAATTAAACGCTTTCTATGTAAAAAGGGATCCTTGTCTAAACAAAGATCCCTTTTATCATACACATTTTTTATACCTCTTTACAATACTCCTCAAAGTTGCGTTGAAGCTTACCGATGACTTCCATCGGTTCAAAACCTTCAATATCATGGCGCTCAACCATTGTCTGGATCTTGCCGTCCTTCATAAGTGCAAAGGATGGAGAAGATGGAGGATAGCCTTCAAAGAATTGACGCGCTCTCTCAGTCGCTTCACGATCTTGTCCAGCAAAAACAGTAACTAAATGATCCGGGCGCTTATCATAGTGGATAGCATGTGAAGCTGCCGGGCGGGCAATGCCTCCAGCACAACCACAAACGGAATTTATCATGACAAGTGTCGTACCTTGCTTTGATAGAGCTTCCTCCACTTGTTCAGCTGTCGTTAGCTCTGAATAACCTGCCTGGGTAATCTCATCACGTGCTTTGGTGACAACATCATTCATATAAATATTGAAATCCATATACATGGCTCCTTTTTTAAATATTATCAACATTTTACCAAGATCTTCGGGTTCTTTCAATTAACTTGCAACGAGTGAGGGGAACAATTGGTTGAATGGGAGGTATTAAGAACTTAATCGCAGGAAAAACAGGATAATTGCGCGAAATTTGAATTAATTGCACATAATAAGTGATAATTGCACAATTTGAGGCACTAATTGCACATATTATTGGATAATTGCATATTTACAATTTTTTCAAGTCATATACCCTCCCTTTTGTCATTCCATACGTGGGTAAGTTCATTGATCTTAAAATTGATGTGGCGATACTTCGAGACGAAAACTGGAGAAAGTCGCGTAACTCACTATTTGTGATTTTTGGTTTTATAAGAAGGGAGTAATCCTTTAAAGCCGGGAGGTGGGCTTCAACTGACTCAAACCTGCAGACCTGGCAAAACCACTTCCCATGTTTTCTTTGCATAGAAGTAGCTAGGCAGTTAGGACAGTGAATCCCTTTGCGAATGTTTTGTTCATTCAAGCCATAGTAATGAAGAATATTGATATCGGATGGAGTATCGCAGGCGATTAATTTAACGCATAGTTGCTCCATTTCCCTTGAAGTAAGCAAATGTTCTCTATACTTATCCTGCAGTTCTTTCATTTTAAATGGGAGATAAGCGTTGTGAATGACTGACTCGTTTGTTGTATCTAGAATTGTGGAATTTTTACTAATGACAATTAAGGTTTCAATCGGGGGAGTAAGCACAGAATTTGAACGGAGCCACTTTTGAAGGTGAAGTTTCTGCCTTTTTACTTGGATAAGGGGATCGAGAAAGCCCTCTTCTTTTCCATCATGCGAACGAACCAATTGATGCCGTTCTTCATCAAAAGTGAGTTTACCTGCGATATTTTTAACCTCGATGATGGTTAGGAATTTTGGAGTTATCAATAACGTATCCATTTGAACGAAGTAATCTTCAATTGGTAATCTTAGATCATGAAGGATGTGAGCTTCTTTTGATAAAAACTTAAGATGATAATCTATGGATTCTTCCCCTCGAAAACCTGCCAGTGATGTTGCATAATCTTTTTCGATTAGAGATACCTTTGACTGATCCGCTAATACTCTACTTACTAACGCCCCTTGTTTTAAAAGTCTTATTGGCCGTTTTCTCTTTTTTCTAATCATTGATTCACTCCTTCAATATAGTTCTGTGTTATATTCTCTACCCCTAACTATTAATCCTGCTTTATTGCATGAAATTTAAATTAATTGCGCGAAATTCAGGATAATTGCATGAAATTTGAATTAATTGCACATAAAACTAATTAATTGCACGAAAAACCGATTAATTGCATATTTGACAAAAAAATAGCCCCAGAATAATCTGAGGCACAAATTTTAATAAACAGATGTATGCTCTTTGGACATGTTTTCAAGAATTTCTTTGACTCTTGCTAAGAAGTTGCCAGCTACTAGACCATCTAACACTCTATGGTCTAAGGATAGGCATAAATTGACCATGTCACGTGCTCCAAACATGCCGTCCTGATAAACCGGCTTTTTCACGATCGATTCTACTTGTAAGATCGCGGCCTGGGGATGATTAATAACACCCATGGATTGCACAGAACCAAACGACCCGGTATTGTTCACCGTAAACGTTCCACCTTCCATATCTTTCGAAGTTAACTTGCCTTGGCGTGCTTTGCCAGCAATGTCGGTAATATCACGTGCAATGCCTTTAATGCTCTTCTCATCAGCATCTTTTATAACAGGCACGAAGAGCTCGTCCTCTTTGGCAACAGCAATATTTAAATTAATCGCTTTACGTTGAATGATCTTATCTCCTGCCCACGTACTATTAAGCTGGGGATAGTCTTTCAATGCTTGAGCAACAGCTTTAACGAAAAAGGAGAAGAACGTTAGGCTATAGCCTTCTTTTTCTTTAAACTGCTTCTTAAGTGAATTACGAAGCTCGACCAAGTTGGTGACATCGACTTCCACCATCATCCAAGCATGTGGAATTTCAGTTGTTGATTTGACCATGTTCTGTGCGATCGCTTTTCTAACACCTGTAACAGGAATTTCTACGTCACCTTCACCAGCTTGTACATTTGGAGCTGATACCGATGTTTTTGGCGCTGCTTGCTCAGGAGCCCGTTCAGCTGCAGGCCGTTCAGAAGCTGACTCCTCTTTGGCTCGAGGCATATCGCCACTTGCAATGATCTTCTCAATGTCTTTACGGGTAATTCGCCCGCCCCGTCCTGACCCTTCAACCTGATTCAAATCTATGTCATTGTCTTGAGCTAAAGTCATGACTGCTGGAGAATAACGCTTCTTATTGCCTTTTTCCTGTTTAGGTTTCGTATCCGTTTTCTCTGAAACTTGTTTCTCAGGTGACTCTGCTTTAGGAGAATCATCCGTCTTTTCTTCAGCCGTACTAGCAGAAGAGCCGGCACCCTCAACCTCGATATGGCACATTAATTCACCGACTTCGATGGTATCGCCTTCTTGGGCAATAAGCTCTTTAATTGTTCCAGTAAATGAGGACGGAACCTCTGCATTTACTTTATCTGTCATAACTTCAGCAATTGGGTCATACTTATTTACTTTGTCACCAGGCTGGACAAGCCACGAATTGATCGTACCTTCCGTAACACTCTCACCAAGCTGAGGCATGTTGATTTTCTCTACTCCCACAAGGAACTCCTCCTCTAATTAAAATTCCGCTAAATCACGCATAGCTTTTTCAACTTTATCAGGGTTCATCATAAAGTATTTTTCCATAGTAGGTGCGTATGGCATGGATGGAACATCAGGTCCAGCTAGTCGTTTCACAGGAGCATCTAAGTCAAACAAGCAATTCTCGCTTATGATCGCGGACACTTCAGAAATGATCCCGCCTTCTTTATTATCCTCTGTAACCAGCAGAACTTTTCCAGTTTTAGAAGCTGCTTCGATAATTGCTTCTTGATCCAGCGGGTAAACCGTTCTTAAGTCGAGGATGTGGGCGTCGATTCCTTCTTCTTCTAGTTTCTCAGCCGCTTGTAAAGCAAAGTGGACACAAAGACCATAAGTAATCACGGTAATGTCTGATCCTTCCCGTTTTACATCCGCTTTTCCTAGAGGCAGTGTATAGTCATCCTCTGGCACCTCACCTTTGATTAAGCGATAGGCACGTTTATGTTCAAAGAAAAGGACAGGGTCATTGTCACGAATCGATGCTTTAAGCAGGCCTTTTACATCATAAGGAGTAGAAGGCATGACAATCTTCAATCCTGGTTGATTTGCAAAAACAGCTTCAACAGACTGGGAATGATAAAGGGCACCATGTACGCCTCCACCATAAGGAGCGCGAATCGTCATAGGTACATTCCAGTCGTTGTTGGAACGGTAACGAGTTTTTGCTGCTTCTGAAATAATTTGGTTCACAGCCGGCATAATAAAATCCGCAAATTGCATTTCGGCAACTGGACGCATTCCGTACATGGCTGCACCGATTCCAACACCAGCGATGGCGGACTCAGCTAATGGGGTATCCAATACACGATCTTCCCCAAACTCATCATATAACCCATCGGTCGCACGGAATACGCCTCCACGCTTACCAACATCTTCGCCTAAGACAAATACTTTCTCATCACGTTGCATTTCTTCTTTCAATGCTTGTGTTACAGCTTGAATATAAGATATGACTGCCATTTTAAAGCTCTCCCTCCTTACTCCTCATATACATAGTTCAATGCAGATTCAGCTTCAGCATATGCAGCATTTTCTGCATAGTCTGTTGCCTCATTGACTAATTTGTTCAGCTCTTCGTTCAACTCTGTTTCTTTTTCTTCTGTTAAAATATTTTGCTCACGTAAATAATTAGCAAATGTAACAATGGAGTCTTTCTTTTTCGCTTCATCCACTTCATCACGTTCACGGTATGTGCGGTCATCATCATCACTAGAGTGAGGTGTTAGACGATAAGATACTGCCTCTATGAGTGAAGGACCTTCCCCTTTGCGACCACGGTCAGCAGCTGCTTTTACAACTTCATATACAGCAAGCGGGTCATTGCCATCAACCGTGTGGCCTGGCATGCCGTAGCCAATGGCTCTATCGGATACCTTTTCACAAGCCAGTTGCTTTTGGACAGGAACGGAAATCGCGTATTTGTTGTTCTCCACCATGAAAATAACAGGAAGCTTGTGAACCCCGGCAAAGTTTGCTCCTTCATGGAAATCTCCCTGGTTAGATGAGCCCTCCCCAAAGGTTACAAGAGAGACAAAGTCTTTCTTCTCCATTTTTCCTGCCAATGCAATGCCTACAGCATGTGGAACTTGAGTTGTTACAGGTGAAGAGCCGGTAACAATACGATTTTTCTTCTGACCAAAGTGACCCGGCATCTGGCGTCCGCCTGAGTTCGGATCTTCAGCTTTAGCAAAGCCTGAGAGCATTAGGTCTTTTACTGTCATTCCAAAAGAAAGCACAACTCCCATATCACGATAGTAAGGCAGTGCATAATCCTTGTCACGATCGAGAGCGTAAGAGGCACCGACCTGTGCTGCCTCCTGGCCTTGACAAGAGATAACAAACGGTATTTTACCTGCTCTGTTTAACAGCCACATACGTTCATCGACTTTTCTTGCTAACAGCATCGTTCGGTACATATCTAACACTTGATCGTCACTTAATCCTAATGATTTATGGCGATTTTTAGCCACGTGAATCCCTCCTTTTATTTCTTAACCATGTATTTGATTACCATCAACGGCCATTGCAGCCTCACCAATAGCTTCAGACAACGTTGGATGGGGGTGAATACTTTCAGAGATTTCCCAAGGTGTAGCGTCCAGTACTTTGGCAAGCCCGGCTTCAGAAATCATATCTGTTACGTGCGGACCAATCATATGAACCCCTAGTAAGTCATCATTCTCTTTATTTGCAATGATTTTCACAAAACCATCTGTCTCACCAAAAACAAGAGCTTTTCCAATTGCTTGAAATGGAAACTTGCCAACTTTCAATTCATATCCTTGCTCTTTCGCCTGCTGCTCAGTTAAACCGACACTAGCAACTTCTGGATTGGAATAAATACATGTTGGCACTTGATCAGGGTTCATTGGATGTGGATGTTTATTAGCCATATGTTCAACTGCAATCATACCTTCATGTGAAGCAACGTGAGCCAGTTGCATTCCACCAATGACATCCCCAATTGCGTAAATATGAGATTCTTTTGTTTGATAATTTGCATTCGTCTGAATGAAGCCATTTTCTACTTCAATATCTGTATTTTCAAGACCGATATTGTTGATATTTGCCGAACGTCCTACAGACACGAGCATTCGCTCAGCCTTGTAGGTAACGGTTTCCCCATCCACTTCTGCCTGAATAGCTACACCGTTATCAGTTTGCAATGTCTCTGATAGAACTTTGGCATCTGTAATGATCTCGACACCTTTTTTCTTGATTTGTTTCAACATCTCTTTAGAAACATCTTGATCCTCAGTCGGGAGAATGTGAGGCAAGTACTCAAGTACCGTCACCTTAACATCAAAATCAGCCAACATAGATGCCCATTCAATCCCAATAACACCTCCACCTACAATAATGATTGATGATGGTAACTTGTCCATATGGAGAGCCTCATCTGAGGTCAGCACGAACTCCCCGTCGACCTCAAGACCAGGAAGTGGTTTTGGACTTGAACCTGTGGCGATTAGTACATTCTTTGGTACGATCATTTCATTTTCTTCCCCATTGTTCATCTCTACAGAAATCGTTCCTGCTGTTGGCGAGAAAATAGAAGGTCCAAGGATTCGGCCAAACCCCTCAATAACATCGATTTTTCCTTTTTTCATCAAACCTTGAACACCTTTATGTAGAGTATCAACAATCGATTGCTTTCGTTCTTGGACTCTCGTAAAGTTTAATGTTGGCTCATTTGTTGTTATGCCATAGTCTCCCGCTTCTTTTGTTTGACGAAAAACTTCCGCACTACGCAAAAGTGCTTTAGAAGGAATACAACCACGATGCAAGCATGTCCCCCCGAGTTCTTGCTTCTCAACGATCGCTACTTTCAAACCAAGCTTTGACGCACGTATGGCAGCCACATATCCGCCAGTGCCTCCACCTAATACGACTAAATCATACTCTTCTGCCATATTTGTCTCTACTCCCTTTTAGTGAGTGTTCAAAAAGTTGCCAAATTAGAAGAAAGAAGGTCGAGGCGGCGTAGTTTTGAGCAACGGAACGTATGCTTAATGATACGTGAGTAGCGAAAACAAGCCAACGAAGAGATTCGCCTCTTATCATTTGGTGACTTTTTGAACAACCTCTTTTATTCAGCAAAATTTGGATAGTGCTTGGGAACCTCTTCATTGTTTAAGACACGAAGGGTTCCTTCATTAAGCGCTTCTAGTTCATTTTCACCCGGATAAACAAGAACATCCGCAATCCAGCTGATGCGCTTTGAAATTTCAGCAATAAATGCCTTTCCGTAGGCAAGACCGCCGGTTAAGGCAATCGCGTCTATTCGTCCTTCAAGAGTAACACTCATACTTCCAATCTCTTTAGCAATTTGGTACGCCATGGCCTCGTAGATAAGCTTAGCTTTCCTATCACCATGTTCAACCATTTTCTCCACTTCGAGCGCATCATTCGTATCTAGATAGGCCATTAAGCCGCCTTGCCCCACAAGCTTCTTCATAACTTCATCACGATAGAATTGTCCTGAATAACAGAGTGAAACAAGATCTCCAGCAGGGACAGTTCCTGCTCGTTCAGGAGAGAAAGGCCCATCACCATGAAGTCCATTGTTCACATCGATGACTCGTCCATTCGCGTGGGCACCAACAGTAATCCCTCCACCCATGTGTGTGACGATTAATCGAGATTTTTTATAAGATTTATCCAGGTCCTGCGCTGCTCTCCTAGCCACAGCCTTTTGATTCAAAGCATGAAAAATGCTTTTTCTCGGTATTTCGGGTACGCCGGAAATACGTGCTAATTCATGGAGCTCATCTACAACAACCGGGTCAACAATGTAGGCCCTTATGTTTAACCCTTTAGCAATTTCATGAGCAATAATCCCCCCCAAATTTGAGGCATGCTCTCCATTGTAACCATCTCTTAAATCCTTAAGCATAGCATCGTTCACTTCGTATGTGCCGCCTTCGATAGGACGAAGCAAACCTCCGCGCCCGCACACAGCGCTGAGTTTACTTATGTTCATACCCTCTTCATCTAGCACAGTCAAAATGACCTGTTTTCGAAATTCATACTGATCAATAATTCTTTTATACTGATTCACTTCTTCTGGCGTATGACGGATCGTTTTTTCAAATACGACTTGCTCATCGTCAAAAACACCTATTTTTGTAGATGTGGAACCAGGGTTTATAACAAGTATTCGGTGTGATTGCAAATTCGTTGACCTCCGTTGTCCTTATCTTCTACTTAAAATATGGTGACCATTTTGTAGGAACTGGCTACGAGATTTACGCATACGCTCAATTCGCTCCTCAGCCATGCGGTCAGCAGCTTTATAAGTTGGAATATCGTCACGGCGAGAAATTTCGAACACCCGTGTAACATTGTCATAGATTGTTTCTACACGTTTCATGGCACGTTCTTCGTTGTAACCATTTAGTTCGTCAGCAACGTTTATAACCCCCCTGCATTAATTACATAGTCTGGTGTATAAACAACGCCTTTCTCATGAAGAATATCGCCATGCTTGGTTTCTTTTAATTGGTTGTTGGCTGCACCAGCAATTACTTTAGCTTTAATTTGCGGAATCGTATCATCGTTGATCGTTGCACCCAACGCACAAGGGGCATAAATGTCACAATCAACACTATAAATTTCTTCCGTTGTAACGGCCCTAGCTCCGAATTCATCTACTGCACGCTGAACCGCCTCTTTATTGATGTCCGTTACAATTAAATGCGCGCCTTCTTCGTGAAGGTGGCGGCATAGGGTGAAGGCGACATTTCCTACACCTTGTACAGCAATCGTTTTACCCTCAAGAGAATCACTTCCAAATCCTTCTTTCGCTGCCGCTTTCATTCCGCGGTAAACACCATAAGCTGTTACAGGAGATGGATTCCCTGAGGACCCAAATGCCTCAGAGATGCCTGTTACGTAATCAGTCTCTTCGTGAATGAGATCCATATCTTGAACTGTTGTGCCGACATCCTCTGCTGTAATGTAACGTCCGTTTAAACCTTGAATGTAACGTCCAAAGGCACGAAACAAAGCTTCATTTTTCACCGTTTTAGGGTCCCCCATGATGACCGTCTTTCCACCGCCAAGGTTAAGTCCAGCTGCAGCATTTTTATACGTCATTCCTTTTGCAAGACGAAGTGCATCTTCAATAGCTGCTTCTTCCGTTTCATATTGCCAAATACGTGTCCCGCCTAACGCAGGTCCGAGCGTTGTATCATGAATGGCGATAATCGCTTTCAAGCCTGATTGTTCATCTTGGCAGAAAAGTAATTGCTCGTAATCATACTCAGTCATATATTTGAAAATTTCCATTGTTATTCCTCCAATTATTTGCTTGATTGTAAAGCTAATGCTAATGAATACACTTTGCTTTGAGCAGAATCGGCTCTTGATGTTAACACGATCGGAGCTTTGGCCCCACTGATCACACCAGCCACCTTTGCACCGGCAAAATATATAAACGACTTATATAATGCATTTGCCACTTCAATTGTCGGCACCATTAGTATATCAGCAGCGCCAGCCACTTCTGAGTTGATCCCTTTTTGCTTAGCAGCTTGTAAATCAACAGCATTATCAAATGCCAGCGGACCATCTATGATACAATTTTTGATTTGTCCGCGACGATTCATTTGCGTCAACATCGCCGCATCTTGAGTAGCAGGCATTGCCAGGTTAACTACTTCGACTGCAGCAAGCGGTGCAACCTTTGGTAAAGTCCAACCTGCATGATTTGCTACCTCTACTACATTCCTAACGATTTGAGCCTTCTCATCTAAAGTAGGAGCAATATTCATCGCTGAATCTGTTAAAAAGATAAGTCGGTCTTTGTTTGGAACTTCAAACAAAGCAACGTGTGAAAGGACACGATTTGACCGTAAGCCATGTTGTTTGTTTAAGACAGCTTTAAGTAAGTGTTTCGTGTCGATGTGGCCTTTCATCACTACATGTGCTTCTCCTTCACGAACAGCTTTTACTGCTTCATCAGCAAATTGCCCTTCAGCAGAAGACTTAACGCTGACACCAGACTGTGACAAATCTAACCCAACTTCCTCTGCAAGAAGTTTGATGTTGTCTTGGTCACCAACTAAAAGAAACCTTGCCATGTTTATCTCAAGTGCATGTTTAACTGCTCTTAGTACCTCGTGGTCAGCCGCCTGAGCAACGGCCACAGTTTGAAGATTGTTTCGATCTATTGTTTCAAGCAAATCATCTAATGACTTCATTTTCTCACCTCTTTTTTCCGATCCGCTTAACGACCATGCAACTTTTTGCAAAACTCATTCATTTCGCACGTTCTTTATCAAGCTTATACTTATCAAGCTTATAATAAAGATTTCGAATCGAAATTCCTAAGGCTTTAGCGGTCCTAGTTTTATTAAAGTTATGGGAACGGAACGCGTCTGCCAACAGATCCTTCTCATATTCATCGACTGCATCTTGAAGTGTCCCCCAAGCCAAATAGATTCTTCACCCTGGATATCTGAAAAAGCCGTTTCATTTTTTAATAGAGAGGGAATATGTTTTTTTTCAATGATATCTTGATAATTCTCCATATAAATCATTGCTCTGCCGATAATATTCTCAAGCTCTCTTACATTCCCGGGCCAATCATATTCGCACAGCTTCTCTAATGCTTCCTCATGAATGCACGTTACATTTCTCCCGTAATCCTCATTCAGCTTTTGAATTAAATGGGTGGTAAGCGGCTTGAGGTCCTCTTTCCGTTCCCGAAGCGGCGGGATATAAATGGGTAAGCGGTTGAGACGATAATAAAGATCCTCCCTAAAGCTTTTTTTCATGATGGCTTTTTCTAAATTAATGTTCGTAGCGGCAATCACTCGTACATCAACATGGATGGGCTTCGTCCCTCCAACTCGTACAATCTCTTTTTCCTGCAAAACACGCAGGAGTTTTGCTTGCATCGTTAAGGTTAGTTCACCAATTTCATCCAGAAATATACTGCCATTGTTCGCCTCTTCAAAAAAACCTTTCCTCCCATTCCGTTTTGCACCAGCAAAAGTACCGTCCTCGTAACCAAATAGTTCGCTCTCAAGCATCGTTTCAGCAATAGCTGCACAATTTACACGGATAAACTTATTGTGTCTCCGCTTACTTTCATTATGAATGGCGTGAGCAAACAGCTCTTTACCTGTACCAGACTCTCCACGGAGAAGAACCGTCGCTGGTGTTCTTGCACCCACTTTTGCTTGCTCAAGGGGTAATGTCATTTCCTGGGATCCGCCAATGACATCATCAAAGGTATACTTAGCTTCGAGACTCCTTATTATTTGTCGCGCTCGTCTCAACTCACTTGTTAATGATTGAATTTCTGTTACGTCATGTAGAACACCAACACTTCCTTTTAGTTTCCCATCAACGATAACAGGAGCAACATTGACTAGTACGTCTTTATCAGAAGGTCCCACTTTCATTCGGGTGCCCCGAACTGGCCGACGTGTTTTAAGAACCTTCATGTGCATACTTTCCCCTTCAGAAATGTCGACAGTCGCCGGTCTGCCGATGATTTCCTTTTCTTTAAGTCCAGTAATTCGGGTGTAGGCAGGGTTTACCATTAAACCGTTTCCATTTTCATCTACGACGGAAATAGCCTCGTCTGAAGACTGAATTATTGCCTCAAGCATTGTTTTTACTTCTTTCAAATCGGTGATCTCTTCTGCTAAATCCACGACTTCTGTAATATCTTTAAATACCGCATAAGCGCCAATTACTTTCTCGTTACTTCCCACAATAGGAATTCGCGTAGTGATTACCTTATTCCCATTTTTAAGCTGAAGTTTTTGATTCACCTCTTTACGCTGTGTTGATAATAAATGGGGCAGCCTTGAATCTGGAATCACCTTATTTACATGTTCTCCAATAACCTCGCGTCTGTTCTTCCGAAGGATTCGCTCACTGCTTTTATTCATAAAAGACACACGCTCATTTGCGTCAATGACGATCATACCATCATGAATACTATTTAAAATCAATGTTTGATTATCTGTTTGCTGTTTTAGTTCTGTAAGTAGAGATTCCTTCTCTTCCAATAGTTCAGATGTGATATAAGCAACGTCACCGGGAATTAATACCGTTTTGCTCGAACGTTCAGCACGAATATCCTCAAAAACTTGATCACTTCCTGTTGCCTCGATGACAATATCTATATTGTTATGTATATAGTCACGCCAGTTTTCACCTGTTGCGATACCAAATGAGACAGCCTGCTTAAGCCCTTCAGCTTCAGGGTTAATATCTGTAACAGCGACCACAGCCATACGATCTGTTTCTTTTAATAACTGCATTAAGGCCATACCGCCTTTGCCAGCTCCGACAATGAGTACACGTTTCATATCATCACATCCTGCAATATTTTGCGCAATTCCATCGTATCTTATTATGCATACTTTAGCAAGAGGCGGCTCTATTTTCAGTTCAATCTGCTTTTGGTATACTAAGGATTGATTGAATAACAAAGGAGAACAGTTTCATGCGGATTATTGCTCTACTATTATTAGTTACGCCTGGGGTTATTGCAGTTATTGGAATAAAATTAATCCGGGATGCCTTATTTAATGTGTTTCATCCCATGTTTTTTCATGTAGCTATTCAGGGGATTATCGGGGTACTTTTTGTTGTGGGAGGGATTGCGTTTATTGGCGGGTTCATCCTTCATCGTGACCGTAAAAGAAACCTTACCAAAGGACGCTTTAAGAAGAAGTAGAGCCTGTTTGCTCTGCTTTTTTTATTTCCTTGAGGGCACGAGGCGTCCCTCTTAGGCTAGATACCAAAACAATCTATCCTCTCTTATTAAGTAAAAGGAGTGCTGCTATGTGAGCCACACATTTGAATTTTACAGAAGCCAATACCCATTTGAATTATTAACAGATAAAGAATTTGAAGAGATATTTGGTAATGCGGTTGTTAAAGAATATAGTAAGAATGAATTTATTATCCACGAAGATGAGAACGAGGACACAATAGATATTCATTTTCTCGTCTCGGGCTTAGCCCAAAATATTATGCACCGATCGAACGGAAGACAACTTTCCGTCCGCTTTTACTATCCGGGAGATCTAGTCGGGATAATGATTCTGCTGACAAGCGGAGAGATGAGATTCTCTGTTCAGGCACTTGAATCTGTAAAAACACTTCGTTTTAACCAAGCCTCTTTTCTAGAGATCATGTCGAACAATACACAATTTTCAAAAGTAGTGTTGGACGGAATCAGTCACCTTATGAAAAGCCTTTATGATGAAGTTAAATACAAAAGTTCAACAGATGAACAGGATGATCGTGAACTTTATAAAAAAAGAGCCGGCGCTTATATGGAGCCTCCTACCTTCATTCATCCGGCAGAATCAGTGGAAAAAGCCGCGAGAATGTTACAACAGCAAAAAATTGAAGCGCTAATTGTCAGTGAAGACCGTGAAAGTCTACTAGGAATGATTGGCTATGGAGATTTACTAAAGGCCTATTTTGAGAATAACCATCAAGATCCTGTCAACGATCACATGTCAGAAGAATCGTATTCCATAAGTGATCAGGAATTCATTTATGATGCCTTAAGTTATTTAAAGCACCACCCAACAGAAATCATCCCTGTCCATCATAAGGACAAAATTGTTGGGATCCTAAGGCAGTCCTCCTTCTTTACAATAAAAAATTCTGTTTATTTTGATTTGACCTATCAAATTTCTAATGCAACGAGTGTTGATGAAATCAAAGCACTTTCTCCAGTGTATAACCAAGGGTTCCAGGAGTTTGTTGCAAGCTTAATTGATGAGCAAATGTTCGCCTATGACATTGCTGAATTAATGACAAACTACAATGATCGAATTCATAAGCAAGTCGTGCAAATTGCAGAGGACGAAATGATTGCAGAAGGTCACGGAACTCCTCCAGTCAACTATTGTTTCTTGGTAATGGGTAGTGAAGGTCGCAAGGAACAAGCCTTTTCAACAGACCAAGATAACGGAATGATTCTCTCCGATTATGACCAATCGAGAAATAGGGAGCATATCGAACAATATTTTCTCTATTTTTCACAAAAAATTAATGCCATGTTAAATGAATGTGGTTACCCTTACTGTACTGGAGGGATCATGGCGAAAGAAAACAAGTGGAGACAACAAATGAGTGAGTGGCGCAACAACATCAACGACTGGATTAAGAAAATGGATGCGGAGGAAATAAGGGATTTTACTATTTTTATGGATTTCCGCCCTATTTCCGGGGATTTTTCACTCGCCTATGATTTAAAAAAATATGTTGTACAACGAGTGCAACGATCCCTAGGATTACACCAATTACTCATGAAGGACACGTTGCGGTTCCGAGTCCCAGTCCAACCATTTGGAAGAATTTCCGCGGTTGGGAAAAAACGCACCTTAAATATTAAAAAGTCAGCCATCATGCAAATTGTTAATGCGATTCGAATTTATAGCATGAAGTACGGTGTCGAGTCCATTAACACAATCAATCGATTAGATGCCTTAGCAGAACAAGAACGATTTCATCCTAGAGACGTAGAAAATACCAAGCTTGCATTGCATCGTCTTATGTTATTTCGTTTAAAAGAGAACTTAAACCAATTGCAAAATAATAAACCCCTCTCGAATGATTTGCAATTAACTCAGCTTAACAAGATTGAACGACGTTCCTTAAAAGACGGATTATTGATAGCTAAACGTCTCCAACAAGTGCTTGAACTGAGCTATAACCGAAATCGGGTGAAGTAATGTTACCTATTGACTTGCAAATTTTAAAGTATATTTTTTTTGAAAAACCGATTTACGCTTATAAACTTCGTCCTCAATTTAAATGGGCTTCTTATCAAGAGTTGTATGAGAGACTGCAGTTGTATGACGGGGAACCAAATATAGGACTAGCAAATCTGAAGGACATTGATTACACCATCTTTGACTTAGAAACGACCGGTTTCATTCCAGAGATCGGCCATGAGATCATATCAATCGGCGCCGTCAGAATTCACGGTCTTGAAACCTGTCACATTGACACGTTTCACCAAATCATCAGGCCTATTAGACCTGTTTCTAAATCCACATTTAAATTGACTGGATTGACCCGTGAGCAGATTGCTAATGGACATCCTTTCGTTGGAAGCTTCAAGGATTTCATGGAATTTAGCAAAGGTTCTGTTCTTGTTGCCCACCCAGCTAAGTTCGACATGCGATTTTTGCAATCGATGCTAAAACGTTGGAAGCTTCCTCATTATCATCCGCCTGTAATTGATTCACAAATTATGGCTCAATGGCTTTTCCCTGCAAAGAGACATCAGCTTGACCCGTTATTAAAACATTTTCATATTGAAAAAAGAGAACGCCATCACGCCTTAAATGATGCGATGATGACCTCCGAATTGTTCTTCAAATTACTCGAACACTCTATACAAAATGGCATTCAAACATATGGAGAGTTAAAAAGCGTGCTGAACGATACAAAAAAAGCGAGAAAGTCTAAATAAAAGACTTTCTCGCTTCTTATTAGCTGAAAAACGTTCGGTAAAGTGACTGAACAGCAGATGCTAATCCATCTGACTTGATCCCAAACATCATAGATACTTCAGATGAACCCTGGTTAATCATCTCAATGTTTACATTCGCATGTCTAAAGGCAGTAGCTGCTTGACTCGCTATGCCTATGGTTTGGTTCATCCCTTCACCAACGAGCATGATCATTGCCATATCTCTCTCTACTGTTATGGTATCTACATGCAGTTCCTCCGCAATCCGCCTCGTTACAACAGCCTCTTTCTCCTTAGGCAATTGGTGTTCACGAATAATAACAGACATATCATCAATCCCTGAAGGAGCATGTTCAAATGAAATCCCTTCATCTTCTAATATTTGCAAAAGTCTGCGCCCAAAACCGAGCTCACGGTTCATTAGATACTTACTCACATATAAGTTTAAAAAACCTTTATCACTCGCTATTCCAATGACATGGCCGTCTTTTTCCTCACGCTTATTAACAATCATCGTACCTTGTCCAGCTGGATTATTCGTATTTTTAATGCAGACAGGAATCTTCTCCTTAAAAGCGGGAATTAAAGCTTCATCATGGAATACGGAAAAACCAGCGTAAGAAAGCTCACGCATCTCCTTGTAAGTTAATGTCGACAGTTTCTTCGGATTGTCTACGATGGTTGGGTTAACACAAAAAACAGAATCAACATCAGTGAAATTTTCATATAACTCTGCTTTGACACCTGCTGCGACGATTGACCCTGTAATATCCGAACCTCCCCGAGAAAATGTCACCAGCTTTCCTTCTGGTGTATATCCAAAGAATCCCGGAATGACTAGAATTTCGTCACGTCTTCTGAGTTCGTATAAGTGATCAAAGCTCTCATCGAGTACCAATGCTCCCCCTGGCTCATCACTAACGAAAATCCCAGCCTCTTTTGGGTTAACATAAGATGATTCTAGTCCACTTGATTGTAGATAAGCACTTAAAAGTAAGGCCGTACCATCTTCTCCACAAGACTTAAGCGCATTTAACCCGGCGATATAATCACGAGAGACGGCTTCACACGCTTCTTTAATTCTTTTTTCTATCCTTCCCAAAACCTCGCCAGAAATATTCAAGTCCTTAGCAATTTCGGCGAAACGATCCATCACCTTGTTGTAAATCTGTTCATCTTTACTTCCATTATTTATGGATTCACCTAAGGATATTAACAAATCTGTTGTTTTTGTATCATTCGCATTCCTTTTACCAGGAGCTGATACCACAATTACTTTTCTCCTATCATCACTTCTGATAATATCTGTCACTTTTTTGAACTGGCTTGCATCAGCTACTGAGCTTCCCCCAAACTTTACTACCTTCATATGTACAACTCCTCAATTCATGAACTAAAGTAATTAATAATTAAGAATTGTATCATAAACGCTTTCTATTTAAAAATTAAAAATCCCTCTCGTATGAAGAGAGGGATCCTTAATCACTAGCTGGCTTTATGCTCTAGACGCAGGCGGTCAGCGACCATCGCAATAAATTCACTGTTCGTTGGTTTAGCTTTTGTGGAAGAAATTGTGTAACCAAATAGTGACGAAATGGCATCAATATTGCCACGATTCCAGGCTACTTCAATCGCATGCCTGATGGCGCGCTCAACACGAGAGGCTGTCGTATTATATTTCGTAGCAATGTCTGGATAAAGTACTTTCGTAATGGAGCCTAGAAGTTCAAGATCATTGTAAACCATGGTGATCGCTTCTCGCAAATACAAGTACCCTTTTATATGGGCTGGTACTCCCACTTCATGGATAATGTGCGTAATGCTCGTATCAAGATCTGGCTTTTTCGGTTTCGTATAGCTGCTTCCCACGGCACGATTAATCGGGTCACCAGCATGTTTAATCTGTCTTACCTGCTCACTTAAGTGATCTAAGTCGAATGGTTTCATCATAAAGTACGCGGCGCCTAATTCAACTGCTTTTTTGGTGACTTCTTCTTGTCCAAACGCTGTAAGCATAATGACTTCTGGCGGTTTTTCGAACTCTTTGACCTTTTGAAGCACAGCAAGACCGTCAATGTGCGGCATAATAATGTCTAATATAAGTACGTCAGGCTTTTTGCTAGCTAGCATGTCCAAACAATCTTTCCCGTTATATGCTGCACCAATCACTTCAATATCCTGAGTTTCTGAAAAATTCTCCTCCAGAAGATTTATTAACTCACGATTATCATCTGCCAAACAAACTTTAATTTTTTCCATTACACTTCCTCCTCACAAGAAATTCCTAACTCTCCACTAAACTAATTCGACACCAGGAAAAATAACCCTCTTTATTATAACAAATAAATTCGAGTTATTTAACATTATCTTTAAAATGCTTCTAATTGCTCTCATTTTCACTATAATTCGATAAATACTTACAGGAACGACTCCTGAATTGTCGAATTTTGTCGAATAAAAATAGAGTGCCTCACTCATGAGACACTCTCTAAATTATCCAGCTTTATTTATTTCCTCTTCTTTATAAATATCGACGCCTGCTTCTTTCAGCATCCATTCAATGTGAACACCATATCCTGAGGTGGGATCATTAACAAATACATGAGTTACGGCACCGATAATCTTTCCATCCTGTATAATCGGACTACCGCTCATTCCTTGAACAATTCCTCCTGTTTTCTTTAAAAGCTCTGGGTCGGTAACTTTCACAATCATTCCTTTAGTTACCGGTTCATCCTTAGGCATGTTACTGACAATCTCCACATCAAATTCTTGGAGCTTCTCTCCTTCAAGAACCGTTAAGATTTTTGCCGGTCCTTCTTTAACCTGTTCAGAATACCCAACAGGTAGGCCATCAGGATACTTCTCGTTCTCCATATCCTCATCTAACTTACCGAATATTCCAAATGAACTGTTCTTCGTAATTGTACCTATTCGATCTTTTCGCAGAGAGAATTCTGCCTTTTTCTCTCCAGGTACCCCCTGACTTCCCTTTTCAATCGAGGTTACATTTGATTCAACTATTGTGCCTTCACTAATCTCGATAGGCTGTCTTGTATCCATATCAGCAATGACATGACCTAACGCACCATATTTACCCGATTCAGGGTGGTAAAAACTCATTGTTCCTATTCCAGCAGCTGAATCGCGAACATAAAGCCCGATTTGATATTGTCCGTCTTGCTTATTTAAAGAAGGAGTTAAGGATGTCTCAAAGGTTTCTTCTCCTCTTTTAACTTTAAGTTTGATCGATTCATTTTGATCTCCAGAACTTTCTACAATGTCAGAAAGCTCTTCCATACTGTTTAATTCTTTTCCATTCCCCTTCAAGAGAATATCTCCAACATTTATATCTGACCGCTCTCCCGGTGACGTTGGCTCTTCCTTATTCTCATTAACAAGATGATGTCCGACTACAAGAACTCCCTTTGTTTGTAGTTGTACTCCAACCGAGTGACCACCAGGAATTAAGTGGATGTCTTTCATTTCTCTTACATCCGTTTTCTTTAATGGGATTCCTGCAAACTCATGATACACGTCACTTGTGGTTGGATCCACGTTCTCTGATGAGAAGGCTGTCCTTGCTTCATCTGATTGACTCCACACTTGAGAAGTCTCAGGTGTTTGGGAAGTACTAATACGAAGTTCCGTAGGGATGGATATATATTCTTGAAATGGGCTAAATAAAGGTAAAGCGAGCATCAACAACAGGAGAACGGAGCCACAAATATATTTTATTTTAAATTGACGAAACAATGCTGACCACTCCTTCTCACTCCTGCGCCAATGAATTGGCTTACTTATAATGTGGTCTTCAAGCGGTCTTTTTAAACGAGCATAATCACAGAAATTATAGGATGCATTGCCTTTGAAAGAAACATTCACCAACAAGAAAAGTGTATAGTACTATATTGAGCTGCGCAGAAAAATATATAGTGTTTTGTAACAATGTGTTAAATAAGTAAAAAGTGCATGGGATTTCCCCACACACTTAGTTTGTTAAACCTTTTGTTTATGTTTTGAAGCCAGCTTCAGCAACTCTCTTGCATGTTCAAGTGTCGTATTAGTCAATTCTGCACCCGTTATCATCCGGGATAGCTCATCTGCTTTATCCTCTTCAGATAGTTCAGTAACAACTGTGGAGGTGCGTTGATTGCTGATATTTTTCTCAATTCTTACATGCGTATCAGCCATAGCTGCAACCTGCGGTAAATGAGAAATACAAAGCACCTGTGAACCGACTGAAATACCATGGATCTTTTCTGCAATAGCCTGTGCTACTCTTCCACTTACACCTGTATCCACCTCATCAAATATAACACTTGTTACACCTTGATGACGTGAAAAAATACGTTTTAACGCTAGCATAATCCGCGACATTTCCCCTCCAGAAGCTACTTTATGTATTTCCTTTAGAGGCTCGCCTGGATTCGTTGTAATTAGGAAGGTAATGGTGTTAAAGCCATTAGGAAGTAGACGAACATGCTTTCCTTCAAATTCGGGATTATCTTGGCTTCCTTCCTTTATTGAGATATCAGCTTGAAATGAGGCTTTTTCTAAATAAAGATCTGTTAACTCCGAATGAATAAGTCCAGATAACCGTTCTGAAGTCTGTTTTCGTATATCATGGATATTCTTAGCTTCTAAGACAGCATCCTCACCAAGTTCCGTTATTTGCTGTTCTAATTTGTGAAGATGAGAATCCTTATTTTTAATTTCATCCATTTCCTCTTCTATTTCTGAGGCATATTCCATCATGTCCTCAACCGTTTGACCATATTTCTTCTTTAATCGGTTAAGTTCATTTAAGCGTGATTCTATCTCATTTAGACGCTCAGGATCAAATTCGAGTTCAGACATTTGAGTGCTTAATTGAAAAGTCAATTCTTCAATAACATAATAGCTGTTTGACATATCTTCTGAGAGCTTAGCCAGCTGGTTATCATAATCTGACGTACTTTCTAATGAATTCATTGCAAGGCTTAACCAATCTAACCCTTTTTGCTCTCCATATAAAGCATAATAGGCATCGTGGATTCCTTGATACACTTTCTCATAGTTCATAAGCTTCTTACGTTCTTCCTCAAGCTCCTCATCCTCATATGGACGTAATTCAGCTTCCTGAAGTTCTCTCAGCTGAAACTCAAGTAAGTCTAAACGTTGAGCCATTTCCTGTTCATTCTCACTAAGCTCTTTATAGCGTTTTTTCACGGTTTGATACTTTGAATACAGTTGTTTGTATTCATCTAAGGAAACGCGAAGCTGGTCTTTAGCAAACATATCTAGCAATTCAATATGATGGTCCGGATCCATTAAAGATTGCGTTTCATGTTGGCTATGGATATCAATTAAGCTGTAGCCAAACTCTTTTAGGATGCCTAAGGTCACAAGTTTTCCATTGACTCGGCAAATGCTTTTCCCTTGATGTGTAATGGTTCGTTGCAGCACAACCATTCCATCTTCACCAATCTCCACACCAAACTGCTTTCCCTTTTGATAAACAGCATGCCCTGTTTGGACGGTAAATAACCCCTCAATCTCTGCCTTAGCTGCACCGTGGCGGACATACTCTACAGAACCGCGTCCGCCAGATAGAAGTTGAATGGCATCTATAATGATGGACTTTCCTGCCCCTGTCTCACCGGTCAGAACTGTGAGTCCTTCTTTAAAAGTAATGGAAACCTGATCAATGATTGCAAAATCCTTTATGGATAATTCTGTTAACATAAAACGAGTCACCTCAGTTTATAGCATATTTAACAATTCTTCACTGATGCTCTCGGTTTGCTCTTTGCTCCTGCATATAATTAAACAAGTATCGTCGCCACATATCGTACCCATGATTGCTTCCCAATCAAGATTATCAATTAGAGCTCCCACTGCATTGGCATTGCCCGGCAGCGTTTTTAAAATAATAAAATGTCCAGCCTGATCAATACTAACGAAAGCATCCATCATTAAGCGTTTCAATTTTTCAAATGGATTAAAACGCTGGTCCGCTGGTAAACTGTACTTATAACGTCCATCGAGCATAGGCACTTTCACAAGGTGCAGTTCTTTGATATCACGAGAGATTGTTGCCTGTGTTACGTTATAGTCCATCGCTTTTAAACGATCCACTAATTCATCCTGGGTTTCAATGTCATCATTCGTAATCAATTCCCGAATTTTAATATGTCGTTGGCCTTTATTCATATAGAAAACTACCCTCCCATAACAAAAGGGCTAGAAGTTAGCCCTTAGATGTTAACAAGTATTACCCTTTATGATGTGCTTCATGTGCTTCATGCACGATTGTATTCATTTCGACATCAGGCTCCCTTTTTCCTTCTTTTTCGCCAGACCAATATAGGTGAACAAGAAACTCAATATTTCCGTCCCCCCCTGTTATTGGAGAATACGTTAAATTCTTAACGATAAAGCCAAGGTCAGTAGAAAAAGTAAGGATTTGTTCAATCACTTGTTTATGGATAGCAGGATCCTTTACAATTCCTTTTTTGCCTACTTGTTCTCGCCCCGCTTCAAATTGTGGTTTAATCAAGGCAACAACGTCACTCTTTGCTGCTAGTAATGTAGCTAAAACCGGAAGAATTATCCGCAGCGAAATAAACGAAACATCGATGGAGGCGAAATTCGGCTGTCCTTCTGTAAGGTCATCTGGTATAACATAGCGAAAATTCGTCCGTTCCATAACGATCACTTGGGGATGGTTTCTAAGCCGCCAGTCGAGTTGATTGTAACCGACATCAATCGCGTAACTTAAGCGAACACCATTTTGCAGACCGCAGTCAGTAAAACCTCCTGTCGATGATCCGATATCAATCATCGTTTTACCCTTTAAATCTAAGGAAAAGGTTCGGAGGGCTTTCTCCAGTTTTAATCCGCCTCTGCTGACATACGGAATAGCTCGTCCTTTTACCGTTATGTCAATGTCTTCATTCACCTTTTGCCCAGGTTTATCAAGACATATATTTTGTTCATAAACCAGGCCCGCCATAATGGTTCGCTTCGCCTTTTCTCTCGTCTCAATAAGTCCGCGCTCGACTAACAATAAATCTAAACGTACCTTTTTGCTCATAATGTTAGGCCCTCAGTTTTTTATTTGGAATGATCGCTTTAACCTGTTTTTTTACATTGTCTTCAGTTAAGCCAATTTCTTCCCACAACTTCGCCACACTGCCGTGTTCAATAAATCGATCAGGAACTCCAAGACGATTTACCCAGGAAACATAGTTATGCTCTTCTTTAAATTCAAGCACACCCGAACCAAAGCCACCCTTAAGGACAGCTTCTTCAATTGTTAAAATAGGCAGCTTTGCCTTCATAATATCATGGAGCATGGCTTCATCCATCGGTTTAATAAAGCGAGCATTGACCACCCGAACGGAGACTCCCTCTTTACTAAGCTGTTCACTAGCAGTCAGAGCCATCGGAATGGTTGTACCAAATGTAAGAATCACTGCATCTGTACCTTCCTTTAGGACCTCCCAGCTGCCGATAGGAACGGTTTTTAATCGCTCATCCATCTTAACGCCTAGTCCGTTCCCCCGCGGATAACGAATCGCAATCGGGCCATCATCATAGGAAATCGCTGTATGAACAAGGTGTTGTCCTTCATTTTCATCCTTTGGCATCATAACAACCATATTAGGAACTGAACGAAGGAAAGCCACATCAAACACACCTTGGTGGGTTTCCCCATCGGCGCCAACTAAACCGGCACGGTCGATCCCGAATGTAACATTAAGATTTTGCCTGGCCACATCATGAATCAGCTGATCATACCCGCGTTGTAAGAATGTAGAGTAAATCGCTAAGAATGGTTTCATCCCCTGTGTAGCTAGGCCCGCTGATAAGGTTGTTGCATGCTGTTCTGCGATTCCGACGTCAAATAATCGATCCGGGAATTCCTCTCCAAACTTCTCAAGCTTAGAACCAAGTACCATGGCTGGGGTGACGGCTACAACCCTCTTATCAACCCTTGCTTCTTTTCTCAATGTTTCACTGATGACTTCACTCCATGCCGGTGGAGCATCAATTGGTTTAATTTTTTCTCCTGACTCAATTTTATATGGGCCTACTCCGTGCCATTTGTCTTTATTATCATTTTCAGCTGGATGATACCCTTTGCCCTTTTGAGTAATAACGTGAACGATAACCGGGCCGCTTGTCTTTTTAGCATAGGTTAAATTTTCGAACAAATCATGATAATCATGCCCGTCTACAGGACCATAATACGTAAACCCTAACTCTTCAAAAAACATTCCGGGAACAACAAAATATTTCATACTGTCTTTTAATCTTTCAGCAGCCTGAGCAAGCTTTCCGCCTACAGCGGGAATTCTTTTCAACAGCCACTCAAGATCGTCTTTCGCCCGATTATATTTACCCGCACTTCTCATTCGTGCTAGTGCGCCATGTAAAGCACCCACGTTCCTTGCAATAGACATTTCATTATCATTTAAGATAACGGTTACATTCTTTTTTTCATCCCCAATATGGTTGAGAGCTTCTAAGGCCATCCCGCCAGTAAGGGCGCCATCTCCTATAATTGGCACAATGGAGTGTGATTCATTATTTAAATCGCGGGCAATGGCCATTCCCATTGCAGCTGATAATGATGTAGAACTATGCCCTGTTTCCCAAACATCGTGTTCACTTTCATTCCTTTTAGGAAATCCACAGAGACCTTTATATTGTCTTAATGTATCGAATTGACCGGCTCGTCCTGTCAATATTTTATGAATATAAGACTGATGTCCGACATCAAACAATAAACGATCTTTCGGGCTTTCAAATACTTTGTGAAGTGCTAAAGTAAGTTCTACAACACCTAAGTTAGCGCCTAAATGACCGCCTGTAGCAGATAGATTCTCAATGAGAAATTTGCGAACATCTAGGGATAGTGCTTCTAATTGACTAATTGACATTTCCTTCAAAACTGAAGGCTCTTTAATTTTATACAGATCCATTAAAGGACCCCCTAACGTGATTTTCTAGCTTGATTGTTCGACGCACTAGAAAGAATGTTGATTTTAGTTTTATCCTCTACCAAAGCGATGAACCGTGCAGCAGCAAATATAACCTTGGTAGAAGAGTGGATGGCGAAATATTTTCCAAGTGCCTTCCCGCCAACCGTAATAGCAGCGACCACACTGGTTACAACAACGGAAAGAACTAGTTGAAAGGTCGATCCATCGTTATACCCGAGCACATTAACAACTTGGAGCACTACTACGGTAGAAGCTGTCCCACTGACTATACCAGATATATCCCCGATAACGTCATTACAAAAACTCGCAAAGCGGTCAGCATTCCTAACAATAATAATCGCTTCTTTAGCCCCTCGTATTTTTTCAGAGGCCATTGCATGAAAGGGTGTTTCTTGCGCAGCTGTTGCAGCTATCCCTAGCATATCAAAAATCACCCCTATAAATACAATGACTAGTACAATAAAAATCCCAACTATCCATATAACGCCGCTTAATGCAGAAGATGAGATAACTGAAAAAATAGCCGCTAGCACAAATGTGATAACGGCAATACTCAAGCTAAATTTTAGTGATTTTTTAAATTGATTATCCATTTTGAACCTCAATATTTTAATATAGTATGTAGAAAGGAATGGTCATGAAAAAGGTAAAAATTACGGCTTAGGTCTAGTAGGTTTTCCCAATCAGATACCGAGTGTCACCACTCTGGCGGTTCCCCATTAAATCCGATTCAGCCTCGTCTCCGATGACTGGACTAGATTACCACTGAGTCCGTACTATAATTCCCTTTTCATGTCCATCGCAAGAAGAACAGTCTAGGGGATTTCCCCGACAGCCTTTGACCGATCCTTAGCCTCTTTTGCAACTCTGATTTCATCCAGTGCAAACATCCAATCTTCAGTGGCCATCCAAAGACAATGAATGTTTTAATGACTGTAATCCCCTCAAAACCACTCAAGGCAGGCTACGCTGCTTATACAGGTATTAATCCGTATAAAGCAGGTTCATACCCCATTTCATAAGAATCTCCGGCTAGAGATCTTCTTACAAAGATGGGCCTCCGCGGAAGCAGGGTCAACGCCCACATGCCTTTGTGGATCGCCCTGCGACCTTAACTCCCAGCACCGACCCAAGGCTGGGCGCCTCAAGCCGGCACAAGGAACTTCATCGATGTGCCCTTTGGCGGATTTTTAGGCCCGCCTTCAGGAACGGAGGACCGACTAGAATACTGCACCATCCCTTTTATAATTTATAATATACCATATTCGACTTATTTGCTCAATATATTTCCCTTGCTTAGCGATCCCGTGAGCTTAAGTAGTCAATTAATCTGGATAATGATGTGGCATTCACGCCTGCCCGTTTGAGTGATTGTAAAGCAATGTCTGTATACTGCTCTTTTTCTTTAATTGCCCCTTGCAAACCTAATATTTTAGGATAGGTGCTTTTCGAATTGCCTTCATCACTACCGACTGGTTTTCCAATTGCACCAGCATCTCCGGTAATGTCTAAGATGTCATCTTGTATTTGAAAGATGAGCCCAAGAACATTAGCCATTTTTGTTAGTTCTTGAAGTGACTTCTCAGCTGGGTGACTCAAATAGGCACCAGCTGTAATGGCAAAAGACAGCAGCTGTCCTGTTTTATTTACATGGATTGATTTTAATGCATCAATTGAAATTTGTTTACTCTCACTTAACATATCTTCCATTTGCCCTGCTACCATTCCGGTACCGCCGCTAGCTTTCGACAGCTCACGGACTAGATAAACTTTTTCTTCATCAGTAAGACTTGGATCCTCAGTAATCACTTGAAAACTCAAGGTAAGGAGTGCATCACCGGCTAGAATTGCCGTTGCTTCGTCAAAAGCTTTATGGTTCGTAGCTTGTCCGCGCCTGGTATCATCATCATCCATTGCCGGGAGGTCGTCATGAATAAGTGAGTATGTATGAACCATCTCTAAAGCACAAGCCACGGAATAACCACGGTTATGTTGAGCTCCAAGTGCATCCATTGTAGAAAGAAGAAGAACCGGCCGTATTCGTTTTCCGCCGGCTTCAATAGAGTACAGCATGGCTTCTTGAAGTCTTCCAGGATCTGTATACTCCCTCACATACGTAAACAGCTTCTCGTTTATAATCTGCTGGTAATCGATTAAATACTTCTTGAAAGAGTCCACTTACTCATCCTCCTGAACTTCATAAGGAACAAATTCTCCGTGTTCATTCAACACTTGCTGCATCTGTTCTTCAACACGGCCAAGTTTTTCATTACATAGCTTAGATAGCCTCATCCCATCCTGGTAATACTGAATCGCTTTTTCTAAAGGAACATCTCCTGCTTCAAGCTTTTCTACCAGTTCCTCCAATTGCTCCATTGCTTGTTCAAAAGTAAGTTCAGTCTCTTGATTCGTCATGATTCATCCTCCTCAATTTCATTGACAGTACAGTGAAACTGACCATCCTGTACTTTTACTGTTAACCGATCACCGGTTTCTGTTTGATTAACACTTTTCAGCACACTGCCTCCCTGTCTATAAGGAATAGCATAGCCTCTTTTCATGATGTCTAAAGGATTTAATAATGTAAGCTTGTCCAATACAGTATGAAATTGATCCTTTTTAATCCGGAGTTGCATGTCAAAATTACCTGCCAGCTGTTTTGTTTGTTTAATCAGTTGCTTTCGGCTCACTTGTACATCGGAAGCAGGATGCTGTTGATTGAGGCGCTTGTTAATGTGTGTTAACCGATCTGTTTTTTTCCTTTGGAGATCGTGTATCCCTTTGGAGAGCTGCTCAAGAACCCGGTCAAGATCTTGCTCTTTTTGCTTCATTAGCTGCTCGGGATACTTAAATGCATATGATTTTCTTAAGCGTATAAGTTGTTCATTTGCCTCTGCCTGCTTTACTGTTACAGCACGTGTAAGGCGCTGTGTTGTCAATCTAAGCTGTTCTGAAAGTTCCTTCAATGATGGAACAGCAATTTCGGCTGCACCTGTGGGCGTTGCAGCCCTTACATCGGCAACAAAATCACTAATCGTTGTATCGGTTTCATGACCCACCGCAGAGATTATCGGAATGAGTGACGAATGAATGGCACGTGCCACGATCTCTTCGTTAAAAGACCATAAATCCTCTATCGATCCACCGCCACGACCTACAATTAAAACATCACAATCCAACTGTTCGTTAGCATATCGAATCGCTTTATCTACGGAAACGGCTGCTGAGTTCCCTTGAACGAGTACAGGAATAATGGAAACTTTGACAATTGGGTACCGACGCTTAATTGTCGTTAATATATCCCGGACAGCCGCTCCTGTTTGCGAAGTGATTACACCTATGTGTTCAGGATAGCTCGGCAGTTCTTTCTTTAATGAACCGTCAAACAACCCCTCCCTTTGAAGCTTTTCCTTCAATTGTTCAAAGGCCAGATACAGTGCCCCGATCCCATCTGGCTGCATGTCCTGGATGTACAACTGATAATTCCCCATAGGTTCATATACATTGATTTCACCACGTATTAATACATTCATCCCATTCTCCGGAGCAAATTTCAGTTTGCGGTTATTTCCGGCAAACATAACTGCTTGAATTCGAGACTTGTCGTCCTTGATCGATAAATACATATGACCGCGGGTATGAAGCTTGAAATTAGATATTTCCCCTCTTAGCCATACTTCCTTGAGATGAGGATCGTGAGAAAGTTTTCGTTTGATATATTTAGTTAAGGCTGAAACTGTTAAATATCGATCATTCACAAGAAATGTCTCCTTACTTTTGGTGAATCCACTTTGCGGCTTTAATAGTGTTATGAAGCAACATGGTGATTGTCATCGGTCCTACCCCTTTAGGAACGGGCGTTATATGTGAGGCTTTCTCTTTAGCCGACTCAAAATCCACGTCCCCTGTCAACTTGCCATCCACACGGTTTACACCAACGTCTATAACCACAGCACCTTCAGATATATCCTCACCTGTAACTAAATCAGCTTTTCCAGCTGCTACAATTAGAATATCTGCCCGTTTTGTATGCTCACGCAAGTTTTTCGTCCTAGAATGACAGTGTGTCACGGTTGCATGTTCATTTAACAATAGTTGTCCGACCGGTTTCCCGACAAGATTACTCCTTCCAATAATAACTACATGCTTGCCTTCTATATCAATATGGGCGCGCTTTAACATGACCAAAATTCCGTAGGGTGTACAAGGATAGAACGTTTCCTGCCCTGTCATCAAACGCCCTGCATTACTAGGATGAAAGCCATCCACATCTTTACTAGGATCTATCGCTTCAATAACTTTTTGCTCGTCAATCTGCTTAGGCAATGGCAATTGCACAAGAATTCCATGTACCGTTTCATCGTTATTTAATTGATTGATAATCGTTAATAACTCTGACTCAGGAGTTTCTTCAGAGAGCTCCATCAGTTCAGAGTCCATGCCTACTTTTTCGGAAGCCCGCTGCTTCCCTTTTACATATGACATGGATGCTGGGTCCTCACCAAGGATTACGACAACTAATTTCGGATGAATACCCTGCTTTGATAATTCTGTAACCTCTTCCTTCATCTCTTGTCGAAGTTCTTCTGCTAATTGTTTCCCGTAAATAATTTCAGCTGACATATAACTGTCCTCCTCTATTGACTAGACCATTTTCGATAAAACACCATTAATAAACTTTCCTGATTGATCCTCACCAAAAACTTTCGCTAACTCAATCGCTTCATTAATAGCCACTTGTGCTGGAACATCTTCACTGTATCTCATTTCATAGGCAGCCATGCGAAGTAATGTTTTTTCAACACGGGCCAGTCGAGGAAATGACCAATTCTCAAGATGATTTCCTATCCACTGATCAATGTCTTCTTTGTGTGTCACAACCCCATGTACCAGTTGATTTAAAAAGGCATCGTGAATTTGCTCATCTACCACATGTTCAATCGCTTCATCTGCATTTATTTCGCTTGAATCTATTTGAAAAAGAGCCTGAAAAGCTTTTTCCCTAGCTATGCGTCGTTTCATATAAATTCTCCTTTAATGTCATATCCGTTAGAATAATAACATTTTACTATGTGAAAAGCTATAACAAGAAAAGTGGAAGAGGGTGTTCAGACCTGAAGCGCTCTGCTTACGTTGCGAAGATCTACACCTTGCAGCAGAAAGCAGAGAGGACCTGATAGACACTACAACCGCCAAGAATAACTTATATTCCTGACTAACAAAGAAAGACCAGTCGGGCTAACAAACCCTCACTGGTCTCTGTATTAAACTTCTTCAACTTCAAATTCTTCTTCTTTACCTTCCATTTGAACCCCAACAATGTGGACATTAATTTCCTTAATTTCGAGTGCCGTCATATTTTTCAATGCCTGCCTCGTGTTGTCTTGAATTTTTTTTGCCGTATCAGGAATGGAGATCCCATAGTCCATTACAACAAAAGCTTCAATTAAAATTCCTTCTTCCGTGAGCTCTACTTTTACACCCTTACCATGGTTCTTTTTGCCAAGGCGCTCGACCACACCTGAAGCAAAATTCCCTCGCATGGAAGCGACACCTGCGACTTCTGAAACAGCAATACCAGCTATAACTTCAATGACTTCTGGAGCAATTTCTACATTACCAAGTGTGGACCCCTCTGTAACGTTTAGCAGTTGCTTCTCACTCACTACTGCCCACTCCCCTCTTTGTTGTCTTCCATTATAGTATAGTTTTCTAAGAATTTCGTGTTAAAGTCACCGCCAACAAATACCTCATGTTCCATCATACGACTGTGGAATGGAATGGTAGTTTTGACCCCTTCAATCACGAATTCATCCAATGCTCTTCTCATCTTCCGAATCGCTTCGTCTCGATCACGGCCGTAGGTGATCAATTTTGCTACCATTGAATCATAGTATGGCGGAATCATATATCCTGGATAGGCTGCAGAATCCACTCGCACACCTAATCCACCAGGTGCTAAGTACATATCAATACGTCCAGCAGATGGCATGAAGTTTTTGTGAGGATCTTCTGCATTAATTCTGCATTCCATCGCCCAGCCTTCAAAAGTAATCTCTTCCTGCGTAAAGGACAGGGATTCATTGTCAGCTACTTTCAACTGCTCTTTTATTAAATCGATTCCTGTCACCATCTCAGTAACAGGATGCTCAACTTGAATACGTGTGTTCATCTCCATGAAATAGAACGAATTCTCCCTCTTGTCAAAAATGAACTCAACCGTCCCCGCCCCGAGTAATCAACAGCTAAAGCGGCTTTAACAGCTGCATCACCCATTTTTTCTCGAATATCTGGCGTGACGGCAGGCGAAGGAGTCTCTTCAATAAGCTTCTGCAATCGTCGTTGAATTGTACAATCACGCTCACCTAAGTGTACGGCATTGCCATGATTATCAGCTAACACTTGAATTTCCACATGTCTGAAATCTTCTATAAATTTTTCAATGTACACACCAGGGTTACCAAAAGCGGTTTCCGCTTCTTGTTGAGTCACATTGATTCCTTTTACAAGATCTTCTTCTGTACGGGCGACACGGATTCCTTTCCCGCCGCCGCCAGCCGTTGCTTTAATAATTACAGGGTAGCCAATCTCGTTGGCCACTTGCTTCCCTTCCTCAGCATCAGCAATAATTCCTTCTGAGCCTGGAACTACCGGAACCCCCGCAGCTCTCATCGTTTCTCTCGCTACGTCTTTCATCCCCATATTTTGGATAGCATAAGAAGAAGGGCCAACAAACGTAATATTACACTCTTCACACATTTCGGCAAATTCGGCATTCTCAGCTAAGAAACCATAACCAGGATGGATAGCATCTGTTTCGGTTAGCGTAGCTAAACTCAATATGTTTGTATAATTTAAATAGCTATCTTTACTTAAGGTCGGACCAACACAGTACGCCTCATCAGCAATTTGGACATGCAACGCTTCTTTATCAGCTTCTGAATACACTGCTACAGTTTCGATGCCCATTTCTTTACATGCACGAATAATACGAACGGCTATTTCCCCTCGGTTCGCAATCAACACTTTTTTTATCATGATTTAACCCCCGATTTATACAGTTTTCACGCGGAACATCGGCTGGCCGTATTCCACAAGCTCGCCGTCTTTAACAAGGATTTCTACGACCTCTCCTGAAACTTCCGCTTCAATTTCATTAAATAACTTCATCGCTTCCACAATACAGACAACTGAATCCTGTTTCACTTGGTCGCCTACTTGTACATATGCACCTTGATCAGGGGAAGGTGATTGATAGAAGGTCCCGACCATCGGGGATGTGATCTCTTGATCATAATTTGAGCTTTGCTCAGCTGCTGTCTCCTGGTCTTTCTTTTCAACAACTTCTTCCTGCGGTTTCAGCTCCTCTTCCTGTACAGGCTGCGGTTTTTGAGGAGTTGCTGGCTTAGTTTCAGTTGGTGTTTCCGTAATAATCTGACCACCGTTCTTCTTCATAGACACTTTCGTCCCATTCGTCTCATAGCTGAACTCGTCAATATGGGATTCATCAATCAGCTTAATAAGCTCACGTATTTCTTGCACCTTTAACATAATATTGGCACTCCTTTTATGTAGTTTACTTTATATCTGGTACTATAATTCCCCTTATCATTTTACGCTACATGTCTAATACCTGCAACTACGTTAAAACGTTGTACCTTTCGTAAAGTAACAGTCCCTGACCATTATGGTCAGGGACTGTTACTTTACCTTATATTATTTTTCCTCAATGGTCCAGCTCTCTTGCAAGGACGCTTGCGCTTTTCTTATTTCGTAGGTTGGAATTTGACATCAACGGGGATGTCGCCAAATTCATCTGAGACCATCTGCATAATTTCACGTGTCTGAGATTTTGATAATTCGTTTGCTTTTACTGTTACGTGAACCGTATTTTCTTCGGCCCTTACTAAGACGTCTTCATAAGGCACGCCTGCGCTAATTGTCTTTTCAAGTATCGCTTCTTTCGACCTTTTATCTTGTAATGAGTCTAATTTTTCCGTTGCTTCAGCCTTTTCTTGAATGGTTGCTGTTGTGGAAGCCATCACGGCATTTAACTGCTCTTCCATTTTATCTCGTTTATTTTTCATTTCTAGGCGAACGGCTGCAAAAAGTTCGTCTGTTGACACTTGTGAAATTACTGTATCATCAGCATTTTCACCATTCATTTCCCCTTCACTCGCTGCTTGTTCTAATTCAGTATCTTGAATAAATGCCATTTCTCCATTATCAGGTGACGTCATGTAATACACACTTAGAACAATAAGCAAGCTTAACATCGTTAACAACCAAACTGTTTGTTTTTTTACCAAAATAATCCCTCCCT
Source organism: Halobacillus amylolyticus (assembly GCF_022921115.1). Taxonomy (NCBI): domain Bacteria; kingdom Bacillati; phylum Bacillota; class Bacilli; order Caryophanales; family Bacillaceae; genus Halobacillus; species Halobacillus amylolyticus. Next base: position 389,250 of record NZ_CP095075.1, on the reverse strand, counting down.
ATGATTTAGGCAAAACGGAAACTCTATGACTAGGTACATCCAACACTCTTGAAACAGCTTCAACCACCCATCCCTTCACTGTCATCTGGTCTACGCCTTTCGCTGTTACAAAAACCCCTCTTACCTCAGGCTTCTCCGTTTTAATTAAAAGCGGAACCTCCCGATCACCTTGACGTACAAGAACTAGCTGCTGTTCCTTAGAATAATCCTCAATTTCTCGCTCTCCCCCATTCGTATCAGTCTCCTGTGTTGTCTGCTTAGATATAATTAAATTTTTATCGAACACTTTTTCTTTAGTGGCAGCTAGATTAATCATAAGCTCTACTTCACTGACCCCCTTTATATTTTCAAGAAGAGGTGCGAGCTGTTTTTCATATTCAACCTCCAGCTGACCAATGGAGACCGCAGAGGTATCCTGTTTTTTACTCGTTGGCTCTTGGACAGTCTCTTGTCGTGGAGGGGGCTCATTGGTCGATGTTTGAAAAAAATTGCTCATAATAAGGAATAGCACGCCAATTAAGCCAACGATGATAAAATATTTCGGCTTATTTATTTTTTGGCCGTCTTTTGAAGAAAGAGGCTTGAACAGCTTATCCCACCATTTACTCATAGTCTTCCTCCCAGCGGATTTCAATTTGATCTTTTTTCAGCGCTAACAAATCGGCTGCCATTTGTTGAACCTCCCTGTAAGCTTTCGGTTCGATGTCTCTTCCTCTTCAGCAACTGAAATGGTTACCTCATCTACCGCCCCTTCTCCTGGTTTAGAAGCAATAGAGAGAACCAGCTTGTCCAATGAATCCCACCTATGCGGTGTCCCGGAAAACTCCATGTCTACATTTTCTAGAGATAGATCGAACTGATCTTGAAGAGGCTCCTCCACTTTGTTCGTGATGGATTCTGTAACTTGTTGTAATGTATATGCATCTTGTCCACGCATTATTTCTTTTTTCTTTGACTCAATTTTCTCGGTTAGTTGTTCCGAATTTGCACGGTTGTCAAGTTGATTTTCTGCTGATTGTAACAAAGTGTTCGGGTCGACCTGGAGAACCCTTAACAATGGACCGAGTAAAACTAAGAGCAACAAAATGGACATCACTAACCTTGCATATTTTTTCATTGATCCTGTAGGTAGGAGGGCATCTGCCACCATTGCTAGCAGCAAAAATAATACAATTTGTGTGATCCATTGTGTAAATGCTGACATCATTTATCACCCTTATCGAACCATCATGGTTATATTACTAGCAGCGACCATAATAACAATGACAAGAAAAAACATCATGGAGACCATAAGTAACGCCGCGAAAATGTACATGATATGACGACTAACGATGGCCATCGCTGTAATAACAGGTCCATCACCTAAAGGCTGCAGTAGAGCGGCCGCCAATTTATAAATCAAGGCAATCGCGAAAACTTTCAGTGCCGGAAATACTGCAATGCCGAGAAGAATAATAACCCCAGCAAGACCTAAAGTATTTTTCAACACTAGAGAAGCACCAAGGATGGTGTCTGTAGCATCCGTGAACAAGCGTCCGACCACAGGCACGAAATTTCCTGTGACAAACCGCGCTGTCTTCATCGTTACACCATCCTGAACGGCTGTTACTGTTCCTTGTACAGATATAACCCCAAGGAATATAGTTAAATAAGCACCCATGATCGCCATTCCTGTTTTCCTTAATAATTCAGCCAATTGATCCACCTTATAGGTATCATTTAACGTACCGACAATTAAAAGTAAGGCTGAAGAGGAAAAAAGCGGGACCAGTAAGAATTTAACTAACAACCCGCTCGATTGAACAAGAACGACAATGATGGGGTGAAAAAACGAGAAAGACATAAGGTGGCTGAATGATGCCATAATGCCAAGGAGCAAAGGCAGTAGTCCAATCATGAAACTACTCATTTGATTAATAGCCCCGATTGTGTAATCAATAACTAGTCCAAAACTTTCTAGTGCAAGCGCAATTAATACGAGATAAATCACCATATAGGCAATCCGACTAACAACTGTATTTTCAAACGAAGACTGCATAGCTTGAAGCAGCGTACTAAATAAAGTCAGAAACAGCAGAGAGGCTAACAACTTTCCGTTCACCAACAATTCATGAAAAAGAAAAGACAGTATGCCAGACACCCATCCTTTTGGGTCACTAGCTCCTTTCTCTTTCGCCAAGTCGCGAAAATCATCTATCGAAATATCTGGTAAATAATCGCCATATTGTTGATTGAGCTGTTGCAAACTCTCCTCAAGCTCCTCTGTAGAAACATGCTCCATTAAGGAAGGTACAGCATCTTGTGGTGCGGAAGCAGAGACCACAACAGGAAAACAGATCGCCCCATCAGCACGCAGCTTATGAAGAATAAACGTTTCATTTTGTACCTCTCAATTCTCATCCTGTCGCTCCAGGAATAAATTCCATTATCGTCCTAATAACCGCTGTAATAATCGGGATAGCTAGCATCAGAATGAATAGCTTTCCAACCAGTTCAACCTTAGAAGCCAAAGCGTTCAAACCCGCATCCCTTATCAATTGAGCTCCGAATTCGGTTATATAGGCAATTCCAATGATTTTTAGGATGGTTTTAAAGTAAACGGACTCTATTTGAGCTTGATCAGCCATGTACTGGAGTAAGGAAAAAATGTATTTGATCTGATCAAGAACTGTTGTAAAGATAATGATCACGGTGATTAATAGGAGTAAAAATGCAATAGACGTCTTTTGTTCCTTCAACAAAACGATTAATAGTGTTGCGACTAATCCTAGAGAAACGATTTGTACAATCCCCATGTTCTCTACCCCTGATATAAAAAGACTGATTTAATTTGCTGAAACAATTCTGCAAGTCGGTGAATAACGATAAACAGAACAATGATAAATCCTGTTAATGTAACAACTTGGGCAATTTCTTCTTTGCCCATTTGTTTTAAAATACTGTGGATCATAGCTACGATAATACCGACTCCAGCAATCTGAAACAGGATGGATGCATCTTGAAGCACAATGTCCCTTCCCCTTATCAAATGAGTAATATAATGACTAACAGCCCACTTAAGACCCCCATCCCCCGCGCTACCTTCTGATGTTTACCTGAAGATTCGATTGCATCATTAAGTTGCAGATCGAGATGATGAAGAGTTAACTTTATTTGCTTCTGTTGCTGAAGGAGATCGTGCTGTCCTAAAGTGCTCCCAAATTGAGCTACTATATCTGAATCCGTTTTTGTTAAGGCATTTCCATGCCCATGCTTTTGAAGCTTCGTTTCCCATAGTTCTGCAAAATTGGTACACGTTTCTTTCTCTGATAATAAGTTGGAAAAAAACTCACAAATGGGAGTGGGGAGCTGGTTTGAGATTCGCTCACATACTTCCCAAAGAGAAGACTGTCCATAAACCATTTCTGCTTCGATCATTTGTAAAGCACTCTTCCATTGCCTAATTTGACCAGGACGTTTTTTAAATTTGGCAGCTATGTCAAATCCAACCCATGTACTAACCGTTAATACGATTAAGGCGCCGATCCAACCCATTGCCAACTCCCCTTCAAAGGAAGTAATTTGCGCTCCTTGCGCGTTAAGAATACGAATAGAGCTTGGCCTATGAGGGGTTAAGCGATTAAGCACAATATATCGATCAAATATCTGATCTGTTATTAATCCGTTTGCAGCCCTCCGCTTCATAACTGTCTCAAGACTGCCCCCATGAATGCTACAAATGACTTTTACTCCTGTAAACGTTGCCTCCCTAACTGCTTCAGCATCCTTTTCTCCACCTAATTCGTCTACTAAAATAAGATCAGGGGACATGGAACGGATCATCATCATCATGCCTTCAGCTTTAGGGCAGGCATCCATCACATCTGTCCGTTCCCCAACGTCTAGTTGTGGAATACCTCGGTGACAGGCTGCAAGCTCTGACCGTTCATCAATTAAAGCAACCTTTGATGCCCTTTTTAATGTTGTTCCTGAACCGATGGATTTAGAAAGCTCTCGAAGCAATGTTGTTTTTCCTGAATGAGGGGGACCGATAATTAATGTATTCATCCACTCTCCCCGCATAAGCAAATGTGGCAAGAACTGTTCCGCTCGATTCACAGAAGGACGTGCTATGCGAATATTCATAAATGAAATATGCTTTAATGTGTCAATATCATGATTGATGGTGTTCGCTTTTCCTGCTAATCCAACCCGATGTCCACCTTCAATGGTGATGAATCCCTCTTTTATTTCATCCTGAAGTCGATATAGAGAAAATTGACTAATTTGATTTAATACATAAGTCAAATCGGCTTGCGACAGCTGTAAATTTGGAAATGTATGAACGTCTGTTGAATCTAGCACCTCCAGTCGTTGATGAACCCGTAATCTTATTTCTTGTACACTAGTCCAATCAACATCATTTGATAGGAGAGGTTGATAATGTTCTGGAAACAACCGAATAATCTCTTTCATTCAACCAAAAACTCCTTTTATTGATTTACCTTATATCTATGTACAAGTACATGAGTTATGACAGTTCTCTCTTGAAAAACACACCTTAATCTAGCAAAACTAAGTATAAAAAAAGAGCTACCCCATAAGAGGAGTAGCTCAAGCGTTCTAGTATTGCTTATGCACGTGATACATATTTTCCGTCACTTGTATTAATGAGCAGCACTTCACCTTCATTAATGAAAAACGGAACTTGTACAATGAGACCTGTTTCTAAGGTGGCAGGCTTTGTTCCACCGCTTGCCGTATCTCCCTTAATTCCTGGCTCTGTTTCTGTCACTTTAAGCTCGACGTTATTTGGCAGCTCAACACCAATTGTTTCCGCATGATAGGACTGGATTTGCACTTCCATGTTCTCTTTTAAATAGTTGAGTTGGTCAGAAATTTGTGCGGTTGGCAACTCTACTTGCTCAAATGTTTCAGAATCCATAAAGGCATGCATATCACCCGAAGCATATAAATATTGCATTTTACGGTTCTCAATGTGCGCGCGCTCTACCTTTTCACCGCCACGGAAGGTCTTTTCCTGGATGTTGCCATTTCTAAGATTGCGAAGTTTGGAGCGGACAAACGCAGCCCTTTTCCTGGCTTCACATGTTGAAAGTCCATAACCTGCCAAATATTTCCGTCTACCTCAATGGTTAGTCCTGTTCGAAAGTCGTTTACAGAAATCATTCTATTCCTCCTCTAAAATCGCCCAAGCTTTTTATAATATAATTAATTCTTTTCGAGAATGACTGAGACGTTCATTACCCGTCGTAGTTACGACGGTATCATCCTCAATTCTGCAGCCGCCTACGTTAGGTACATAGATTCCCGGTTCTACCGTCACAACCATACCAGCCTCAAGCATCTGATCAGTTCTAAATGATAACCCAGGGCCCTCATGCACATCTAAGCCAATGCCATGACCTGTAGAATGCCCAAAATATTCACCATACCCTTTTTCCTCAATATAATCACGAGTAAGCGCATCTGCTTCTTTACCGGTAATGCCTGACTTAATGCCTTCCATACCTTTGATCTGTGCCTGTAGTACCGTACTATAAATTTCCTTTAATTCATCACTAATTTCACCTACAGCTACGGTACGTGTAATATCTGAGCAATACCCTTGATAAAGAGCTCCAAAATCTAATGTAACAAGCTCTCCTGATTGTATTTCCTTTTGAGAAGCTACCCCGTGCGGAAGCGCTGAGCGATAGCCGGAAGCAACGATGATATCAAAACTTGAGGAAGTGGCACCTTGTTTTCTCATGAAAAATTCTAACTCGTTAGAAACATCAATTTCCTTCACTCCAGGCTTAATGTAGCCTAAAATATGTTCAAATGCATCATCCGCAATCTTCACAGCATCCTTTAATATAGTAAGCTCCTCATCTGTCTTAATTAAGCGTAACTTTTCAACTAAACCAGAAGTAGGTATAAGTTCCGCGTCTAGCTGCTGACGATAGACATCATATTGAGTGTATGTAACATGGTCCTGCTCAAATCCTAGATTCGTTAAGCCTAACCTTTTAACCTGTGACGCAACCTCCTCATGCATTGGGACCTTATGCTCCACAATAGTAAAGCCTTTCGCTTGTTCTGATGCCTGTTCAGTATACCTAAAATCAGTAATGAAAACAGCATCCCGAGCTGTAATTAAAACAGCACCAGATGAGCCGGTAAAGTTCGTTACGTAGCGGCGGTTTTGACCGCTCATAATGAGTAAACCATCAAGTTTTTGATCCATAATGGCTTGACGCAAATTCTCTAACTTATTCATACTCATTTCTCCCTTCAAATTATAGCCTATGAAACCCACGGATGATAGGCGGCAAACCCCTTACAATCAAATATTCCCCTTTAGGCCTGCCACCTGTGGGATGCACAATAGATAGACCTTTTATAGTCGACTATTATAAGACAAGACTATTTCAGCCTAAACTCCCTAACGTATCAACTAAAGCACTTCCACTTTTCTAATCTTATCATACTCTTTGAATATCATCATTCTGAGGGCTGATTATATTCCTGAAACTCATATGATATCGAATACCCTATAAACACCCCATATAAAACAAATAAACAAATTGTAGTTACAAGTGAGTTAATTGTAAGCTGAGTAAAGTCGGGAACAGCTTGAAATATTGGGTTCATCACATAAAATAGGAGACCGAATAGAATGATCCCCATAATAAAACCTGGCCACATTCCATTTTTTCCTTTTAAAGCGACATAATAAATTAACGCAGTGAGTATGGATAATACGGCAACGATTCCGATAGCCAATATTTCTGCAAGAAGCGTACTTGTCCAGTCTGTTTGCCAGAAGGAACGAAAAACAAAGGTAGCTGCGGATACTTGTGAGAAGTTGAAATAGTACGATATTGAACCAAGTCCACTCCATAATATTCCTGCAATGAAACCAATTAGTAATGTCTTAGAAAGTACACTATGCGGAGGTTCCTGTTTGTTTTGTTCCTCATGTTCCTTTGGTCCTTTTTGTTCTTTTGTTTTGTCAGCCATTGTAATCACCTCATTTTCTATTTTCTCCATTAAGAGCTATTTCATGCCTAAGAGTTTATCTTTTAAAAAGGTAGTGAATCATCAGTTTTTACTGTAAAATAGAAGCAAGAACCTATGAATGAAGTGAGGTTTACGACAAATAGTAAACAACCAGTCTATGGTGAACAACAACTGTTAAAACAAAAAGGTGAGAGTATTGAATATTTTCAGCTTGAAAGGAAACAATCTAAAGTAGCGAGGACATTATCTTTACTTTGGGGAATTACTACCTGAATATAGGCAAACAAGTATAGGTATAGCGTAAAGCATCTAAAATTATTTAACAGTCAGGTACAATCTCTAAGAAACTAGGAACGGCTAAGTCTAATGTTCCTTAAAAAGATGCTAGAACATGATAAAAATAAAGACATAGGTGGTATACACAATAGTAAGGTGTTTCCTATAAAAAATCTAATGCGAAGGAGGGAACTTTAAAAATGTCAAGAAACTGGGGTACTCTTGTTATGTATACGCTTATCACCCTGGCTGTTTTTTATGTAGGGTATCAAATGGTGACAAATCCTTCGTCCTTCCTTTCATCGATTATTATGATGATTGGGATCGCTGTACTAGTATATGGTGCCATTTACTTCCTATTTCTTCGTAATCGGGTCGGAGCAGGTGCAGGCCGAAATAGTAACGAAATGAAAAAATATAAACAAGCGGTCAAACAGTCGAAACAAAAGTATAAATCCCCGGCTCCCGTTAAAAGTAAAGCCAAACCTACACCTAAATTTTCATCTAACACGAAGCAGAAGAAACCAAAACGCAAAAACGCTCCTAATCTACGTGTTATAGAAGGCAATAAAAGCAAAGGAAAAAATCGAGCCTCATTTTAGACGGCTCGATTTTTTTTATTTTTTCCAACGCCATAGAAATTGTTCGGCTTTTTCTTTCCCAATACTTATTAATTTTTCCTTTTGTTCGTTATTCATAAGGAAGTCAGTTGTCTCAATACCTTTGACCGGAATAAAGATGACATCCCGACTAGTATCTTCAGATATATACCTGGCATCATGCGCTTTTTTCATAGTTCGAAATAAGGCATGAAACATTTGTATGGCGTTCTTAATTTTTTGCTCTGGCAGCTCATCGGGAGGGTCGCTTAACTGCATCCCGAGGATTGGCCGTTTCCGCTTCCCATGCTCATTTTCAAACAGCCATATGGGGAAATTACTGAGAACACCCCCATCTACTAGCAATGACTTTCCCTTCTTTCCGTGGAGCTTAACAGGCATAAAAAAATAGGGCAGGCCTGCACTTATTCGCGCTGCTTTGGCGACTGAAAATGTACTTGGATCAATGCCGTACAAATCCTTCAGGTCATCAGGAATGACGACCATCTTTCCTAAAGTTAAGTCAGAACAGATCACCTTCAAGCTTCCACTGGGTAGATCTGCGAAAGTACGAACTCCTTTTTGCTCAAGCCATTTCTCTAATATATTCTCTAAACGGTTGCCCTTATATAGTCCCATACGAAAATAGAGCAAAAGCCACTTTGAAAATGGGAAAATACGTTCAGGAAGCGGTTCATCAGTCAGTTTTTCCAGTGATAGATCGAACAAGATCTTCTTTAGATCTTTAGCCTGATACCCTGAAGCAATTAGGCAAGCTATAATCGCCCCGGCAGATGTCCCTGCAACTCTTCGAAAATGGTAGTCATTCTCATCCAACACTTCGAGAGCCCCAATAAATGCTAATGCTTTCACACCACCGCCTGAAAACACCCCGTCTATATTTATACGATCACCCCGCTTATTACATATATAAACGGGAAAAGTGCCGGATAGAACAAAATAATGAACAAAAAAGACGCAACCACCTGCGTCTCATTTTTGTTCATTATTTTGTTCTTCATTTTTCTGTTGGACAGCTCGAAGATCCTCAACTCGGGCAACGTTTTCTTCAAAATACTGAACTAAATCTCCAATGCGGTCAATTGAATCCCAACTTAAATGATGTTCAATTCCTTCCACATCGTCATAAATTTTATCATCATCCACTCCAATGATTTCGAGAAACTGTTCGAGAAGGTCGTGACGGTAGACCAAACGTTTCCCCACTTTTTTCCCCTTTGGAGTTAAAATAAGTCCGCGATATTTTTCATAGTTTAAGTATTGATCACGATCTAATTTTTGAACCATTTTAGTTACTGAGGATGGATGCACTTGAAGGTTTTCAGCAATGTCAGACACTCGTGCATATCCTTTATCTTCGATTAAGATATAAATTTGTTCAATATAATCTTCCATGCTTGGTGTTGGCATGTTAAACCCCCAATATTGCCTGTGTTATGCAGGTTGCTTCATAAAAATGATACACTAGTTTCTTTTCTCTGACAAGCAGCCTACTCAACAAAAAACAGACGACCAGTCACCGCTGATCGCCTGTTGCTCTTTATATATCCAGCCCAAATGGTCAAGCCATTTACTCTCGCTTTATAACCCACACTTCAACTGTGCATTACAATTTGTACATGTGTTACAGCCGCCGATGTCCTCAACGGTTCCTTTTCGGCAAACCGGACATGTGTCACCAACTTCTGATCCAATGGTTACCTTCGTTTTTTCTAATTCATGGACCGTATCCATTAGAACAACACGTGGTTTCCTATCCTCATCAAATTCAAATTCGGTCTGTTCTCCGTCAAAATCATTTTCTTCTGCTTTAAGCGTCAGAACTTGACTATCACGACTTCCATCAACATAAACCGTGCCGCCTTTGGCCCCGCCATGATATAAACGCTGATATACTTGTTCTACTTGCTCAACGGTGTACCCTTTTGGTGCGTTCACCGTTTTTGAAATCGAACTGTCTACCCAGCGCTGGATCACACACTGTGTATCCGCATGGGCTTCGGGAGCCATCGTCATAGCTGTAACGAACCAGTCTGGGAGATTGTCCGGGTCTTGGTCAGGATGCTTGTCCAAGTATTCTTGAACGATATCGGCTTTTACTTCGATAAACTTACCAAGACGCCCGCTTCTGTAATAAGAGAAGGAGAAGTATGGCTCGAGTCCTGTACTTACACCTACCATCGTTCCTGTACTACCTGTAGGGGCTACAGTTAACAAGTGAGAGTTACGGATTCCGTATTTGATTACATCTTCACGAATATCTTCAGGCATATCCCGCATATAACCAGTCTCAACAAACTGTTGTCTCAACTGCTGTGTTTCCACCTCGGTCTCGCCTTGTAGAAATGGGAAGCTGCCTTTTTCTTTCGCCAAATTAATGGACTCACGATAAGCCGTTGTTGCAATCACTTCAAAGATTTCATCAACGAGTTTATTTCCCTCTTTAGAGCCATACTCTGTCTCACAATAAATAAGCAAATCGTGAAGCCCCATTACACCTAAACCAACACGGCGCTCACCCAAGGCCTGCTTCTTGTTTTCTTCAAGGAAGTAAGGTGTCGCATCGATAACGTTATCCTGCATGCGTACGCCTGTCGCAACTGTTTTTCTCAACTTGTCAAAATTAACTTTCTTCGCTTCCTTGTCGGCAACAGAAGCTAAGTTTACTGCTGCTAAATTACAGACAGAAAAAGGCGCTAACGGTTGTTCCAATTTGTTACCCATAAGGCTTTTTATCCTTATGTTCTAACAGTTGAATTTCTGTTAGTTCAGCATATCTTTTAACAACGTTCTAATAAACATGTTGTTTTGCGGCCTCGTGGATGGATTATATTCTAGTTCTCCACTAGTTTCACCATCTATGCGTTGCCCCTGACCAAGTTGTTAAACAAGGCCTTCGGTTCGGGTTCCCGTCTCAGGGTCCCTGCTTCATTCCGCAATGATTTACATGAGGCAAACTAAGCAACTTTACCACATGGGTTGGTAGCTACAACCTTTTGACCATAAGCACTCGCGTTTGTTTTTTCATTGGCATTGTCAATAAAGAAAATACCAGGTTCAGCAGAGTACGTCGCACATATATTAATTAATTTCCAAAGTTCTGCGGCTTTGACTGTGCGATATGTTTTCACACCAAATCCTTTTGCTTCCCATTCACGTACATCTCCACTCTCCTGCCATTCTGCATTGTAAATGGCCATTTCCTCTTTTGAGTAGGCTTCCACATCTGGGAAACGCAGGTGATAATCCTGGTCGTTTTCTACTGCTTCCATAAATTCTTTTGTAATACAAACAGATATGTTCGCCCCTGTTAAGAATTCGGGGTTATGGACGGTGTATGTTCCGCCGGTTTGCAGTTTTTCCTCTGCTTCGCGCAGGCTGCTTTCTGTGAATCCACCTTGACCCGGCATGGTTTTATAATTAACTACGCTTTGATACAGGTCTTTCTCCGTTTCCGTTAACGGGGTAAATTTTAGTTTTTCTTCTGCCAGTTCCTTAATTTGTTCATCTTCGGTATTTTCAATTAAAAATCTTAAAATACGTGGATTCTGCATTTTCGAAATGATGAATTCAACGATGTCAGGATGCCAATCTGATAACATAATCATTTGTGCCCCACGTCTTGATCCGCCTTGCTCAACTAAATGAGTTAACTTAGCAATATCATCTAACCAGGATACAGAACCTGACGACTTGCCATTAACCCCCTAGCCAGCGTATTACGGGGCCTTAGGGTTGAACCGTTTGTGCCGACACCACCACCGCGCGACATGATTTCCATTACCTGCTTACGATGGTCAGATATCCCTTCGCGAGAGTCTTGAATATAAGGCATTACGTAACAGTTAAAATAGGTCACATCCGTGTTTGACCCCGCTCCATAGAGAACTCGTCCCGCTGGAATAAAATTGAGGTTCGAGAGCTCTTCATAAAAGGCCTTGAAGCTTTGCTCTCTCTTCTCGGCATCCACTTCAACGGCTGATAATCCAGTTGCATTCCTTAAAGCAATCTGTTCATAGAAGACTTCTAGTGGTTTATCAATAGTATCAAGATTTCTCGTGATCACACCTGTTTCGCGCTCTTCTTCTTTATCGAGCACATTGATGAACTCTTCCTCTACTTTAACTTTTGCCCTGTGATGTTCCCAATCGATCGATTCAATAAAACCAAAACCTCGCGCAGGGAATTTCGGGTCATCCTTAACAGTAAGAACAACGAAATCGCCTTCTGACAACGTCAGCCTTTCTGTATCTTTGAATGCATAGCGGTCTAACATTACTAACCGCGATACTCCGCTATGTGTTAAGTGCATATCTGGTGTTATTTCGTGCACTTGATCAAATTGGCGAATATCCGCATTCAGCCGATCCACATTTAATCTTGCTGGCGTACTGCCTGTGGTTGTTGTCTGCATGTATACCTCTCCTTTTCGACTTTCATGTTGCCTATTCAAAGCTGATAGTGTTGTTAAATTAATATCTATAGGTAACATACCACATTTACAAAATGTTAATCAATATATTGTACTCATTTCTAAGTAATCTACCCATATATTGTGTTTCGATCAACTTCGAGCAATTTTGTCAATCTACTAATTTTACAAAAACAAAAGAAAAACTTAGCTAATAAGAGAACACCCCTGATTTTTTATAACTCTTTCACTTTTTTATCTGTTGCATCATCACACATGTATAAAATGCCTAAACTAAGGCCTTGAATCCGGTAACAGAATCTACATATTTTTCATTTTCATTTCATGTGTTGTAAAAATACTTTGAAAACCTACGCATTCCCTCATATAATAGATAGGGGAAGAGGGGGTATGTAGAGAATGGAACTTTGGATTTTATTAGGTGCCGTTGTATTTTTAATTGCATTCGGCGTGTTCCGATTTATAAAGGCAAATAAAGTATTGACTACATTAACAGAGGATGAATTCCGTCAAGGATATAGAAAGGCACAATTAATTGATATACGGGAACCAAAAGAATTCGATGGCGGCCATATTTTAGGTGCACGAAATATTCCTCTATCACAATTAAGAAATCGCTTAGTTGAAATTCGTAAAGACAAGCCTGTGTATCTTTATTGTCAAAATGGATCACGTTCCTCAAGAGCTGCACTTATGTTGAATAAGAAAGGGTACACAGATCTTAATCAATTAAAAGGCGGCTTTAAAAAATGGACAGGCAAAATTAAAACTAAAAAGTAAAGGAAAGACGCTGCTCAAAAAGGCAGCGTCTTTTTTGTTAATCTTCTTTGATATAACGTAATATCGGTTTTCTCGCAGCTGTGGTCTCATCCATCCGGCTGACAACCGTTGTATGAGGAGCCTCCTGAACCTTCTCAGGGTCCTCCTTAGCCTCACGCGAAATTTGGATCATCGCATCAACAAATGCATCAAGCGTCTCTTTTGATTCTGTTTCTGTTGGTTCAACCATCAGAGCTTCCTCCACGTTGATTGGAAAGTAGATAGTTGGTGGGTGATACCCAAAGTCAAGCAACCGTTTAGCGATATCAAGTGTACGCACCCCGAGTTTTTTCTGTCGTTTACCTGACAACACAAATTCATGTTTACAATGCTGGTCAAACGGTACTTCGTATTCTTCTTGAAGTCTGCGCATCATATAATTTGCATTCAGCACCGCATACTCACTTACTTTCCTTAAACCTTCAGCTCCCATTGTGCGGATATACGTGTAAGCACGAACATTAATACCGAAGTTTCCATAATAAGGCTTCACTCGTCCGATTGATCGTGGCCGATTCTCCTCAAATACAAATGAGTCATCACGTTTCTTTAAGATCGGCTTAGGCAGGAATGGTTCAAACTCTGCTGTCACACCGACAGGGCCTGATCCCGGCCCCCACCACCATGTGGGCCTGTAAATGTTTTGTGAAGATTAAGGTGAACGACATCAAAGCCCATATCTCCAGGACGGGCGTAGCTCATAATGGCATTAAGATTCGCTCCATCATAGTACAGCTTCCCGCCTGCTTCATGGATGATCGCAGCCATCTCTTCAATGTCCTCTTCAAATAAGCCGAGCGTATTCGGGTTTGTAAGCATAAGGGCCGCTGTTTTTTCATCGATTACACGCTTCAAATCTTCTAGATCAACGAGTCCTCGCTCATTTGTTTTAACTGTAACCGCTTCAAACCCTGCTACCGTTGCTGAAGCTGGGTTCGTTCCGTGAGCCGAATCCGGCACAATGACTTTAGTTCGTTCATAGTCGCCATTTCCCTCATGAAATGCACGGATCATCATTAAGCCAGTCCATTCCCCATGGGCGCCTGCTGCCGGCTGTAAAGTTACTGTATCCATACCGGTAATTTCAGCTAGTGTCGTTTGCAGATCATACAGTAGTTCAAGGGCTCCCTGAACGGTCTCAGGTGCTTGGTATGGATGAATGTGGCTGAAGCCGGCTAATCTAGCAACATCTTCATTCATTTTCGGATTATATTTCATCGTACATGAACCTAATGGATAAAATCCAGAATCTACTCCATGGTTTCGCTTAGATAACGCAGTGTAGTGGCGCATGATCTGCAGTTCGCTTACCTCGGGCAGATCGGGTTCATTTTTTCTAATGTAGGTCTCCCCTAACTGCTCATCCACATTCGTTTCAGGCACATCTAACTCAGGTAAGCTGAAGCCTGTACGACTCTCTTGACTCAATTCAAATATTAGTGGAAAGTCTTGATTAGCCATGAATATCCCCCAGTTCTTTAACGAAAAGATCGATTTCTTCCTTCGTACGAATTTCTGTAATTGCAACAAGCATGTGCCCTGCTAAATTGTCGAAGTTTTTTCCAAGATCGTACCCACCAATGATTCCTTTTTGTAAAAGCTTCTTATTTACTTCTTCAAGATGATCGCCAATGTTTACGACAAGTTCATTAAAAAATGCTCCTTGATAAGCAATGGGAAATCCAGCAGACTCTAGCTGCTGCTTCATGTACGCCGCCTTTTGCATGTTCATCCAGGCCATTTTTCTTAATCCTTGTTTCCCAAGGGATGACATGGCTACTGATGAAGCTAACGCATTTAACGCCTGATTTGAACAGATATTTGAAGTCGCCTTGTCACGACGAATGTGCTGCTCACGAGCTTGCAGTGTTAAAACGAACCCTCTTCTGCCCTCTTCATCCTTGGTCTGGCCGACTAAACGCCCTGGTACTTTACGCATAAGTTTCTTGGTTGTAGCAAAATAACCACAATGAGGTCCACCGTATTGGGCGGGGATTCCAAATACTTGAGCATCCCCGACAACGATATCGGCCCCGAATTCACCCGGTGGCGTGAGATATCCTAGGGATAATGGATTGCTTGAGGTGATCAGCATTGCTTTCTTTTGTGTATCTACAATAGAACGCACCTGCTGAAGTGGTTCTACTTGTCCGAAAAAGTTAGGGTATTGTACAACTACACTAGCCGTATCTTCATCCAACTCTTTTTCTAATTGATCAAGGTCTGTTACACCATCTTTATGATCGATTTCAACAACCTCTACCCCAGGTCCTTTGACGTATGAATGGATAACCGCCATCGACTCTGGGTGGATCGCTTTTGAGACGAGCACTTTCTTCTTCTTCGTTTGTCCAGCCGAAAGGTTAACCGCTTCAGCAAGAGCTGTTCCACCGTCATACATGGATGAGTTAGCCACATCCATTCCTGTAAGCTCACAAATCATTGTCTGAAATTCAAATATCGCCTGAAGCTCCCCTTGGGAGATCTCTGGCTGATAAGGTGTATAGGCTGTATAAAATTCAGATCTTGAAATGACGTGATCGACAATAGAAGGAATATAGTGATCGTACACACCAGCCCCTAGAAATGAGGTATGTGATTTCAGATTGACATTTTGCCCAGCAAGCTGTGTGAGTTCCTTCATAAGTGCAAATTCGTTTTTGGGAGCTTTGATATTTAAATCGCCTTTATAGCGTACATTTTCAGGTATATCTGCAAACAGCTCGTCTGTTGACTTGACACCAACTGTTTCCATCATCTGTTGTTTATCGCGTTCAGTCATCGGTAAATAACGGAATTCCATAACTCTTCCCCCTCATTCTTATCGTTTATAAAAAGGTGTTTTGACAACTTTTGCTTGCAACTTACGTTTACGTACTACAACAGTGACTTCTGTCCCCTCGTCTGTATATTCACTATCCAGCAGAGCAAGACCGACATTCTTTCCTAGTGTCGGTGATTGTGTCCCCGTTGTGACAAATCCAATCGACTTCTCACCATCTAATATTTCATAATGGGTACGCGGGATGCCTTTGTCGATCATTTCAATACCGACTAGCTTGCGTGCTGTTCCCTCTTCTTTTTGCTTTTTCAGTACTTCTTTACCAATAAAATCTGCATCTTTCTTCACTCGCACAGCAAAAGAAAGTCCTGCTTCAATTGGCGTGATTTCAGAACTGAGTTCTTGGCCATATAATGCCAAGTTAGCTTCAAAACGCAGCGTATCACGAGCACCCAGCCCAATTGGCTGCACCCCGAAAGCTTCACCTTCAGATAAAATTGCCCGCCACAGGGCCGGACCTGATGCAGCAGGAAGATAAATTTCAAAGCCATCTTCACCTGTATAACCGGTACGTGAAACGATGGCCTTATCTTCAACACCGCTGAACGAAACATCCTGCAAGAAACGGAAAAATTTAATCGAAGACAGATCTGCAGTTGTCAGTTGCTGCAATGCCTGTTCTGCCTGTGGCCCCTGAAGTGCAAGTTGAACGTAATCATCAGAGACATCTGTGATGGTCACTTCTCCTTTTTGATGATCCTTAAGCCACTGCACATCCTTATCACGATTTGCTGCATTGATGACAAGAAGATAATAATCTGTAGCTAACATGTAAACAATTAAATCGTCCACCGTGCCACCATCTTCATAGCACATAATCGTATATTGTGCTTTTCCCGGCTCAAGCTTTGACACATCGTTGGTTAACATCCCTTGTAAATAGTCAAGACTGTCTTTTCCTTTTACCGTGACCTCTCCCATATGGGAAACATCAAAAAGGCCTGCCTTTGTACGAGTCGCTTCATGCTCCTTTTTAATACTTGAAAAATGGACAGGCAAATCCCATCCTCCAAAATCAATCGTTTTCGCTTCTAACCTCTTATACTCAGAAAAAAGGGGGGTACGCTTCAATTCAGTCATCCTATCACTCCTATAAGATCTAATTAAGCATAAAAAAAGAGACTCTACCGCTTTATCGGGAGTCTCTGTCCGTTTCACCAGAAAGTTTGGCGTTTTTAAAAACGTACACAATGACGTTTTCGTCCGCTTGCTTCTTGGGTGGTTTACCTATCGTAAACACTCTCCAGAGTTGCGTCCTACAAAGGTCTTTTTGCCTGAGAGATTCGCAATCATTGATTGCTTGCTCCTTCGGCGCCACAAAAGTAGTCTCTCCCCTTGCAATCATCCGCTACTAGTATTTTCTTAGATTAATTTGGGCATACTAACCTGTAAAGCTATGTGACAAACTATCTTAAATTTCTGCTTCATTATACCATAGCCTACCATAAGAACGAATGCCGATTTCAAATTTATATGAATTCTTTTTATTATTAGTATAGGAGTTGATCAAATGGTTGAGACACATTACGACCAAGACTATATACTCTCTCTGTCAGAGAACCTTGCTCAACCCGATTCCCTTTGTTCATGGAACGAGTTTAAGCTCGGCTACAAGGCTTTAGAATATCGGTCCATCCCAGAGTTTAATGGATTACTATCCCCAAAACATCTGCCCCATGTTAATTTTCTAGATCATCAAATCGATGCATGTGAAAAGGTTGTCCATGAAATGAATGGACGAGCTATTCTTGCTGACGAAGTTGGACTTGGAAAAACACTGGAGGCAGGCCTTATTTTAAAAGAGTACATGATTCGAGGAATGGCAAAGAAGGTTCTCGTCTTAACTCCCGCTTCCCTCGTAAATCAGTGGGTTCAAGAATTAAACGAGAAATTTTATATTCAGGCCTTTTCTCCCCGAAAGAAACAGGCAGCCTGGCAGGATTGGGATATTACTGTAACATCGATTGATATGGCTAAAAGAGAAGCTCACAAGGAGGAAATTTTGTCGATCCCTTATGACTTGATTATTATTGACGAAGCTCACAAATTAAAAAATCATCAAACAAAAAATTACCAATTCGTCAAGCAATTAAAAAAAACATATTGTTTATTACTTACAGCTACACCTATCCAAAATAATTTGAGTGATTTATTCAATCTAGTTTCCATCTTGAAACCCGGATACCTTGGTGATTTAACGACTTTTAAAAAGAAATATCGTAAAACGTCCCTTGAACATTCCGGTACCCACCAGCATATCCATTCCTTACTCAGTAAGCTGATGATTCGTAACCGCAGGAAAGATACAGGGCTTGATTCATCAAAACGACACGTGACAAATGTCCGTCTTACTTTTACTGATGAGGAAAAGAAAATGTACGAAGAGCTTGCAGCCTTAAAATCCAACTCTCCTTCTTTCACATGGCTGACGTTAGCAAAAGAACTCTGTTCGACAAGAGAAGCTTGTTATATGTCATTACAATCCATGCAGAACAAACAAGAAGGCAAATCTACCATGTTGGCAGAACTAATCGATCGTTTAGGCACACTTCCCCACCACGTTAAAGCAAAACGGGTCGTTGAAATCATGGATAAATCTGCTGAAAAGTTCATTATTTTCACAGAATATCGGGCCAGTCAATTTTATTTACAATGGTATCTGCAACAACATGGGATTACCTCTGTTCCTTTTAGTGGCAAATTTAATAAGAGTAAACGTGACTGGATGAAACATCTCTTTAAAACAAAGGCGCAAGTCATGGTGACCACAGAAGCTGGGGCTGAAGGCATTAACCTGCAATTTTGCAACAATATGATCAACTATGACCTACCATGGAATCCGATGCGCCTTGAGCAACGGATTGGCAGAATACATCGCTTCGGGCAGGAGAAAGACGTTCATATTTATAATTTTGCGATTGAAAACACCATTGAGGATCAAATATTGAACCTTTTATATGAAAAAATCGAGATATTTAAACAGGCTGTCGGAGACCTTGACCATATTTTAGAACATATACCCGGCGGCAGCTTCGACGACCAGATTCAGTCAATTATGAAGCAATCAGAAAGTCAGGGAGAAATGAACATTAAATTAAATAACCTTGTCAGCTACGTTGAATATACCGTAAATGAGCGGAGGGAATTAAGTTGACAGCTAGTATGTATTTTCAATTTGCTAAAGACTTTTTTACAACTCATGGATGCACCATTACCGAGAAAAGTAACAAGTCTATGCATATCCAGCTTACAAATGACATGGATGAAGCACTTATGAATCGGCCATTTTATTGGCACTATATGAAAAAGATGAACCGGGTGGGAGAGGCAATGAGCCTAACTTTCACGGATGGAATTATGGAGGAAGATAGTGGAATCCATCTCCACGCAGGAACGCCAAAGCTTCATCAAATGTACCAGTTAGCTATTGACCGCTCCTACTCGACAAGACTTTATGAATATCTTCCTTCCCTGTCAGTGAATCAAGCCCTGCATCCGTGGTTGGTGTTGAATATAAAAGTGACCTACCGTGGCAAGCAAACGCGTGACGAAATTCTATCTATTGGATTAAATCTAATTAACGGTGCACTGATCACAAAAATGATGGACAAGATTTGGGAGATTGATTTTCAATCAACTGTATCAGATTTCAGCTTCCCAATGACACCCATCGTACGTATCGAAAGCGGCTATCAGCGCATTATTCGATATGCAAATGAACGTCTTACTTCTTTAGACGATCAATGGGAAGTGCACTCATTACATCAACTAAAGGATGAAAAAGATTTACTGCATCGCTTTTTTACATCAGATGACGTTGATGAAGAATATTATGAAAAAGAACTTGAACAGCTTGATGTAAGGTATAAACCAAGAATTTCAATACAAATTGCAAATGGCGGATTATTTTATTTATCACAGCAAACCAGCCAACAATTATTTCAGCAATGAACATTTGCTTCAGGTGCTTTGGCCAGTCATGAGATAGATCTCAGAACAATCCCATTTCGTTTATTTCCTAATACAAAACAAAAAGAGGCTCATGCCCTGAGCCTCTTTTAACTATGTTTCTGCCATTTACGTTTCATTATTTTCAAAGCGAAAGGCAAGATTCCAAACCAATAAGAAGAACTCCTCTTAGAGGGTCTCTCCACCCTTCGATCGAGCTTTTCTTGTTTAGACATATGCATATACTTCAGCGTTTCTTCAGTAAGAAATTGAACATACTCATTTTTCTTCATAGAGATCCCTTCCTTACGATTAATTACTCATTAGTATGTTCAAAATCGTTGTTCTTTAGACAAAAAATAATCTCCTCTACAATCATTTCAGGATTTTTGTTGTCAACTTGTATCGTTTCTGTGGCGACTTGTTCGTATAAAGGCTTGCGTTGATTAAATCGCTTTTGTTTCTCAACTAGATCGCCACTCCAAAGCGGACGGTTTCCGCTTTGAGCTAGCCTTTCCTCAATCGTTTGGAATGAAGCCTCTAAGTAAACGACAACATGGCCAGCTAAAGTTTCCCGGTTTTCAGCTGATAAAAGAACACCTCCTCCAGTTGATACGATTAACTGACCTTCTAATTCCTTTAACAGCTGGGATTCCATTGCACGAAAAAACGATTCTCCATGGTTTGCAAATATTTCTGGGATTGTCATCCCCTCGCGCCTTTCAATCTCTTCATCCATTTCTATATATGTACATTGCAAATTTTCGCTCAAACGTTTCGCTATTGTTGATTTACCGCTACCCATATAGCCGATTAGAAAAATCATGTCATGCCCCTAAAGTTTTTTTTAGAAAAAAGAAGGATTTATAGAAGAAATGTCGAAAGGTATATAAGGCTGAATTTTTGAAATGAGGTGATAACATAACGTGAGCCAAATTGCTAAGTATGCCCAAGACCTTTTAGTTTCTGCGATTCAACAAACCGCCTCCGACATCCACTTTTCTCCCTACACCGAAAAGACCGATATCCACTTTCGTATTCATGGACAACGAATTTTTCATTCTTCTTTACCCATTCCATCATACCAAAAACTGCTTGCTTATTATAAGTTTATATCCGGTATGGATATCGGTGAAGTGACGAAACCGCAGAACGGTACTATTGAACATCGCTTGAATCAATCTCTGTTTAATCTTCGTTTATCCACTCTCCCAATTATTGGCTGTGAGAGCCTGGCAATCCGAATTCTCTCCCCTGAAGATCAACTGCAACTAGAACGACTCTTTCTTTTTCCGAACCAGCTGAAACAGATTGAAAAATGTCTTTCCTATTCAAGCGGAATGATTTTATTCACCGGGGCGACAGGAAGTGGGAAAACTACCACCCTCTATGCATTGCTCCAATCCCTGCTTAAGAAACATTCGTTTCAGGCGATCACACTCGAAGATCCTATTGAGAAAAACTTGAATAACATTATTCAAGTACAAGTCAATGAGCGTGCGGGAATCACCTATGATGCTGGATTAAAGGCTGCCCTGCGCCATGACCCCGACTTACTCATGGTTGGCGAAATCCGCGATAAGGAGACAGCCCATTTCGCTTTTCGTGCCGCTTTGAGTGGTCATTTAGTAATCAGTACCATTCACGCTAAGGATGCTTATGGGACAATCAGGAGGTTAGAGGAGATGAAAATTAAATCCTCTGATCTTGAACAAACTTTAATCGCCATTGCCGCACAACAGCTCCTTCCTCTCAAAAACCATGAATCCCTTCCCAGAAGAGCCGCGATTGTTGAGCTTCTTGACGGGGAAACGCTCTATCAAGCAATACAAGGTCGGCCCCCTTACTATCAAACACAATTTCAATCATTCGCATCCTTAAGGAGAAAAGCTTATGCTCTTGGCTACATTTAAACTCTTTTCTCGTTTCTCACCTCGACAACAAGTCCTTCCTTTAGCAAAACAAATCTTGTTTTTACGTCGTCTCTGTCATTTGCTAGACAAAGGATTCCCATTACTCGAGTCCCTTAAGATGACAAGCTGGGATCCAATCCTTGCTCCGATCGCAAGCACCATTACCAGTCAGCTTAAGGTGGGCCAGCCTATGGATGCAGCCTTTCAACAAGCAAACTTTTCAAAAAATGTTATCTCATTTTTGTATTTTTCACGCATCCATAAAGATTTACCATCAATGTTTAGGCAATGTGCGGAATTGTTGCACATTCAAAACGAATACACGAAAAAGTTAAAACAAGTGATGAGATACCCGCTATTTCTGCTGCTCTTTGTTTTCATTGCATTTGGTGTTATTAAGCGGACTATCCTGCCTAGCTTCCAGTCACTATTCGAAAATGATAGCACGAAACCGCTCAGTTTACTTATTTTAAAAGGAATTGATTATGGAATGACTGGTTTCGGTTATGTCACACTTCTGCTAATTATTCTTTTGTTCGCCTTCAGGCTTTATTTACCTAAGCTTTCCATTGAACAAACGCTTTCCATCTACGAAAAGACACCCGTCATAAAGGAATATCAAATGTTTACGATCAGCTTCCTGTTCGCCACCCATTTAAGTTCTCTCCTTAGAGCCGGTCTCCCCCTTAAACAGGCCCTCGAAATGATGGCCGAACAGACAAAATATAATACCCTTACCCACTACGCAAGAATGATTTTAGAAAAACTTAATGAGGGGACCCTACTTGGTCAATCACTTCATTCATGTACATTACTCAGAGGGGAACTGACAGCGATATTCCATCACACCAATGATCTCGAAACATTGAGTCTAGAGCTCCATGTTCTGTCCGAATTACTCATTGATCAATTGAAAGAAAAGTTAACACGCACGGTCCAACTTATACAACCGATATTCTTTATAGGGATCGCGGGTGTCGTCGTTCTGATTTACGCTTCCATTATGCTGCCAATGTATCAGTGGATGGAGCAAATATAGAAAGGGGCAAGTCATTGAACAATCAAAAAGGATTCACGCTCATCGAAATGCTGATCGTGCTCTTAATCATTTCTGTTTTACTGATTATTACAATTCCCAACCTAACCGAAAATAATAAAACCATCCGCTCTAAAGGCTGTGAGGCACTCACTCTGACAGCAGAAGCCCAGGTAGAAGCTTATAAAATTGAAAATGGCACATTCCCTGCTTCATTAGACACCCTAGTAACCGGAAACTTTTTAAAACAAACAACTTGCCCAAATGGAAAAGAGCTTGTATATAATACGACTACTGGTGCAGTCACAAGTCCAGCTTCTGAATAAAATGATTAAAAAGCAAGGAGGCTATACCTTTACTGAAGTAATTATCGTGCTCGTTGCATTCTCAGTTCTATTAATGATGGCCGCTCCATTGCATAGTGAAGTTGTTACCTCCGTTAAAATTACGCACTATATCGAACAACTTGAGAATGACCTACTACTGGCACAGCAACTATCCATGCAGCACGAGAGTCACTACTGGGTGATGATACGACCTGAAAACAATGACTACTATCTGTATGACTATTCAAGTAGAAAAACTGTGTTTCACCGTAAATTTCCTGAAACGTGGTCGATTCATCTCTCCACACTTCAATCACCTATACGCTTTAATAACAGCGGTACCATTCAGAACCCTGGAACAATGATCCTGAAAACCACAGAATCCAGTTATAAGATTACCTTTCCATTTGGAAAAAGCAGGGTGACGATTCATGAACAATAAAGGATTTACGATCGTTGAAATCATATGTGCTTTCGGATTATTAATGATGATTTCAACTGCCATCGTTCCGTTGTTAACCGAATTAAGAATTTCCCAAAAAGCATTATCTGATGAACGTATCATAACTACTCAGTTACAAAGAGAGCTGCTTCAGCACAAAAATGAGCCCCCCGAAGAGTTTCCATTTATAAATAAATATGAATTGATGACGGTCAGCTTCGATCAGCGGGATACTTACGTTGAAGCTTGTGCAAGATGGGTGACCCGTCGTAGTAACAAGGAGCTTTGCTTATATGCTAGCTATAAACAGTAAAGGCTTTACTTTAATTGAAACGTTATTCTGTCTGACATTACTTTCTATAATGTTAACGATAATCCTTCCCTTGCTAAAACTCATGGAAAGCCCTGCTTATTCCCATGAACTGTCGGTTATTCAATTTTTCACCTTCATCGAAAGCGAAGTAAATACATCTACAAATGTGAGCCTCCTCCAAAACGAGTTACTCATCACGGATACAATGGGACGAAATATACGTATTTCAAAATACGGAGATACAGTAAGAAGACAGGTGAACGAAACTGGTCATGAATTGCTTATTACAAGCATTCAATCGATCACATTCAAACTGAAGGATGACATTCTTACTGTTCATCTCACCCTTAAGGAAGGCACAGCTTATGATAAAGCGATCTATATCCCCTCTTAACAATGAAAGAGGTGTCATCTTTCCCTGGGTTTATATGATAGGCAGTTTACTTATTCTTACATGTTTGTTCACTGCTCAAGAATATAAAAATCAACTGCTATCAACAAAAGTTGTAATTGAATACCACCAACTTCAAAGCCTTTTCCACTACAGTCATGATCAACTCGCTTTAAGATTGAAAGGTCATACTGCGGCGAACGAAATAATCAATGACCATTTTACTCTTCCATTAGGGGAATCATTCGTAGAATGTAATCCAGAGGGGAAAGGTTACTCCTGTCTATGGCAACTATCCCTGACTGAAGGTGCAGTCAAACAAATTACTCGTTATTATCGTATAGATGCACCATAATTTCACCATGAAACGCGGTTGCCACCAAGCAACCGCACTTTTTTACTTAATTCATGTATATTGTTCATGTATTCTTCATAAAACTAATTGCGATACCTGGTCTTTTGTATGACTGCGGGGCGAAGGTCAACCAATATTAGCTTAAAACCTATATTGTAAAAATAGGGACTGCTATGTTTAACAACAGGATGATGTGTTATGCTGTTGACAAGATTCATTTACAATCTTAAATGGGTCGTTTATAATATTAATGATAGTTTAACGATGAAAGATGAAAAAGGAGGGGGAAGAAGCATGGATCGCATGTTTCGAGTGTTGGCGTTTTGGACTGGGATATTTACTGTCATGTTTTATGCTGGCGACATGATGGAAGCTGCATTATTATCTCTTGTTCAAACTGCCTTTTTCCTTGCAATTGGCTACCTTAAACTGTCTGAGCGTATGTATATTTACATATTTTTCTCATACTTGACAGTGTTTATGATTGGATTTACTTACTATTCATCATTCATTCTTGTACCGTCTTTCGGTGGTCACTAAAAAAATCCTGTTATCCAAATTGGATAACAGGATTTTTTTGCCCCGGTACTTAATTGAAAAATGGATTATTCTTTTTTTCTTCCCCAATTGTCGTCGGTAAACCATGACCAGGATAAATTTTCATATCATTTCTTAAACTAAACAGCTGTTCTTGAATGCTTTTAGTCAGCTCATGTCTGTTACCGCCTGGCAAGTCTGTTCTTCCCATTCCTTGCTGAAACAATGTGTCTCCACCGATCGTAAAGCGCTGGTTACGAAAGACAAATGACACGCTTCCTGGGGAATGCCCTGGTGTATGACGAACTTCAAATGTAAACGTACCAATTTCTTTTATTCCGGGTTCTAAAACATGATCAGCAGGGGCTGCCTTTATCTCCCCGATTTGAAATAGCGCAGATCCATTCAGCGACGGGTCACTGAGCCAATTGGATTCAGCTTCATGTAAATATACAGGGGCTTGGTAGGCCTTTCTTGTCTCCTCTACTGCACCAATATGATCAAAGTGGGCATGAGTCAATAAAATGGCTTCCACATTTAAATCACGTTCTGAAATGAATTCCTGAAGCTTATCAAAATCACCTCCAGGGTCAATGATTAGCGCATGGTGATTTTCGTAAATGATATAAGCATTGGTTGCCAAGGGGCCTAATGGTAATCGTGTAATTTTGAGCATTGATATCACCTCATAAAAAAGTTTGAGAAAGGCTCGACAAATCGAATTAGATACTATAGAATGAGTGAGTAATGAAATGAACTACATATAGTATAACATCTATAAAATGTAGAATGATAATATGAAAAGGGATATAGGAGGGCTTATTTGTGGTAACAGCTATTATTCTTTTACTCGTAACAATCCTTTGCGTATGTGCCGTATTCCGTGAAATCAAGACAAAGAATTTCTTCGCAGTACTATTTGCGGCAGCATCAGCACTAGTTTTTGGCTGGTTCTCTGTTATGACAATTTACTCAAACTTATTTGGATAATTGATAAAACCGAGCTGTATAAGCAGCTCGGTTTTTTAGTATAGAAAAAAGAGCCTCCGATTAAGGGAGGCTCCTCCTGTCTACTTTTCATCAGTGAAATCATAAAATCTAAACAAATCGCCGTAAATAATTTTATCTGAATAGCTTAGTTCCTTCTCAACTTGCTTTTTCGTTGGCTTACAAGCTTCGTTCTCAGATTCAAGTGGTTCTCCTGTTTCACGATCATAGCACGTACCTTCCGTATAAACGTATTTCTCTGTTATAAAACTTCCATCTCTTAAAGCAGTAAATTTCTTCGAACCTTCAACAAACATGTCTACCCCAAAAGATAAGTCGTTTTCAGCCTCAATACCGAGAAGGCTTAATAATGTAGGTTTGACATCGATTTGTCCAACAACTTCTTCGCGAATCCCCCCATTCTCATAGCCTGGAATATGAATCATGAATGGAACACGTTGCAATTGGATGTGTTCATAAGGAGTAATTTCCTTATTCAGAAATTCCCCCATCGCATTGTTATGGAATTCACTAATTCCATAGTGGTCTCCCATAAGAACAATAATCGAATCCTTATAAATTCCCGATTCCTTCAGCTGTTGGAAGAATTGCTTAAGTGCTTCGTCCGTATAGCGGGCCGTTTGGAAATAATTATTTAATGTCTCCGAACCTGAATCGTACTTGTCGATACTTGCTTTTTCTTCAGGTATCTCAAATGGGAAGTGATGAGTAAGGGTAATAAACTTACTATAAAAAGGTTCTTCCTGCTGTTTCAATTCATCGATCGATTGTGAGAAAAACGCTTTATCTTCAAGACCCCAACCGAAAGAATTCTCTTCAGTTACATTATACGATTGTTCTCCATAAAATTTATCATAACCAACATTTTCATACATGACGTCTCTGTTCCAAAAACTCTTATTGTTGGCGTGAAAGACAGATGACGTGTACCCATGCTTGTTTAATATTTCAGGTAAAGCATTGTATTCATTTTGAGCATTTGTAAAGTAAACCGCTCCCCTACCCAGTGGATAGAGTGAATTTTCCACAATAAACTCTGAATCTGATGTCTTCCCTTGAGCTGTTTGATGATAAAAGTTCTTAAACCATATTGTGTCTTGTCTTTCTTTTAAATCATTAAGAAAAGGGGTGGTTTCTTCTCCATTAATCTTCGAGTCCAAGAGAAAGTTTTGAAATGATTCTATACTTACGAAAATCATATTCTTGTCTTCGGCGATTCCAAATAGCTCTGATTTTTTATCTGTATCCGCATTTTCTTGAATATAATTTTCAATTTCACTAATTTCACTGCTATCAGCAAACACGCGCTGTGCCTTTGTCTTCGTTTGCATCATAGCATCATAAACATGATAGTTATATACACCGATATTCTTCACTAAATATTCACGATCAAATGCACGTACAAAGAGCATTGGACGTTCCATCTCAGCTAATGCAACATTCCCTGCTAACAATAAGAAGGTAACAGCTGTAGCGGCAATTTTTCCGCTTTTTGAAAAACTAACAGACAGATCAAACTTTTTCTTACTAAGAACCCAGATGACGACGACATCTAAAATTAACAACAAATCCTCCACATGAATCAGTGTAAGAATACTTGATGTTAAGTCGGCGGCGTTGTTCCCTTGAAATAATACAGGTATTGTAATGAAGTCCGTAAAGTTTCGATAAAAGACTAAATTAATATAGAGCACTACAGAACCAATGAATGCGGTCCATCTTATATACTTCATTTGATTCTTAGGCTTCAACCAAACGCTGATAGCGAAAACTAAATACGCACTAGCTATTGGGTTGAAGAACAAAATAAATTCTTGCAGTGCATTTTCTATAGACAGGTCAAACATGAACCTATATACAATATAAGTTTTCAACCCAAATAAAATAGATACAATAACGAATAAAGGTATTCGCAATTTGTTTAATTGCATCAGGTTTCCTCCTTCATCCAGTGCATTCATAAAAAATTACATATAATTTACTAGGACACACTTTATCTTTAATAAATTCCACGTATCATAATTATTAAACCGTTTCCTCTTATATGACGAAAATAGGTCCTTAAAAGTTTCATATTTCTTTATAGATCCATCAGATGTTAGTTTCCAGGTACCCATTTATTTTAATAGACGTCTGTAAAAAAAGAAACCCTACACAAACAGAAAAGAAGCCCAATCTTTGGCTTCTTTCCCATCTGTCTATAGATTCTCTTTTACCAAATAAGCCCCTCCGATCACGCCTGCATCATTTCCAAGCTCGGCTATTTCAAACGTGCAAGCTTCAGCTGTACGTGTTAACGCATAGGTTCTAAAAGCTTCTTTGAGCGGCTGTAAAAGCTGTACCCCTGCTTTAGAGACTCCTCCGCCGATGACTATCTTGTTTGGATTAATGGCGATTGCTAAATTTGCTATAGTTAGCCCTAGCGTGTCTATGACAGATGCTATGACCTTACTAGCTGCTTCATCGTGATCAGCTGCTGCTTGAAAGACATCTTTAGCTGTGATCGATGTAAACGAATTTAGTGAAGAACTGGGATATTCTGATAACACTTCTTTCGCTTTTCTTACAATTCCCGTTGCAGAAGTTTCTGTCTCTAGACACCCTGATTTGCCACAGTTACAAGCTGCTCCACCACTCCTGATAACTGTCATATGACCAATTTCAGCTGCCATTCCATTTGCGCCGCTGATAATTTTCCCGTTGGCGATAATTCCCCCGCCAACGCCAGTCCCGAGCGTTACAGCAATTAAATTTTCAACTCCTCCGCCAGCTCCTAACCAATTCTCTCCAAGAGCGGCTAAGTTGGCATCATTATCCACCCATACAGGGTAGCCTGATAAATTAGCAAGCTGTTTACCAAAATCAAAATTCTTCCATCCAATATTTACAGCTTCGTAAATATATCCAGTCTTGGTATCAACAAAGCCCGGTGCTCCGACGCCAATACCAAGAACGTTTGACTTATGTAGGGCTAATTCAGTTTGTGCTGAATCAATTGTCTTGTGGATGTCCTGTGGAATATATCTGCCTTGTTCACTTTTATTAGTAGGAATTTCCCATTTTTTCAAAATATCTCCCTTAGTAGAGAGTACTGCGAGTTTTATCGTTGTCCCCCCAACGTCAACACCAAAACAGTAGTTTTCACTCATGTGCCTGTCTCCCCTTTTCGTTCATCTTTCATTTTAGCAATTTCCCTGTGTAACAGTAAAATCGCCATCTGGTAATCCTCTTTTGCTATAAATTGTGCTTGATTAAGCTCCTGTATTTCTTGCTCCATTAACTCCAGTTCAGCTAAACGATCTCCAACATAAATGAACGTTCCGAATTGTTTTAAAAGCTGCTGAATATCATAGATTGTTTTCATTTACATCACCGTTCCTATTATACCATGTACTCATGGAATAAAAAAAACCCCGACTTTTCTTGTCAGGGCCTTTAGGGTGTAGAAAAACAGGACGACGATTTTTAAGAGGGATTGGTGCACGTATGAAGATATCATGGTAAGCCCTAAAAGAAAACGGCATGAACGGCCAAAGGAAGGGTGTTTTAAATCTTACAACTAGATCATTGAAGACTGGATGTAGCTCATAAGCAAACGAAAGGTATGGATTAGAGAATCGCTATGCGTCCGCTCAAAAGAATGAGAGGCATCAATCCCCGGTCCGACAAGCCCATGTTTAATATCGAACCCAGCACGAATAGCTGCTGACGCATCTGAACCATAAAAAGGATAGATATCTATTTTATAACCTAATTTATTTTCTTCAGCTAGGCGTACCATTTGATTCTTCAGTTCTAAATGATAGGGACCTGATGAATCCTTAGCACAAATCGACACATCATATTCTGTTGATGCTTGTCCGTCGCCTATTGCCCCCATATCCACTGCTACATATTCCTCAACTGCCTCTGGAATCGACGCATTTGCACCGTAGCCAATTTCTTCATTATTAGAAAAGAAAAAGTGGGTTGTATAAGGGAGCTGAATTTGCTCCTCAATCAATTCTTCAAGCATATGCAAAAGTATAGCAGCACTTGCTTTATCATCTAAGTGGCGTGACTTAATATATCCACTATCCAAGTGTTCGAAGCGTGGAGCAAACGAAACAAAATCTCCCACCTGAATCCCTAACTGCAGAACATCTTCACGGTTTTCCACTTGTTCATCTATTCTTACTTCAATATTTGTATCGTCACGTTTTTCTTCCTTCGCATTTCTATAAACATGGACAGATGCTTGTTCCATCAATATCGTCCCACTATAGTCGACGTTATTTGAATGAATGGTGCAATACTCGCCTTCTACACTATTCCACATGAATCCGCCAATCATGGATAGTTTCAGTTTACCGTTAGGCTTTATTTCTTTGACCATAGCGCCTAATGTATCAAGGTGGGCTGTGAGCATACGCTGCTTCTCCTCATTCGCCCCTTTTATTGTTGCAATAAGTGCACCTTTTTTTGTCATATATGTGTTTACACCTTTCACACGTAATACGTTTTCACAATATTTCATTATTTCCTTTGTATAACCCGATGGACTCGGGATAGAAGTGAGTTGTTTTAAATGATCAACGATATAATTGTTATTTTTTTGCATGTAAATTCCTCCAGTATCATAAGTTTTTTATACAACCTTCTATCAAGAAAAGCATAAGCACCATCTATTAACAAAGGAGATGCTCGGAGATGAAACATGTTTGGATGTTTGCATTTATAGGGTTTATAGCAATCGTTTTTACGTATTTTTTTATATCTTCAAGAGACATGGCAGTTATTAAATACTTTCCAATTGATGATAGCCATTATTTTACGGAGGCTTCCACAACCTTGACTACTTCAGATGATGAGGATAATGATGAAATAAAATGGGACGTGGCCTCCTCTAGCAATGACTCCATGTATTTGCGCCAGGACGTATCACTGCTATATGTAAATGGGCGTTTAAAAGGTGTAGTCAACAAATGGAAGGAAAACGCGCAACACATTGAAAAACAGACAGTACTGCAAGGCGAGGACAGTAAAAAGTATGAAGCCATCTCCTTTCATCACGGCGAAATACACGGGGAGAAAGATGAGATCAAAAGCATACAAGCCACATCTAACGACACGCTTTACATCATTGACTCTCCACACTCGAAAAAAACCGCATTTCACAAGGCGCAGTCAACTGAAGAAAAAGAATGGACAGGAAAGCTGGATCATGCCATTGATCAGCAATTAGAAGCACAGTGGGACGAGCTTATTCATCACTATCAAATACCTAGGGAAAAATATATCCACATCCCGTTAACTGAACTCACTGCTTTTAGTAAAGAAAATCCTTTTCCAGGTACAACGGGAGCAGAGTTTGACCGGATTTTAGGACAGCTTTGGGAAGGATTATATAAAAACTATGTGCTCGGCATTGAAGACTCACAATCCAAGCATCCTATCCAGAGTTATATTCCACTGATTCTTCTTGATAAAAATGGCAAGCATTTAATTGTCCTTTATGAAGATGATGCAGGAGAGAAACATCAACTCATACAATATTATTGATTGAAACTTTGATTTAACTCTTGAAACTGTTCGTTGTCAGGTTTAAGCCTTGCCGCTTCATCTGCATGTCTTCCTGACTTATCGATCTTTCCCATCTGTCTGTATATGAGGGCTAAATTGTAATGTGCCTCGGCAAACTCCGGATCTAGTTCAATAACTTGTTCTAGATCCTTTTGAGCTTGGTTAAGCTGTCCTGTCTGCGTATAAGCATAAGATCGATTAAAGAGGAGTTCTGCTTCAAAATCACCAGGTTTATCCAGAGCTTCATTTGTCAGATCAATGGCTTTTTGAAAATTTTGCTGCTCATTTAACTCTTGGGATTGTTGAACCTGTATGAGGGCATATGATTCCTCATCCGTTTGCTGAATTCCGAGAAAGATCATCACCACAATAGCTAAAGTGTAAGCCACAGCTGCCAGGCTTTGAAACCCCCATTGCTTTTTTTTAGGAAGGTTGCAGATAGCGGACGCAATAAAGCCACCTAGCAAACCACCCATATGGGCTCCGTTGTCAACTTGAGGGACAAGTATCCCAAAAGCAAGGTTAATTCCTATAACAAAAATTAAATTATATCCCATTGTTCGAAAAAAAAGCCGTTTATAGTGGACGCCAAAATATAAGAGTGCACCGAACAGCCCGAAAATCGCTCCTGATGCACCAGCTGCCACCTGTGGATTTAACATAAAGCTCGCTAGTCCGCCAAAAATACCGGCTAAGAAATAAATAGATGTGAAACGAAGAGTTCCGTATATCCTTTCTACAGCTGTCCCTAAATAGTATAAGGCGAGCATATTCATTAATAGATGTAATGTCCCGATATGAAGAAACATTGAGCTCAGGATGCGCCACCACTCCCCGTCAACAATCGCCGGGTTATATTTGGCACCATATTCAATCAATGTTGTAATAGAGGTGCTGCTTCCTTTGTACTCGATAAACAAATAAACAAGCACATTTAGCGCGAGGAGTACATACGTAAGAATTGGTTTTCCAAATGTAAATAATGCTTCACCCTCGCGCTTTTTCTTACGTTGGTTTGCGGCAGTGAGCTGCTTCATATAATGGACTTGCACTTCTGCCTCATGCTCATTGATCTCAAGTGATAGATCTGGCACTTGCATTCCTAATCCTAACTCTTCATAAAGTGCGTTTACACGATCCATTTTGTGGTCATCATCTAAGTAATGAATAGCCGTTTGCGTGTGATTCGTAAGTTCGTTTTGTTTAACATTCTCCCACTCGTCAACAGGAGGGTATTCTGAAATATAAAGGCAATATAAGGATAAACGTTTGCCACGAAACAAACGCTTATTTTGTTTCATCTGTAATTTGACCCTTTCTAAATCGCGAATCAATTGATTCCGCCAATTAAATTGACCGTGAAATAGACGGATAACTTGAACCTTGCCTCCCTTATCTTTTTCAAGCCATACTTCACTATTATCAACATTTACATGTAAAATTTCAAAGTCTTGATGACTAACGAGGTCATGGGCAAGCTTCCAAAAAAAATATTCTTGTTTAATAAACAAATCTGCTCCCCTCTCTACTACACATTTATCATAGCATGTCATACTAAAACGAAGCGAAGCACTTGCTTTATCAGAGAGAAAATAAACGCTCAAAAGTCGAACTGTGATCTTTTTGAAAAAGAAAAGACTGTCAGCACACTGACAGTCTAGACTATTTAAACATATTAGAAACTAATTTTCTTCTCACATAGGGTACACTCATTGTCTGCTGGATGAGCCATCGTCTTAAATAGGGAACAGCAGTTAGCAAATCCAACGTTTTATAACGATAACGGTAAATCACTGTGCCAAGAGAAAGAACAACAATCATCCACGTAAAAACGCGAGTCATTTTCCACTCACCTCATTTTCATTTACGATTATTGTTCTCTTCTTTGAAGCCATTATTCTAAAATACATGCAGGAATTTAGGTTTGTATCCTAAGCCATTTCTTTTCAGTAATAATATGCTGTACAGGAATATCGAATGTTTCAGACGGTAGCTTGGTTGTTAACTGTTTCTCGGATATAAGTGAAACAGTTATCCCATTGAAGTCTGTGAGAAATCGGTCATAAAAACCCCCGCCAAATCCAATCCGATAGCCTTTATGATCGAATATCAGCCCTGGTACGATCAATAGTTCGATCTCTTCTTTGCTTATGGCTTCGGATGTTACAGGAGACGGTTCTTGTAACCCATAATAAACAGACTCTAATTGGTCATAACTCGTTAAGCTGTAAAATGTGAGCCTTTTCGATTTCGGGTCACATTTAGGCACAACCAGCTTCTTGCCTTCAGCCCACGCTCGTTCGATGATCGGCTTAGTCGACCACTCGTCAGGAAGGGAAACAGTTACGGCAATCACACCGGCTGAACTCCATAGCTCTGATTGAAATAATTGATTATGTATGGCCTCTTCGATACGTTCTTTTTCTAACACCGAAAAAGAACGTAACAAGTCCTTCCCTTTAATGCGCCACTCCTTTTTCTCCATCGGCTGCTCCTTTCTTGTCTACAAAAAAACAGCAGGAGTATCTCCTGCTGTTTATTTAGTTTCGCGATGAAGCGTGTACTTACCTAGGCGTGGGCTGTATTTATTAAGCTCAAGACGCTCAGGGTTCGTACGCTTATTTTTTGTAGTAATATAATTACGATCACCGGTTTCAGTGCAAGCAAGTGTAATGTTTACACGCATGGTTTATCCCTCCAAATCATGATTCAGTTCACTGTCTTATCCACATAATCAGACCTTATAATAGTATCAAATGTTCCCACAGCTTTCAAGTATGTATTCTTGTAAATATACGAAATATGCATAGATATCCTTCCTATTCTATGGTATAAATGAACGTGGAAGAGATAGGAGTGAAAGTAAATGATCCCTGTACTAGTTACACTATCCTCAATTGCCATTATCTTGTTTATTCTCTCATTTTTCATGAATGATCGGCTTAAGGATGTGGAAGACCAAGTAGAGCAGTTGTCACTGCAATTTATGCAAGACAGCTATCAAATGAAGAAAAAATTAAATGTTCTAGAGGAAGAGCTGCTCTCGGGCGATCTGACGGAGGACATTCTAAGGCAGTCCCACTACCAAAAGTCACAGAAACCACCTTTAGTTACCCGGGTACAAACCATGCACATGAAGGGGTATTCCCCATCAGAAATCGCAAAGGATACCAATTTAAATGAACACGATGTTCATTCCATCATTCTTCAATTTAAAAATGAGGGAGCAGCGAGATGAAGCAAACTGTACGTTCATTCTCAGTAGGATTAATGGCCGCGACGCTTATCTTAAGTATTTTTTATTGGATGGGACCCGGCGAAGCTTCAAGCGGCGCTTCACAACTGTCGGAAAATGTAATCATTCAAAATCTCGAAGATAAAGGCTACAATGTTTTAACTGACGAGCAGTTGAAATCTATGGTAGCTCCAAAAGCAGAATCCAATAATGTTGGAGAAACTACCACTAGTCAAAGTGACAAAGAGCCAGAAAACATAACCTTAGAAATTGAATCTGGTATGAGTTCAACTGATATTAGCGAATTACTGTCTGATCGGGGCCTGATTGAAGATGCGCAGTCCTTTGATCAATATATGCGTGAAGAAGGTTACAGTCGCTACATACAAATTGGTGAGTTTGAAGTTTCTGAAGAGATGTCGAGGGAACAAATTGCCGATGTTATTACATCAAACTAAAAAGGCTGACTCAATCTTGAGTCAGCCTTTTTATAAGGAATTACTTCCAGATAACAATAACTGGGCGCCTCCGCTTATGAATGCAGGTCTAAACCCCCTCTACACTTTCTAACTACTTATTTAAATCGTAGGTTTTGCCTTTTACTAGATAGAAGACACTTTCCCCTATATTCGTAATATGGTCGGCGAATCGTTCAATATATCTTGCTGTATAAGCCATTTGCATAATGTGCTGGATTTGCTCTGGATTAACTGCTGTGACCTCTAGGAGTTCACGAACACTTTTTCCATATAGCTCATCAATCTCATCATCCATTTCCGCAAGCTTCTGTGCTAACGAAATATCTTCATGTTCGAATGCTTTAATAGCTAAGTCGACCATATCCATAGCGAGAACGGCCATTTCACGTAGATTAGGGTTGATTTTAATCCCGTGATTGGGGCCTAGGTGAATCGTAGCCTTAGCTATATTTTTTGAATGATCGGCCATTCTTTCAAGATCAGAGGATATTTTTATAGCCACAATTAAACGGCGTAAGTCTGTTGCTACAGGCTGTTGTTTAGCAATCGTCAAAATCGCTTCTTCATTAATTTGTCCTTCTTTGTCATCAATCAGCACGTCATCTTTCATGATCTGTTTTGCTTTGTCTACATCGCCTTGATACAACACGTGAATGGCCGTATCCAGTGATTCTTTCACGTCAAGGGAAAGCTGTTTAATTTGATCTTTTATACTTTGTAGGTCCTCTTCAAACTGAACACGAATTGGCATGAAAAAACCGCCTTCCTAATATTTATTATCCAAAGCGTCCGGTAATATAGTCTTCTGTACGCTTGTCTTTTGGGTTTTGAAATAAATCATCTGTCTCTGCAAATTCGATCAATTCCCCATTTAAGAAAAAGGCCGTTTTATCGGAGATACGAGCTGCTTGCTGCATGTTGTGTGTAACAATGACAATGCTGTACTTTTTCTTAAGTTCTTGAACAAGTTCTTCTACCTTAAGGGTAGAGATTGGATCAAGTGCGGACGTTGGTTCATCCATCAGTATTACATCCGGCTCTACAGCTAAAGCACGTGCAATACAGACCCGTTGCTGCTGGCCACCAGATAGACCATACGCATTTTCATTGAGACGATCCTTTAGTTCATCCCAAATCGCAGCATCCTTTAAGCTTTTTTCCACAATATCATCGAGCAGTGCTTTCTTTTTAATGCCGTGAACGCGCGGACCATAGGCAACGTTGTCATAAACAGACTTAGGGAATGGATTCGGTTTTTGAAAGACCATTCCAACTTTTGCCCGCAGATCTTCCACAAGAAATTTACTATCATAGATATCCTTATCACGATATTTTATCGAACCAGATGTTTTAACAACTGGTATCATTTCTACCATCCGGTTTAATGCTTTTAAATAAGTTGATTTTCCACATCCGGAAGGTCCGATAATCGCAGTGACACGCTTTTCCTCAATCCCCATATTAATTTTATGCAGGGCTTGATCTGATCCATACCACAAATTTAAATCTGATACCTCAAACACATTACTGGCCTGTTCAGGTTGAGTCTTTTGATTTGTCAAAATAGTACTCTTCACTTGCTTATCTCTTCTTTCATCCAATTTTAATGTCATTTTGAAACCCTCCGCATCTAATGTTATAGACGTTTTTGAAATTTATTTCTAATGCCCACTGCAATGGCATTCATCATCAATAACACAATAAGCAATACGACAATTCCTGCAGCTGCTACGTGCTGCCACTCTTCCTGAGGTCGGCCTGTCCAGTTATAGATTTGAATCGGCATAACTGTGTACTTCGAAAGTAAGGAATCTGGCAGTGTATAAATAGCTGTAGCTGCACCAACGATAATCAATGGCGCTGTTTCTCCAATTGCTCTTGAAAGAGCGATAATTGTACCTGTAAGCATTCCAGGAAGTGCAGCTGGAAGAATAATTCGTGCGATGGTTTGCCATTTTGATGCTCCCATACCAAGGGACGCCTCTCTTAATTCATTCGGCACCGAACGGATTGATTCTTGGGCAGCGACGACAATCACAGGTAAGACTAGCAATGCCATCGTCAACCCTCCTGCTAACAAGCGATAGCCGATGCCAAACATATAAACAAAGAAAGTTAAACCTAACAAACCGAATACGATAGAAGGCACACCAGCTAAATTCTGAATGTTTATACGGATAAACTCAGTGAGTTTATTATTGGGAGCATATTCCTCTAGATAAATTGCCGTACATACACCAATCGTCACTGCAAACACTGCTATAATGACCATCAACATAATCGAACCAATTAATCCAGCCCAAATTCCTGCTTCTTCTGGATAAGGCGCAGGAAAACTTGTAATATAATCCCAACTTAAATAGCCAATTCCTTGAGTCAATACACGGTAAATTAACAAGCCGAGAAAGATTAAACCGATCATGGTAGCCGTAAAAAAGACAGCCATCATGAGTTTATTAAGCCATACTCTTCCTTTTACTTGTCGCTCCATTGCTTCTTCATTGCGCCCAAGCATTAATATTCCTCCCTAAACTTACGTGAAATATACTGAGATAACAGATTCATTAGTAATGTGAAAACAAACAATGTTATCCCTACAGCATATAGACTGTAATATATCGTAGATCCAAATGTCGTGTCCCCTGTTGCTGCTTGAACAATAAAGGCTGTCATCGATTGGATCGACTGTGTAGGATCTAACGTAAGATTTGGTGTCGCACCTGCTGCAATCGTCACAATCATTGTTTCTCCAATTGCACGAGAGATCGCTAATACAATGGAAGCAACAATGCCGGAAAGTGCTGCTGGAAGTACAACCTTCATAACTACTTCAAGCCTCGTAGCCCCAAGTCCATAGGCACCTTCACGAAGACTGTTTGGTACAGAGTTCATCGCATCTTCAGAAAGGGATGCAACCATTGGAATAATCATTACTCCAACAACCAGCCCTGCACTAAGTGCATTAAAAATACCTAAATCAGGAATGAACGACTGAAGAATCGGCGTAACAAATGTAAGAGCAAAGAATCCATATACAACCGTTGGGATCCCTGCTAAAATTTCTAAAACAGGTTTTATAATTCTCCTAACACGGTCACTTGCATACTCACTCAAGAAAATGGCAGCCATAAGACCTAAAGGTACAGCCACTAATGTAGCAATAAGTGTAATGAGTAGTGTTCCTCCAATTAATGGCGCTACACCGAACTCACCCGTCCATGGTGACCAATTTGTACTTGTATAGAATTGAAAAATATTTACCTCTGAAAAAAATCCTATTGATTCTCTCAACAGTGTAAATAGAATACCAACCGTTGTTAACACACTCACACTTGCACATAAAAATAAAAAGACAGGTATGACCTTTTCAAGTCTCTTTGCAATACCTTTCTTCTGCTTTTTTTCTTCTATTAACTGTTGGACATTAAACTCTGTTCCCTCAGACCGTAAAAGTTTGTCCATGTGTAAACTCCTCTCATCCATGAGGGAAGGTGAGACGGAGTCGCCTCACCTCACCATGTTAAGTTTTTTTCTCTATTTTTCTTCAGAAGCCCATTGCTTCACTTTTTCTAGCTGCTCCTGATACTTCTCCTCTGGAAGAGCAACATAACCTACTTGTTGTGCTGCTTCACCTGCATTTTCAAGCGTGAATTTCACAAAATCAAGAACCTGTGGTTTCTGTTTTAAGGATTCAACATTCACGTAAGTGTAAAGTGGACGAGACAGTGGTGTGTAGGTACCACTCTGAATGGTTTCATCTGTAGGCTTTACAGGTTCACCTTCACCATTGTCAACGCCTAGCACTTTAAGTTTGTCTTTGTTCTCCGCATAATAGGCATAACCGAAAAATCCAATTGCATAGGGGTCATTAGAAATTCCGCGGACAAGTACGTTGTCATCTTCAGAGAGGGTTGTGTTTTCCCCTTCTTTTAATGGCTGTTCTTCAAGAATAACTTCATTAAAGTAATCAAATGTACCGGAATCATGACCAGGGCTGAAGATTTTAATCGTTTCATCAGGCCATTCAGGATTAATATCTGACCACTTCGTAGCATCTGAAGACTCTAGAAAAATTTGTTTTAGTTGGTCAATCGTTAGGTTTTCTACAAAGTCATTTTTTTGACTGACTACTATAGAGATACCATCCTTTGCTATTTCAAGCGGTTCAAGTCTAACACCATTCTCCTCAGCGATCGCTTGTTCTTCTGGTTTAATTTCACGAGAAGCATTACTTAGGTCAATTTCACCACGAGTAGATTTCTTGAATCCACCACCAGACCCTGAACTGTTCACCGTTGGCTCCGTCTCTGGGTGTTCTTTTTGATATTGATAAGTCAATGCTTCCATAATAGGAAAGACGGTTGAAGAACCATCGATAGTAATCGGACCTGATACACTTTCGGTTGATTCACTGTCGGAACCACCATCACTACTTTCACCATTTGCATTCTCTTCCGATCCACATGCTGAGAGCACTCCAACTACTAGGATAAAAGCTAATAACAATGCTGCATTCTTAAAGCTTTTCATTTTTTCTCCCCCTATAATTCTAAAATGATACGGAGTTAGCTCGGCCAACTCTCAATTTGTATACTAATGATAGAAAGTTAAGTTGATATAAAATGAACGTAAAGGTTTTGTAAATAACAAAGGAATTTTGTATAAAAAAAAGAGCAATGCACTAGTGTGCATCACCCTTCTTCCTGCTTCTCCTCATCAGAGAGAAGGTTCTTGTCGATTCCTTCCTCTGCACGTTGCTCTTTTAACTCGAAGTAAGCATCCATAATTCTCCGGCCAATTTTATAGTTGATCGGAGTATTAGCTTCATTACCCACATATGGAACCATAACAGAAAAGGCAACTTCCGGATCATTGTATGGGGCATAACCGACAAGGGATAAGTTTTCTGTATCGATCACTTTTGTATCTTCCCCTCCGTTAATCGGAATATATTTGGCTGTTTCTGCTGTTCCTGATTTACCTGCTGGCATGTAGTCTACATTTCTAAAATGGCTATAGGCTGTCCCGGCCGGTGATCCCGGTAAGGGACCTGTGAAAACTTCTCGAAATCCTCTTTGGACACGTTCAATATTTTCTTCACTCATTTCAAGTGTATTTAACACTTTAGGGTCATAATCTTTATAAATGTCTCCTAACCCCTCACCTACACGGCTTGGGTTGTGTATTTCACTTACCAGCCTTGGCTTTAATCTTTGACCGCCATTTGCAATTGTTGAGACGTATTGGTTAAGCTGCATAGCGGTGTACGTACTATACTGACCAATCGCAAAGTCAAGAAGGTTACCTGAGGCAGGGTTTTCACCTTTGAACCCTGTTGCTTCAAATGGCAAGTCAATCCCCGTTTCAACACCGAGACCAAATTGCTGGAAGTTATACAAGAAGCGTTGAAATGTATCGCTCGCCAAACCTAATGGCTCCTGTCTCTCATAATGACCTCCACCCATCCAAATGGCAATGAAGAACATATAGACGTTTGAGGACTCTTTTAATGCCGTTAGATAGTTCACCGGTCCAAGCGAAGCGTAAGAACTTTTCTCTGGTGTATCCTTGATTTTAATAGGCCGGTCATTAACGGTGGTAGATGGTGTAATCACCCCTTCATTAAAACCGGTTAGCACGGTCGCTCCTTTAACTGTAGAACCGGGAGCATAGGCATTATAAACAGCTGTGTGAGACCAATCAGATACTAGTTCTTCCCCGGACTCACGGTCATGATTATAGTGCTGGCCAGAGATTGCAAGGACTTCACCTGTCATAGGGTCAGACATGACAACAATCGCATTTTCTAAAAAACGATTCTCGTAAGGGGCTTGCTGAACAGCTGAAACCAGTTCTTCTTTTACAATGTTATCGACTTTACGCTGAAGCTCCATGTCTAGTGTTAACACAAGATCCTTCCCTCGGGAACCCTGTCTGATTACTTTAGAATCAATAATATTGTTACTGCTGTCTGTCGTATATTGCACTTTCTCTTTCGTTCCGCGCAATACTTCTTCATATTGCTGCTCAAGACCACTTGTACCAACTCGGTCATTACGGCTATAGTCAAGTGACATGTAGTACTCAAGTTCCTCACGCGGCACTCCTTGCTCTCGAGTGGTAATGTCCCCTACGTAATTCTTAAATGTGGTGCCGAACGGGTATTCTCTTTCCCAATCAGAAGTCACATTAATGCCTGGAAGCTCAGATAAGTGCTCAGCAACGGTCGAATATTCTTTCTGAGAAATATCCTCATTTTTAATGACATGCGGTGCTAAGGCATAAGCTTTATCTAATTCCTTCTTAATCGCTATAATTTCCTTTGTTTGATCATCATACGAATTGATTTCTTCCTCTGTAATACTGTCCAACTGAAGCTGATACACTTCTCCATTATCCAGCCCTTTGGCTTCTTCTTCCGTTACACGCTTTCGAATATCTTCTTCATTTTCAAGGAAAAAATATTCTTTTAAATCACGTGTAGTAAGTACATTTTCAAAATCCATATCAATATACTTTGCTAATTTTTTCGCAAGTTCCAGTTTATCTTTGGACTGTACTCCCTTAGGTGGTGTATATGTAATCGAATAAAGTGGTTCATTATTAACGATTAGTCGGCCATGTCGATCATACATTTCACCTCTAGGAACAGGTATCGTGGTCGTTGTATTCTCTGTACGATTCACTTTATCCTGTGCCGCTTCACCTGTTAAAATTTGAACGACTCCTAACTGCAAAATAAGTGCCGCAAATAGCAGGAATACAACAAAAAAGATGATATTTAAACGGAAAGGTACATGTGATTTTTTCTTTTTCTTCTTCCCCATAGATTTTTCCTCTCCCTACCTTACATAGTTACCACATTCTAGTATATCATTTATGGCTGTATGAGAATAGACGAAGCTAAGAAGAAAAAGTT
This sequence comes from Halobacillus amylolyticus, assembly GCF_022921115.1. Taxonomy (NCBI): domain Bacteria; kingdom Bacillati; phylum Bacillota; class Bacilli; order Caryophanales; family Bacillaceae; genus Halobacillus; species Halobacillus amylolyticus. The sequence goes on along the minus strand of NZ_CP095075.1, from coordinate 346,792 downwards.
TCATTCTTGTACGATTTTCATTTTTTTCAAATCAATATCCTTAATTAGAAAATACACTACAAAATGACCCGCTCCTACGATTAACAAGATGTAAGGAATCCCTATTTCAGGCGGGATAAACATAATCGCAAGCAAGAAAAACAAGATAGAAAGAACACGACCGCAATCAAGAAAAATCTCCCTAACAACAATGTATTCGATACGCATTTCGCCTGCATTCCACGACTTCCCAATCACATCATACGTTAAAGAAACGTAAGGCACATAGAAGAGTGGGAAAAAGAGTCCTGCAATGGCAGCATACAAAAATAGGAATCCGATGCTATCCGATACTATTAACAGCACCACAGATAGGGTCAGCGCCAGCCCCGCCCAGAAAATCGCCTTTTTTCTATATCTCGGTCTTAGCCACTTACTCACTAAAAAGAAAAAAAGGAAGGAAAAACCTGAATATACTAAATTATACAAGCCAAGTGAAAACTCACTTTTTGTCAAAATGAAAATCCATATCGACACAGCGAACAGGAATGAGCCTTCTCTAAAGCCCTGGGAAACATGAGCCTGCAAAATTCGATTCCAATTTTTATTACGTTTTCTCTCATCCATAATTCTCCGAAATGAAAAGTTTCCTTTCGCCTTCCGCCTTGATAGCCCAAAACTTACAGCAACGGCAATAATGAACAGAGCAAACGAAATTGTAAAAATAACCGTGTATCCAGTAAAATTATTCAATCTTGAAATAACAAATCCTGCAAAAAGTGGACCTGTCATTCCGCCAAAGGATTGAAGTATCCCTAAAAACCCATTAAAGAAATCCCTTGTTTCAGGCTCCGTAATTTCGAATGTTAACACATTGAACGCAAGCCAATAAAAACCATAGCCAATACCAAGGATTGATCCAAGTAACAAGTTAAAGGAAGCTGCCCGCTCACCGATTATTAATACCATAAGAAAAAAAATAGAGAGTACGGTCACTCCCGCTCTCAAAACAATTACACGGTCTATCCGTTTCGTCCACTTTCCAGCCAAAATGAACGTCAACGGCTGCATAATGTATATGCACAAATTATATAAAGCAATTTCTGAATAGCTGTTGGATTGTTTCCATAAATAAATATTCACAAACGTACTTGATAAAAATATACCTAGAGAATACAAACCACCGATTAGCAATAAGAGGAGTAGATCTCTCGATATATTCTCTTGGTTGAGCCACACTCTGAGCATTCTCATCATAGTTGTATATCTCCTTTACATTCTGTTCTTAGTGTTGGCAGAACGCATTCAGATATACAAAAAGAGCAGCACGGTAATTAACCGTGCTGCTCTTGTATATAATCTTATTTAGCAGCGTCGTAACGCTTAGCTACTTCATCCCAATTGACTACGTTCCAGAAAGCTGCAACATAATCAGGACGGCGGTTTTGATAATTCAGGTAGTATGCGTGCTCCCAAACATCAAGACCAAGGATTGGAGTTTTACCTTCCATGATTGGAGAATCCTGGTTAAGTGTATCAATGACTTCAAGGTTGCCATTGTTTACTACAAGCCAAGCCCAGCCTGAACCGAAGCGACCTTTTGCTGTTGCTTCAAACTTCTCTTTAAACTGATCAAATCCACCAAATGTGTCATTGATTTTTGTAGCAACTTCACCAGTTGGTTCGCCACCGCCATTCGGTGAAAGAATCGTCCAGAAAAGACTATGGTTTGCATGGCCACCACCGTTGCGACGAACAGCAGTGCGAATGTCTTCTGGTACTGCTGACAGGTTATTTGCTAAAAGCTCATCTAATGATTTTTCTTGAAGATCCGTATTTCCCTCAAGTGCAGCATTTAGCTTAGTCACATAAGTGTTATGGTGCTTCGTATGGTGGATGTTCATTGTCTCCTTGTCGATTGTTGGTTCCAATGCATCATAAGCGTAAGGTAATTCTGGTAGTTCAAATTTAGCCATGTTAACTCCTCCTTTTTATAATATGTACATGATCAGCTCCAATTGAACCTCTCTACTGTACATTACCAAACGGACTTTTTACTTGCAAATCTTATGCATAACAAAATTTGCTTTCGATATTATGCTTTCCCCGTGAATTTCTATTCAAAACCTAAAAAATAAAATAATAACCCCATAATTACGTCTAATGAGGTTATATGGTAAGAAATTTAGTCCTTGGATAAAATCAAATTCAGAGTTAAAGGTCACTATGGTGATTTTGGTCATAAAAAAGACAAGCCTATACGCTTGTTCGAAAATAAAAGTGGTGGCTCGGGACGGAATCGAACCGCCGACACACGGATTTTCAGTCCGTTGCTCTACCGACTGAGCTACCGAGCCATCATAAAGGTATTCGATTAGATTCTCGCTCCTGGGTTTGCTTCGAACCAGATTTAAGGAAGTTATCTGCTCGTCTCGTTTCATGTAAATTCGGTGAAGCCTACGCCCCCTCGCAAAGCCTGCGAAGAAGACTGCTCAGGGAGAAATACAGCTACTGACTGAGCTACCGAACCATCATATGTAATGAAATTTATTTGGTTGCGGGGACAGGATTTGAACCTGTGACCTCCGGGTTATGAGCCCGACGAGCTACCAGACTGCTCTACCCCGCGGTAATGTGAAAAACCTTTTATCAGTTTTTCATAATTTTTGTAAAACTGCTTCTCACCTTAATAAAATATGGCGGAGGAGGAGGGATTCGAACCCCCGCGGGCCGTGAAGCCCCTGTCGGTTTTCAAGACCGATCCCTTCAGCCGAACTTGGGTACTCCTCCGCGAATAGAATGGTGGACCCTGCAGGACTCGAACCTGCGACCGATCGGTTATGAGCCGATAGCTCTAACCAGCTGAGCTAAGGGTCCAACATGGGGCGGCTGATGGGAATCGAACCCACGAATGCCGGAACCACAATCCGGTGCGTTAACCACTTCGCCACAACCGCCATGATTGGAATGAATCTAATATATGTAGCTGATCTTACCCGTGTTCAGGCAAGTCTATTCAGCATTAAATAGTAGCGGCGGAGGGGATCGAACCCCCGACCTCACGGGTATGAACCGTACGCTCTAGCCAGCTGAGCTACACCGCCATAAGTTGTCGCTAACCATTTCTAATGAAGCGACGCATATTAATATAGCATGACCACAAACAATCTGTCAACAAAAATTTATGTAAGATTTATTGCAGCGACAAAAATAATATAGCATGGCCTAGTTCTGCTTTCAATACTTTTTTTAAATTTCTTATATTAACAGGAGGACGGTGTATACACACGCCCTCCTGTCTTACTTTATTTATAGGCTTTCTTTTTCACCAAGTACTTCTTCTGCAATGTTTACCGCATGATCACCGATTCGTTCAAGATTGCTCAACATGTCCACAAATACGATACCAGCTTGTCCTGAACATACACCTTCATTCATACGGATAATATGCTTCTTACGGTAACTGCGCTCCATTCGGTCAAGTTCGTTCTCTTTTTGTACGACAGATAGCGCTTCTTCCCTATCCATGAGTTCAAGAGCATTCATAGATTGCTTAACTGTCATTAGAGTCAGATTAAACATTTCATTCATGTCTTTTCGAGCTTGTTCAGTTAAATCAATTTTATTTGAATTTTTATAGTCAATCAGTTCAATAATGTTCTCAAAATGATCCCCTATACGTTCTATATCCCTTACAGAATCCATCAATGCAGAGTGCTTATGACTTTCTTCGTCTGTTAACGAAGCTTGTGAAAGATCAACTAAATAGTCCGTGATTTTTCTATCTAAGTTATTCAATGCCTCTTCAATTTGCAAGGCCATTTCAGAATGCTTCTTTTGTTTATTGTTCAGGTATAAGCTCGTTTCTTCTAATCCCTTATAGGCATATTCACCCATGCGGATAACTTCCTCTTTTGCCTGGTCCAACGCAAGGGCTGGAGACTGTTCAATAAAGATTGGATCAAGATGCTGCGGTTTGAATTCAATCACAGAATCCTCTCCAGGAATAAGGCGAGTCACAATCCATGCTAATACAGCAATGAAAGGAAATTGGATAAGCGTATTAGCAATGTTAAAGGACCCATGAGCAAAAGCAATCGTCATTTCCGGCTCTAAACTTAATGCTCCCCGCAGCCATTCGACATAAGCTGTGAAAGGTACTAGCAAAAGTAAGAATATTGTTGCACCGACGACATTAAAGATGACATGTACAAATGCAGCACGCTTTGCTCCAACACTTGCACCAATGGCAGCTAGAACAGCAGTAATAGTCGTTCCAATGTTATCACCGAAAAGCACTGGTAAAGCTGCGTCCAGCCTCACTAACCCGGAACCAAAGAGCTCCTGAAGAATACCAATTGTTGCACTGGAACTTTGTACAATTACGGTAAATAACGTACCAATGACAACACCTAAAATCGGGTTGTTACTCATGCTTACTGTTAACTCTTGAAACGCTTCTAATGAACGAAGTGGTTTCATTCCACCGCTCATAGTCTCTAGACCAAAGAAAAGGGCTCCAAGTCCAAAGATAGTTTGTCCGATATACGTAACACGCTTGTTTTTAAAGAAGAATAATAATAGTGCACCAATAGCTAAGATAGGCAAACCATATGCTTTGATATCAATACCAATAATAAACGCCGTCATCGTTGTTCCAATGTTAGCCCCCATGATGACACCAATCGCTTGACGGAATGTCATAAATCCAGCATTAACAAGTCCAACTGTTAATACAGTAGTTGTCGAACTACTTTGGACCAAGGCAGTTACTACAGCACCAGCTACTACGCCCATAAAAGGGTTGCTGGTGAAACGGTCCAACAGCTCACGCAGACGTTCTCCTGCAACTTTTTGCAGCCCGTCCCCCATATATTTCAAACCAAAAAGGAATATCCCTAGACCACCAATGAATTCAAATATCATCTTTTGAACATCGATATCCAATTTCTCTCCACCCTTTCTCATCCAATTATTTTACATTTTTTTATCTTTTTTTTAATGCCTTTCTCATTATTGCTGATCTTATTTTCATTTGTAAAGGAAATCCGCAAAACTTAACATTAAATTTACATTCGATTTAATCTTCACTTAAACTTTTGTGGTTTCACTTGCTTATACGGGTGTTGTCACTTACTATAGAGACGTTAAAATAAAGGGGATTTCCAATCATGAGCAAAACAAAACAACTATTAAAAAGCTTCTACCATTTTAAGATGCTTGCTGCTTTTCGTGTACAGCCTGTTGGAAAAGCAATCAGCTATTTGTTTTATTTAAGTCTAATTGTCCTTATTCCTGTGTTAATAAGTTCTGTCTATACATATTTAACAACCCAGGATTCACTTAACGATACGATTAGCCATGGTATTTCAAGTGGAATTTTTGTCGTTATCTTTCTGCCATTTATTTATTTTTTCATTGCTCTCAGTTTATTCCTGCTTGTATCCGCTCTTGCTGGGTTAGCTGTTCCATACACACATTATCGAAGGATGCGTGCTGATTATAAGCAATTATGGAATATATCAGCATTCGCCATAACAGCACCTACCTTAGTGCTTGTATGCGTGGAATCCTTTATTGTGTCAAGCCCTCTTCTTATCTGTCTGTATTTTCTCATTTCATGCTTTTATGTTCTATACGCTCTTAGCTATCTCCCTAAACTCCCTAAATAACCCCCTTGCCATAAAAAGCAAAGGGGTTTTTGGGTCATTAGTTTTCTTCAATCTTTTTAACTAACACTTTTGTTCCATCGACAGAAATTATTTTTACTGATTCGTTTTTATAGATCCATTTTCCGTTTGATACTGCACTATACTCTTCCTCTTCGATCTGGATCGTTCCAGAAGGTCTCATATCTGTTGAGGCTTTTCCTGTCTGTCCAACTAAACCGGCATACGACTCTTTCATCGAATTATATCCCATTTCAGAGGTGAGTTGATCTACAAGCGTAATTTTCGTCCACATCTCCCTGCGCTTAAACACTTTAAGGAACACCAAAGAACTCGCTCCTCCAAGTAAAACACCTATCACACTGTATAAACCAGCCACCCAGTTTGGCGCACTAAAGCCTACAGCAACAATCATGGCTGCAGCGCCAATTGTCGCAAGTGTTCCGTCATTTACAACTTTTCCATCAATTATAATAAGGGCTAACCCAATTAAATAGATAATCATCATAATGACAAACATATTTAAAGATAAGTAAGAGGAAAAGTAAACTGTAATAAAACCTAAACCTAGTATCCCCAATAAACCACGCATGTTTACTAACAATTCTCCGACTAAAAACATCGTTCCAAATAACGTCATAAATAAAACGATCCAGTCAAAGGATAATAAATCCATTTATGCTCACACCCTTTCCCATAACCTTAAGATACTATATGTACGAATTATGTTAAAAAACGTTTCAATTTAACAGTTATGATTTTATAATAAACAAATACCGTGATATAATCTTCTAAGTTGTTTAAGATACAGATCATTTACACTATCTTCACATTAAATTGTGACTATTCAAAAGGCATGACTTCTCATTTATAAGAATACCCCTTATAATTAGGGATGGTAATGTAGTAAAACCTTGTTTCACATATAAAGGAGCGATTCTATATGGCAATAACTCACAGAAAAGATACTCGGCCTGTAAAAGTGGGAGATCTTACAATTGGTGGAGCAGACCAAGTTGTGATTCAGTCCATGACAACTACTAAAACACACGACGTTGAAGCAACTGTTGCAGAAATAAAACGACTGGAAGAAGCAGGCTGCCAGGTTGTCCGAGTCGCATGCCCGGATGACCGCGCGGCAGATGCCATTCCAGAAATTAAAAAACGTATAAATATTCCTCTTGTAGTTGATATCCACTTTGATTACAAGAAAGCACTCAAGGCGATTGAGGGTGGAGCCGATAAAATCCGTATTAACCCAGGAAATATCGGTAAACGTGAAAAAGTCGAAGCAGTTGTAAAAGCAGCTAAAGCTAAAGGGGTTCCGATCCGTATTGGAGTTAACGCCGGCTCGCTAGAACGACATATCCTAGAAAAATACGGCTACCCGACAGCAGATGGCATGGTAGAAAGTGCACTGCACCATATTAAAATTCTTGAAGATCTAGATTTTCACGATATTATTGTATCCCTTAAGGCTTCAGACGTTAAGCTCGCTATTGAAGCATACGAAAAAGCAGCAGAAGCGATTTCTTATCCATTGCACTTAGGAATTACTGAGTCAGGTACACTGTTTGCGGGAACCGTGAAAAGTGCCGCAGGACTTGGCGCGATTCTTAGTAAAGGGATTGGCAGCACACTAAGAATCAGCTTGAGTGCTGACCCGGTTGAAGAGGTGAAAGTTGCCCGCGAACTCCTTAAATCTTATGGTTTGGCTTCAAATGCTGCAACACTTATCTCTTGCCCAACATGTGGGCGAATCGAAATTGATTTGATTGCTATTGCAAATGAAGTAGAGGAATATATCCAAACCATCAAAGCACCAATCAAAGTGGCTGTTCTCGGCTGTGCAGTAAACGGCCCTGGTGAAGCCCGTGAAGCTGATATTGGTATTGCTGGCGCACGAGGTGAGGGGCTCCTGTTCCGCCATGGGGAAATCATCCGTAAAGTTCCGGAAGACATTATGGTAGAAGAGCTTAAAAAAGAAGTCGATAAGCTTGCTGAAGAACACTATGAGAAAGAACGTCTAGAAAAAGAAAAGCAAAAAGTTTAAAATCCAAGCAAAAAAGGTGGACCACTCGAGGGTCCACCTTTTTTGCTAAACTAAATTACCTGCCGTTGCGAAAAACACGGAGAATAAAATGGATACAGCACTAATGATGATCGCCATATTTCCAAGTGTATTTGCATTTTGGCGTTTGCCAATGATACCGAAAACGATCCCGACAATCCCTAATAAAAGGGGGGCAAAGAAGAAAGATAATATAGCGGCAGATAAGCCTATCCACGCCATAGCAGTGTTTACTTCACCTTGCATCGTCGTTTCTTGTTCCTCAGACCTCATTGTCTGGTTCATCGGCATTGCCTCTTCAGCAAATTCTTCCTCATAACTGTCCCCATAAACGGGTTCGTTAGAAGTTTCTTTTGGTTCTTGAACTTGTTCTAACTCCTCATGCTGTTCTGGAGTTTCCTCTGTATTACGATTCTCTACTGGTTCCTTGGGTTCATTCATGAGATCACCCTCACTTTCTATTGGAGAATCATGATTAGTATGTGATATGAACTCACTTTTATAGAAGGAAGTTGATGGGAATGAAGAAAAGCACTTTTTAACTTTCAAAAAAACCTTCACGTCAGTCGACGTGAAGGCCCTCGTCATTTGTTTACTAAAGCTATTGTTTCATATGCTTCTGCCTTTGATTGGATTTCCTTCGCATACCAACTTTCAGCATGTCCATTTTTATCAATATAATCCTTTAATCCGCCAACACCACGGTGGTAGGCCGTAAGCGCTTTATCCCAATTATCATATTTATTATGCAAATAATCTAAGTAAACAACTGACAATTGCATGGAATAGTACGGGTCAAACAGAAGTTCATCCTTATAAGGAAGACCTGCCATCTCAGCAATCCAAGGTGCAGTATTTTTCATAAATTGAGCCATGCCATAAGCTCTCCCATATTCCGTTTCAGGTCCAACAAGTTTAGGATCGAACGTTCCTCCTGTTTCCACCTTTAACAACTCATAAGCAACGTAAGGATCGACTCCATACTGCGCTGACTGTTTAATTAAATAAAGAGCCCATGACTTTTTGAACTTCTGATCACTGTCTTCATAGAAAATATTAGCCAGTTTGGCATGATTCGGCCATTTTTTAAACTCTTGTGTTTTCTTTCTAACTCCTGTTTCTGTCAGCAAGTAGTCACTTTTCGCCTGAAGCCGCTCAATTTTCTCATTTAAGCGTTTATTTTTTTCAGCAATGGCTGAGGTCTCCTGTTCTTTATAATGATTCATGATCAAGTAGGTTCCTACAACTAATATAATTGATATTCCCACTTGGACAAATATTACCAATCCCTTCATTTTTACACACTCCTCTTAGTTCACCAGTATATATACCCTTTTCTGCCTTATTTAAAGCATTTTAAAAAAATATACTGTCTTGTGAACAATTCCGTGCTTCATTCATAAGTTGTATGGAGTAAAGAAACGGGGGAGTAATTATAAATGAAACATGTGGCTCAACAGATCATCGCCCAAAAACTAAAGCAATTAACCGTAGACGATCTTCTTCATTATAGTCAAAAATATAAGATTAAAATAACAAGAGGAGAGGCTAAACAAATTGTTTCTGCCCTTAAGAAAAGTAATGAGAACCCATTCGATCCTAAGGGAAGAAAGCGAATGCTGAATAATTTAGCAGCAATTACATCAAACGATACGGCCAGGTCCGTTAATCAATTGTTGATTAAACTTGCTAAAGAACATGGTGTTGAACATTGGTTGCAATAAAAAGGAGAGTGCACTGCACTCTCCCTAGTCTTACTGCTCCATAATTTTTTCTTTTAAAGACTCGTCATAGCTCCCTTCTTTAAGCATACCAATTTCGAAACGATAAGGAGGCTGTTTGTTTTTCTTATCTTCGCCTACGTAAGGTGTTTCCAGTATCTTTGGAATATCTTTAAAGCTAGGATGATGAACAACATAGTGAAGAGCCTCAAAGCCAATGTGACCAAACCCAATGTTCTCATGGCGGTCCTTTTGTGCACCTTGAATATTTTTACTATCATTGACGTGAACAACTTTTATACGATCAACACCGACTATACGTTCAAATTCATCAAGCACACCATCAAAGTCTTTTATGACATTGTAGCCGGCATCGTGAATATGGCAGGTGTCCATACAAACGGAAAGTTTCTCGTTTAACGTCACACCATCAATAATTTCAGCGAGTTCCTCGAAACTGCGGCCACACTCTGAGCCTTTTCCAGCCATCGTCTCAAGGGCTATTTGCACCTTTTGATCTTTATGAAGAACTTCATTTAATCCTTCTATAATTTTAGGGATCCCTTTGTCAGCACCTTGTCCCACATGTGATCCAGGATGAAGTACGATCTGTCTTGCCCCTAAGGCTTCGGTACGTTCAATTTCATTTCTTAAAAAATCAACGCCAAGCTGAAACGTCTCAGGCTTTGTTGTGTTGCCGATATTTATAATATAGGGTGCATGTACAACAATGTCATGGATGCCATTGGCCTCCATATGTTCAGTTCCAGCTTCAATATTCATTTCCTCGATTGGGCGTCTCCTCGTGTTTTGTGGTGCACCGGTATAAATCATAAATGTAGAAGCACCATATGACGCTGCTTCCTCACTTGCACCTAGCAGCATTTTCTTTCCTTTCATCGAAACGTGTGAACCAATCTTAACCATATTATTCCCCTCCTAAAGCTACTTTTGCTTACCGCGATAGCTGTTTCGTTTGATCTTTTTTAAATTTTGATCAGCTTTTCGCTTCATTTTCTTTTTATAACCCGGCTTCACTTTTTTAGGCTTTCTAACCATTTGTTTCGCTTGCTTTTCCATATCCGATTCTTTTCGTGTACGCGTCTGCCGTTCTTTATAAGATTTAGCTTCTTTCCACTCCCCGTTTTTCACTTCATAATAGGTGAAAGTAAGCCCGCGTTTTTCTAACTTTTCAATCAATGGAAGGTCTTCTTCTGTATAAAGGTTGATCGCTGTTCCTTCAAGGCCAGCCCTTGCTGTACGCCCAACACGGTGGATATAGAATTCCTCTTCCTTAGGCATACGTGCGTTAATAACATGACTGACTCCCTGAATATCTATCCCACGAGAAGCTAGATCAGTTGCTACAATATATTGGTACTTAAGGCTTTGAAGTTCCTTAAGCATACGCTTCCGCTCCCTAGGGGAGAGTCCTCCATGAAGAAGTCCAGTTTCAAGTCCCCGGTCCAGTAAATCACTTGCTAACTCATTCGCCTGTTCTTTCCCATTCGTAAAAATAATCGCTAAATACGGTTGAATACCTTTTGTAATGTTTATAATTACATCAGCAGGATTCTTGTGGCGTAAAGCAACTAAACGATGCTCCATTGACTCCGGTGAGGGCTTATCATCTTGGATCTGAATATGGGTAGGGTTTGTTAGATACTTTTTCAAAAACGGCTGCAGCCGCTCTGGAATTGTTGCAGAGAAGACAAGGGTTTGGACGTCCTCATCCATACGGACAAGAATTTGGTCCACGTCCTCTATAAAACCTAAATCAACCATGAGGTCCGCTTCATCAAGTACGAAGGCATTCGCATGGTGCAAATCCAATGCTTCTTCTTTGACCATATCTAAAATTCGCCCTGGCGTCCCCACGACAATATGCGGAGGATTCGATGACAATTTGTCGATCATTTTTTGCTTGTCGGTTCCACCGATCACAAGTTTTGCTTTCCATATTTCATTTTTGTCGGCATACTGAATTGCTTTTTTTACTTCTTCGTAAATTTGCATGGCCAGTTCCCTGGTAGGTGCTGTTACAACAAATTGCACATGATTGTCTTCCTCATTCAACTGATTGAACAGTGGAAGTAAATAAGCATGTGTTTTACCTGAACCTGTATGAGATTGTCCTATAAGGCTTTCCCCCCGTAAGGCTGCCGGGATTACTTCCTGTTGTATAGGTGTCGGCTCAAAAAAACTTAACTGATTTATAATTTGGTCTACGCTTTTATTAATTGCGTATTGTTTAAACGAATGATTACGCATTTCCGTACTCCTTTAAAGTAAATTGTTCCATCCTCTATTATAACCTGAGTGATAAGATAATTGCACGAGCATATAGACATTCTTTGTCATCTTCCCTATTTCCATTTATAATAAGAAGTGAGATGATAAAAGTAACAGTTTGGGTTTAAGAGGAGGATCTATAAAATGGAAATTATTAAAATCGCACCGCGCGGTTATTGCTACGGAGTGGTAGATGCGATGGTTATTGCTAAAAACGCAGCCAGAGACCCCAATTTGCCACGTCCCATATATATTTTAGGGATGATTGTTCACAATGCTCACGTTACAGATGCATTTGAAAATGAAGGGATTATTACAGTAAATGGTAAAGACCGACTTGACCTTCTAGAGGATATTAATGAGGGAACGGTTATTTTCACTGCCCACGGCGTATCACCTGAAGTTAAGGAAAGAGCTAAAGCGAAGGGACTAACGACACTGGACGCCACTTGTCCAGATGTTACAAGTACTCATAACTTAATTCGCGATAAAGTGGCTGAAGGGTATGAAATCATTTATGTTGGCAAAGCAGGACATCCGGAACCTGAAGGTGCGTTAGGCGTAGCACCTGGCAAGGTACACCTTGTCCAAACGGAAGAAGATGTAGAATATCTCACCATCGATCATGACAAGCTTCTCATTACTAATCAAACGACGATGAGTCAATGGGACGTATATGACGTCATGGAAAAGGTTAAGGAAAAGTACCCAGAGGTAGAAAAACACCAAGAAATTTGTATGGCCACCCAAGTTCGCCAAGAGGCTGTGTCCGAACAAGCGAAAGATGCGGACTTAACACTAGTAGTCGGTGATCCGACCAGCAACAATTCGAACCGTCTGGCTCAAGTTTCTATAGAAGTAGCCGGCACTCAAGCTTACCGTATTGCAGATGTTTCTGATTTAAAACTAGAATGGCTTGATGGTGTTAACAAAGTAGCCGTAACCGCGGGTGCCTCTACACCAACACCAATTACTAAAGAAGTGATTAAATTTATCGAACAATATGACCCTGAGAATGAAGATACATGGAACCAAGAATCAAAAGTAAAAAAAGACAAGATTCTACCTAAGATAAAAGCTAAAAAGAAATAATTTTAAAATGCCACCTGCGCTCAGGTGGCATTTTCTCACATAAAGCGAAAGGGCTCTGTTTTTGAGTTCGATACTATAAACTCGACATCAGGACCGCATTCCTCTTGTAATCGTTTCTGAAGATGAGGGGTTATAACCTTTTCAACATGGTGTCCTGGATCAATCACTGCCAACCCCATTTGTTCAGCATCTTGTGCTAAATGAAAAGAAAGATCACCCGTAATATATACATCTGCTCCTTTTTTCTTCGCATCATGGATATACTTTTCCCCACTCCCCCCTAGGAGGGCAACGGTTTGAATAGTTTGATCACGGTCTCCTACATAACGTAGAGCAGGCACATCATACTGTTCTTTCACTACATCACAAAGTTCACCAAGTGTTGTCGCTTCCGAAAGTGTTCCCACTCTCCCAACACCCATCGCCTCACCTTCGTTTACAAGTGGATAGAGGTCATAGGCAACTTCCTCATATGGGTGGGCCTTATTCATGGCCTTGAGAACGTTAGCAAGCTTTGAGTTTGGTATGATGGTCTCTACACGATACTCATCAACTCTTTCTAGCTCCCCTGACTGCCAATAAATGGACTCGTACCGTCTAAAGGCTTAAATGTACCCTGACCCGCTGATTGAAATGTACAGTGGCTGTAAGCTCCTATATGGCCAGCCCCTGCCTCGCCTAGAGCATTTCTTAGGTCATCAGCATAATCTTCTGGTACAAATACCACAAGCTTAACGAGTACCTCTTTCTCTGTTTCGATTAATGGCTTTACATCTTTCATTTGTAAAAGCTCTGCCATTACATCATTCACACCACCACTAGCAACATCTAAATTTGTGTGAGCGGCATATACAGCTATATCATACTGAATAAGCTTTTTAATAATTCTTCCCTTAGGTTTATCTAAATCAATTTGTTTCAGAGAAGTAAACAATAAAGGATGATGCGCAATAATTAAATCCACCCCGTTTTCGATTGCCTCATCCACTACATTTTCTAATACATCCAGCGTGATCATCACTTTAGATGCGGGTTTATTTAATGTACCGACTTGAAGACCAACATTGTCCCAATCAAAGGCATAGTGCTTTGGTGACATTTTCTCGAGCTGCTTAATGATAAGATCTGCTTGCCATGTCATTGTTCTAGAACCTCCTTTAACCAAACTAATTCTTTTTGAAATAACTGAATTTTTTTCTCATCTGGCTGTTTAGAGCACCTAATCTGATGTACTATCCTTTCTTTTTTGCTCTTTTCCTCCTTCCACTTCTTTCTAAACACCGGACTTCGTTCCTTCATCAGCCAAGGGCCGAGCCATAGCTGTTTTTCAAAACTCTCCTGCTGGTATATGTGTTCAGGATCTCCCTTTTCAGCAGCCAGCACCTCATAAATATGTCCATTTTCTTCAAGAATGGCTTCATGTACTAACTGGTATTGATTATCGTAAAACCACCTACGAATCGAGCGTGCATCAATATTCGGCTGGACAATAATCTTTGAAACACTGCTTAACTTATCTTTGCCACTTTCTAATATATCACGGATGAGCGGCCCACCCATACCGGCGATCACTACTTGTTCCACTTCATTGTTTATAAGAACATCTAAACCATCCCCTAACCTTACATCAATTTGATCATTTAATTGATGGGTGTCTACCTCTTTCAAGGCACTTTGGTAGGGGCCGTTGTTTACTTCGCCTGCTACTGCTCTGGCATGCCGATCATGAAGACAGACGTAGCAAGGAAGATAAGCATGATCAGAACCGATATCCGCAAAATAAGCTGCTTGTGGCAAGTATTCTGCTACTTTTTTCAGACGAAGTGATAGTTGTGTTCCATTCATAAACCATTTTCCTCTCCATAAAGAAAAGCTTTCTGATAGATCCAGAAAGCTTTTCTTATGTGCTTATTTTTTTTCAGCCAGCCATTGTGCCAGCTTAGCTGCCTGTTCACCTGTGTACAGACCTGGAGGCATTTGTGAACCTTTACCATTTATAATGATGTCTTGAATTTCTTCAGCAGAGTAACGACTCCCTACTTCCTGAAGGGCCGGGCCTACTCCCCCACTTAAATCTCCACCATGACAGCTCGCACATTTAGCCTGGAACATCTCTTCCGGACTCGCACTTGCTGTCTCCTCTTGTTGCTCTCCACCATTTTCTTCTGCATCTTGTATTGCCTGTTTTTGGTTTACACCAATTGATGATATGACAATCATAGCTAGAATTCCCATAACGGCAATAATTGCAAAAGGAATCACAGGGTTTCTCTTCATAGCTTGCATCCTCCTTATGTATTCCCTTTTTAGTGTAACAAATTATCTATCAGACTATACTTATTTTACTTGAAAACGTCTACTTAGAAAAGGGATAACGTGTGAAAACTTTATAAAACAATGACAAAGTCAAGTAATAACAGTTCAATAAAGCTTTGCAATAGTTAAATGACTCTACTTCCCACGCCAGTCTAAATGCTATAAACAGTTAATAGGAATGAGATAAGCAACCCTAGAACTAATGACAGCTGCCTTAATATCGGGTGGGTTTGACTTAAAGGTTTGCTTGCTCCTAAAATAATGAATACAAATGTCGACAAAAGCCCTGTTTGCAATATGAAGCTGACTTCAGTAAAATAAATGACAAGAAATGAAAGGGCTAACAAAACTAGGATGCCTGTTATATAAAGGTAAGTCAGCCTGTTCCCTTTAGGTTATGTTGCTTTGTTCGTCTAACCAAGACACTGTCTTCTTTTGTATATAAAGCAGGGAGAAAGTCGCAGTACTCATCGCCAATAACCGATTTTGCTTCCAACAGTGAATCTCTTTACGTACTACCCTATCACTCTGGATAACGGAGTTATAAAAGAAGGGATCCACACACTAAACGGTTTTAGCTGAGGGATCCCTCACTCGATATACAAAAGACTTTATTCCATGAAATCTTTTAAGCGTTTGCTTCTGCTAGGGTGTCTTAGCTTGCGAAGTGCTTTTGCTTCTATTTGACGGATACGTTCTCTCGTTACACCGAAAACTTTTCCAACCTCTTCAAGAGTACGTGTACGGCCATCATCTAATCCGAAGCGAAGACGGAGCACATTTTCTTCTCGGTCAGTTAACGTATCTAACACGTCTTCCAATTGCTCTTTAAGCAATTCATAGGCAGCGTGATCAGACGGTGAAGTTGCTTCCTGATCTTCAATGAAATCACCGAGATGGGAATCATCCTCTTCCCCAATAGGTGTTTCAAGTGAGACAGGCTCTTGGGCAATTTTTAGGATTTCACGGACTTTATCTGGAGTAAGTTCCATATCCTGTGCAATTTCTTCCGGAGTTGGTTCACGTCCTAAGTCTTGCAGCAGTTGGCGCTGTACACGAATCAATTTATTGATGGTTTCAACCATGTGCACTGGAATTCTGATTGTACGTGCCTGGTCAGCTATTGCACGAGTAATGGCTTGTCTAATCCACCATGTCGCATACGTACTAAATTTGTAACCTTTACGATAATCAAATTTTTCAACAGCTTTTATTAAACCCATGTTGCCTTCCTGTATTAAGTCCAGGAACAACATTCCTCGACCTACATACCTTTTAGCAATACTGACGACTAAACGTAAGTTAGCTTCAGCTAAATCGCGCTTTGCCTCTTCATCGCCCTCTTCTATTCGTTGAGCTAAGCTGATTTCATCCTTTGCTGATAAAAGGTTCACTCGGCCGATTTCTTTAAGGTACATGCGAACAGGATCGTTTATTTTCACTCCTGGCGGTACACTTAAATCATTCAGGTTAAACTCTTCCTCTTTATTTAACTGCTGCATGCTCGGATCCCGGTCAGAATCACCAATGACCTCAACACCTTGTTCATTCAGGTGCTCATAGTATTCATCCATTTGATCTGAGTCTAACTCAAAGCTCGAAAGTTTCTCTGCCACTTCTTCGTAGGCCAGAACCCCTCGCTTTTTACCCATTTCAAGCAATTGCTCTTTTGCCTGTTCCAGGGTCAATTCGCTTTCATTTTCTTTAGAACGTGATGGCTGTTGTTGCTTATCTGCCATGAGTCCCCCTCCTTCCGACTATCCTATACCAGTTTAATGAGTATTTTTCAACTCTTGTTTACGCCTCAAGATTTCCATTGCAATTTCAGCCGCTTTTATCGGTTCATCGTGTTGTTCAGCACGTTTAAGCTCTGTCTCTAAACCTTTAATATCGACTCGATTACTACTTTCTGATCGAATACGATGAATATAATCTTCAATCTCCTTATCTGAAACTTCTTCCTCTGAAGAAGGAGACATGGCTAAATGAATGATAAGATTTCTTAGGGATTGATCTTCAATTCGCTCTACAAATTGACTAATATCAGATTCATGACCGTCTTCATAATATGCATAGAGATGCGTGACAATGACTTGATGGTCAGAAATATTGAACGATCCCCCTAATTCTTCTTGAACTTTATCAGCAATGATAGGGTTTTTCAACATATATGCTATCAGCTTTCTCTCCGCATTATGAAAGGCTGGAAGAAGTTTATGGTCAACGAAATTTTGCTTTGTGGGATTAGTATGTCGCCTCTCGGACATGCTATCCTTATTCGTCTTCCGATACCTATGCTGCTCGACTTCTTCTTTAAGTGTAACGATCGACATCTGAAATTCTTCTGCTAATTCGTTTAAATAGTGCTCTCTTTCAATTGCTCGGTCTAACTGAGCAACCTCCTGTAATACATTTTCGATATAAGTGATCCGATCTCCTTCTAATTGAAGATTAAAGCCACGCCTTAAATAACGGATTATAAAGGAAGTATAAGGATCACTTGCATCTAACACCTCACGCTTAAAGCGCTCCCCACCATATTCTTTAATAAAATCATCAGGGTCCATCCCGTTTGGCAACCGTGCTACATTTGTTTGACAACCCGTTTTTTTTAGTAATTTTGCGGCTTTCACAGCCGCCTCTATCCCGGCATTGTCTCCATCGTAGCAAATGATTACTTTATCAGCATAACGCTTAATAAGCTGTGCTTGAATATCCGAGACTGATGTTCCCATTGTACCTATACCATTTGGGATGCCTGCTTGGTCAGCCGAAATCACATCCGCATAGCCCTCAAACAAAATGATTGTATTTTGTTTGCGAATCGATGCTCGCGCCAGATCAAAGTTATATAAGAGACGTCCCTTGTGAAATAAATCAGTTTCAGGGCTGTTCAAATACTTAGGCTCGAATGAACCTGTGGCCCGTCCGGCAAATGCAACGGTTTTACCAAGATGATTGCGGAGTGGGAACATGATCCTGCCTCTAAAACGATCAAAATATTCACCTTGCTCGTTTGTGTTCAAGAGACCCGCTTTCACCATTGTTTGTGGGTGAAAACCTTTTTTTTCCAAAAATGTAACAACGAAATCATTTGAGCTAGGAGAATAACCTAGTCGATGACGGATGATTGTCTCCTCAGTGAATCCACGTTCAAGTAAATATTGATAAGCCTCTTGACCTTCTTTGGAGTTTCGCAATAAATGGTGATAAAGCTTCGATAACCATTCGTGTGCATCCAATATACTTTGTGACTCAGGATCCCGTTCTCTTTTTTGTTCTTCATTGTACTGCTCTGGTAAGGAATGTCCTGTCTGATCAGCCACCCGCTTAACTGCTTGAAGGAAGCCGAACCCTTCTATTTCCATTAGAAATGAATAGACGTTCCCTCCCTTTCCACATCCAAAGCAATGAAAAATTTGCTTATCACCAGATACGGAAAAGGAAGGAGTACTTTCCCCATGAAAGGGGCAAAGTCCGAAGAAGTTCCTGCCCTGCTTTTTTAGTTGGACATATTCACCTACGACATCTACTATATCCACTGACTTACGAATTTCATCTACTTTTTCATCTGGAATGTGTCCTGCCATATTCATCACCATACTACAAAAATTATTGGGGACAATTTATCTAAAACCTCCATGATTCAACAGCATCTTTTAAGAACTAGTGTGAAATTTCACGACCATGGTTCGAAATGCCCTCGGCCCCTTCCACTTTCTCTTACATTTCTTCGTTTGCTGCCTGAGGTATTTCTGGTTCATAATTTCGTCTGCGTCCCCCTCTGATACTAGTTTACCTCTAGGAGTAATGACATAAACCCCCTGAGCAGTAAGCAATACAGCTAATGGACAAATCCTGGGTGATCACAGTATCATTTTTCCCACAGCATTTATAATATAAGATCGACAGCTTGTGACCCATGATCAAGGAAATCCGGTCTTCTTCTGTTTGATCGGTTTTGTAATGATTAACGGTTGCAATGAATGTGGGTGTGACGCTCGCTGACTTGCTTACAAGCGTGCACGATTTCTTCTTGTACTGAACAGCTGTCCGCGTCCATCTAAACACTCGGCTTTTGTTTTAGCATAATTCAATAATTCTACAATAAACGAAAGAATCCTGCCCAATTCTTAATGTTTTATTATTCTGAAAGTAATTAAAGTTCCTATCATTTTTTCACAAATAATAATTATAATACATTTATACATTAAAATCTATACATTTTTATACCTATTTTTTATTAGTGGGACCTCACTCTCTCATATCATGCGAGTTGTCTCAAAGAGATTGCTTGGTTATTTCCCAACAAAAGCCGCACTAAAAAACAGCGCGACTTCTGTCAAATGAATACTATTGTAGTGAACCATTTCTTAATTTATTCACAATTACATTTGCGGTTTCTTCCACAGCCTTATTGGAAACATCAATCACATGGCAGCCGATTTTTCCTACCACATTGTCAAAGTGTTCAATCTCCTGATGAATTCGATCCATATTGGCGTAGCTTGCCTGTTCTCCCAACCCGAGTGACTTCAACCGTTCCTTTCGAATATCATTTAACTTTTGGGGACTAATCCTAAGTCCAATACATTTACTTGGATCAACCCTGAATAATTCTTCCGGCGGCTCCACTTCAGGAACAATCGGCACGTTAGCAACTTTCAAACGTTTATGGGCCAAATACTGCGATAACGGTGTTTTCGAAGTACGAGATACACCGATTAAGATAATATCTGCTTTTGATATCCCGCGCGCATCTCTACCATCATCGTACTTAACGGCAAACTCGATTGCTTCCACACGTTTGAAATAGTCCTCATCAAGTTTATGAACAAGTCCGGGTTCCAGTCTTGGTTCTGTTTTGAAAAACCGCTGCATGGCATCCATCATCGGTCCCATGATATCGATACATTCAATATTTTCCTGCTTGGCTCTCTCTAAAAGGTGTTGTCTATATTCTGGTGCTACTAAAGTAAAGCCAATCAATGCCTCATGCTCTTTCGCTTGAGCAATCGTTTCATTAATTGTGCCTTTATCCTCAACGTATGGAATACGCTGGACATCAAACGGACCATCGTCAAATTGGCTGAGGGCTGCCTTTACAACTAGCTCAGCCGTCTCCCCTACAGAATCAGATAGGATATAAATGCATGGCTTCTTCATCTGTCATCCTCCATTTCATAGGAGTTGCTTATAAGTGTTGATCTCGTGCAAGCTCCACTAAAGCTTTCGTAATACTTGTTTTGGTTAACCGCCCGACAACCTCAAAACCTTGATCGTTAGGCTTAACGACAGGCAGTCCATCAATTTGCTTTTCAATTAGTTTTTGAGCAGCATCTAGAAGCAGGTCGTCTCTTTTACAGATTGATATATTAGGCATTCTTGTCATAATAATATGGACTGGAATTGATGTTAGATCCTGGTTACCGATGCTCGCTCGGAGCAAATCTTTCCTTGAGAGAACACCGACTAGCAGTGATTGATCATTGGTAACAAACAATGTTCCGACGTCCTCAAGAAACATCGTGCAAATCGCATCATAGGCTGATACATCTTCTTCAACCACTATGGGCAAAGCTTGATATTCATGTACCTTGAACTTTTTAAGCTTTTCGGTTAAAAGCTCTGATCCCGTCTTTCCAGTAAAAAAGTAGCCTACCCGCGGCCGAGCATCTAAAAATCCAGCCATCGTTAAGATAGCTAAATCAGGCCGCAATGTGGCGCGTGTAAGGCTTAGATGATCAGCTATATTTTCACCTGTAATCGGACCGTTGTCTTTAACAATTTGGATAATTTGTTCTTGACGGTTGGATAGATCCATTCCTTCACCACCCTAATCACTGACTGTGACATACTATTTATCTATTATAACACATTATTAGGAGTAGAAGGCCGTTAAAACTGCTGTTTCCATTGAACGGCGTTGAAATCAGCAAACAAAGTGATATCCCGAGAAATTAGGTTTAACAATCCTAAACGATTCACCTTCACGTTTTCATCTTCCGCCATGACCATGGTATCGTCGAAAAATGAATGGATAGGTTCAGTGAGTTCTGACAATTTACGTAAGGCTTTCTCTGGTTGTTGTTCTTTTATTAATTTCAGATAATCTTCATGAATACGCTGATAAACCTTACTTAGTTCAGCTTCTGAATTATTTTCAAAAAGATCTGGATCCACGTCATATGTGTTTGCTTTTTTTGCTAAGTTTAGTACACGTCCTAATGCTTCCTGAGTTGATTTGAAATTAGGATCCTGACGTTTATCAGCTAAGATTTTTGCTTTCTCTAAGGCTACAGGGTAGACATGAATCCCATCTGCTAGCACCGCTTCTACCACATCTGATGCAACATCCCCATCCCTTAACAAATAGGAAGCGCGGACTTTGAAGAATTCCTGAACATCGTGCCTCACATCGGTTTCGCTCCGTGAAGCAAGATTAAGCTCAGCGTATAGGTTATGAACAATGTTTAACAGTTCCTCTACTTCAATAGACCAATTATTTTTCTTTAAAATTTGCAAGACACCTAGTGCTTGACGTCTTAAACCATAAGGGTCTTGGGAACCAGTCGGGATAATTCCGATTGCGATGGAGCCAATAATTGTATCTAATTTATCGGCAATGCTGACAATGGAACCGGCCGTTGTAATCGGCAGATCGCCGCCTGCTTGGGTCGGCAGATAATGTTCCCTTATCGCCACAGCAACTGCTTCCTCTTCGCCGAATAAACGAGCATACTTCTCTCCCATAATTCCTTGGAGCTCGGAAAACTCATCAACCATATGTGTGACCAAATCAAACTTACAAAGCTGGGCAGCTCTTAAGGTGCTGCTTGTTTCTGCTTTAGATAATGTAAGCAGCGAACTTATTTTATCGGAAATGGTTTTGACTCGATCAACTTTGTCAGCTAATGTACCCAGTTCTTCTTGGTATACCATTCTTTCGAGCTTAGCCAGTTTTTGTTCAAGTGTTCCCTTTTGATCCTCTTTATAGAAGAATTGGGCATCAGAAAGGCGAGCCTTTAACACCTTCTCATTCCCTCTCGATACTGTATCGAGATATTCATCATTGCCGTTACGGACAGCAACAAAATAAGGCAACAGACTTCCATCCTTTGATCGAACAGGAAAATAGCGCTGGTGTTCCTTCATCGATGTAATCAGGGCTTCTTCAGGAACTTCAAGAAACTCCTCACTAAATGAACCGCTGAAAACAGTAGGATATTCAACTAAGTGGTTCACCTCATTGAGAAGTTCTTCATCTTTTATAATAGTCCATTCCTTCGCTTTCTCAAGCTCATTTAGCTGATTAACTATTACCTGCTTCCGTTTGTCTTTTTCAGCAAGGACATATTCTTGATCCATAACCGTTTCATACTCATCTGCTTCAGCAACCGTCGCTTTATCTCCTAAGAAGCGGTGACCGTACGTGGTTTTCCCTGTTGTAACATTTTCAATAGCAAAAGGAATAACCGTTTCACCATATAAAGCAACGATCCAACGAATTGGTCGGATGAATCGTAAGTCATAACTTCCCCATCTCATATTCTTTGGAAAATTCAAGCTTAACAATACGTCTTTAAAACCTGTTAACAGCTCAAGTGAAGATTCACCTTTAATAAATTTGTTCACATGCACATATTCGATACCTTTGATCTCTTTAAAGTAAATGTCATCAACTGTCTGACCCTGTCCTTTAGAAAAGCCAATTGCTGCTTTAGACCAATTTCCTTCCTCATCTAACGCAATTTTTTTAGCTGGGCCTTTCGCTTCCTCTTCTATATCAGGTTGTTGCTCTGCCACTTCCGAAATGCTGACAGCTAGCCGCCTTGGTGTCGCATATCCCTTTATTGTCCCAAAAGGAATCCGATTTTCTTTGAACCAGGTTTCTGTGTTGTTTGTTAATTGGTTTAAGGCCTCATCAATAAATCTTGCAGGCATTTCTTCCATTCCAAGCTCGAATAAAACTGTTTTACTCATGACTTCCTTCCCCCCTTTAACATTGGAAAGCCTAGTTTTTCTCTTTCCTCGACGTACGTTTTAGCGATTTTACGTGCTAAGTTTCTAACTCTTGAAATATATCCTGTTCGTTCTGTCACAGAAATAACGCCTTTCGCATCTAACAGGTTAAAGGTGTGAGAACATTTTAATACATAATCGTAAGCAGGAAAGACGAGTCCAGCTTCCATGATGCGTTTAGCTTCTTTTTCATAAGTTGAAAAGAGGCCAAAGAGCATGTCATCATCTGATTGTTCAAATGTATAAACAGAATGTTCATATTCAGGCTGTGTGTAAATATCTCCAACGGTTACGCCATCCGTCCACTCTAACTCGAAGACATTTTCTTTATCTTGAATATATGAAGCCAGACGCTCCAGACCATAGGTGATTTCTGCTGATACTGGACGTGCTTCCAATCCGCCAATTTGCTGGAAATAGGTGAACTGGGTAATTTCCATCCCATCAAGCCATACTTCCCATCCGAGTCCTGCTGCGCCTAATGTTGGGTTTTCCCAATTGTCTTCAACGAAACGGATATCATGTTTCGCCGGATCAATGCCTAACGCTTTTAATGAATCCAAATACAGTTCTTGAATATTGTCAGGTGACGGCTTCATAATCACTTGAAATTGATGATGCTGATAAAGACGGTTAGGGTTCTGGCCATACCTTCCATCTGCTGGTCTCCTTGAGGGCTCAACATAAGCGACATTCCAGGGTTCAGGACCTAAGCTTCTCAGCAAAGTCATCGGCGACATTGTACCTGCACCCTTCTCGGTATCGTAGGCTTGCATAAGCAGGCAACCCTCTTTCGACCAATGGTTTTGTAATGTTTGGATCATTGTTTGAATGTTCAAATTTACGTACCTCCTCATTCATATGGACATGTGCCCTGAATAGTTGTAAACACTAGACTCAGATGTGCTATCGAAACATAAAGAAACCCCGTCCCTATGCCATCTGACATAGGGACGGGGTTTCCGCGGTTCCACCCTACTTGCCTGCTTTTGAATACCAAATGCAAGCCGCTTTGTAACGATCTTTGCTCCAGAATGCCTTCGCTGAGTTACACTACCTGACTTTCACCATCACAGGTTCGCTTCCAATGTGTAAGGCGTCAACTACTACTTTCCTTCATAGCAACAGTTTATTTAGTAATGAAATTATACTGAATCCTCGTTCGTTTGTCAATCATTTAAAAAGATCCAATTGTTTAAGGAATTTTTTTGACTTAAGGAAATAGCCACCATAACGATCATAATATTCATCTAGAAGCCGGCGCAGCTTCTTTTTATTCTCCTCTTTCATTGATATTTGCCCTAGTCTCCTTACATCCATATGTAGAAATACACGCAGCAAATGCGCTAAAGGGTCTGGTAAACCATAGGCTTCTGGGTCTAACTGTTTACAGCGATTGCACAGTAAGCCGCCTTCTCTGATAGAAAAGGAGAACGGTCCTTGATCATTGCCGCAACCCATACAACCATTCACACTCGGAGCAAAGCCGCCTTTTTTATACAGTTTTAACTCATACATCATGGAGAGAATTTCTGGATCCTTTCCTTCAGCCATCCATATCAATGATTGTAATAATTGTTCATAAATAAAGGGATCAGGCTGTTTCTCTTCAATTAACTTGTCGGTTAATTCAGCCATGTAAGAAGCATACGCGGTTTGAACAATATCTTCGCGTATAGACCGAAGAGAGGTCGTTACTTCTCCTTGGCTTAAAGAGCCTAAACCTGATCCAATGTGTATTAAGTAATGACCGTGAATAAAGGGCTGAGTCACGGAGGTCATCCGACTCTTCGGCTTTTTAGCTCCTCGAGCCATGACCCCGATTTTCCCCTTTTCTCTAGTCATTAGTGTAACGATCTTATGCGTTTCCCCGTAGTCTCTCGTTCGAATGACAATGCCTTCTACTTTTTCTAACAAAGCATTCACCTGCTCTTGTTATTGCCCGTCGTTTTCCTCAACCTGCCCTGTCCCAGTTGAAACATATTCCTGTTCTGATGATTCGCCATTCATTTCCAGTTCCTTCATTAGCAAATAGGTTTCTATGTTTCCTGTTTGTCTAAACACATTCCAAGACATATCATGCACAAGAAACACCGCCTTTCGTATTATCGTAAATAAAGAAATGTCATCACATACTTAGGTTGCTTCATATGAGAAAAACGATAAGGCTTAATATTTTCCAAATCTAATATTCATCTTCATTATAGCCGAAATCACTGAGCTGAACTTGACGGTTCCGCCAATCTTTTTGTACTTTAACCCAAAGCTCTAAATACACCCGGCTTCCTAACAACGACTCTATATCTTTGCGAGCCCGTTGTCCAACCTCTTTCAGCATGCTTCCTTGTTTACCGATAATAATCCCTTTTTGAGATTTACGCTCAACAATAATGGCCGCCTGGACATAAACGGCGTTAGAATCTTTTCTAGGTTCTATACTCTCTATAACTACAGCAATCGAATGTGGGATCTCTTCACGTGTTAAGTGCAGTACTTTTTCTCTAATAAACTCACTAATAATAAATCGTTCAGGGTGATCTGTAATTTGATCTTCTGGATAAAACTGCGGTCCTTCGGGAAGATGCTCCTTAACCACATGAAGCAAGTGATTAACATTGCTCCCTTCCAGTGCAGAAATCGGAATAATCTCTTCAAAATCAAACTTCTCACGGTATTGGTCTATAAGCGGAAGCAGTTGATCAGGATGAACACGATCTATTTTATTGACGACTAAAAAGACTGGCTTGTCCACACGTTGCAGCCGCTCGATAATAAACTGATCACCACGACCAAACCCCTCTTCAGCATTTATCATAAACATAATCGTATCCACTTCGTTTAACGTACTTTCAGCAACATTAACCATATAATCCCCAAGCTTATGCTTCGGCTTGTGAATACCCGGTGTGTCGATAAACACTAGCTGTGCATCTTTTTCCGTCAGCACACCTTGTATTTTATTTCTTGTTGTTTGAGGTTTGTCACTCATAATCGCGATTTTTTCACCTATAACATGATTCATAAATGTTGACTTCCCAACATTCGGGCGTCCTATGATTGCAACGAAACCTGACTTAAATTGATCTTCCATAATTGTTCCTCCATAAAAACATCATTCTTTTATTACATTAACAACATCAGCTTCGGCAGAAAAATACACATGCCGATCAGAATAGAAGCTATAGCCGCGATTAACACCGCTGCTGCAGCCATATCCTTAATGATACGTGCTGACGGATGTTGCTCTGGTGCTAAATAGTCGATAACTCTCTCAATACTTGAATTAATGACCTCAAGTGTCAGAACTAGAGCAATGATGGTAATCAGAACCGCCCATTCGATCCATGAGATCGGGAGCCATACTCCCATTAGGCAGGCAAGACCAGCAATAAAGAGATGGATTCGAAAATTTCTTTCCGTTAGAAAGATTTCCTTCAGCCCATTTTTCGCAAACCGTAAGCCTATGAACTTCCTCCGTTTACGTCCGCTTGAGGCCATACTCATGTAAGATTTCCTCTTGCCTTGCGAACATTTCTTTTTCATCCGCTTCATCTATATGATCATAGCCGAGTAAATGTAAAAATCCATGTAGAGCTAAAAATCCTAACTCTCTCTCTAGCGAATGTCCATAATCTTCCGCCTGTTCTTTTGCTTTATCTACAGAGACAACAATATCACCGAGCATCGTAGGCAATTCTTCGTTTTGTACTTCGATTTCCCCTTCGCCTAACTCTTGCATGGCGAAAGAGATCACATCTGTAGGTTGATCCTTTTGCCTGTAATTACGGTTTAACTCCTGAATATCATCATTGCCTACAAATGATATAGAAACCTCAGACTCAGCTGGTACCTTCTCTTTCCCTGCTGCAAATTCAATCACCCTTTGAATAAGGTCAATATACGCTTCGTCTACTGATTCAGTTTCATCTTGAAAATCGATCTCAATCATTTATTTATCCTCCTTTACTAACGATTTCTGATCAGGATATTGGATCCGAGAATAAAAATGCCTTGTTAGGTTTTACAAAGCGTTTTCTATTGTGCTTAGCTTATTTTCTATTCCTCAAGTTGCCCATCCAGCAGCCTGTCCTCAATAATTGAATGCTCTTTCTAATTTCTTCAGTGGTATTAAGTAAAATGACAGCGGCTTCCACCTACAAAAAATAGCATTTTCAAATAATTCTACCCCATTATTGGGAGGATTAATAATAATCGTAGCACTTTGTTCGGTTTTTAGGAAATTGTGTGGATTCCTTCATTCGGCTTCCATAGGACGAACAGGGCTCGCACTATTGCCTTCGTATGCTGTGCCGTGTAGGATTTGTACGCTGTTACGTTCGCTTTAAAGCGTGGAGCTTGGTTCTGTTTCACGAAGAATTTTGTATGAATCAGCAAGGTAATTTGAGGGAGGATTGAAGGAAATGCTTGCGACTTCTTTCAGCCAAATGAGTTTTTTCAATTGGGTTAATTGAGACGAGCATATATGGTATGCCAATCCCTTCCCTTTTTCTTGGTACGTTTCTTTCCAAATAGCCTTATAAACATCGGGCCATCGATACAGAAAGAAGCCACACCTTGTCCGAAGGCGATTCATCCCCACCCATTTATGGAGCTTTGCCTTGACATCCTTAGGAGGGAGAGTTCTCACCTGCAAAACTTACCTCCTATCAAATTCACATAAGAAATAAGACCCGCTTACCGGGTCTTAAGATGGGTCATTCTCGTATGCATCAATAATTCTTTGGACAAGTGGGTGCCTCACTACATCTGTTTGGTCCAAATGAATAAACGCAGATCCTTTCACTTTACCAAGCTTTTGCTCGGCAACTTTAAGGCCTGATGTTACTCCTTTTGGAAGGTCTACTTGGGTAATATCACCTGTGATAATCATTTTCGAGCCAAAGCCAAGACGTGTTAAAAACATTTTCATTTGCTCAGGAGTCGTATTTTGTGCTTCATCTAGGATAGCGAAGGCATCATCGAGGGTTCGCCCTCTCATATAGGCAAGAGGAGCAATTTCAATTGTTCCTCTGTCAATTAACCTTGCTGTATGTTCTGCTCCAAATACATCGTGTAGCGAGTCATATAACGGACGTAGATACGGGTCCACCTTCTCCTTTAAATCTCCTGGCAGGAAACCTAAGCTTTCTCCGGCCTCCACAGCTGGCCGTGTGAGGATAATTCTTTTCACATCTCCATTTTTGAGAGCGTTGACAGCCATTACAACGGCTAAATACGTTTTCCCGGTACCAGCCGGACCGATTCCAAATACAAGATCATGATTTTTTATCGCAGAGACATACCTTCGTTGACCGAGGGTTTTAACTCGAACAGACTTCCCTTTAGCATTTTTTGTGATTTCGTCCTCGAAAAGAGCTTCAAACTGATTGATTTTACCTTTTTTAGCAAGATCAACAGCATAGACGATATCACGTTCAGTAATCGATAATCCTTTACGGATAACCGCTAAAACGGCTAGTAAGATGTCTTCAACTAATTGAACATGTTCTGCCTCGCCAGAAACATTAACTCGTTCACCGCGTGAAATAATAGACACTTTTAATTGTTCTTCAATTTGCTTTAAATTTCTATCTTCTGTACCGAACAGGGCCAATGCTTCTGTCGGGTTATTTAATTGGATATCTATTGTTTTTAAGTTTCCTTGCATACTCAATCTCCTTGGGTTATATACTTGGTCACCGCAATGTTTTCATGCACTTTAAATAAAAGGATTAATTTTACTTTACCATTCTCCTCACTTTGGTGCAAAACTTTTTCCTCTATAATTTCCGCCTCTTCAGACAATTGTTGTCTTAAAGTTCTTTTAGCTGTTAAGGTCCCCTGCTTAATACTCTGTTCTGATGTAAGTTCATTAATATTGGAGTTTTCTGAATACATGCTTTTTACTTGCAGTTTAAAAGGCAGCTCCCAACCGAACACTTCCCATTGCTTCTCATCTTCCTCCATTCTCATGCCCTTTGTATCATCATTCCACCAACCCCAAAGTGGAATTCGTAACGAACCAACGATTAAGGCATAGGAGGATGACTTTTCCCCATCTGTAAGTTGAAGCTGCTTTGTAGAAGGAACCTTCACTTCAGCTTTGTACCATGTTTCAGCAATAACTTCGCCTTCTGCCTCAACATATTCGTCGCTGTCTTCTTTAAGTTCACCTGTAGCCAGCTTTGTTCCTTTTTCAACAACCTCATTAACAGAAACTAATGGCCTGCCTTTTGTGATAAACATTTTTGTTATCATGCCCTTTTTTGATGCAACTAAATCAGCTGGTCTTGTTGTTTCGTCTGGATCTTGTCTCGTTTTCATAACACCATATAGCTGATAACTTGTCCCTTTCTTCTTCACACCAATCCAAAGCAGGTCAGGTACATCCTCTAACAAAAGCCGTTGTACTTCATTAGGATCTTTCATGCCAATCGTTAACTTTCCTTCGTTTACACCATATTCCTCTAATTGACTTTCGACAGTGGCCTCGAGTTCAGGTGGTAATCCTTTTATTTGTACTGACCACAACGTATTGGCGAGTAAAAGTAAAGCAAAAATACCACAAATAAAAGCAGCGAGCACAGCTTTTTTTGTAATCATACGATGATATAAAAACGGTATTCCTTTACGATTGACTATTTTGATTTTACAGTGGTATTTTTTCCGAAGTTTTCGATAGATTGTCCAATCTTTGAGGCGTATGGTCATTTCAATTTCGTTTGGGGAGATGTGTTTTACATTTGTAATGTAGGTTCCTTCTCTCGTACAGGCTTGAAGGAATGCTTCAATCAACGTCCCCTTTACATGTACGGTAACTAGCCCATAGAAATAGTCCAACTGGTGTCTTGCCATTATTTCCCTCCTTCCTTTTGATCGGTAAAGAATTCTACAGAATCAAGAGTTCCTTCTAAAAGCAGTTCTTCCTTCAGCATCATCTTTATCCGCAATTCTTTCCCTTTGATGGAGATGTGACCATCACGATATTTTAAGCGAACTTCTTGGTCTGAAAAGTGTAGCAGTCCTGTATGATTTTCTATGTAGGCATGGATCGACCCAATCGTTGTTATACGCGGAAGATCGAGCATAACATCAGAAGGTAAATCGAAATAACGGCCGACCCATGAACGAAGTTGTTTTTGCCATTTCACCATTCGATTTCCTCCTTTCTCTTATACATACGAAAAACGCACGAATTGTATCACTACAATTCGTGCGTTTTTTTATCTTTTTCTTGGATGTGACCGATGTGGCCTATGAGCTCTTGGCGGCCCTAAAACTTCTGACATAATTATTCCATCAGCCAATCGCTTTTTATCCCACTGATTTGAATGGCTGAAGGCACTCTTTTTGTTCACTGAGCCAGCTTGTTCATCGTCTGCATGTTGATCAAGTTCTTCATTTGTTTGAGAGGATGGGGTAGATCGTTGCCCACGTTTCTTCTGATACTCCCTTATCTCATCCAACCGTTTTTGTTTTTCCTCATAGTACTCTTTCATACGACCATCACTGGTAGAAGCGCTTTCCTTCATTTGTTCAGGTTCCTGGTTCGTTGACGGCTGCTGTGAACTTGTTGATAAAGGGGAGCTCGGTTGTTTTGGTTGTTTAGATTTTTCTTTTTCTTTCTTATTCAAGCCAGAGACAAAGCTGATTATCCCACCTATAACCGCAGCTAAGATGACAATATTACTAAATAGTAATTCAAGAATATCTCCCATACAACTTCCCCTTTACGGTGTTAGGAAATTTATTGTTCATCTTTATCTTTATCCATGTCACCTAATGTTTGTCTCATGTCAGTATCAGCATTAATATTTTGGTAGTTCATATAATCCATGACACCCATTTTACCTGAACGTAAAGCCTCAGCAAGTGCTTGAGGAACTTCAGCTTCAGATTCGACCACTTTAGCTTGCATCTCTTGAACACGGGCACGCATTTCTTGTTCTTGAGCAATGGCCATGGCACGACGTTCTTCCGCTTTCGCCTGGGCAATATTCTTATCTGCTTCAGCCTGATCTGTTTGCAGCATAGCACCAATGTTCTTACCAATATCAATATCGGCTATATCGATAGAAAGAATTTCAAACGCCGTTCCTGCATCCAATCCTTTTCCTAAAACATTTTGCGAAATCCTATCGGGATTCTCTAAAACTTTATTGTGGTTTACGCTTGACCCTATCGTAGATACGATTCCTTCACCAACACGGGCGATAACTGTGTCTTCACCGGCACCACCGACAAGACGGTCAATATTCGCACGAACTGTAATACGTGCTTTAGCTTTGACTTCGATACCATCAATAGCTACACCAGCAATGAACGGTGTTTCAATCACTTTCGGGTTCACACTCATTTGAACGGCCTCTAGCACATCACGGCCTGCAAGATCAATCGCGGCACATCGTTCAAAACTTAGTTCAATATTTGCACGTTGGGCAGCAATCAGAGCATTTACCACTCGGTCAACGTTACCCCCGGCTAAGTAATGGCTTTCAAGCTGATTTGTGTCGACAGTCACCCCTGCTTTATGTGCTTTAATCATCGGGTTAATGACCCTAGAAGGAATAACCCTTCTTAAGCGCATCCCTACCAGTGTGAAGATACTTACTTTTACCCCAGCAGCTAAGGCACTAATCCAAAGCATCACTGGAATAAATGTAAATAGAACGGCAATAACAATAATAATGATCCCAATTATAATAATGGGCATAAGTTCCTCAAGTGACATGTTTTCTTCCTCCTAAAAAATTTAATTTACGGCACGAACAACAACTCTTGCTCCTTCTATTTTGACAATTTTAACCGGCTGATTAGCACCAATAAAACTACCCTCTGACACTACATCCATACGTTCTTCATCAATCAAAGCGGTGCCAGATGGTCTGAGAGGTGTGATGGTCTCACCCTCCATGCCAATCAGTTCAAGTCGATTCATGGTGGACACGTAGCCTTTCTCCGCTGATGTCGAATCATTGAGAATCACATGCCGAAAAAAACCACGTTCAAATCCAATCTTTTTAACAAGAATAATTGAAACGATGATGGTTATTAACAAGGCAATACCAATACTCATGGCCATATGGCCCATATCAGCAGACGATAGCATCAAGGAAGTAACAACGGCAGCAATACCTGCAATACCGGCGATGCCTCCGGGTAAAAACAATTCGGCAACAATCAAGCCAATCCCTAAAACAAGGAGGATGATAGCTTCATAACCAGCCAGCCCTGCGACAATGTGACCGTAAAAAAATAGAACTAATGATAATACTCCCATAATTCCTGGTATCCCAAATCCAGGTGAATATAATTCAACGACCAATCCTAGACTGGCAATCGATAAAAGAATCGGGATGACTACAGGATGTGTAAGGAAGCGAGCAAAATTTTCAGCGAGGGTCGGGCTTGTTTCAACCACTTTGGCGTTACTAAAGCCAATCTCATTAAGTAATTCAACACGATCTTTCACAATTCCTTCCGCGTATCCTACTTCAACAGCTTCGGAGGGACCAAGTGTTAAAAATTCACCTTCAGCAGCGCCATACTTAGGAAGATCAACGTTGCTGTCTGCCATGGCCCGTGCATATAGTGGATCCCGCCCATTCGCCTCTGCAGCTGAAACCATTGCAGAAATCCAGGCAGATTGTGCCTTTTTATCAGCAGCTGTACCGTCAGAATTAATCACCCCCGAGGCACCCACCGTCGCTTGCGGCTTCATATAAATTTGGTCTGTACTAAGCGCGATATAGGACCCTGCTGAATAAGCACGGCTTGCAATAAAGGCTGTATTAGGAATGTCGAGGCCTGCCAACAGTTCCCCAATTGATCCAGCTGCATCTACCCTTCCTCCAGGTGTATCAATCTCAAATATGATATGGTCGGCCCCTTCTTCAATGGCCTCGTTCGTTGTTCGCTGCAGGAAAGAAACCATTCCTCTTTCCACGGTATTTTCAACAGGGATGATGTACACCTGCTTTCCTTCACCTTCTGCTTGAACATGATCTTTCCATTGATAAAATGTGAGAAAAGCCATTATCAATAGTAGCGAACTTAATAAAACAAGACGGATTGACCGCTTCAAACGATTCACCTCCTCATTTGGCCTGCTCTGGATACTATTTATACGTGACAATTATGTAAAAAGTTTCATTAATGAATCAATTTCATAATTGCTCTTTTTAAAACGCCCAAGACTGGCAGAATATAAGGCTCTTTTTTCGAAAAGGTTCAAAATGGATTCTTATCCAGCAGATTGCCCTTAACCTAATAAAAATGATTTCAAAAACTTGACTAAACTTGGGGAGGTGCTTTCGTTTTGAATCTCTTGGGGCACATGGGACCTAAATTATGAAATTAATTCTAATAAAAAGGTCTCTCTTTTTTATAAAGAGAGACCTTTACCAATTAAGATAATTGCTTAAGTACGAGTTTATTCACCTTAGAGCCTTCTGTTTTACCTGTTACTTTAGGCATGACAGCGCTCATGACTTTACCCATGTCGCTCTTAGATGATGCTCCTACTTCTTCAATTGTTTCTTGAACGATTTGTTCAAGCTCTTCTTGTGTGAGCTGTTTCGGCATATATACTTGTAAAATCTCAATTTCCTCATTAAGTCCTTCTACAAGATCTTCGCGTCCAGCTTCTTTAAACTCTTGGAGGGAATCTTTTCTCTGCTTTACCTCGCGGGATAAAACAGTAAGTTCTTCTTCTTCTGATAGATCTTTACCCAGTTTGATCGCTTCGTTTTGCATCGAAGCTTTGACCATGCGAATGACACCAAGGGTTTTCTTATCCTTTGCCTTCATCGCTGTCTTCATATCCTGGTTTAGACGTTCTAGAATTGACATCTACTTACACCCTCTTTTAATCACTTGCGCTTTCTAGCGGCCTCAGACTTTTTCTTACG
This sequence comes from Halobacillus amylolyticus, assembly GCF_022921115.1. Taxonomy (NCBI): domain Bacteria; kingdom Bacillati; phylum Bacillota; class Bacilli; order Caryophanales; family Bacillaceae; genus Halobacillus; species Halobacillus amylolyticus. Next base: position 312,720 of record NZ_CP095075.1, on the reverse strand, counting down.
GCGTACGCTAGGCTTATCGTAATATTCACGTTTACGATATTCTGATAATGCACCGCTTTTCGATACATCGCGCTTGAAGCGACGAAGAGCATCTTCAAGAGACTCGTTTTTACGAACGCGAGTTGTTTTTGACATGCTATTTCCCTCCCTCCAAAGCAAAAAAACTGTTTCTATATAGCATGAGGGTCTCCCACACCTTCGACAATTATATTATATTGATGACATATGGTCAACTTTTTTTATTATTGTTACGATGAAAATTATCGTATGACTGAGTAGAATCATCCAGCTTTAAATAGTTGGATCTTCCGAGGTAGAGCGGGATATGAAGTTTACTAAAATCAGGCAGCCCATTCCCCTTAAATAAATTACTGTCATAATGGCAAGCTGTAATTTTGCCAACTATCCAATCATGATCACCTGTTGGAACTACTTGCTGAACCTCACACTCGTAGGCTAGATAAGCGCGTTGCAAAAGAGGAAAACCACCGTTAGCTTCATACCACTTCTGATTATAGTCTATCACTTTATTGGCTCCTGATCCAGTAACACTCCCGCTATATTGGATAAATGCCACCTCTTCAAAAGGAAGAAAGTTAATGGTGAAAGCCTTATTTTTATTTATAAGCTCATATGTAAACCTTTTACGACCAATTGCTACGCCATACATTGGCGGATCGATAGATAAATAGCTATGCCATCCTGCAGCCATGAAATTTGTTCCTTCTGCATTCCTCACACCAACAATAGCTACCATTCCGGGGTAGCTGTGCATTTTAATATGATCTTGTTTTTCCACATAATCCCCCCATTTCCCATCGTAGATTCTGCCAAAAACTAAAGGAAGAAAGGCTGCTTACAAAAGTTGCAAGCAGCCTTTCTCATAAAAAAGTATACGATTCAATGAACAGTTTTCGAGCGACTGACTTATTTAATAATCAGACGATCCTTTTCCGCCACTTATAATGGCAATCCCAGCGCTGGCGCCGATACGAGTCGCTCCCGCTTCGATAACAGCTCTCGCACCGTCATAATCCCTGACACCCCCAGATGCTTTCACACCTAGATCAGGACCAACTGTTTTACGCATCAAACTAACGTCCTCAACGCTTGCACCCCCGCCTGAGAACCCTGTCGATGTTTTAACAAAGTCAGCACCGCTTTCCTTAGTAAGCTGTGAAGCTGCTACCTTCTCTTCATCTGTCAATAGTGAAGTTTCAATAATGACTTTAACTAGCGCTTTTCCTTTTGCTTCACTTACAACCGCTTCTATATCTGCTTTGACAACTTCCGTATTTCCAGATTTCAGCTCACCAACATTTATAACCATATCCACTTCTGTCGCCCCATTTTCAATAGCTTGGCGAGTTTCAAATATTTTCGTTTCTGTTGTTGTCGCACCCAATGGAAAACCGATTACTGTACATACTTTTACATGCGTATCTTTAAGTAGTTCCGAACAGTACTCTACCCAATATGGATTAACGCAAACAGACATAAAGTCATATTCTTTAGCTTCCTTACAGATTTCAGTAATCTTTGCTTTTGGTGTATCTGGTTTCAATTGTGTATGATCAATCATTTTTGCAAGATCTTGTTCCATTGAAACACTTCCCTTCACTAAGTTGTTCGTACATCTATTGTATCATAGCATGTCTTTTTCCAAAAGGCGAGGACATGAAAGGGCTGTCATAAGAAACATGCCACTTCAAAAACGCTAGTGACATAGGTGTTACTGTTCCTCTAGTTGGTAAGACAAACTAGATAAAAAGTATAAAGGAGCTGTCTCCATACGCAAAATTCTTGGTCCTAAACGTACAGGAAAGAATCCACCACTAAATAGCTTATCCGCTTCTTCTGAGGTGAAACCGCCCTCCGGACCAAAAATAATGATCACCCGTTGATCGTTCTTAATCTCCCGTAGACGACTAGCTAATGATTGAGATCTCTCTGATCGCGCTTCATTTTCATAAGCAATCAATTTAACTTCATGTAGACTGCTTTGTTCTATCAGTTCAGATAGCGTCATCACATTAAAGACAGCCGGGACCATCGCACGTTCAGATTGTTCGCTCGCTTCTTTAGCAATCTTTTGCAGCCGTGTGATTTTCTTATTCGCTTTCTTTGCATCCCATTTGGCAACTGATCGCTCTGCATTAAAGGGAATAAAACGATGGGCCCCAAGCTCAGTGCCTTTTTGAACCACTTGTTCAAGCTTATCACCTTTTCCGAGGCTTTGAACAATGGTAACTTCAACTGGAAGTTCTTTATTTTCATCTAGCCAATCTTTTATGGAACAAATTACTTCCTGCTCTACAGCAATGATCTTACAAAGGGCAGGCCCACGCTCAGGATGGACACAAATGAGGGAGTCATTCTTTTGCATCCTCATCACTCTCACTATATGGTGTACATCGTCACCTTTAATAACAACCCTGTCTTCTTCCCAGTTCGCCTGTTCAATAAAATATCGTTGCATGTCAGTTCACCTTATTCTGGCTTTCTAGCAATGATTGAGATCCAGTCTTCCATTTTGTTCGTTTCAACAATCTCAAAGCCGGCTTGTTCAAGGCGACTCTTTACGAGAGCCTTTTTCCCTTCAATAATTCCTGAGGTAATAAAATATCCATTTGGCTTAAGTTGGCGATAGGCATCTTCAACAAATTGAATAATAATTTCAGCTAGTATATTTGAAACAATTAAGTCAGACTCAATTGTGACACCTTGCAGCAAGTTGTTTTTAGCTGACATTACCTTATCGGATACTTGGTTCAGTTGAGCGTTATTCATTGTGCTTTTCACTGCGATCTCATCAAGATCGAAAGCATGAACCTGATCGGAGCCTAACAGCACAGAGGCAACACTCAATACACCCGAACCTGAACCAACGTCGAAGACTACATCCCCTGGTGCTAAATATCGTTCTAAAGCTTGCAGACTCAATACCGTGGTAGGATGGGTTCCCGTTCCAAATGCCATTCCTGGATCCATTTCAATAATTAACTCGTCACTTTGTACAGGTGTATAGTCTTCCCACGTCGGGATGATTGTAATCCTTTCTGAAACTTTTACTGGCTTGTAATACTTTTTCCAAGCTGTTGCCCAGTCTTCCTCCTGGATTTCGGTAAGAGTTACTTCATTACGACCGATGTCAATGTCAAACACTTTCAACTGACTAACAGACTGCTTCACGGCATCAACGGATTCTGATAGAAAACTATTGACAGGCAAATAAGCCTTTACGAAAACTCCTTCTTCAGGATAATCTTCAGGATTAAGTTCATAAACTTCACCAAGTCCTGTTACCTCTTTAATCATATCTTGTGGGTCTTCGATAACAACACCGCTCGCTCCAGACTCATGCAGGATGTTTGAGACAGGTTCAATCGCTTCATTTGTTGTGTGAATACAAATTTCGGACCACTTCATCTAATCAACTCACTTTTCATAAGAATTATGTAAAAAAAGAGTGCCAGGAACTTTGGCACAGGTAGTACTCATCAGCCTACCGATTTATCCATACGTCCAGACACTCTTTCATTGATAACATCATTCACCTTTAAATGCACGCTTCATACGTTCAAAAAATGTCCCATGCTGCTCTTCCGTTGCATCATTACCGCTAATATCATTGAACTCTCGAATCAGCTCACGTTGACGATCTGTTAAATTCTTCGGTGTGATGACACGCATTTTCACGTGTTGATCTCCGTGGCCACGGCCGTGAACATTTGGTGATCCCTTATCTTTCAAACGGAATGTCTTTCCTGTTTGAGTCCCAGCCGGCACTTTAAGCATAACTTTACCGTGCACTGTAGGTACTTCGATTTCGTCACCTAAAGCTGCTTGAGCAAAAGTCAGCGGCATTTCACAAAAGATGTGGTCCTGTTCACGCTCAAAAAATTCATCCGGCTGTACACGAATAACAACGAACAGATCCCCTGCTGGGCCGCCGTTTACACCGGCTTCCCCTTTTCCGGGTACGCGAATTTGTTGTCCTTCATCAATACCCGCGGGGATATCAATGTGGATTTTATTTCGCTTCGTTACGCGGCCGTCTCCACCGCAAGTATTACATTTCTCTTTAATGATTTGCCCGCTTCCTTGACAATGGTGGCATACTCTACGATTGACAACACGGCCAAACGGGGTGTTTTGCTCCTGGTTAATTTGCCCGCTTCCTTGACAATGTGTACATGTTTCAGGGGACGTCCCAGGCTTAGCACCAGATCCATCACACGTGTCACAAGACTCCTCGACAGGAATCTCAACATCGGTACTTTTGCCGAAAATCGCTTCTTCAAATTGTAATGTCATGGAATATTGGAGGTCGGCCCCTTTACGTGGAGCATTAGGATCACGACGACCGCCACCGCCGAAGAACATATCGAAAATATCTCCGAAGCCTCCGAAATCTTCACCGCCGCCGAAGCCGCCAAATCCTTGGCCTTGTGGACCGGCATGACCAAATTGATCATATTGTGTACGCTTCTGTTGGTCACTTAATGTTTCATAAGCTTCTTTCGCTTCTTTAAATTTATCAGATGCGTTTTCTTCCTCACTGACATCTGGATGATATTGACGTGCTAGTTTGCGGTATGCCTTCTTTATTTCTTGTTGAGAGGCATCCTTGGATACACCTAGCACTTCATAATAATCACGTTTACTCACTTGTCGATCACTCTCCCAGGCGCTATTACATAAGATTTATATTACCATTTTCTTTTCGTTTCAAGCAAATAGTTTACCATCAAGACATACGTGAAAAAAGTCAAAGTCAAGGAGATCCTGACTTTGACTTTTCACTACTTGCTTACTTTTTATTTTCGTCTTCGTTTACTTCTTCGTAGTCTGCATCAACTACATCATCTTCAGCACCTGACTGTTCTCCTTGAGCAGCTTCAGCTTGTTGCTGTGCTTGTTCGTAAAGTTTAACAGATAGGTTTTGAACTTGCTCTTGTAATGCTTCTTTTTTCTCTTTAATTTGATCAAGATCTTCGCCTTCTAGAGCTGTCTGAAGCTCTTCTTTAGCTGTTTCAGCATTTTGCTTCTCTTCATCAGATACTTTATCTTCAAGATCTTTGATGGTTTTGTCCGTTGTGAAGATAAGTTGATCGGCTTCATTACGAAGTTCTATTGCTTCACGTTTTTTCTTATCTTCTTCAGCGTTTTCTTCAGCCTGACGCACCATATCTTCTACTTCCTCATCAGAAAGACCGGAAGAAGACTTGATTGTAATGGATTGTTCTTTGTTCGTGCCCATGTCTTTCGCGCGAACATTAACAATACCGTTTGCATCAATATCGAAGCTTACTTCGATTTGAGGAACGCCACGTGGTGCTGGCGGAATATCAGTCAATTGGAAACGACCCAATGTCTTGTTATCTTGTGCCATCTCACGTTCACCTTGAAGCACGTGGATGTCAACAGCTGTTTGGTTATCGGCAGCTGTAGAGAACACTTGGGAATGGCTTGTAGGAATCGTTGTATTACGTTCAATCAGTTTTGTTGTCACAGACCCCATTGTTTCGATCCCTAGTGATAGTGGTGTTACGTCAAGAAGGACAACATCTTTAACGTCCCCTTGAAGTACGCCGCCTTGAATGGAAGCACCAAGAGCTACTACTTCATCAGGGTTAACCCCTTTAGAAGGCTCTTTCCCTACTTCTTTTTTGATGGCTTCTTGTACTGCTGGAATACGAGTGGAACCACCAACAAGAAGTACCTTGTGAATATCGTTTGAGCTCATGCCAGCATCCTTCATTGCTTGGCGTGTTGGCTTCATAGAACGTTCGATTAGATCTGAAGCAAGCTCTTCGAATTTCGCACGAGTCAAGTTCATTTCTAGGTGCAGTGGACCTGCTTCACCTGCAGTGATAAATGGAAGGGAAATCTGTGTTTGTGCTACACCAGAAAGGTCTTTCTTCGCTTTTTCAGCTGCATCTTTAAGACGCTGCTTAGCCATCTTATCTTGAGACAGGTCAATGCCATTCTCTTTCTTGAATTCTGCTACCATGTGATTCATGATCACTTCATCAAAGTCATCCCCGCCTAGACGGTTATCACCTGCTGTAGCTACAACTTCAAATGTACCTTCACCGATATCAAGAATAGATACATCAAACGTACCACCGCCAAGGTCATATACTAAGATGGTTTGGTCTTGGTCTTCTTTATCAATTCCGTAGGCAAGAGCTGCTGCTGTTGGCTCATTGATGATACGTTCAACTTCAAGACCAGCAATTGTACCAGCATCTTTAGTTGCTTGACGTTCTGCATCGTTGAAGTAGGCAGGAACCGTTACAACGGCTTTATCGACGGTCTCACCAAGATAATCTTCTGCATACCCTTTAATATACTGAAGAATCGCTGCAGAGATTTCTTGTGGAGTGTATTCTTTGCCTTCCACTTCGACTTTATAGTCCGTACCCATATGACGCTTAACGGAAAGAATCGTATTAGGGTTTGTGATTGCTTGGCGCTTGGCTACTTCACCAACTTGGCGTTCGCCATTTTTAAATGCGACTGCAGATGGAGTTGTACGGTTTCCTTCTGGGTTAGGGATAACCTTTGCTTCTCCACCCTCCATAACTGCTACACAAGAGTTTGTTGTACCTAAGTCAATACCAATAATTTTACCCATTGTCGTGTATCCTCCTCTAACAAATTACCTTTTCATTTATTGATTAACTTTAACCATAGCCGGGCGAATGACCCGATCATTCAAACGATAGCCTTTTTGCAGCTGTTCTACAACTACATTCGACTCAAAGTTGTCGTCCTCAACTTGCATCACTGCTTGATGTAGATGTGGATCGAATACTTCTCCTTGGGCAGGAATTTCTTCCACACCTTCTTTTACAAGAGCAGCTTGGAATTGGTCATACACCATTTCCATTCCATTCGCGAAATTTTTGGCAGCATCTCCGTCTACTTCGACCTGCAATGCTCTTTCAAAGTTATCAAGGACTGGAATAAGTTCTTCAACTATTGATTGTGATTTATATTTTCGATCCGCTTCTCTTTCTTTTTGAGTACGGCGTCGAAAATTATCATAATCAGCCTGAAGTCTAAGCAAGCGGTTCTGAACTTCTTCCTTCTCTTGTTGAAGCTGTTCAAGTTCACCGATAGCTTCCTCAGCATCAGCCTGTTCCACCTCAGCATTTGTTGGTTCTGCTTCATTTTCAGGTTCGATAATTTCTTGTTCTTGTTGATCTTTTTCTTCCACGACTTCCACCTCCTTGTTCCTATTCACCGTTATTGACTATAACATGAAAAAATATCCTAAGAAAAGCACGGGAGTCTCGGCAGAAAAAAGCTCGACTCACTTCAGAACCTCCCTGTACAGTCTCTATTAAGCTTTCATGTCCTGATCCGCTTATATGCTAGATCTAAAAAAGCAAGAGACAAAAAGAAGCGATGGGTAAATGATCCCACAGGATGTATTTCTTACACGTAAGTTAATACCATCCTTTAAACGTCTCTGTCATATGCTTGGATAAAACATTTAATAATGAAATCACCCGATTGTACTCCATACGTGTAGGTCCGAGTAAAGCAATCGTACCTACCTGCTCATTTCCAAGTGTATAGCTCGCGGTGATCAGGCTGCAGTTTTGCATGGCATCAAAAGGATTCTCATGACCGATACGGACATGAAGACCTTGATCACCTGACCTTAACAAGTCTGCCATTTCATTTTCCCTTTCAATGATGGCATAAAGAGAGCGTACTTTCTCTAAATCCTTAAATTCCGGCTGCATGAGTATATTCGTCTTTCCGCCAATATAAAGCTTAGCCGGGTGCTCATCCATTAAGGCAGCTTGCAAATACATAAATGCCTGCTCATCCATGTGTTCTCTTACCAGGTAACGAATTTCCGTTTGAAGTTTCTCATGAAGCTGTACCAATGGCACACCGCGCAGGCGGTCATTTAGAATATTGACCATTTTTTCAAGCTGTGCTGGGTGCATGTCTACTGGAGCATTAAAAGCCCTATGTTCAACATGACCAGTATTCGTCACCAAAATAGCAATCGCAGACTGTTCGTTTAGAGGAACAATCTGTAGCTGCTTCAGCTTCGTTTCGAATACTTCCGGGCCTAGAATGATTGACGTATAGTTAGTCAGGTCGGACAAAATACCAGCCGATTTCTGAACAACTCGTTCAAATTCCATCATACGGTCCTTAAATGCATCTCTAATTGTCTCTGTTTCCTTATTCGACAATCGAAGCGGAGATAAAAGATGATCGACATAAAAGCGATAACCTTTCTCCGATGGAACTCTTCCTGAAGATGAATGGGTTTTCTCTAAGAAACCCATTTCTTCAAGATCAGCCATCTCATTGCGTATGGTTGCAGAACTAAAGGTTACAGCTTCTTTTTTAGAAATCGACCGCGAGCCCACAGGCTGTGCAGTCAGGATGAAGTCATCAATAATCACTTGCAGAATTAGCAATTGTCTTTCAGTTAACATCGATGATCACCTCTGTTAGCACTCGGATTTAGTGAGTGCTAAATCTAATAATAAATTATCAAATGGGTGTGGGGATGTCAACGAATTTACTTCTTTTTTTCAAGAATCCAGCAAAAATTCCTGGAACACTTCATTTCCTAATAGCTTTCCACGTTCCGTCAAGCGAACATTTCCCTCGGTTTCAATCAATAGATTACGCTGTTTCAGATTAGGTACTGCCCCTTTGAATACTTCGTTCAGGGTTCTTCCGAATTTCCGCTCAAATCCCACCAAGGAAACGCCACTCGCTTTCCTTAAACCGAGAAACATTTCTTCCTCCATTTGCTCTTTTAAACCAACTGATTCTTCATGTAAGATGGGCCTCCCGTTTTCCATCGCTTGTTTAACGTAGGCTGGAAGCGGGCGAATATTAATTGTTCTCTTTCCTGGCATGTACCCATGGGAACCGGCGCCAATCCCGTAATAGTAATCATTATTCCAGTATGTCAAGTTATGCTTACTTTCAAAGCCAGGTTTAGCAAAATTACTTATCTCATACTGATTTACACCGTTAGCCGTCAGCTTTCTTTGAAGCAACTCATACATTTCAGCTTCATCATCCTCTGGAGGTTTAACAAGGGTCCCTTTTTTATACCTTTGATAGAAAACGGTTTTTGGCTCAATTTGCAGCGAATAAGAAGAATAGTGCGGCAAACCGAACTGCATTGCTTCATCAACCGTTTTCTCAAAGCCCTCAACAGTCTGCCCTGGTAAAGCATACATTAAGTCGATACTTATATTTGTGAGACCCACTTGCATTAGACGGTCAATATTTGTATAAACATCTTTCACTCGGTGAACTCGGCCGATCTTTTCAAGCATCTCATCATCAAATACCTGAACACCTAAGGATATTCGGTTGACTCCGTATGACTTCAGAAGTTTTACTTTTTCCATATCTAAATCTCCGGGGTTTGCTTCAAAGGTGTACTCCTCACAAGTAGAGACATCAAAGTGTTCGTCAATCATGGTTAAAAGTTTCTCAAGCTGTTTATGGGTTACAACAGTTGGAGTCCCTCCTCCCACGAAAATCGTCCTAACCTTGGCTTTTTCTTGAGGAATATACGTGTGTATTTCCTGGTAAAGAGCGTCTAAATATTCGTCAGCTAAACGTTCATTATAAAAAAACTTAGTAAAATCACAGTAATGACAAATTTGCTGGCAAAACGGAATATGAATATATGCAGAGGAAATCGTCATGGTGTTCAACCTTTCATAAGGAAAACCGCAAGAAGAGAATCTCCTGCGGCCTAACCCTGTTCTTATTAATCGTCATCTATTTCTAATACGGACATAAACGCTTCCTGTGGCACTTCTACTGAGCCAACCATCTTCATGCGTTTTTTACCTTCTTTTTGCTTCTCAAGCAGTTTACGCTTCCGTGAAATGTCACCACCGTAACATTTTGATAATACATTTTTCCTCATCGCCTTAATCGTCGTACGGGCAACAATTTTGTTGCCAATGGCTGCTTGAACTGGCACTTCAAATTGCTGGCGCGGAATAAGTTTCTTCAGTTTATCGGCAATGACTTTACCTCGTTCGTAGGCGAAATCGCGGTGAACGATAAACGATAACGCATCAATTGTATCCCCGTTTAATAAGATGTCCATTTTAACAAGGTTCGAAGCGCGATAGCCAATCAGTTCATAATCGAATGAGGCATACCCTTTAGTTTGGGACTTCAATGAATCAAAGAAATCATAAACAATTTCGGATAATGGAATGTCATACACGATATTCACACGATTGTCATCCAGGTATTGCATGTCTATAAAATTTCCACGTTTCCGCTGGCAGATCTCCATCACCGGCCCAACGTAATCATTAGGAACCATAATTGTTGCTTTGACATATGGCTCTTGAACGTCTTCAAGCCTCTGGTTATCAGGCATCATAGAAGGGTTATCGACTTCGATTTCTTCACCATCCGTTAACGTAACCTTATAAATAACACTTGGAGCCGTTGTAATCAGGTCGATTTTATATTCACGTTCAATACGTTCCTGGATGATCTCCATGTGCAGCATCCCTAAAAATCCGCAACGAAATCCAAAGCCCAAAGCCTGGGAAGTTTCCGGTTCGAATTGCAGAGAGGAATCGTTTAATTCTAAACGCTCAAGTGCATCTCTCAGATCATTATAATTATTGGCATCAACAGGATACAAACCACAGAATACCATTGGGTTCATTTTTTTATAACCAGGAAGAGGGCTTTCTGCTGGGCGACCAGCTAGCGTAATCGTATCCCCGACCCGTGAATCACCAATATTCTTAATCGATGCGGTTAAATATCCTACATCCCCGACTTGAAGCTCTTTTAATGGAGTTGGTGTTGGCTTAAATACTCCCACTTCATTGACTTCAAACTCTTTTCCTGTTGCCATCATCTTAATTTTATCTCCGACTTTTACGGAGCCTTCACGGACACAAGTATAAGCAACTACCCCGCGGTAAGTGTCGTATAATGAATCAAAAATCAGCGCCTTAAGTGGATCACCCGCACCCCCTTCAGGTGCAGGAATATCCGATACGATCCGCTCTAAGATTTCATCAATACCCACCCCTTCTTTTGCAGAGGCTAAAATGGCATCTGAAGCATCAATACCAATGACGTCTTCGATTTCTTGCTTAACCCTTTCTGTATCCGCTCCTGGTAAATCAATTTTATTAATAACAGGAATGATTTCCAAGTCATTCTCCAAGGCTAAATAGACGTTTGCTAGGGTTTGTGCTTCAATTCCTTGAGCAGCATCGACGACAAGAATCGCCCCTTCACAAGCTGCCAGGCTGCGGGACACTTCGTATGTAAAATCGACATGTCCTGGTGTATCAATTAAATGAAACGTATAGTCTTGATTGTCGCCCGCTTTATAATTCAACTGAACAGCGTTAAGCTTAATGGTTATGCCTCGTTCACGTTCAAGATCCATCGCATCTAAAAACTGTTCTTTCATTTCTCTTTGCGTTAATGCTTGTGTTTTTTCAAGAATACGGTCAGCCAAGGTCGATTTCCCATGATCAATATGGGCAATGATTGAAAAATTCCGCACTCTTTCCTGTCTAGATTGACTTGTCAACTTCATCACTCCTACTAAATTCACACGCAGTCAGCTAGCCTGATTATAGCAATAGGAAGACGAATATTCAATGCATACCAAAAGAATGGCTTCCTTTGGAGTTAGACAAGTTAATTATCTCTATAGGAAAAGCCGCCCATAGGACGGCTTTTAAATAGTTATGCTTTTACAAAATCGGACATAATCATCAGAACAAGATCAAACCCTGCGCCCACACTCTCCCCATACCTACCGCCACATCAACAATCAATGGAGCCTCCTCCTCTTTCACCTCAGGGCTGCAAGCTTCAGCTGACTGCTTCCTAGGGTTTTGAGGCACTGATTCTGTTGTTGAATGACTTGTGCCAAACATGGCCCCGCCCGCAAATAATAACAAACCCACGAGTAAAATAGTTAGCCCCTTCATACCCTCTCCCCCCTCGATTACGATTCTGAAGAAACTTTTTCTGCCTTTTTCCAGTAATAGTCGCTAAATACTTCTCCCATTACATCAGCCGTACGATACGCTTCATCCAGACTGTTATGAATTCCCCCAAATTCAAGTAATACAGCATTACTCGACAAGTCCTGATTGTATATTCCATTAGACCCACTTCCTTTTTTGGTCAGCACCCCACGGCTAAGTCCTGGGTATTGCTCCTCCAACATTTTATGAAGTTCTGTGGCGGTTTTTAAGTTTTGCTCATAATCTGGATGTTTTGCACCTACAACGAAAATCGTTCGTGCATAGGTATCCCCATTAATTTCTGTCGTCGTAACGTCTCTAGATACACTATCCCTATGAAGATCAAAAACGTATTTAATGTCATCATTTGTTGCCATTGCTTCTTTTACAACGGGTCTTGAAGCAGCATATGAGCCGATTCCTTGTTCATTAGCCGTAGTGGTAATATCTGACTGATCCACTTTTGCGCCAATTCCATTTGCCTCCAATGATTGCGCGAATCGTTCCCCAACTTTCGTAATATTCACCTCATCATGATAAGCAGCTTCCGTACCCTCAGGTAAATGAGGTAAAAAAGACTCCCGGTTATGTGTGGAATAAATAAACACGACATCACGATTCCCTGTACTCCGTTCATTTTCTTTCTCTGGAGGAGGAGATACTTCCTCGTTGTTTTTCGGTTCAACCGCCTCCCTATCTTCTAAAACGACATCAAGCGGCGGCTGTGATTCGACTGGCAAGTTCGTATAATCTGTTCCTTCACCAGCAATAACAATTTCACTATTGTAGGATGATAATCCCGGTATTTCCCTGCCAAGTAAGCTCCGAGGATCATTTGGCGTGACGCTCGTAAGCACCTGAAAAGATAAATGTGATAAGCTAGGCAACTCTGCCCCTTCAGGCCGAGCATTAGCATAAATTTTATTCTCCATTTCAAATAAATAAAGAAAATCGCTTCCTTCAAGCTGTGTAGTAAAATTTTGGATAGTCTCTGAATAAAGACGATAGGTTGATTTAGCACCCGTAAGAATCCCAATGCCGATAAATAGTAAAAGCAGCATCGCAGTAGTAATGACCATCCATTTTGACAAGCGTTTTATGTAGTTTGGGCGGTTTTTTCTAATTAGTGACATCGCTCTACCCTCTCCCTGTTTTGAACTCTAGTAAATCTTATGTCAGAGAGAGGAATCATAGAACGAAATCTCTAATTGTTATTAAAATTTAGTATAGGATTGTGCATCACTGTCTTCTATTACTGCATGCAATGCACCATTGATACCTGCCGAAATCAAATGGGCCATATCTTCTACAAATGAGTCAACTTCTTTTGGTGTCACCATTAAGTTGTGTCCAAGTGGTGTCAACACTTCTTTAATGAGCTGTCTCTTCTCCTCATCCCCCAATTTTGCAAACATACCCATGACCGCTTGACCTTGCTCTTCACTCGGAAGGTCTTCTTCTGTCAGTTCTTTTCTTTTTTCAAAAGGGTTTAAGGCAGGAGAAAGTGCATTAGATGGACGATCTTTCTCACGCCATTCTCTACCAAAGTGCTTTAATACATAATCAATGGAATCACTTGTTATTGTCACAGCATCAACGACTGTTGGTACACCAATCGAAAAAACCGGCATACCATAAGTCTCTTTGCTGATTTCTTTTCGTTTATTACCTACACCAGAACCAGGATGGATCCCAGTGTCAGATAATTGGATCGTTGCATTTAAGCGATTGATAGATCTTGATGCAAGGGCATCTATTGCAATGACAAAATCGGGATTGATTTCATGGATGATACCGTGGATCATGTCACTCGTTTCAATTCCAGTTATCCCCATCACCCCGGGTGTAACAGCTGATACATTGCGGTATCCTTCCGCCACGGTTTCAGGCTGCAGTTCAAACAAATGGCTTGTCACCAACACTTCATCTATTGCAAAAGGACCGATTGCATCAGGTGTAACTCTGTGGTTGCCAAGCCCTACAATTAAACAGCGATCGGAATCCTTAATACCATTGTCAGCTAACAGCTTTTTAAGCTGCTTTGATAAGCAGGTCGATAATTCATCCTGCATTTTTGTATCCTGTTTACGGATAGCCTGGGATTCAATCGTAACGTAGTTACCTGCCTTTTTCCCGATTCTTTCCGCTCCTTCGGGGTCAACCTTTACATAGGTTACCTTTATATCATCAAGCTGTTCTTCCGTTACATCAACACCATCGGGACCCGTTTGAGCTGGATCAGCTTCAACATTCATTTCCTGAGCTTCTAATGCTAAATCTGTTCGTACTACAAAGTTTTCATCAATTGCCATTTTCACGACCTCCTTTCATCCCATTTTCCCCTATACAAATGGATAGTATGCAAACCCTCCATTAGAAACCTATTGAAAACAACCCCGCGCTTTGGTAAAATGTCTCTTGTTCGCTAATGAACGATTCTTATGTTTTTACCTAGGAGGTGAAACCATGCCTAATATTAAATCAGCTAAAAAACGCGTACGTGTAAATGACGATGCTCGCTCCCTAAATGCGGCATTCAAATCTGACATGCGTACTGCGGTTAAACGTGTTGAAACGCTTGTATCAAGCAATGATAAAGATGATGCTAAACAAGCCCTTACAACTGCCGTTAAAAAAATTGACAAGGCTGTCCAACGCGGTGCTCTTGACAAAAACAATGGTAACCGTAAAAAGTCACGCCTAGCTAAAAAAGTGAACGCACTATAGTCGTTACGCGTTTTTTATGACCAACATGCGATCCTTTCATCGGGATCGTTTTTATGTGGAAAACTGGGAGGGTGGCTTAGACCCCGCTTTCCACCCATAAGAAAAGGCCTTCAGATAAAATCTGAAGGCTTTACTTATACAGTTTCAGTCTTTTTTATATGGATTAAACGGTAGAGTAACATTTCAAAGGCTAACCCCTTTTCCATCTGCCCCTGTTTCATTACATAGTCTGTCTCAGCAAGCTGCTGCATAATTTCATTTAATTCTTCATTTGTAAACGCTCGTTCTCTCTTAAGTGCCATCTTAATAACAAAGGATGTGCCTTTACATAACTCTTCATTTGATTTTGGGCATACCCCTTTTGCTTCAGCGTTTTCACCTGACTGATGATTCTAAATTGAGAGGCTAATAAGGCAATTAAAGCGATAGGTTCCTCGCTCGCTTTTACTAAATCCTTATAAAGCCTAATCGCTCGCCCCAAATCTTTCTCCATAACTGCATCAACTAATTTAAGTCCCGAGGCTTCTGCACTATGTGATAGTAAATCCTCTGCGAGCTCACGACTAACCACTCCGCCTTCTTCTACATTCAAAGCTAACTTTTCAATTTCTTTACGCAGTGCCATGAGGTTTGTTCCAATTTCCTGGGCAAAAAGCTCATGTACAGACTCGGGAATTGTAATATGTAAATCATTAGCTATTGACTGAATCCACTTGTCTATGTCCCACTCCCGAATAGGCTGGCAAAGAATCAGTTCTCCGTTTTTTTTTAGCTGCTTGAATGCTTTCTTCCGTTCATCAAGCTTTTCATAAGGGGCAATCAAAATCAAAACACTATAGTCTGCAGGACGATTTACATATTCAAGCAGCGCCTCTACATCATGCTCGAAAGCAAGCTTCTCCGGCTTCGCTTTTAAGAAAGTAGGATGATGGGCAATCACTACCTTTTTTTCACCTAGAAAAGGAAAAATTTCCGCATCTGTAACTACATCTTCCACTGGCGTTTCCTCTAAATCGTAGTGTGATATATTAAATTCCCGATCATCCGGCTTTAACGTCTGTTCAATAATCTTTTGCTTGTGTTCCTGTATTAAATAACTTTCTGTTCCGTATAATAAATAAATCTGTTCTGGCATATCTTCTATTCCTTTCCAACCTTAAAAAAAGGGGTACGGCGACGTCCCCAATTGGGTGCATTCGTGTCACTATTTTATGGCTCATTTGCATTTCTGTCAAAAGTACCGCCGCCGCAACCATCTATATAAACGCCGCTTTCATAACCCCGGATGCTATGAAAGCAAACGATATTGTTCCCCTCATGTGTATAGTGTGACCTTTTAAGATTGAATTATCTGTGACAAGTCTTGCTAGATGAGGCAAAGGATTGTTAGAAAAGGAATATTTAATTTCCTTTTCTAACAATATGGATTTTTAAATTATTTTCGCTTATAATAAAAATGATATAGGAGGGGTAACAATGAACGAATTTAGAAAGGATATACAGTCTAAGACGAATGACGTAATTGATTCCGGATTAGGTTTCGTATTCTCGTTTGTTTTCTTTTTCGTCATTTTCTTCATAGGCGTACTATTCGAATTTATCGGACGCTAATCCATAACGAAAGCTGAAAGGCTGCCTAAGGCAGTCTTTTTCTGTTTTCTGCATTATACGGCAAGAAGGTGGAAAACGTTCCTGATTGTTTAGTGAATTGATAATGCACTGCTCCATGAATATCCGATCTTAAGACAAGTACATCCTCTTGAAGTAGACGCTCGATCACTTCTTCGTGGGGATGCCCGTAACGATTATCCACTCCTGCAGATACTAGAGCGATGGCTGGATTTAAGCCCCTGATCCATGCTTCAGATGTCGATGTATGGCTTCCGTGGTGACCAACTTTTAGCACATCTGCTGATAATGATGGGTAATTTTTAAAAAGTTTTGCTTCTATTTGAGTTGAGATGTCTCCGGTAAATAGCCATGTCCTGCCTCCGAGCTGTGTATAAATTACTACTGAATTTTCATTGGTTTCTTTCTCATCATTCCCCGGATGAAGCACTTGAAATTTGTACGCACCCAGCTTAAGCACATCCCCTTGTTCGACCACATTTACATTGACATTTTTCTGATCGATTTTATGGTATGGACTTACATAGATCTCCTCTATACGAAATAAGTCAACTAATCGATTAACACTTCCACTATGGTCGCGATCCATATGAGAAATTATCAGTGCATCAATTTGTTTAATTCCTCTGGACTTTAAGAAAGGCCCAATAATATGATCAGCAATCCTGTTTGCATCATTGCTAAAGATTGGTGGTCCGGCTGCATCAATAATGATCACTCCTTTTCTATGAGGTAGCTCAATGACAAATGAATCACCTTGGCCGACGTCTAACATGGTCACAGTGCCATGTTCAGACAAGTAGGGTTTTACCGAATAACTAGCAAGAATGACAACCGTACCTACCCCGAACAAAAAGGCTGCGCTTAGCCGGTTTTGGACCCAGTTAACCATCATAAATCCAAACAGGATGAAATAAAGCAGCATCCACTCTAAAGGTAGCTCACCTACGACCCACTGGATGTTCAAAGGTTGACTCACAGCCATTAGCCCATTTAGAAACTGTTCATGAATAGAAATTGTGGTTTTAGATAGGATCAACGTCAATGATGGAAAAAGGAACGATAGGAATACGAAGAAAAACAGCAGCGGAATGATGAAAAAGGAGAAATACGGCACGAGCAAGACATTTGCTATCAAGGACAAGGGATTCATTTCATAAAAATAGTGAAGTTGTAAAGGTAAGATGACGGCTTGGCTTATAAAACTGATTACAGCTGAGATCACCCAGATATTTTTATGTTTTAGCAATGGAAAAGACAGCAGTAAACTAAACGTTACGATAAATGAGAATTGAAAACCCAAGTTGTAGAAGTATGATGGAGAGACTAATAATAGCAGAAAGGCAACAAGAGCGAGGACATCGATGACAGCTGCTTTTATCTTTAATTGTAGGATCAGCAGCAGAAACACTGCCATAAATACGGCTCTTAAAACAGAAGGCGCTGCACCTGAAAGAAAACTGTAGGCAGGAAGAATGAATAGAATAATTCCTCTTGCTTGTTCCATTGTAGTAAAGCCTGACCGAAATAGCAGCAAGAACACTCCACTCAGGAAAAGCCCGACATGAAGACCGGAAATCGCTAAAATATGTGATAAGCTAAAATTTCGAAACCATTCGATTCTCTCTTCTGAAAGAAATTGCGTATCACCAAATACGAGGGCAGACGTCCAGGCAAAAGCCTTTGGATCCATTGCTTCTTCTACCGTGGATATAATTGTGCTTCGTGCTTTATAAGCCTTGTGCAGAAAGGACTGCCCTTTGCAGATTATCTGATCAGATGACTGTAATGTCATTTCCCAAAATATTTGTTGATTATTTAAATAGTGTCGATAATCAAACTGCCCTGGGTTGCGAGCTTGATCAGGTATAGTAGACTCCCCCAAAAAGGTACATTGGGCACCATGCTTTAACTGTGATCGGACGTGGCTAATCTCAGCCGGCTCAACGTCCTTTTTAAAATAAATAATGATCGCTTTTTCATCACTTTGCTGCCTTCGAAGAGTCGTTCGTATTGTGCTTTCTGTTTCGATAATAGGTGAGATTAGTTTGCCTTCAAGGAATGTAGGGGGGTTAGCTGAAGAAGGTGCCTGGGGAGTGAAATATACATAGCCAAACATGATAAAGACTGAGAGGATGATTATCCAAATTGGCATCCCTCGGAGCTTAATCAACCATATGATTAACATACCGAGTGACAGATACATCATCAATCCCGTAGTGTTAGATAGTACCCCTCCCCCAGCCATGGCTAAAACCGGGAGATGGAGATTTGCTTTCATGTCTGCTGATTTCCATTCATTTGAAAAAGCCGTGTTGCCTTTTCTTTTAAACCTTCTACTTCTTCTTTGTTATGATCGCCCTGTTCAAGCTTATGTAAAAGAATATCGACTAGCTGTTCTTTTTCCACTGCGCTCGGATCAATCAAGTTGTCTTCTCTTTCTACTTTATGGATTTTTACTCCAGCTTGTTCTAACAGTTCAATGGCATAAGGATGATTACGATAATCCTCACTATAATAAACCGCTTTAATCCCTGCCTGTATAATCGCTTTTGTACAATGCAGACAAGGAAAATGAGATACATAAATTTCAGCCTGGTCTGTGGCTACACCAAATTTCGCACATTGCAAAAGAGCATTCATTTCAGCATGTATTGTACGAACACAGTGCCCTTCCATCACATAACAGCCTTCATCGATACAATGTACACCACCGGAAACACTACCATTGTAACCGCCTGCGATCATTCGTTTGTCCCTAACGATAACTGCCCCTACAGCTAAGCGTTCACATGTACTTCTCGATTTTAATAAATGACTTTGAGCAATAAAATATTGATTCCAAGAGATGCGCTCCATCATTTTAAACCCCCTTTACTTGTTTTTAATTGAATTCAGTTTACCCCTTCATTCGACGTCCAGTCAAACAAATCCACTAGGGAACTTGAATCGTATCGATCATATTTTCTAATGTTTTTTCGCCTATTCCCGTAACCTCAAGTAAATCTTCTGCTTTTTTAAATAATCCATTCTCTTCACGATGTTTTATGATAGCTTCTGCTTTCGAAGGACCAATTCCCGGCAGTGCTTGCATCTCTTCAAGAGTCGCTTGATTAATTCGTACTTTTCCAGTAATTCCAGATTGCTCTGTTTGAGCTTCACTGCCTGTTGTCAATGACGTGACTAAAATCACCATTTCGTCTTGAATCTTTTGAGCTAAATTGACGCTAGTTTGATCAGCCTGTTCCGTCATCCCACCAGCCAAGTCAATGGCATCGTTTACTCTTAATCCAGCATTTAATTCATAAATTCCTGGCTTTACTACCTCACCCTTGACATCAACAACCATCTTTTGCGTGGAGGTCTTTTCATTATCCTTTTCTATAGTTGCATCTAAAGCTGGTCTTTCACTCTCACGGACGACTGTTTGCTGATCATCTTTTTGTTGATAAATGATTAGAAATAACAAGAAAGGAATAATCAACAACCAACCATATCTTTTCAAGAACAACACTGTGCGCCTGTCCCCTTTCATAATTAAAAAGTTGAAGAATAAAGTAAGTAAAGTAAATGAAAAAGGAGGGATTCCAGATGCGTTATGGAATCATTGGTACGGGAAACATGGGAAGTATGTTAGCAAACGCCTTTATTTCAAGTGGAGCGGTCGATGCAAATGATTTAACCATTTATAATCGCACGCGCAAGAAAGCGGAATGGATAAAGAATCAGTTCAAAGAAATTACAATCGCAGATTCTGTTGAGGAGGTCGCCAGGGACAACGAAGTGATTTTCATATGTGTTAAACCTCATGATTATAAAGACATTTTAAGTCAATGCTCTCCGTCAGCCACCCAGTGCCTCGTATCCATTACGAGCCCAGTTTCCGTAGATGACTTAGAACGAATTACTTCGTGTCAAGTTGCAAGAGTGGTCCCATCCATTACGAATCGCGCGTTTTCCGGGGTTAGTTTATTTACGTACGGTGAGCGTATTTCTAATTTCTATAAAGAGGAACTCCTTTCCATCTTCTCTCATATTTCAACACCTATTGAAATTGATGAGGAATCAATACGTTCAGCTTCGGATATTGTTTCGTGCGGACCCGCTTTTATTAGCTTCTTATTGGAAAATATGATTAATGCCGCTCAAGAAGTTGGGGGAATGTCTAAAGATAAAGCGACACAGTTAACAGAGGAAATGATGATTGGGTTAGGAACTTTGTTAGAAAAACGCACGTACACATTGCCGGAACTAATGGAAAAAGTTACAGTTAAAGGCGGCGTTACAGGAGAAGGAATCAAGGCACTCGAGGAAAATGTAGGAGATCTTTTTCTGGAAATGTTCCAAGCAACTCATAACAAGCATAAAGAGGATAAACGTACAATACACTTTTAATACTTTCGACATTTTTTTCTTTATTCCTGCAAAAAAGATAAAAAGAGCATGAAAAATTTCATGCTCCTTTATAGTTTTTGACAAACAAAGAATAGCCTGTCCCCATTAGAAGCAGGATTTACCGAGAAATCAGCGCAAACTTGCTGAATGGTAAACCCTGCTTTTTCAATTGCCTGTTTTAAAGTGCTCAGCTCATATCCCTGCTGATAATGGTGTTCATCAAAACGTCGATACTCATCATGGTGACGAATGAAAAACGTCAAATCATGGACGATAGAGTACTTTTTTTCACCTGGATCACAAAACCATACGTAAGACACATCATCATATACTTCTGCGAAAGTTTGACCATACAGGTGAGATGTGATGTGCTCAACGGAATGAACATCAAATAAAAATAGTCCATTCCGTTGTAATGCTAGAAAGGCATGTTCAAAAACAGTTGTAAGTGATGTAAGATCTGTAATGTAATTCATCACGTCACAATAACTGACAATACAATCAAAGTTAGACAAACCCTGAAGGTTGATAATATCTTGTTTCAACCACTGTATGGACTGATCTTTATTAGCAGCTACGGAGAGCATTTCTTCTGATAAATCTACACCAGTCAATTGCCACCCTTGATTAGATAAACGCGTCGTTATTTCCCCTGTCCCACAACCAAGATCGAGTAACTGTTTAGCCTTTGGATGATAGTTGTTTAGCATATACGTTGTCCATGTAACCCATTGGTCATAGGGTGCATCCTTCATTAATTCATCATATACTTCTGCCATTTGCTGATAACTCATTTATCCTTCTATACCCTCAACAGCAACTGTTTCTGCGTCACCCCACAGGCGCTCAAGATTATAATAGCTTCGCTCATCTTTATGAAAAATATGGCAGACAATATCATTTAGGTCAACTAGAATCCAGCGGGCTTTATCAAACCCTTCCATCCTTTTTACCTCAATGCCGTTCTCTTCTGCCTGTGCTTTTACTTCTCTTGCGATCGCCTGTACTTGACGCTCATTTGAACCTTCACAGATCAAAAAGTAATCGGCAATAAGTGAAACGTCAGCCATGTCCAGAATAACAATGTCATTCGCTCGTTTCTCATCACAAGCTTTAGCAGTTAATGTAACTAATTCTTTACTTTCCATTATTTTCCTCCCTTAGGTTTATAATTGCTATTAAATCATTATATGCATGGATCGTGTCAGGGTAAACGGATCTGCTTTTTTTAGTTAAAAATTGTATGGTATTCGACAATGCTTGCAAACAAGCCGCATTTAAATTTGTTTCCGCTGTCTTTCTAACTTCCTCAACCCCTGGAAAACCTCTGCCTGGCTCAATGTAATCAGCTAAAAATACGACTTTATCCATAATGCTCATATTTTTCTTGCCTGATGTATGAGAGGCTATGGCAGACTGAATAGCTGAATCATGTAATCCAATTTCTTGCTCGAGCATAATCGCCCCAACAGGACCATGCCAAAGTTCATGATGGTGATGCAGCAAATCCTTTGATAATCGGCGATCAGCTACAATCCAGCGCTTCATATCTTCTTTAGACTTATACTTCGCATAATCGTGCAAAATAGCAGCAACTTCTGTTTTTTCTTGATTTGAACCAAATCGATTAGCCAGGATAAGTGCAGTTTCGGTCACTCGAACCGTATGTTCATATCTCGTCTCAGTGAGATGTGGCTGCACAAATTCGAGAAGTTCATCACGGCTTAGTTGCATACAACGTATTCTCCTTTATATAGTGATGGACAGTTTCTGGAAGGAGATATCTTACAGTTAAGTCTTGTCTTAATCGATCACGAATCAATGATGAAGAAATATCTATTCTAGGGATATCAATCATCACGACACCATCAGCTGCCTGTCCTTCAAAGTCCTGTCTCTGGACTCCAACAAAAGTGACAAGCGCCTTTAGTTCATTGATTTTATACCACTCTGATAAATGTTTTACCATATCCCCACCGATAATAAAATAAAACCGGTGATCAGGATGGGCCATTTTCAATTCCTTGATCGTATCAATTGTATAAGATGTCCCCTGCCTCTTTAATTCGAGGTCACAACATTGAAAACGATCATTTCCCCTTACTGCTACCTTTACCATTTCCATTCGTTCTTGCGGGGACACCGCGGCATCTTTTTTATGTGGAGGAAGATGAGAGGGAATAAACCAAACTTCATCTAAATCCATTGCTTCACGTACGTGTTCAGCCATGATCAAATGACCTTGGTGTGGCGGGTCAAACGTCCCCCCAAAAATCCCAACCCTTTTCATGAGAGCTCTCCTTTATGGTAAATCAATTTGTTTATTATTTTTAGATTCTTTATATAAAATAATCGTATTTCCGATTAGTTGAACAAGATCAGCCTCTGTATTATGAATAACTTCATCTGCTACAACAGAATTATCCTCGAAGCAATTCTGTAAAATACTTACTTTAATCAATTCCCTCTTTTCCAGTGCTTCAGAAATCTGTGTTGTCATATTTTCATTGACACCAGCTTTTCCTACTTGAAAAATAGGTTGAATCTGATGGGATTGACCTCGTAAATATTTCTTTTGTTTACTTGTTAACATGCTATACCCCTTTCAACTTCTTTTCGAACGCCTTCATCATTTCAGATGCATCCGTTGGCTTTCCTGTCCATATTTGAAAAGCATAGATTGCCTGATGTAAAAGCATTCCGTGACCATAATGTATCCGTGCTCCTCTTGCTTCTGCTTCTCTTAAAAATGCTGTCTTCATCGGCCGGTAAACGATATCACTTACAATCGTGTCTTTTGTTATTCCTGAGAGGGAAAGAAGCGTCTGTTCGTGATTTGGCGACATTCCAACCGATGTAGTTTGAATAATTAAGTCATACTTCACCAATTTTTCCTCTGCTTCTTTTAAAGAAAGAGCTTGCGAGATTGAGCTTGCGGATAAATCATCGATCACCTGCTGAGCTTTCTCAATCGTTCGATTCGCGAGATCAATTTTCTTTATTCCTTGCTTCAGTAAAGCATAAAAAATCCCTCGCGCTGCTCCTCCGCTGCCAAGAATAAGGACCTGCTTTGGTGACTCTACAGCATCAGCATGACGATCTACAAGAGAAGCGAGATAGCCTGTTCCGTCAGTATTATATCCAACATAGCGTCCCTTATCTAATTTAACTGTATTTACAGCACCTAAAAATCGGGCCGCATCATCCAATTCATCTAGGTATGGGAGGATCCGTTCCTTGTAAGGGACGGTAACATTAAACCCAGCTATGTGATCTGCCTTCATCTCATTGATTTTATCAGCAAACCCATCTGTCTCACATTCAAACAATTGATACTCTCCCAGCATCCCATGTATATCAAGTAATTGGTTATGGATCCATGGAGAGAGGGAGTGAGCGATTGGGTAGCCAATTAACCCAAGTTTCATGCTATCCACCTCCTTATATTAATGAATCCCGAAGAGATACTTTTACACCTTCAGGAGCGTAAGCCGTCACGGTTGCATGTCCTTCAGGGACAGTCACCCAGCCTAATCCTGAAAATACGATGTCAGTTTTAGGCTCTTGGATTTTAAACGTTACTCCTTTTAACGGTGGAAGCTGATCCATCGTTTCCCGATCAGGAGGAGCTAGCAATTCACCTATATGATTTTTATATAACTCATCTGCTTTATCAAGCTTCGTTCGATGAATAGGGATCTCATTAGCTAAATAGCAAATAAAGGAGGTACGCTCCCCAGCCTCAAAGTCTAACCGGGCCAATCCGCCAAAATAAAGCGTCTGCTGCTCATTTAGTTGGTACACTTTAGGCTTAACCTCTTTCCTGGGAGTAATCACCTTTAAATCCTGGTCTGATACGTAATGAGCCATCTGATGGCGATGAATCACTCCAGGCGTATCAAAAAGTGAGCTTTTTTCGTCCAAAGGAATGTCGATAAATCCTAATGTTGTTCCCGGGAAGTAGGAGGTCGTGATCGCATCTTTCACTCCTGATGTTTGATTAATCAACGCATTAATAAATGTTGACTTCCCAACATTTGTCGTTCCCACGACATAGACATCACCATGTTTTCTATAGCTGTCTATTGCTTTTGAGAGCTCATCAATCCCTTGTTCCTTCTGTGCTGAGATTAAGTATATCGCTTCTACCTTAAGCCCCTGTTCCTTGGCCGCATGTCGCAGCCATTGCTTCACTTTATTGTGATTTACCGATTTCGGAAGGACATCCATTTTATTTCCGACTAAGATCACTGGGTTTTGACCAGTCAAGCGCTTCAACCCCGGGATAAAACTTCCGTTAAAATCAAAAATATCAACAAGTTGAACAATGAGGCCTTTACTTTTACTTATTTGGTTTAACATGTTTAGAAAATCATCATCTTGATAGGGAACATCTTGTACTTCATTGTAATGTTTTAAGCGAAAACACCGTTTGCAAATAATATCATCTTTCTCAAGAGCAGATTGTGGTGCAAAACCAGGCTGTTTAGAGTCGGTTGTTTGGATAGCAGCCCCGCATCCTTGACAAATTATTTCACTCATCGTCCGTTTCCCTCCTCCCATGTTATCTTACCTCTACGTTTCATCCAGCTTAATATCCTGCGCTCAATTTTACGATTAAAACGAGTCCAAAAGCCATCTGTTTCTACTATAGGAACAACTAAAATTGTATAAAGACCTGCTAAGTTGCCACCCAGTACGTCTGTCATCAGTTGATCTCCTACAACAACAATTTCACCCTTGTGCACATTCATATCTTTCCTGGCCTTTTTAAATGCCTTTGACAACGGCTTTCTGGCACTATGAATGAATGATGTATTTAATGGCTCAGAGAACAGTTTCACTCGATTTTCATTATTATTTGAGGCAATCGTCACTTGAATGCCATGATTATTCATGTGACGAAACCAGTTAACAATCTCTTCTGTGGCGTCAGGTTCGTCCCATGCAACTAGCGTATTATCCAAGTCCGTAATGATCCCTTTAATTCCTTTCTCCTTCAAATTTTCAGGATCTATATCATGAATACTTTTCACATGCTCATTTGGCAGAAACTTTTTAATCATACGATCACTCCATCCTTCACGACAAATCTCCTTACCCATCATATACAAAATTTCTACAAGATTCAAAAGAATATTGAAGCCTTCAGCTATATTCAAAAAATCGTTCGACAATTCGCGACAAACCGTGCCTGTGGATAAGTTTATGCACATATTCCACACCCGAAATCCTTTGTCCTACCTATTCTGCTAAACAATATCGTTACACTTATCTACATTTGCCTGTAGATAAATGGTGTATTGTAGGGGTTCTATGATCGTGGTAAGGTAAACTTGCATTAGTTAAAATACACTTTTCAAAACAGGAGGTGGCTGCCACACATGTGGCAGAGAGATGAAACAATTATCCGATACCCTGTTATTACAATCTTACCACAAAGCTATTGAGCTCAATCTTTCACAGGATTTCATTAAACAGATCGAAGAAGAAATACAAGAGCGCTCCATTACCCATCTGGTTGACAAAAAGTTTACCCAAGTAGGTTAAAAATGGAGCAACTTGCAAATAATGAGAACTACCTGCTCGTTTCCTAACAAGGGAACGAGTTTTTTTCTTGAAAATTTTTCTGATGTATTTGTCGTCTTTCTACTTATTTAAAGGATTTTAAAAAACACTAGATGATTTATCTTTTACGAATAGTATTCAGTTGAATAATCCTATACTTTTTGATTACAATTGAGTGAAGTAACTATTTCGCTACTATATTTTTTAGTATTGAACTTAGCCTGAGGGAGGAACAACTAGATGCTGCTGGCTGTACTATTGCCTTTTATTATTGCCATTTTTATTCCATTTTTAAGCAAATGGAAAGAAAAGCTTCACACTGGCTTCTTTGTAACTGCTGTACCTGTTGTGATCTTTATTTATTTTGCCCAGTTCTTAGGGGCAGGATTTGAACCTGTAACTAGAGAATACAGTTGGATTCCTTCTCTGGACATAAACATTCTCTTTTATTTAGACGGTTTGAGCTTACTATTCGTACTTTTAATTAGCGGGATTGGCTCCCTAGTTGCTTTTTATTCGATCTATTATTTACATAAATCAGAGCAGCTAGGACATTTTTACGTTTACTTTCTATTATTCATGGGGTCGATGTTAGGTGTGGTCCTGTCAGATAACGTGTTCGTTTTATACACGTTCTGGGAGTTCACTTCTTTATCTTCCTTCTTATTAATCGGGTTTTGGAATTATAAAGAACGTTCAAGGTACGGAGCTTTAAAGTCGATGCTTATTACCGTTTTTGGCGGACTCAGCTTACTTGGTGGTTTAGTATTCATGAGTGTCATTACCGGGACAACGAGCATCCAACAAATGATTCGTCAGCAAGAGCTTATTTTAAACCACGAGTTCTTCCCTTTAATCCTTGTCTTCATATTATTAGGAGCTTTCACTAAATCTGCCCAATTTCCATTTCACATTTGGCTGCCAGACGCGATGGAAGCGCCAACGCCTGTAAGTGCTTACTTGCACTCAGCAACGATGGTTAAAGCTGGAATCTATTTAGTCGCAAGATTTTCACCTATGCTATCTGCGTCAGATTGGTTCTTTATCATTGTATCAACAGCAGGAATCGTCACCCTCTGCTGGGGATCCTATATGGCTGTTCGACAAACTGATCTCAAAGGGATTCTGGCCTTCTCAACGATCAGCCAGTTAGGCATGATTATGGCCATGCTTGGATTTGGAACAAAGGTTGCAATATTTGCAGCTGTTTTCCACATTTTAAACCATGCTACCTTTAAAGGAAGCTTATTTATGATAGCCGGAATTGTCGATCATGAAACAGGTTCAAGGGACATTCGTAAGCTTGGTGGCTTAATGACTTTCCTGCCAGTTACAGCAACATTAGCTTTGTTTGCCTCATTTTCGATGGCAGGTGTCCCTCTTCCATTCTTAAATGGTTTTTATAGTAAAGAACTATTTTTTGACTCCGCTATAAATTTGGAGCAAACCACAACCGGAATCGCTGCATTTCTGAAAACGATCTTTCCATACTTAGCTGTTTTCGGTAGCATCTTTACCTTTGTCTATTCTATGTACTTTTTCTTTGGTACATTTAGAGGAAAAGCGAATTTGGACGAACTGCCTAAAAAGCCACATGAGGCTCCTTTTGGGATGCTTGTCTCACCTATGATTTTAGTTGCGGGAGTCATTATCATTGGACTCTTCCCACAAATTATTAATGAACCATTTATTGCCCACGCGGCTACAGCTGTAAAAGGGTTTGAGTTTACTAAACACATCTCTTTCTGGCACGGTATTACGCTGCCATTCATCATGTCCCTAACTGTCATTGCCTTTGGAACAGTTCTTGTCCTGTCACTGACAAAATGGCGGTCTGTTTATAGGATTGTTCCCGGAGTACTAAGTCTTAACAAATTTTACGATGGGCTCGTTGATCGAACTGTAAGCTATTCTTCAATCGTAACCAAGAGTTATATGAACGGTTCTTTAGGAAGATATGTTCGTTTAATTATTGCCGCCATAGTTATTGCGGGCTTTGGGATAATGGCAGCTACAGACGGCTTTCATCTTGAAACAAGCAACCTTGCTGAAATTACAGTAACAGAACTGTTTGTAGCATTTATGATGATCATCGCGGCTATTGGAACCATTATAGTGAACAACCGTATAGCAGCCATTCTTATCTTAGGAGTAGTAGGTTATGGTCTTTCTTTACTGTTTGTCATCTACAGAGCCCCAGACTTAGCTTTAACTCAGTTTATTATCGAAACCGTAACACTAGCATTATTTTTACTTGTCTTTTACCACTTGCCTAAACTTGAGAAAAAAAATGAATCAACAAGTACAAAGACTTTAAATCTAGTCATCTCCGTTGGGTTCGGTGCCCTGATGACTATGGTTGCCATTTCCGCTCATAGCAGTAAAATGTTTGATTCAATCGCAGATTACTTCATAGAAAATTCTTATAAGCTTGGCGGAGGAGATAACATAGTTAACGTCATTCTAGTAGATATGCGTGGTCTTGATACGTTATTTGAGATCACGGTGCTTGGAATAGCTGCCATGGCGATCTACGGATTGATCCGATTACGCGGAAGTAAAAAGGAGGAGGAATAAAGAATGGAAATTATTATGGCAGTGCTTGCTGGTATATTGTTCACAACAGCCGTTTATAACCTCCTCCAGAAACAAATGCTCCGTATTATCATAGGTACGGCACTACTTTCTCATGGAGCACATTTATTCATCTTAACAATGGGAGAGTTAAAGAGGGGTGCACCACCCATTCTATCAGAAGAGGTCGAGCAATATACTGACCCGCTTCCACAAGCCTTGATTCTCACTTCAATTGTTATTAGTTTCGGGATAACGAGCCTGCTGCTCGTTCTTGCTTATCGCGCTTCTAAGAAAAATGGTACAGATAATATGGAGCAACTGAGAGGTAACGAATATGAGTAATTTAATTTCACTACCCATTGTATTGCCATTACTAGCAGGAATCATTGTCGCTTTTCTAGCAAATAATAAACCGCTTGTACGTCGAGTATCTCAAACTTTAGCGGTCATCAACCTTATCGTCACTGGTTTCGTCTTATATCAGGTTTACCAAAACGGCACCATCGTACTGGAAACAGGTGACTGGATTGCGCCTTATGGAATTATTCTTGTTGGCGATATGCTATCTGTTACCCTTGCGTTTACCACGAACATAATAGCTGTCGCTTGCGTGTTTTATGCTTCAAAATCATTAACAGATCAGCAAGAGTCGTTTTATTTTTACAGCTTCTTCTTTTTGTTGATTACAGGCGTAAGCGGTGCCTTCATTACAGGTGATATCTTCAACCTCTTCGTATTTTTCGAAGTACTGCTAATGGCTTCATATGGGTTGATTGTCCTCGGTAATGGCAAAGCACAACTTAGAGAGTCAATGAAATATGTATTAATTAACGTGTTTTCCTCCATGTTGTTTGTTACAACTGTTGCTTTTTTGTATTCGGTTGTAGGGACTTTGAACATGGCTCATATTGCTCAGCGTGTTCAGGAAGTTGAACAACAGGGGGTTCTTACAACAATAGGGATTTTATTATTCTTCGTATTTGCAACGAAGGCAGCTGTTTTTCCTTTATACTATTGGCTTCCTCGCTCATACAGTGTCCCGAATCCAGTTGTGTCAACGTTATTTGGTGCACTGCTGACAAAAGTAGGGATTTACTCGATTTTACGTGTATTCACGCTAATCTTTGCTTGGGAAGCGGATCTAACTCATACACTCTTTATCTATTTAGCAGCGTTTACTATGATATTTGGTGTGGTAGGTGCCCTATCTACTAATAATATTAAACTTATTATGGCTTATAATATTATTCCAGCAGTTGGATTTATGCTGATGGGAATTGGCATCTTTACAGAAACGTCGATAAGCGGGACCGTCTACTATTTGATCCATGATATGATTATTAAAGGAGCCTTCTTTCTACTGATCGGCGTGATCGCTTATGTAGCAGGAACTTCGGATTTGAAAAAAATGAGTGGTTTGATCCATCATTACCCTGTGCTCGGTTGGTTCTTTTTTATCGCTACTCTAGTTCTAGCCGGTATTCCACCTTTTAGCGGCTTCATTGGAAAACTTCTTCTTATACAGGGAGGTTTAGCACAAGAACAAATTTTTATTGTCATTGCTGCACTCGTATCAAGTCTGCTAATTCTCTTCTCTATGATAAGAATATTCATTCAAGGGTTTTGGGGAGAAAAAACAGAGCTTGCTCACCCTGAGAGAAAGCGGGCTGCCCATCAAATGACTTGGCCGATAGGAATCCTGTTATCCCTTTCTGTACTTCTAGGAGTCGGTGCAGAATGGTTCTACCCATCCGTTGAATGGATTGGCGAATACCTTATGAATCCGGAAATCTATATCGATTCTGTACTAAAGGAGTAGAAAACACATGCCATTTCAAATTGTCATCAATATTATCTTGGCTGCAATGTGGATGTTCTTAAGTGAGACCTACAACTTTAAAACATTCTTTGTCGGCTACTTGTTAGGTATTGGGCTGCTCTTTTTGCTTCAGAGGTTTATTCCCGATGCGTTTTATATAAAGAGAGTAGCAAAATTGATCAAGTTAATTATGTTGTTCATCCGAGAACTGGTCCTTTCAAACATTGATATTCTAAAAAATGTGTACCGCCCTAAACTCGATGTCAGTCCTGGTATTTTTGCACTTCCAACTGAGTTAAAAAGTAACTGGGAAATTACACTGCTGGCGAACTTGATTTCATTGACACCTGGAACATTGTCATTAGTAATCAGTGAGGATTATTCGGTCATTTATGTCCACGCTATGCATATTGAAGATGTAGAAGAATCAATCACAGAAATCAAAGAAACGTTTGAAAAAGCCATTATGGAGGTGACTCGCTAATGAAGAATATGCTAGATGTCACCCAATCTCTCGTACAAATTTCGGTGACTATATCCATTGTTGGTGTGTCCATCTCCCTGCTTCTTCTGCTTTACAGAACGGTTAAAGGACCGACAAACCCGGACCGTGCAGTTGCCCTTGATACGATTGGGGTAAACATCATGGCACTGGCCGGGTTGATCGCTGTTTATCTAGTGACAACAAAGGCGAACGATGTCGTTCTGCTTATTGGGATCTTACTTTTCATAGGTAATGTGGGATTGGCTAAATTTTTAGAAAAGGGTGTTATCATTGAGCGGAACATGGATTAACGTAATACTTGATATTCTCATATGTATTTCCTTACTCTCGGGTACGTTCTTTATTGTTTCTGCCTCGATTGGTATCCTGAGGTTCCCTGACGTTTATACAAGGCTTCATGCAGCTACAAAGGGCTCAACATTAGGGATAACCGGGATCCTCATTGGATCATTTCTTTTCATGTACGTAGAGCATGGGATCGTGAGTGGAAAATTACTGTTAGGTATCCTATTCATTCTTTTAACGGCTCCCGTAACCGGGCATGTGCTGGGGCGGGCCGCTTATTACAGTGGTGTTCCGTTGAGTGATAAAAGTGTGGAAGATGAGCATAAAAAGAATTTGGAAAAGGTAAAAGATCACTGAATCGCTTAAGAATGGGGCCAGTCGTTTCTGGTCTCTTTTTTTTTGCCTGATTTTTCTTCCTGTACAAGCACAGGGACATGCTTCCACACATACACTTGTTGTAGGCAAGAGCCTAACACCGAGGGAGGTATCCGCACTGTGAGCAGTCTGATCGCTTCTATCCTTTACTTTTTTAAAGAATCTTTACTCTTTGTGTCTTATGTAAAAAATCAGGCATTTCCAAATCCACTGTCTAAAGAGGAAGAAGCCAAACAACTGAAACTGATGGAAGAGGGAAGCCGAGAGGCAAGAGATACGTTGATTGAACATAACTTGAGACTGGTTGCTCATATTGTTAAAAAGTTTGAAAATACGAAGGAGGATTTTGAGGATTTAATTTCAATTGGAACGATAGGACTAATCAAAGGCATAGAGAGCTACTCTACAGGCAAAGGTACGAAATTGGCTACCTATGCTGCCAGATGTATAGAAAACGAAATACTGATGCATCTTCGTTCCACTAAGAAGATGAATAAAGACATCTCGTTACAAGATCCGATTGGTCACGACAAAGAAGGAAATGAATTGAATTTGCTTGATATATTGCAAGCAGATGTCGAGGATATTGTTGAAGAGATTCAGCTTCACATGGAGCTTGAACAAATTAAGGAGTTTATTACTGTTTTAGATGAAAGAGAAAAAGAAGTCATCATATTCCGTTATGGCCTGGGAGATACAGATGAAAAAACTCAAAGGGAAATTGCAAGAGAGTTAAACATCTCCAGGAGTTATGTTTCTCGTATTGAGAAAAGAGCACTAATGAAAATCTTTCATGAATTTTATAAACAAAGCAAGCGAAAAAAACCATCTTAGGCAAGACACTTATTAAAGGAAAAGACATATGTAAAGCCACTGTTTTTACACAGTGGCTTCTATTCTTCAAGTAAACGCTGGCGCAATTTCTTAAGCTTTAGTACAAATCCAAATGCTGCACTTAACAATCCAGCAATCATGATTAGCAGATAGAGATAAGCTTGAGAATGATATTCATAGATACTAATGAGTACGCCAATATATAAATAACTGCTTAATATGAGTAGAGTTAAGGTAAATCGCTTATAATCTGCAATTTTGCTCTCAATCCATTCGGTAGACTTCAATTATGCCACCTCCTGTATGTGCTCATTTTAACACATATATAAATGATAAAAGGTGGGAATTTTTGTTAGTCTAGCGATGTAAGCATCTCCATAATCATCGTTGCAGCATTCTCCGCAGCCTTAGGAAGGAATTGGTCAAATGAAATGGAAGATTCCTTACCTGCTATATCTGAGAGGGCTCGTATTACAACGAAAGGAGTATTGTATTTATAGCATACTTGGGCAATTGCCGCCGCCTCCATTTCAGCGGCAATCATTTCAGGAAATTTGCCGCGTACAAAACTTACGCGAGCTTCCTCCTGCATGAAGGAATCACCTGTAGCAATGATTCCTTTCTTCGCTTTAGCGTCCGTTTTCCTCACAGCCTCCATTGCTCTTTCCATCAATGATGAATCCGCCGGGTACATGGCCGGAAGACCTGGAACCTGACCATACTCATACTGAAAAGCAGTCACATCAACATCATGATGAGTGACAAGAGAAGAAATGACGAGATCGCCGACTTCTAATTCCTTTGCAAATCCCCCGGCTGACCCTGTATTAATCACTCGCTCAATGGTAAAACGCTCATGCAAAATAGTCGTTGCAATTGCGGCGTTCACTTTACCAATTCCTGACTGTAAAAGTACAACCGATTGTTGACAAAGCTCGCCTTCTATAAATTTACTTCCGGCAGCCTCAACCGTTTGATTGATTTTCATTTTGCTCTTTAGCAATTCTATTTCTTCATCCATTGCTCCAATAATTCCGATGGCCATACTTTAGCTCTCCTCCGCTTAATCCATTGTTTACTGATAAGGGTTACTTGCTAGCTTTTCTACTTTAATTGGTTTATAACCTACACCTTCTGCCCAGTGTATATAAACACGATACGTCTGTTGCTGTGCTTTATCTGAAACAGTAGCCTCTACTTTCTGCGGTCCGCCCCCGTTTTCTACTCGCCAGGCAATCATGTTACCCGTATCGATTGAAGTAGCCTTACTTGCAGCTTGTAAGATTTCCTGCCAATCCTGGGATGATTTATCATATGTGACTGTATGATTTCCATCTGTCGCTTGTTCAGTCTGTACAGGCTGCCAGTCCTTTTTAATTACACTTTCAACATTTTCTTTATCACTTTCCGTAACGACAGCATCTTTCTCTTCTTCTTTATCTTCTTTAGCTTTTTTATCTTGTTTTTCTTTATCGCTAGACTTATCTGAAGAATCACTTTCCTGATCCGTTTGTTCGTCTGTTATGACGTTTAACTCTTCTTGGGATGAATCTTCGGTAGATTGTTGATCCCCAGATGATGGTTCAGACGCTGTTTGATCGCCGCTCCCACCAAAAATAAACAGAGCAATAAATACAACCAGCAACAGCGCTCCTGCACCTGCCAGCCACGTAATCAGCTTTGTCCCTTTTCTCCTTTTTTCGAAACGATCTGATCTTGATTTAGAAGGCCCTTGTTTAGGCATAGTTTCTTCCTCCTCCTTTACCTTCCCCATTATACAATACCCAATAAAGGTCACCAACCCAATGAAAGTCACATTTCAAATTTAAAAATAAGAGAAAAGACAGGGAAGCCCCTGCCTTGCTTTCTTATTTTGTTGTAACGGAAATTATTTTCACATCTAATTCCCCGCCGGGGGTAACAACGGCTACTTGATCCCCTACTTCGTGACCGATTAAGCTTTGTGCCATTGGTGAATCGTTACTAATTTTCCCTTCAAAAGGGTCGGCTTCAGCGCTTCCTACGATCGTATACGTTTCCTCGTCTCCATCTGGAAGCTCTTGAAAGGTAACCGATTTACCCATGGAAACCATGTCAGGGTTATCGTTATCGTTTTCAATAATAACCGCATGACGAATCATATTTTCGACTTGTTGGATTCTGGCTTCCACAAATGCCTGCTCGTCCTTCGCAGCATCGTACTCCGAATTCTCAGATAAATCTCCAAATCCCCTTGCTTCTTTAATGCGTTCGACTACTTCTTTTCGACGTTCATTTTTTAAATGCTCAAGTTCCTCTTGAAGCTTTACTTTACCTTCTGCTGTCATATAAAAGCTTTTCTCTTGTGCCATTTCCAATACACTCCTCTTTCCGACAATAAATGACCGTTATCCCTGAATATAATGAAATGAGCGGTACTTGAAGTACGCTCATTAGATAACTAATATAGTGTATCTGGGACATAGGTTTTCTAGAACTTCTATCATGAACTATGCCAGATATCTTATAAATTTTCAACTATTTTCTTTGCTTAGCTTTTGCCCTTTCTCATACAAGACAGTTTGGATCTTCGTAGCCATCAAGTCAATCGCTACATGGTTTTGGCCACCTTCAGGGATGATCAAGTCCGCATATCGCTTCGTTGGCTCAACAAACTGCAGGTGCATAGGACGAACTACACTGGTATATTGCTCAATAACAGAGTCTAGTGTGCGCCCACGTTCATTAATATCACGCATCATCCTTCGAATAATTCGCACGTCCGCATCTGTGTCAACAAAAACCTTGATATCCATTAAATCACGCAAACGGTCATCTTCCAGTACTAAAATCCCTTCAACAATAATAACCTCTTTTGGCTCGATATGAATCGTTTCGTCTGAGCGTGTATGCATTTTATAATCATATACTGGCTTTGAAACTGATTTTTGCTGGATTAGATCCTTCAAATGCTCGATAAGTAAATCGTTATCAAATGCCAAGGGATGATCGTAGTTTGTCCTCAGTCTTTCTTCTAACGGAAGATGACTTTGATCTTTATAATAATAATCTTGCTCCACCATAAGTATTGTTTTATCGGCGAAACGCTGAATAATCGATCGGGTTACACTTGTTTTACCGGAGCCTGTCCCTCCGGCTACACCAATTACAACAGGTTTATCATCCATGCTGATGGGTTCTCCTTTCATCCCGGGGAAAATCGTTTTTTTATTTCTTATGGTTCTTCACCGTAATAGCTATCCCATCACCAATTGGTACAATCGATGTATGATAGTTTTCCTGAGAGACTAACCATTGATTAAAATTTCGAATCTTACTTGCTAATTTCGCCATTCGACCAGTAGCGTCACCTTCATCAGCCACATAGCCCTTGAACAATACATTGTCCGATACAATCATGCCGCTCTCTGATAAGAATGGAGCATACAAATGAAAAAACTCTTCATATTTGCCTTTAGCTGCATCAATAAAAATCAAATCAAATGGTGCTGCCTGACTCACTTGATCCTTCAACTCAAGAGCATCACCATAAAGAATGTTGATGTGTTGCTTTGCCTGAAACTTGTCTATATTTTCAACAGCTTGCTGATAACGTTCAGTATCTCTCTCCATTGTTGTGATGGAACTATTAGGAGCAGCTTCGAGCATTCTTAAAGCAGAATAACCAATCGCTGTGCCAATTTCAAGTATGGTTTGTGGCTTGTTTAATCGAATGAGCTGCATCAGAAAATCAATTCCCAGCGGCTCCATGATCGGCACACCTTGTTTGCGTGCCTCATGCTCTAGTTGTTCTATTTCTTTAGATGGTGTAGCTAGTAACGAATGTAAATATGCATCCTGTTCCATTTAAATGTCGTCCCCTTTCCTCCTGGACAATCCCATTTACAACCCTGTTATTTTAACATAAACAAAGGAAGGAATGCGAGTTATTTTCCGCACCCCTTCCCTATTCTATTCTCCTGATATATGTTCTGCTTTTAGCTTGTTATGCTTTTCGAGAGTTTTTGAATAATAGATGTTGCCATCCCCACCCGCTAAGAAATACAGGTAGTCAGATTCAATAGGGTTAGCCGCAGCGGCTATTGAGTTTTTGTGAAAGCTTGATATCGGCCCAACAGGAAGTTCTTTAACATGATACGTGTTATAAGGTGACTCCACTTCTAGATCCTCGTAGAGCACTCGATCTTTATGTTCACCTAGTGCATAAAGGACGGTAGGGTCAGTCTGCAGCTTCATACCTTCTTCGATTCTATTGTAAAAGACACCTGCAATTTTCCTTCTGTTTTCTTTTGTCTTCGCTTCGTTTTCGAGCAGTGATGCCATGGTTATCGCTTTGTGGACGGTCTGCTCGCCTTCCAACAGATCTAGTTTAGACAACGCGTCAAGATAAGGTAAGACCACTTCCTCTGTTCGTTTAATCATTTTGTTAACAATTTGTTCAATGCTTGGATCCTCTATATAGAAGTTATAGGTGGAAGCAAATAAATAGCCTTCGAGAGGATAACGAATCTCCGGCTTCAAGATGACTTTATCTAGTAAAGCTGGATGCTGTTCGATCAGCTGATTAACATACTCACTGTCATTCACCTTGTCCATAAATTCTTTTTTTGTAAACTTGAGTTTCTTAGCATATGACTCAGCTATTTGCTCTAAGGTGTATCCTTCAGGGATCGTCACACTGAATACAGGATCTTTCCTGACTGTTCCTGTTTTTAATGATGCAATAATTTGATCAAGTGTCATCGCTGAGGTAAATTGATAGTTCCCTGCCTGAAAGCCTGTCTCATTTTTAAACTTAGTATAAAATCTAAAAATGAGAGCATTGTTAATCACATTATTTTCTTCTAAAATTTGTGCAATTTGTGAGGTTGAGGACCCGAGAGGAATTTCAATATTTTTTTGAGTTTCATCATCAGGGTCTACGGGCTGTAAGGCATGATTTACGTAAAAATATCCTGATATGCCTCCTATTAGAAGGACGATTACTATGATAGTTAATGCAATCGCAACAATCTTGCGAACTGTGCTCGCTTCTTCATTACGTTTTTTAATTCGATCTTTGTATTTCTGCTTAAAATTTGAATCAGACAACGATGCTCCTCCTTCCATCCGCTACATTATACTACAATTTACGAGTTATTTTCCATATCTTCACACAATATACATGATACACAGTCATAAATGCAATAGATTCAAAAAGGTTCACCTACTATCGAAATGTTCTGTTACATTAAACAGATGAGTGGTTTATGTAGTTAGAATTTCGCCTAGACCATCAATTAGGTCGTGGCCCAATAAAAACAGCCTCTAGCAATTTGCTAAAGGCTGTAAGAGTTACATTTAAGTTAAATCTTCTTCTGTTAAGGTATTTAACATTTCCTCAACCATTTCCCATTCTTCGTCTGATTCTATTTGATAGAGAGATAAATCATCCTCTTCATTCCCTTTTTCTTCATAGCGGAATGCAAAGACCTCTACCTCATCTCCCTCTTTTTGCTCTGCTGGTACTACAGCAATGTAAGAATGACCTGTTTGTTCAACGTCAAAGGTGAACAACACCTCAAATAAATGCTCTTCTCCATTTTCATCAGGGATGATGATACGTTCTTCTTTTTCTAATGCCATACTTGTCGTCCTCCTTTATTGTTTTGAATCTAAATAGCTCTGTAATATGATTACAGCAGCCATTTTATCAATGACTTTTTTTCTTTTTTGACGACTTACATCAGCATCGAGTAAGACGCGTTCTGCAGCCATGGTTGTTAGTCGTTCATCCCAAAGATGGACGACTAGTTTATATTCTTTTTCCAGCCATTTTGCAAACCTTTGACTTGCTTCACCGCGAGGGCCAATCGACCCGTTCATATTTTTCGGAAGACCAACAACGGCTTCTGTAACGTCGTTTTCTACAAT
The DNA here is from genome assembly GCF_022921115.1 of Halobacillus amylolyticus. NCBI lineage: Bacteria > Bacillati > Bacillota > Bacilli > Caryophanales > Bacillaceae > Halobacillus > Halobacillus amylolyticus. Next base: position 274,052 of record NZ_CP095075.1, on the reverse strand, counting down.
GACCTTTCGTAAGGGTTCTTTGGCTGTCGTATAGTTGCGTTCATCCCACTTTAGGGTAGTTACCCCCTGGGCTGTCCACCCCATTGCATCAGATAAGGCAACACCAATTGTTTTCTCCCCCACATCTAAACCAATCTTCTTCATTAAGCATCCCCATTATTTTTTTCTAAATAAAACTTAACCAATTCTTCAATAAGCTCGTCCCGTTCCATTTTGCGTATGAGGTTTCTTGCATCCTGATGGCGTGGAATGTAAGCTGGATCCCCCGAAAGCAAATAACCTACAATTTGATTGATTGGGTTATATCCTTTCTCCTGTAAGGAATTGTGCACGGATAATAATACTGATCGTACATCCTCATCAAAGGGCTCCTCTGAGAAATTAAAACGCATTGTTTTGTCCATTGAACTCATTTTACAGTCACCTCGCACTTATTAGTATTATCCCCATTATATACCTATTTGGAAGATTGTAAAAACTAGACGGTATGATTTACATATTCTTTGGCAAAATGTAAGGCTTCTGGTATCTTTTCTGCGTCTTTTCCTCCGGCTTGGGCCATATCAGGTCGTCCACCACCGCCGCCGCCACAAATCGATGCAGCTTGCTTAATCAATTGACCGGCATGGTAACCCTTTTCGATTAAGTCTTGGGAAACTCCTGCAATCAATTGAACTTTCTCCCCATTTGGTGTGGCAAGCAGGATAATTCCTGATCCAATGTTCTGCTTCAGATCATCGACCATTGATCGAAGTGCATTCATATCTTTAACATCTACTTGTTTAGCGAGAACATTCACGCCGTTTACATTTTCGACTTCATCGAGAATCGTGGAAGCTTCCATGTTAGAAATCTTAGTAGACAACGACTCATTTTCACGTTGAAGATTTTTCATTTCCTGGTGCAGCACTTGGATACGTTCAGGAACTGTGTCTGGTTTTGTTTTTAGTAATGAACCTGCTTCCTTCAGCAAGGATTCTCTGCTGTTCATATACTGATAAGCACCTTTTGCTGTGACAGCTTCCATCCTTCTCGTCCCTGCCCCTATACCTGATTCACTAACTATTTTAAACAGGCCTATTTCAGCGGTATTGTCGACATGACAGCCACCGCAAAGCTCGAGGCTGTAGTCGCCAATCTTTACAAGACGTACTTCTGAACCATACTTTTCGCCAAATAGAGCCATGGCTCCCTTTTCCTTAGCTTCTTGAAGAGAGGTATAAGCAACAGAAACAGGAATAGACTGCCAAATTCTCTCATTAACAGCCGCTTCTATTTGATCGATTTCCTCATTTGACACAGAGCCAAAATGAGAAAAGTCAAAGCGAAGACGATCTGTCGCTACAAGAGAACCTGCCTGATTAACATGTTCGCCTAACACATCTTTCAAAGCCTGGTGGAGCAGATGTGTTGCTGTGTGGTTTTTAACGATAAATGCACGTTTCCCTTTATTTACTTCCGCATAGACATGGTCACCTTTTGTTATGGTACCCTGCTTCACGTAGGCTTCATGCATGTTCTGGCCATTTGGAGCTTTCTGAACCGATGTAACCTCAAGAACAGCTTTGTCCGTTTTAATTATGCCCTGATCAGCAATTTGGCCGCCACTTTCAGCGTAAAAAGGAGTTTGGTCAAGGAAAAGGTACACAGTCTCCCCTTCGCTTGCTTGGTCAGCAAATTCTTTCCCTTTAATAAGTTCCACGAGCTGGGCTTCCGTTTTAAGATCGTTATACCCAACAAATTGACTCGCTACGTGTACATCACCAAGCACTCCCTCTTGTACTTGCATGCTGCCAGACTTTTGGCGAGCATTGCGAGCGCGCTCCCTTTGCTTCGTCATCTCGGTTTGGAAGCCTTCCTCGTCAATGGTAAAACCAGCTTCAGCAATATATTCCTCTGTAAGCTCCTTCGGGAATCCATACGTATCGTAAAGGCGAAACACTTCCGAACCCGGAAAAACATTGCTGCCTTTTTCCGTTTCTTGTTTCATTATCGTTGAGAGCATTGCTAAGCCGTCATTTAATGTTTCGTGGAACCGCTCTTCTTCAGTACGAATGACATTTTGAATAAATTCCTGTTTCTGTTTCACTTCTGGGTAGAAGTCATTCATTATGATCGCTACTTCTGGTACGAGCTTGTACATAAATGGTTCATCGATACCAATTTGTTTGGCAAATCTTACAGCGCGACGCAGCAAACGTCGCAGTACATATCCTCTTCCTTCGTTTGAAGGCAGGGCTCCATCGCTTACGGCAAAGGTTACTGTCCGCATATGGTCGGCAATCACCTTGAAAGCCGCATCATGTGCTGTATTCTTCCCGTATTTATATGCAGAGATCGATTCTGCAGCCTCGATTATCGGCATAAACAGATCTGTTTCAAAGTTGGTCGGGGTATCTTGAATAACGCTCACCATTCGCTCGAGCCCCAACCCTGTATCAATATTCTTTTTCGGAAGTGGTGTGTACGTATCATCAGGATTATGGTTGAATTGTGAAAACACTAGATTCCATATTTCAAGGTAGCGCTCATTCTCCCCTCCAGGATACAATTCTGGGTCAGAGGGGTCATTCCCATAAGCTTCTCCGCGATCATAGAAGATTTCAGTATTGGGACCACTTGGACCTTCCCCTATATCCCAGAAATTTTCCTCTAAGCGGATGATTCTTTCCTCCGCGACGCCAATTTGGTCCCTCCATAATGAATAAGCCTCATCGTCCTCAGGATGAACAGTGACAGACAACTTCTCAGGATCAAAACCGATCCACTCGGGGCTTGTTAAGAATTCCCACCCCCAGGCCATCGCTTCTTCTTTAAAGTAGTCGCCGATAGAAAAGTTGCCCAGCATTTCAAAAAAGGTGTGATGGCGGGCTGTAAAACCTACATTCTCAATATCATTCGTGCGAATTGACTTTTGAGCATTGACGATTCGAGGGTTATCAGGAATAACACGGCCATCAAAGTATTTTTTTAAAGTGGCAACTCCACTGTTAATCCATAAAAGAGAAGGATCTTCATGTGGAACGAGCGATGCACTTGGCTCGACACTGTGTCCTTTTTCTTTAAAAAAGTCTAAAAACATTTGTCGTACATCAGCTGAAGTTAATGATTTCATCTTCTATACCTCCTGCATGTTAGGTCTGTCATTTATCTCTGTACAAACGAAAAACTCCCGTTCCTGCACTATGGCAGGGACGGGAGCTTTCGTTCCGCGGTACCACCCTGATTATAGACAATCCTGATTGTCTATCACCTTAAACGCTCGTAACGGTGCGTGTACCGGCGGGAATTAACCGCACTCAGGAATAGCTTTCAACAGAGCTTCTCTAGTACTTCTTTCAGCCTGTGGAAGTACCTCTCTACTAAAGGGGCTACTGTTTACTTAGTTCCCTCAAAGTGTTCTTCGTTCATACAGTATTGATATGCGCTATTATAGATAACATCACACCATCTGTCAACGCTCAAAGCGTGAAAGACTGACCTCTTCTACGACCACTTTTAGGCATGTGAGGACAGGAACAGCTGCAATCATCCCAACTATACCAGCCAGCTCACTACCTGCCAGTAAAGCTAGGATGATTAGAAGAGGGTGAATGTGAATGCTTTTTCCCATTATATAAGGGGACAACAAGTTACCTTCTACTATCTGAATCACAAAAATAGCAACAAGAGTTATAATTAGCGTTTTTACAGAAATTGTTACAGCAACGACCAAAGCTGGGATAGCCCCTAATAATGGTCCGAAATAAGGAATTATATTCGTAATCCCAGCAACAACTCCCAATACGAGTGGATATGGCAAGCCGGCTATCCAAAAGCCGATGGTTGCGAAAAAACCCACAAACAAGCTGATAAGCAGCTGTCCCCTTATATATCCTCCTAAGGAATGACTGAGTTTATGACTTAAACGCTTGGCTTCACCGTGCCATCTCACTGGAAGTAAACGAAGCAGAGATTGAAAGATCAAAGAATGGTCCTTTAGAAAATAAAACGTCATTACAGGAATGACAGCAAGTAACACAATAACGTTAAATACACCGCTTAATGCGGTTACGGCTGACATAAGCCGTGCACTCATCCATGCTTCAAAGTTGGCAAAACTACCATCTAAACGTTCGTGGATACGGTCGGGAAAGCGTTCCGTTTGGGCATAAAGCTCTCGTGTCCAGCTTTGGTAGGCTTCTGTTAAATGCGGTAGCTGCTCACTCAATGCTCTTAACTGTTCCAATAGGTGAGGATAGCCGCGATAGATTAAAAAGCCCGTTAACGAAAAAAAAACTGCAAAAATAACCAGAATCGAAAGGGCACGCGGCAAACCTAATTCCTCAATAAACTGCACAACTGGATGAAGCAATAAGGATAACACCATCGCAAGTATAAAAGGTAAGAGAATTCGTAATATCATCAACACTACATGGTCGTAATAAGGATACAACCAGGCCAATATGAGCATAAATACTAAAACAACAAAGCATATCGCACTCCGGCTTATCCATTTAATTGCTTTTTCACTCATTATGAACCCGACTGATAGAAAATATCATTTAAAGAACTTAAACTTCCATCCTCTTCAATTTGATTAATATTCATTTTTCCATCCTCAATCGAAAGTTCAAGATAACATGTCCAGCAATAGTATTGTTCATTGCCTATGCGTCCAAGGTTTCTCCCTTGGCAATTAGGGCATTTCATAGAACATACTCCTTTTTTTACCAAGTAGTATGTCCGTAGCCACGAGCATTCATACATTATGAAAATCACAAACGCTTTAATAGACATATTTGTGAAAGTCCTGAACTCAATCCACCTTATCATTGCTGGCAAGAATAAGATCGCGTATCCAATCGATCCCCTCGTCCACAAACTCTTCCGTAGGATTTGAATGCGGGGTGTGTTCGAATAGGAAATACTTATCTGTTCCTTGAACTAAATATTCGACTATCGGCTTTATAGTCCAATATCCCTCTACCCCCTCCAAATCAGGATGAGGCGGGACCCAAATATATTTTGCACCTTCTATTAAAATATTATGTAAGTGCACGACCTTAATATATGGCTTAAGGTGTTCGAGATACACCTGCCACTTCCCACCTACTGCCAACAAATAATCTCCGATATCTATACAAAGAGAGAGACCATACGTTTTCCATGTTTGCCTAGAAAAGTGATGAAGCGCCTCAATATTATGTGGCGACATGGATGGGCCTAGTTTAGGTTCACAGACGATTGGCATATCGTAGGTTTGCTGAATCCGGCTGAGAAATTGTAGTCCATCATCTATTTTTTCTGCTTGATGCTTCTCATCTGGATCTTTAAAATAAGGGAAATGAACGAGAACATAGGCTGCACCTGATTGTGATAATTTGCGTACCTCATCTTCAAATTGCTTCCTTGCTCGTTTAGGATCAAATGATATAAAGCTGATTAGATCATACTTGCTCTCCACTCTAATCAATGGAGAATGAACACCATAGCCATAACCTTTTGCCTCTGCAAGCCGTAAAAAGTCTTCAAAGTCAGACAAGCTACGAAACTCCCCTATTTCCACGTGTGAAAACCTGCTGTTAAATAACTGCTCAAATTTATTTGGATCAGACATAATTGTGCTGCCAGAAAATCCTAACTGATGCGCCATCAAACAACCCTCCCTCACATAAAATCATAAGGAGAAAGCTCTTCCTCCTCTTCATCTTCTTGCAGATCCTGAGTCGTTTCTTGCTTAAGTTTTTCTGCAAGATAAGTGTAACGCAGGTTAGTGTCCCTCGTTTGCACACCTTCTAAAAACGCACTAGGATCTCCACATATAATGAGGGAATGCTTTGACCTCGTAATAGCGGTATATAAGAGATTTTTCCTTAGCATCCTGCGATAACCCCTGACAACCGGTAGAATAACAATGGAAAATTCACTTCCTTGTGATTTATGGATCGATGTACAATACGCATGCATTAAATTATTTAAATTCTTCTTCGGATAGACTACCTCTTTGCCATCATACTCTACAACCACCTGCTCCACCTGATCAACATTCTCTTCCGCACGAAAAATAGCGGCGATTTCGCCAATATCTCCATTATACACGCCATCCTCAGGCTGGTTGACAAGTTGGATGACCTTATCCCCTTTTCGATACGTCATCTCTTTAAAAGTAAGATCCCGCTTTTGCTTGCTTTTTGGATTGACAACGCGTTGAATTTCTTCATTTAATTTATGAATCCCTACCTCTGTCCGGTACATCGGTGCCAACACCTGAACTTCTCTGGGTTCAATCCCTTTATCCAATGCTTTCTTAACGATATTCGTGATCAGGCCTTTTAGTTGGTGTTCCTTGGCTTGGATAAAATTAAAGTCATGATCCTTTTTTAAAGACTGCATTGTACATTGATTATTTTTTATCTCATGGGCAAGCTGGATAATTTTTGAGCCTTCTTTTTGCCTGTACACTTCTGATAATTGAACAGAAGGCAATTGTTCTGATGCTAGTAAATCAGCAAGGACCTGACCCGGCCCGACCGAAGGCAGCTGGTCCTCATCCCCGACGATTAACACTTGCATATCTGAAGGAATGGCGCGGAATAACTGATTGGCCAGCCACATATCGACCATGGAGAACTCATCAATAATTAAGACTTTGCCTTCCAGCTGGTTGTTCTGATTTTTATCAAAACTGTCATGACCATCCCAAACAAGCAGACGGTGAATCGTACTGGCTGGCAACCCTGTCGACTCTGTCATTCTCTTAGCTGCACGACCAGTGGGAGCTGCAAGTATAAAAGGAAAGGGTTCGCCTTGGTCGTAGTCCGTTTTGTCTGTTGAAAGTTCGTGGAGTGTGGAATAGGCTCTGATAATACCCTTAATGACAGTTGTCTTTCCTGTTCCGGGACCCCCTGTTAAAATCATGACTTTTGATTGTAGGGCTTTCTCGATCGCAGCGAATTGGTCCTCGCCATAACTAATTGATTCCTCTTCTTCCATATCACCGATGATCTTAAGTAGATCAGCCTGGGTATGCTTCGTTTCATGCTCTTCATCCATGATCCGCTCAAGCTGGTTACAAAAACCATTCTCGGCATGAAAAAGTGATGGCAAATACATCCGTTCGTCTTCAATAAACACGTAACGGTCCTCAGCCAGATGTATGACCTGTTTGGATAACTGTTCAAAAGTAATCGGCTCACCCGCACCACTATTAAGAAGGCTTTCAACTTGCAAGAGACAAGTTTCTGTCGGTAAATAAACGTGACCTGCCGAAAGACTTTGTTGCAGAATATATAGGCATGCTGCACGCAACCTTGTTGGGTGATCGATAGGCAGCTCCTGCATTCTGGCCATTTCATCTGCCCGATGAAAACCAAATCCATCTACTTTAAAGACGAGTTGGTAAGGATCTTCTTCGATGATAGCTAAGGTTTGATCTTTAAATGCTTCGTAGATTTTTTGCGAAAGCTTAAGACCAAACCCATATTGATTCAAATGGATCATCACATGCTCGAATCCCTGATGTTCTTTCAGTGTGTTATATAGCGTATCGCGTTTTTCTTTTGCAAGTTTAGGAACATCTTTTAATACGCCCGGATCATTCAAAATAGTTGAAATGGCCTGCTCCCCTAGGTGATCAACAATCCGTTCTGCTGTCTTCTTACCAATTCCGTGAAAAAGATCACTCGATAAATAAACAATCAATCCATCCTTAGATTCTGGGAGCAATCGCTTATAAAAATCAACCTGATACTGGCGGCCAAACTTTTTATGATCTTGAAATTCTCCATTGAAAACATACGTTTCTCCTTCCTCTAAAGGAGGGAAATGACCTTTAATTACGATGCTTTTTTCATTGAAGTCTTCATTCGTTTCGGTAACGATAATCGAAGCGATCGAAAAATGCTCAGACTCCTTGTGAAAAATCATCCGGTTTAATTCCCCCTTCACATAAGGGCGTTCTTCATTTGTATCGGAAAAAAGCGTACGTTCTGCCATGTTCTTTCTCCTTTAGCTTATTCTTCACTTAACGCCTGCTCTACCTGAGCTTTAGCATGTGCCGCAAGCATATGCTCTTCGTTAATTTCAAGAGCTTTATTAAAGTGTTCTAGGGCCGTCTGTGCCTCTTCTTTGTGTAATGCCACAACACCGAGGTTATAATGGGCATCACTATGCTGTTCTTCCAATTGTAGCACACGATTCATCGTCCGTTCAGCAGCTTCAATTTGACCATTTTGTGCTAAGCAAAGTCCATACTGAAATTGAATATCCACGTCATCAGCATTTAATTCAACAGCTCTTAATAGATAAGGAAGGGCAAGTTTGACATACTCTTGATGGATAAACGTCATTCCTAACATAAAATGAACATCGGCCTCATCCAACCCCTTTTCAATGGCTATAAGATATTGCTTTTGTGCCTTCGTATAGGTTTCCTGTTCATAATATACATTACCTAACCCATAATAGGCAGTAGCAGCCTCTTCATCAAGCTCAATCGCTCGATTGAAAAACCGTTCAGCACGCTCCATTTCATTGAGATGCACAAGTAGATTTCCGAAGTTGATATAGCCGATCGGATCTTTCGGATTTTCATCAATCGCTTCTGTAAAAAGCTTCGCCGCTTCTTCTAACTGTTGATCTTGCATAAGTTCGATCGCTCTTGTCATTTTATCCATTCCAATTCTCCCTTTCATAAGAAAAGCACAGGGCTCCATGATAGACATGTCAAGCATACGCGCAAATCTTATCATTTCTTTTTAGTGAGTGTTCAAAAAGTTGCCAAGGTAGAAGGTCGACTAAGATCGCCAAGACACGCGAGCAACGTCAACACTAGCACGTCCTGTGCGTCGCAAGAAGATCGAGGCGGCATAGTTTTGAGCACCAAGAAAAATCTCCCCCGAATTGGCATCGCACGAAGGAAAAATGTCCTTCTTTTCCAAGAAACGGACTTGCCCAGAACGTGCACGGTCTTAGTAGAAGTTCCACTGCTGCTTATTGATACGTGAGTAGCGAGGCCACTTCAGAGAATATTCTTTATTCGCTGCCTTGCCCCGAGGAATTTACTTCTTTGAATAGGCTCGTAGACGCAGGGGCACATTCTCTTCAAAAGCAAGCCAACGAAGAGATTCGCCTCTTATCATTTGGTGACTTTTTGAACAACCTCTATTAAAAAATAAATGGCCATGTCCCTATAACATTCGGACATGGCCGTATCATTAACCGACATAAGACAGGGCTTTATTTTCTTTCGTTATTTCATCAATCGTTGCCCCACCAAGACAAACTTCCTCTTTGTAAAAGACTACCGCTTGCCCTGGTGTCACAGCACGTTCACGCTCATGGAAGTCCACCTTCCACTTTCCATCTGTCATTGGCGTCACAGTTACTTTACTATCATCCTGTCTATAGCGGAATTTCGCTGTACATTCAAAAGCTTCGTCTGGTACTTCACCGCTTGTCCAGTTATCATCTGTTGCGATCAATCCATCTGAGTACAATGCTTCATGGTGGTACCCTTGACCGACATATAGAATATTTTCTTCCACATTTTTACCGACGACAAACCACGGCTCACCTGCTCCGCCGATGCCTAGGCCTTGTCTCTGACCAAGTGTATAATACATCAGGCCATCGTGCTGACCTTTTACTTCACCATCGAGCGTTTGCATCTTACCAGGTTGTGCGGGTAAATACTCACTTAAGAACTCTTTAAAATTACGTTCACCGATGAAACAAATCCCAGTCGAGTCTTTTTTCTTCGCTGTAGCCAAATCGTTTTCCTCAGCAATTTGGCGAACTTGTTTTTTCTCAATATGCCCAAGCGGAAACATCACTTTCGCAAGCACGTCCTGGGAAAGCTGATTTAGAAAGTATGTTTGGTCTTTATTGTTATCTACTCCCCGCAGCATTTCATGCGTCCCGTCCACTTTACGTACTTGAGCATAGTGACCTGTTGCTAAATAATCTGCTCCAAGTGCCAATGCATGATCAAGAAAAGCTTTAAACTTAATCTCTTTATTACACATCACATCAGGATTCGGAGTTCGGCCCACTTTATACTCATCAAGAAAATACGTGAACACTTTATCCCAATACTGTTCTTCAAAATTAACCGCATAGTAAGGAATGTCAAGCTGATTACAAACACGAATAACGTCCTCATAATCTTCCGTTGCCGTACATACCCCATTCTCATCTGTATCGTCCCAGTTTTTCATAAAAATACCGACGACATCATATCCTTGCTGCTTCAAAAGAAGAGCTGCTACGGAAGAATCTACCCCGCCGCTCATCCCAACAACAACACGTGTATCTTTCGGTTCTTTCATTTCTTTCATTTCTTTCACCTTCCTATTTCAGCCTCTTCACGATTTGGCTGATCCGTTTTGCCGCTTCTACGACATTTTCTTCGTTGTTCGCAATCCCGAAGCTAAAACGAATCGAGTTGACCGTCCGCGCGTCTTCCTTACCATACATGGCTGATAAAACATGCGATGGCTCAACAGAACCTGCCGTACAAGCACTGCCGCTTGAGGCTGCTATTCCTGATAAATCAAAATTCGTAAGCATTGTTTCGACATTCATCCCGGGGAAGCTTACATTGACAATGGTTGATACACTCTGATTCCCTGAACCATTGATTTCGCAATCAATCGCTTCCTCCGTTAATTGCTTTAAAAATAAAGCTTTAAAGCGGCCGTAACGTTCTGCTCTTGGAAACCGTTCCACTTCAGTCAGTTCAATCGCTTTTTGAAAACCAACGATTCCTGGAACGTTTTCTGTTCCTGCCCGGCGTTTTCTTTCTTGTTCCCCACCATGTGCGAGTGACTGCATTTGTGTACCTTCACGAACATAAAGAAATCCAATTCCTTTTGGCCCATTAATTTTGTGACTTGATACAGCTAATAAATCAACAGGCAGCTTCTTAACATCTACTTCCATTAACCCATAGGCCTGGACGATATCCGAATGAAAATATGCCTGGTGGGAAACGAGTTGTTCTGCTATCGCTTCAATAGGTTGGATCGCTCCTGTTTCATTGTTCACCATCATAATCGAGACTAAGATTGTATCCTCTCTTAACGACTTCTCAAAGTCCTCTATTTTCACACGACCATCTTCATATAACGGTAAATAGGTAATGTCGAAACCGTTTTTTTCTAATGCTTCAACAGCATGAAGTGTAGCATGGTGTTCGATTTTTGTTGTAATAATATGCTTTCCTTTTCCCTGATTAGCCATTGCAGTACCGATAATGGCCAGATTATCAGCTTCTGTTCCACCACTTGTAAAGACGATCTCCTTCTCTTTCGCACCTAGGCTTCTGGCAGCTGTGCTACGAGCCTTATCAAGTAGGCTTCTGGCTTTACGGCCAAATTGGTGAACACTCGATGGGTTTCCAAAAACATCTTGGTAAACCGGAACCATCGCTTCAATCACCTTTTCATGGACAGGGGTTGTGGCAGCATGATCTAAATAAATAGGCTTCAACTACTGACACCTCCGTAAGTTAAATGTAAAACATATAGGCATCCTGTGTTTGATCATCTACATGATCTTTAAGGTCCTCTAATGTTGTCGTATCTAAAACATCTTTTACTGCATCACGAACCCTTTTCCAAAGCGCCTGCTTAGCTGGCTCTTCCTCTTCAATCCCTTCAACAGGTGTGATTGGACCTTCTAGTATTCGAATCACGTCACCCGCTGTGATTTCGTGAGGGGGTTTTGTTAACATATAGCCACCATACGCACCTCTAACACTTTTCACAAGACTTGCATTACGCAGTGGCGCAATTAGTTGCTCTAAATAATGTTCAGACAAATTATTATCCCTAGCTATTTGTTTTAAAGAGATCGGTCCTTCCCCAAACCTTCTGGCAAGCTCGATCATGATCGTTAATCCGTAACGTCCTTTCGTAGAGATCTTCATTTCCATTCAACCCTTCTTCCTAAACTAAAAGAAACCTTGTCCCGTTACCACTTCACTGTATTCGCTACCTTATATAAATGAGTATCTGTTTTAACAAAAAATCCTAATCAAACATTTATCTGAGCCAAGTCTGTTCTTTTCTATACCAAACGCTATTATAGCATGGATGGCAAGTCTCTTGCATTTTCTTAGATTTAGTCCTACGCTGAAAATTATGAAATGAATAAAGGAGCATAAACCATGAGTACAAAACCACTTGCGTTTCGTATGCGTCCATCCAACATAAATGAAATTATTGGTCAGAAACACTTAGTAGAAGAAGGAAAAACGATTCACCGAATGATTACGGCGAACCGGCTTGCTTCTATGATTCTTTTCGGGCCTCCTGGAACAGGTAAAACATCGATGGCCCAAGCCCTGGCTAAAAATTTAAGCATTCCATTTAAAACGCTCAATGCCGTCACAGATAAGAAAAAAGATATGGAAATAGCTGTGGAAGAGGCAAAAATGCATGGACAAATGGTGCTGATTCTCGATGAAGTCCATCGCCTGGATAAAGCTAAGCAAGATTTCCTTCTGCCGCATCTCGAGAGTAATACGTTGACTATGATCGGCTGTACAACCAGCAACCCTTATCACTCTATTAACCCGGCGATTAGAAGCCGCTGTCATCTATTCGAACTTTATCGTCTTGAAAGACAAGATATCATTGAGGCAATCCATCGTGCTGTCAAAGATAAAGAAAATGGGCTTGGCAACATGGCCGTCCATTTGACTGACGAAGCGATGACACACTTTGCTGATGCTGCTAATGGTGATTTACGAGCGGCTCTCAATGGATTAGAACTTGCAGCATTCTCAACACCTCAAGATGAATCAGCCATCGTTTCTATTGATTTATCGATTGCAGAAGAATGCATGCAGAAAAAAAGCTTTTCACACGATAAAGACGGAGATGCTCATTATGATGTCCTTTCGGCTTTTCAAAAATCGATTCGCGGCAGTGATGTGAATGCCTCCCTTCATTACCTTGGCCGGTTAATTGAAGCGGGTGACTTAGACAGTATCGCTCGGCGCCTGATTGTGATCGCCTATGAGGATATCGGTTTAGCAAGCCCACAAGCAGGGCCTCGCGCACTAGCTGCTGTTGAAGCCGCAGAACGTTTAGGCTTTCCTGAAGCGCGAATTCCCCTTGCAGCTGCTGTAACCGAACTCGCCCTGTCACCCAAATCAAACAGTTCCTACAAAGCCTTAGATGCTGCTTTAGCAGATATTCGCAAAGGAAAGAGCGGGGACGTGCCTATTCATCTAAAAGATTTCCATTATAAGGGAGCGGCTAAATTAGGTCGGGGGATTGATTATCAATACCCACACAACTTTGATCATGCTTGGGTAGATCAGCAATATTTACCGGACACCATTAAAGATCGTAGCTATTATGAACCGAACACAACCGGCAAGTTCGAACAAGCTCTTAAACAAGTTTACGATAACATTAACAAACAAAAATCATAGTTAAGTATAATTTTTCCTCCTGTTGGCCACACTACAAATAAATCTGACAAACTACTTTTCTAATAGAAAAACAGGAGTGATGAATATGCCAAAGGTTAGACAAGATGCGTGGTCTCATGAAGATGATCTTTTATTAGCTGAAACCGTACTAAGACATATACGAGAAGGCAGCACCCAATTAAGGGCCTTTGAGGAAGTCGGAGATCTATTAAATCGCACGTCAGCCGCTTGTGGCTTTAGATGGAATGCCGAGGTAAGACAAAAATATGAGCAGGCAGTAGAATTAGCAAAGAAACAACGTAAAGAGAAAAAACGCAACGAAGCAAGTCTGCCAAACCCGGTTGTCGTAGATTCCTACGATGAAGAAAATGATCAACATGAAGTGAAGAAGGAGGTCACTTACTCCATGCCGGAATCGGAGCCGGAGTTGGAGACAGGGCCACAACCGCAGCCTGAACCAGCCCTTTCGCTCTCACAAATTATTAAACACTTGAAAGCATTCCAAAAAGAATCTTCTTCCCAGCAAAATTTAAGTCAAAAATATCAAGCACTTGCAGATGAAAATAAAAAACTTGCATCTATGAATCAACAATTAACCAGTCAATTAAATTCGATGACAGAAGATTACCAAGCATTAATTCAAATTATGGATCGTGCCCGAAAAATGGTTATGTTCGATGATCAAGACTATGCACAAAAACCACAATTCCGAATGGAAAAGAACGGAAACCTTGAGCATGTCGCACGTTAGGAGCTTAAGGAGAATTTCCACAAAACACAAAATAAAAGCAGCACAGTTCTCCAAAGAACTGTGCTGCTTTTATTCTATGTAATTTGCTATCACATAAAAAATCCAATCCCAATTGTGCCGTCGTATCATGAGTTTTGAACCCGCTCCAGGCAGGTGGGTGCCCTGCTCTTCACTTCTTGCGTCCTCAGTAATAAGGCTTGCATTCCATGAAGAAACTCCAAGCTCCCGTTTCAAAAATGTTCGGTCAAAACGTACATTCGAACAACGTACACATCAGGATTGGTTTCTTTAATTGTATTCAAATCATAGCATAAATATTTCAGCTAATCAAGGTGATAAAAGGAAGTTTCTCCTTACTTCTTTTTCACTGGTTTAAGCTGTAAGTGGAGTTCATCTAATTGAGCCTCAGTTACACGGCCAGGTGCTTCCGTAAGAGGGTCCTGGGCTGATGCTGTTTTAGGAAATAGGATGGTATCCCGCAAGTTAGTGCGTCCTGCAAGCAGCATAATAAAACGGTCGAACCCAAGGGCAATTCCCCCATGCGGAGGAGTACCATATTCCAATGCTTCAAGCAAGAAGCCAAACTGCTCCTCAGCTTCCTCTTTAGAAAACCCAAGAACCTGGAACATACGCTCTTGCATTTCTTTTTGATAAATACGAAGAGAGCCTCCGCCTAATTCATAACCATTCAATACAATGTCATACGCTTCTGCCATCGCTTCCTCTGGTTTACTATTTAACTCTTCAATGTCCCCGTTTGCAGGCATTGTGAAAGGGTGGTGAGCCGCAAAATATCTTCCTTCATCTTCGTCATATTCAAATAACGGCCAATCTGTCACCCAAAGGAAGTTGAATTTCGTCTGATCAATTAAATTCAGACGCTTGGCGAGCTGTTTGCGGAGAGTACCTAAACTGTCTAATACAACAGACGTTTTATCCGCTACAAATAGTAATAGATCACCATCCTCAGCATTTAGTGCTTCCCGCAATTGTGAAGGGTCGTTTTCAGTGAAAAACTTAGAAATTGGCCCATTAAATGCTCCATCCTTCAGTTTCAGCCATGCCAAGCCTTTCGCTCCGTAAACTTTCACATCTTCCGTGAGCTTATCAATATCTTTTCGTGAAAAGTTATCAGCTTGCCCTTTGACATTAATGGCACTTACCCGCCCCCCTGAGGCTACGGCACCACTGAACACTTTAAAATCCGAATCCTTCACGATCTCGGATACATTTACAAGTTCCATCGCAAAGCGGGTATCCGGCTTATCAGAGCCAAAGCGTTCCATGGCTTCCTGATATGGCATTTTTTCAAATGGTGTAGGAATGTCGATCCCTTTGACATCCTTCATGACTTTAGCCATCATTTGCTCTGTCATTGCCATAATCTCTTCCTTACTCATAAAGGACGTTTCAATGTCGACTTGGGTGAATTCTGGCTGACGGTCTGCCCGTAGATCTTCATCTCGAAAACAGCGGGCAATTTGGTAGTATTTTTCGAACCCTGACATCATCAGCATTTGTTTAAATAACTGAGGCGATTGCGGAAGGGCGTAAAATTCTCCTCCATGCACACGGCTAGGAACTAAATAATCCCGAGCCCCTTCAGGTGTGCTTTTCGTCAAAAGCGGTGTTTCCATCTCAAGATACCCTTCATCATTTAAAAACGTACGAATCGCCTGGGTCGCTTGATGTCTTAGCTTGAACGTTTCCTGCATTTCCTTACGGCGAAGATCTAAATAACGATACTTCAAACGCAGATCCTCAGACACCTCCGTTTCATCCTCAAGCATAAACGGAGGCGTCTTTGCTTTGTTAAGCACACGAATATCCTTGGCAAGGATTTCAATATCTCCGGTAGACATATTTTGGTTTACTGTACTTTTGTCACGTAAAACGACTTGCCCAGATACTTCGAGGACGTATTCTGACCGGACATTTTCAGCCGCTTGAAGTGCTTCTTTAGACACTTCAGGATTAAACACGACTTGGACAACACCTGATCGATCTCTTAAATCAATAAAGATAAGCCCGCCAAGGTCACGACGTTTTTGCACCCACCCTTTAATCGTTACTTGTTCTTCAATATCAGATGTTCTGATTGTTCCGCATGATTTACGATGCATATTATTCGCCTCCAGCTAATTCTTGTTCTAAATATCCTGTGATTTCATCGAGAGGGAGTTCAGTCTGCTCGCCACTGGCCATATTTTTTACAGTCGCAGCATTCTGCTCAAGTTCCCGCTCGCCTAGTACGATGACATATTTTGCTTTTAGTCGATCAGCCGATTTGAACTGACCTTTCATTTTCTTTTGTAAATAATCCTTATCTGTTTGGATTCCATTACTTCGCAAAAGTTGTGTCAGGCGAACAGCTTC
The DNA here is from genome assembly GCF_022921115.1 of Halobacillus amylolyticus. Taxonomy (NCBI): domain Bacteria; kingdom Bacillati; phylum Bacillota; class Bacilli; order Caryophanales; family Bacillaceae; genus Halobacillus; species Halobacillus amylolyticus. The sequence continues at coordinate 257,499 of NZ_CP095075.1, read as the reverse complement.
TTGTTCTGCCTCCTCTCCCATCGCAACAATATAGCAATCCAGCGAATCTTCAATCGGCAATTTTACACCCTCAGCTTCCAATGCCATCAGCAAGCGTTCCAGACTCATAGCAAAACCAATGCCTGATGTTTCAGGGCCTCCAATATCCTCAACAAGTCCATTATAACGGCCGCCGCCGCTCAAGGTCGTAATGGCTCCAAAACCCTCCGCATCACTCATAATTTCAAACGCAGTATGATTATAATAGTCAAGTCCGCGTACTAAATTTGCATCAATAACATAATCGATATTCATTGCTTGAAGGTGATTTTGAACAGCTTTGAAATAGGACTTGGATTCATCATTTAAATACTCTAAGATCGACGGCGCTGTCGTCATTGCAGAATGGTCTTTGTCTTTCTTACAGTCAAGTACACGTAATGGGTTTTGTTCCAGACGTAATTGACAATCTGAGCATAGTTCATCCCTGTGTGGTTCAAAGTGGCTCACTAATGCTGATTTATGTGCTTCTCTACTCTCTTGGTCACCTAAGCTGTTCAGAACTAGTTTTAAGGAGGTTAGCCCAAGTTCTTGATAGGCGTTCATAGCTAAAGCCATCACCTCAGCATCAACAGCTGGATCGTTACTGCCTAACGCTTCAACACCAAACTGAACAAATTGCCGCATTCTTCCTTGCTGCGGTCGTTCGTATCTAAACATTGGTCCGATATAAAATAATTTCGTCGGCTGATTGGCAAGACCAAATAATTTATTTTGCACAAAGGCTCGTACCACTGAAGCTGTTCCTTCCGGCCGAAGCGTTATACTTCTGTCACCACGGTCAGTAAAGGTGTACATTTCTTTTTGGACAATATCCGTACTATCCCCCACACCTCGTTGAAACAGTTCTGTATGTTCAAAAATAGGTGTTCTAATTTCCTTATAATTGTATCGACGGCTAAGGTCGATAAGTCGTTGTTCAACATATTGCCATTTCTCTGATGTACCAGGTAAAATATCCTGTGTACCGCGTGGTGCTCTCATATTCATTATTATTCCTCCTTTAAAGTCAGCTATAAACCATTTCCTTCCAATATAAAAACTCCCGTCCCTTTCTAAAAATTAGAAAGGGACGGGAGTTTCAGCCCGCGTTGCCACCCTAGTTGGGACGTAAAGTTGTCCCCACTCGAAACAGTTAACGCCTGCCTACGTTCACACCTACTCCATGGATTCGATGTGAAACCTAAGAAATGTCTTTCATCTGATCATGATATAGAAATGCTTTCAGCCGTCTGGCATTTCTTCTCTGGCTACCTGATTTCAGACTACTTTTTTCCTCAATGGTTATAGTCGATTCATTTACAATTGATTACTATCATATAGTTTTAGTTAATCACATGTCAAGTTTATTTATATATGAGATAGCGAAAGTTCATCAAGTCTTATTTCAAACCATTCATCACTGCCAGTGAAATTTTTTCTGTACACTAGAGAAGGGGATCAGGAACGTTTGTCGAATATGTGTAAAGTCAACAAAATATGGAGGTGTATGCAAAAGTATGAAAGGTTGGTTATCATTATTATTTATTTTTGCCGGCTTAATCTGGATGACGACAAATATTGTTCATGCTGATCAAGCTGTTATACAGGTGGACCGTTTAAATGTAAGGTCAGGTCCTAGTCTGTCAGATCCCATTATTGGGCAAGCTAACAACAGTGAAACCTATCGCATTGTTAATGAGAAAAACGATTGGACACAAATTGAATGGAACGATAAAAAGGGTTGGGTTGCTAGCTACCTCGTCAAAATAAAGCAAGAGGAATCCCTTACATCTAAGGTCGATTATTTACGTGTTAGGGAACAACCAGGAATGGATGGAAAGCTCCGCGGTTATTTAATGAAAAATATACAAGTAACAAAGAAAAAGCAACAAGGTGATTGGGTGTTGATTTCCAGTGCAAAAGTTTCTGGGTGGGTTCATAGTGATTATTTAAGTACATATACTCACAGTAATTCTAAAGGTAAAAAGGAAACAACATCAAACACCAAATCACTCGGTCAGGTAACAGTGACAACTGCTGTAATAAATGTTAGAACACAGGGGTCTACAAACACCTCGATTATTACTCAGGTAGGAAAAGGGAAAACATTTGATTATGTTTCCGAAAGCAAGGGCTGGTTCCAGATTAGATTAGATAACAACAAAACAGGCTGGGTTGCAGGGTGGCTTGTTACAGATAAGAAAAGCTCCACTTCTACACCCAAAGTACAAAGTTCAAAAATCACACTTCTTTACAACGGTACGAACATTCGATCAGGCCCTTCCTCGAATAATAAAGTAGTTGGCCATGGCCATAAAGGTGATCAATTTGATGTATTGGGTAAAGAAGGCCAATGGTACAAAATCTCCTATAAGGATATGGAAGCTTATGTGGCAGGCTGGATTGTAAAGGCCGGAAGTTCATCTACACCCCCTCAACCTTCCAATAAAAAATCTGACAGTTTAAGTGGAAAAACCATCATGATCGATGCTGGCCACGGAGGTTTTGACCCTGGGGCAATTGGTGCTAATGGAAGCTACGAAAAAACACTGACATTACAAACCACTAAAAAGTTAAAGAATGCCATTGAGCAAAACGGTGCTCATGTAATGATGACACGTTCAAACGATTCATATGTATCGTTGTCGGCAAGAACAATCCTGTCTAATACTTCAAAGGCGGACGTGTTTGTAAGTATTCACTATAATAGCTTTCCAAAGGACATAAGTGTCTCTGGAATAGGCACTTACTATTATCATAGCAACTCAAAGTCAGTTGCCAGCAACATTCAGTCTAGTTTGGCCGAAGCTGTAGACCTCAGGGACCGCGGCATCAAACATGGTGATTTTCATGTCCTTAAAAATAATAAGAAGCCAGCAGTCCTCCTTGAGTTAGGATTTCTTTCTAACCCTACAGAAGAACGGATAGTCAAAAGTTCCGTTTTTCAAAATAAAGTCACTCAGGGAGTTGTCAATGGACTTATAAGTTATTTTGATTAGAGAATGGGTTCATTTGAATTAGTGACAATAAGTAAACCTGCAGCATAAGCTGCAGGTTTACTGTTATTTTTCCTTACTGTCGATAATAAGTGTCACAGGACCACTGTTTGTCAGTTGTATATTCATCATCTCACCGAACGCGCCTGTTTCAACTTCTATACCTTCACTCCTCAATAGCTCATTAAATCTCTCGTACAATTTATTCGCTTGTTCAGGCTTTGCAGCTTCCATAAAGTTAGGACGTCTTCCTTTTCGGGTCTCCCCATATAAAGTGAACTGTGAAATAGAGAGGAGCCCCCCATTTACGTCAAGCAATGAATGGTTCATTTTGCCATCACGATCTTCAAAAATACGTAAATGGGGAATTTTTTTCACTAGGTAGCGAACATCTTCCTCCGTATCCTCATGGGTGACACCAAGTAAAATGACAAGTCCCTCATTGATCTGTCCAATTACTTCTCGTTCAACCTCTACGGAAGCACTTATCGCCCTTTGAATAACAGCCCTCATGTTTACATTCTCCCTTTTACTTATTGCATCACACGGCGCACTGTATACACATCGTGAATTTGTTTAATTCTCTCCACAATTTTTCGTAAGTGATCCGTATTTTGAATAAGGATCGTTATATGGATCGTCGCCATTTTATTACGATCGGATTTTCCAGAAACAGCAGTTATATTTGTCTTTGTTTCATTGACAGCCTGTAAGACTTCGTTTAATAACCCACGGCGGTCATAACCCCAAATCTCTAAATCAACATGATACTGTTTCGTATTTGTTGGACCTTTTTCCCAATGGACAGGCAATAAGCGCGGCTTCGCTTCCTCTGTCTGAACGTTAGGACAATCTGTACGATGCACAGATACACCGCGCCCCTTAGTAATATAACCGACAATCTCATCACCTGGTACAGGGTTGCAGCATTTAGAAAGGCGAACGAGCAGGTTATCAACACCTTCCACTCTAACGCCGGAATCCTTTTTGCCAGTAGTCGATGATTTCTTAATTTCTGTTGTTGTTACATCAGCGAGGGTTTCCTCTAAGTTTTGTTCTTTTTGCTGTTGTCTTCTTAATTTCTCAGTTAAACGTGTAGCGATTTGGGCGGCCGTGATCCCCTGGTAGCCTACTGCCGCGAACATGTCTTCTTCATTTGCAAAGTTAAATTTTTCAGACACACGGCTAAGGTTATCGGCGGTGAATACTTCTTTCGGCTGAAGGTCAAAGTTACGAATTTCACGCTCTACCATTTCGCGGCCTTTTGTCACGTTTTCTTCTTTTCTTTGTCGTTTAAAAAATTGCTTGATTTTATTTTTTGCTTGTGATGTCTGTGTGAGCTTGATCCAGTCTTTGGAGGGTCCATAGGAATGTTTCGAAGTCATCATCTCAACAATGTCACCAGTGTTCAACTGGTAATCCAGCGGCTCCATTTTACCGTTCACCTTCGCTCCAATCGTTTGATTTCCTACTTCAGTATGAATAAGATAGGCAAAATCAATCGGTACTGAACCTGACGGAAGTTCAATCACGTCGCCTTTAGGAGTGAAAACATAGACCATATCAGAGAATAGATCAACCTTTAACGATTCCATAAATTCTTCAGCGTCATTCGTTTCACTTTGCCAGTCCAAGATTTCACGAAACCAAGTCAGCTTATCTTCAAAAGACTGAATCGCAGGGGTTTGTTTTCCTTCCTTATATGCCCAATGTGCTGCAATTCCATATTCCGCAATCTCATGCATTTCGTGTGTGCGGATTTGTACTTCTAATGGATCACCTTTAGGCCCTATCACCGTCGTATGCAAGGATTGGTATAAATTTGGTTTTGGCATAGCAATATAATCTTTAAAACGCCCAGGCATTGGCTTCCAGCATGTATGAATGATTCCTAGTACAGCGTAGCAATCTTTAATACTTTCCACTTGAATCCGTACAGCCAGCAAATCGTATATTTCATTGAATTGTTTATTCTGAAGTACCATTTTGCGGTATATACTATATAAATGTTTAGGGCGTCCGTTCAAATCTGCTTCAATGTTCACATCATTTAGCTGGCCACGGATTTCACCCATCACATCTTCAATATAGGATTCACGTTGATTACGTTTTTGCTTCATTAAATGAACAATTCGATAATATTGCTGTGGATTTAAATAGCGCAAGGCTGTATCTTCGAGTTCCCACTTAATCGTCGAGATCCCAAGTCGGTGAGCAAGGGGAGCAAAGATTTCTAATGTTTCATTAGAAATTCTCCTTTGCTTTTCAGGAGGCAAATGCTTCAATGTCCTCATATTATGCAAACGGTCAGCTAGTTTAATTAAAATGACACGCATATCCTTTGCCATAGCTACGAACATTTTTCGATGATTTTCAGCTTGTTGTGCTTCTTTGGACTTGTATTTAATCTTACCTAGTTTCGTCACACCGTCTACGAGCATAGAAACTTCCGTATTAAAGCTTGTCTCTATTTCTTCCAGACCGATTTCTGTATCTTCTACCACATCGTGAAGAAAGCCGCTTGCTATCGTTTCAGGATCCATCTCAAGGTTAACAAGAATTCCAGCTACTTGAATCGGGTGGATAATGTACGGCTCTCCAGACTTGCGGTATTGCTCACTGTGAGCATAATTGGCAAACTCAAAGGCCCTGCGAATAAATGCAAGATCATCATTATTCATATATTGGCTTGCTTGTTCGATTACTTCTTCGGCTGTTAATATATTATCTTTCGCCATATCATCACCCCCTGATTTCTGTATGTTTCTTCACCAAAAATTATAGTTTGTTTACCATTATCAAAAAAAGCCTGTCAAATGTAAAGGAAAAACGTCTAATTTAGAAAAGCGGAGGCGCCCGGCAAATCACTAGTCTTGCGTGTCTGGGCGCTGCAGCTAGACATAGAAAAGCGTAAAAGGGGCGGTTAGACAATTACTTTTTTCATTTACATGTAAAACAAAGAGCGTCCTGCTAAGAGGACACTCTCCTTCTCTTAATATTGCATTAATGTCAACACATCGTAGCCATCAAGCTTTTTTCTTCCATCTAAATATGTCAATTCAACGAGGAAAGCACATCCGGCGACGACCCCTCCAAGCTCCTCTACCAATGCAATGGTGGCTTCAATCGTTCCCCCTGTTGCAAGCAAGTCATCTACAATAAGTACACGCTGACCAGGCTTGATAGCATCTTTATGAATGGTAAGAACATCTTTTCCATATTCAAGTCCATAATCTACTTTGATCGTGTCACGAGGCAATTTGCCTTCTTTTCGCACTGGTGCAAAACCTATTTCAAGAGCGTAAGAAACAGGGCAACCTACGATAAATCCGCGAGCTTCCGGTCCTACGACTAGATCAATCTCTTTATCTTTAGAATAGTGGACAATTTCGTCTACTGCAGACTTGAAAGCTTTTCCATTATCCATTAATGGAGTTATGTCTTTAAATGTTATTCCTTCTTTTGGCCAATCCTGTACGATAGCGATATGTTCTTTATAATCCATTTACTACTTCCTCCTTGAGGCTATTCCTCTGTCTATCAAGCCAACTCTTCAACTCTTTATAAGTCGAATAATATAAAGACTGCTCGACATATAATTGTTTTTTTCTTTCTTGATAAAGAATTGAATCTGTCAAATCTCTATGTGAAGGTGTTGAATTAATCGTAATAAAATCATCCTCTATTTTAACAAAATCTAGTTCAAAAAACACCTGTGAAATAAAATCGACCATTGACCGGTCCCACCCTTTTCGGGCTGCCAGTTTTTCTCGATCTTGTTTAAGGTTGAACGTTTTACGCTTTACTAGCATACCATAAAACCATTTAAAGTGATCACGTGTAGGCCATGTTTGCAGAAAAGCACCCTCATCAACTTGATAACAGGCATATAATTTCCCTGGCCTTACCTCGTTCAACAAATTGGACAAATCAGATAGATCCTTCGGTAAATCTACAAGCAAGAGTCCATCCACTTCGTCCAGTCCAGCCAATTCTGAGGGGGCAAAGACGGGAAGTTGGAAAGGAACTTCGGTCGTGTTCTGAAAACTTACAGCTGCATACGTTTCCCCGTCGGAAAGACTTATTTGTTTCTCAATGTGCTTGGATCCCCTTAGATCAAAAAGCTGCCATGAGGACACCTGCATATCCTTGACCATAATTTGCACATTTTTTTTGCCGTTCCATTCGTTAACGCTAAGTTCTCCAACCACCTCAAGCTCAGCATGTGGCGATATGTGCGGATACAGGTCCCCCATACCAAAAGCAACACCATCCAGTTTAGCAGACTGATTTTGAAACGTAATCTTCAAATGGTTTTTACGGCTTCCAATTCGTCTAAGTTCTTTAGGTGATTGTTTAACATGAAACAACGGCTTAGGATTTCCCATCCCAAACGGTCGCAATTTATTAATTTCCTCTATTTGCTGCAGGGATACGTCCTCTATTTCTATAGACATTTCAACATCAAGGACTTGCTGATAGTCCTCTGATGACAGCTTCTGCCCGGCTAAATCACTCAATTGTTGTCTTAAGTTATCCACCTCATTCGCATCAAGTGTCATGCCAGCTGCTTGGGCGTGTCCTCCAAAATGAATGAAACGATCCCTGACTTCCATACAATTGGCAAACAAGTCAAAAGCATCAATACTACGAGCTGAACCTTTTGCTTGTTGTTTTTCGGGGTCAATCGCTAAAACGATGGCTGGGCGGTCAAATGTTCGGACTAATTTTGAGGCGACAATACCGAGAACTCCCGGATTCCATCCCTCTTTAGCTACTACGATGACATTGCTCAGCTCCTGCTCCCCACTTTTTATCATTTCTTCGGCTTCTTTTGCTGTATCAGCAACGATTTTCTGCCGTTCTTGGTTAAGCTGATTAATAAGTGAAGCCAGGTGATCAGCTTCGGCACGGTCATCCGTTAAAAACAGTTCCACAGCCGGACTTGCATCTTGCAGGCGCCCAACAGCATTTACTCTTGGGCCGATGGTAAAACCTATCGTTTCTTCATCAATGGCACCATCTAATCCCGCTACGGTCCTTAAGGCTTGTATACCTTTTCGATTCGAACGCGATATTGCCTTCAAACCGTAAGAGACGAGCACGCGATTTTCATCATGTAAAGGAACAAGGTCAGCTATCGTTCCTATCGCGACCATATCTAATAGATGTTCGGGGAACCGGCCTAATAAAGCTGTAGCAAATTTAAAAGCCACGCCTACTCCAGCAAGCTCTTTAAACGGGTAGGCTTCAGAAGTTTTCGGATGAATGATTGCATAGGCTTGTGGAAGGATTTCTTGTACCTCGTGGTGATCTGTAATAATCAGATCGATTCCAAGCTCTTTTGCAATATCTGCTTCATGAATAGCCGCTATCCCTGTATCCACCGTAATAATGACAGAATATCCATCCACAGCGGCTTGCCTAAAGGCTGCTTCATTTGGTCCATATCCTTCTGTAAAACGGTTTGGTATGTAGTAATCAGCTTGGGCCCCGGCTTCTGTCAAAGCTTCGATCAAAACCGTTGTCGAGCTGACACCATCTGCATCATAATCACCAAATACTAAAATATTTTCACCTTTATGAATAGCTGACTGAACTCGTTCAATTGCCCGTCCCATATCCTCCATTAAAAACGGATCATGTATATCATCTAAAGACGGATGAAGAAATCGATCGATCACGTCAGGCTCGGTTAACTTCCTTTTTTCTAATAGTCTTTTCGTTACGTCCGACATCCCTTTGATAGGAAATGACCCGGATGTTTGATCCTCTTCAATATATGTAAAATTCCATTTCATTTTACTTTGTAACATGACTTCACCCCTGACCCATCTATTATACAAGAGGGATTCAGGGTAGCAAATCCCACCTATTTCACATCCGTGTCCGAATGTTTAGACTCGCTTACATCCTCTGCCTTCTCGGCTTCCTGTTCCTGAGCATCAGAAAACTCATTGGAACTGGCTTGCTCATTTGTTTTTTTCTCAAGCTGATTCTTTAAAGAGCGATTTTCACGCTGTAACCTAAAGAAACGTACAGCTCCTGCTGAAGCAGTAATAAGCACTCCCATAAGCACAGACCCAATAATGACTAAGATTAAAGGCGCTTCCCCTGTACCAAATAAATAATTGACCTCGACAGGATCTACGTTAATAACGGCGAACACCGCAATTAGTAATGCAAATATAAGTGCAAGAATAATATACGTTTGTCCTTTCATTGTTCGACCTCCTCAAACAGCTTCTTACATTCTTTTATACCCTATTCGTCAAGAAATTAACCAGCCTATCATTAAGTTGAAGATCTCTAACCATTAATTGCACGTAATTTTTGCTAATTGAATCAATTTCATAATTGCTCTTTTTAAAACACCAAAGACTGGCAGAATATAAGGCTCTTTTCCGAAAAGGTTCAAAATGGATTCTTATCCAGCAGATTTTAGTTTCCGTTTTATAAAGAAGTTTGATCACTTTCTATCCATGTTGCTTTACATCGTCCCCTTATTCTGAGACTCAGTTCCGAGACACTTAGGGTCCGTTACGGTATGAGGGTTCGGGGTGGCTGGGAAACGACTCGCTTTCCTGTGGGGGAACTGGCAAGCCTCCTCAGGCGGAGCCTTCCGTGGTCTCGCCTTGCTCCTTCTCCCACGGGAGTCTCACCGTTCCCATCCACCCCACCTTTTTTGTGATGTACGGAGCCATTCGTATTCCGAATGAGTCTCCAATGTTCAGAGGGTGTCATCCATCATGATGTGGCATAATAACCGCGTCACAGAGGGATTTTCAGCTCTCTGATAAGAAGTTCTGCTGTCGTTTTGTTACTGTGGAGGGTTTCCGTTCTTCTCACAAACACAAGGAGATCCGGGAAATTGCGAGACCTGTGGGATGAACATGACAGGTGAGACCCCGGAGGACGGAGTCCGAGGAGGCTCAGCGCATGCCCACGGAAAGCGAGTGATTTCCCGGACCTCCTTCTCCATCCAAGGAAACGGAAACCTATCTCGAGATTGTGTCTTCCAGATTACTGCCCTTAACCTTCCTACTTGACTAGATTTGGGGAGGTACTTCCTTTTTTGCGTTTTGAATCCCTTGGGGCAGAAGGGGCTTAAATTATGAAATTCATTCAATTGCATCAAATTCTTGTTATTTGCACGAAATTCCGGTTAATTGCGTGAAACTTTAATTATATGCACGAACCAGCCCTATATTTGCACATTTGCATGTTTCCAAAAAAAGCGACTGTCCCGTTATTAGGACAATCGCTTTTTCATCATTATTATACTTGTGGACCGCCAGTATTTTTCTTTTTAGAGAAATCAATCGGCTTTTCTTTAATGCTCTTACCGCGCCACACCAGCCATAGCTGTGCTGCGATAAAGAGGGAAGAATACGTACCAGCAATTAATCCAACAACTAAGGCGAAAGCAAAGTTGGTAATCGAGGAAGCTCCAAATATAAGCAGCATGACGGCTGCAAAGACAACCGTAATCACGGTATTAAGGCTTCGAGCCATTGTCTGGAGCAAACTATCATTAACAATCTTAGCTAATTCCTTAAACGATTTCACTTTTTTCTTCAATCTGACATTCTCTCGTATTCGGTCAAACGTTACAATCGTATCATTCACCGAGTAACCGACGATCGTTAGTATGGCTGCGATAATCGTCACATCAAATTCGAGCTGTGTGACACTAAATAAAACTAGCATGAAAAACGCATCATGAAGCAAGGCTAGGATCGCTGTAATAGCAAAGATTAATTCAAATCTGATTGCCACATAAATAATAATCCCGATGGAAGCATATAAGACGGCAAGTGCCGCATTCTGGGCTAACTGTTGTCCTACAATCGGCGAAACCGTACTTATATTCGGTGTACTTCCATATTCTTCTTGAAAATAGTCTTGCACTTCAGCTACTTGTGCTTTACTTAGTTCTAATTGAAAACGTGCCACTGCAATTTCACCGTTATCACCGGAAATGACAACTTGCTTTGCATTTAATCCAAACTCACTCTCAAACGTTTCTTCGATCTGTTCTGCTTCGACATTTTCGTTTGCCAAAATGGAAACACGTGAGCCGCTCGTAAAGTCGATTCCTAAGTTAAGCCTGAATACCCCGAGAGCAATCCCACCAATTACAATTAGTAGAATAGAAAGTGTAAAGAAGCGTTTGCGTGCCCCAACTAAATCAAATTTACGTTTAAGGAAGGTCGCCTCGACTTCTTCGCCCTCCTCAAGAGAATGAATGTCCTCAGGTTTCACCCCAAACCATCGTGGGCGTTTATTTAGGAAGCGGCTTTTCACCCATAAGCCCATGAACAGACGCGTTCCATAAACGGCTGTGACAAAGCTGACTAAAATACTGATGATCAACATTGTCGCAAACCCTTTGACAGAGCTTGTGCCGAAAGTAAAGAGTACTGCTGCCGCAATTAATGTTGTTATATTTGCATCCAAAATCGTGGTCAGTGATCGTTTATTTCCGGCTTTAAAGGCTGACATAACAGACTTACCGGATTTTAATTCTTCTTGAATCCGCTCGTAGGTAATAATATTGGCATCAACGGCCATACCTACCCCTAATATGATGGCTGCTATCCCAGGTAGTGTCAGCACACCTTGCAACAAACCAAACACAAGCAAGACTAAGTAAATATAGGCTGATAGCGTAATAACAGCTATAACACCTGGGAAACGATAATAAACGATCATATAAAGGAAGATCAAAGCAACCCCAATAAGCCCGGCAAAGACCGTTTTATTCATAGCCTGCTCTCCGAACTGAGCACCGACGGAGGTAGAATAGGTTTCAGTTAACTCAACCGGCAGAGAGCCGGCATTGATAAGATCTGCTAACTGCTTAGCTGATTCTACTGTGAAGTCACCAGAGATTTGTACGGTGTTACTTCTAACGGGTCCATCAGGAAAGGCAGGTGCAGAGAGATAGCCTGGGTCTTCTGTACCAAATTCCTCTGCAAACGATGTTTCTTCATCATAATCCAGCCAAATAACTAACAAATCTTCAGGATAAGGTGTACTTGGATCTGGTTCTTTATTGACGATTTCTTTAGATACTTCGTAAAATTGTGAAGCACTTTTCACTTCTAAAGAAACGACAGGATTATTATTTTGGTCATAAGTCTGCTGGGCACTGCCTTCAACTAAGTCAGCCCCATCCATATATTCCTTTCCTTCTACCCCTCTAAACGATAACTCCGCTGTCGAGGAAAGGAGATCTCTCGCTTCTTCCTGATTCTCTACCCCAGCTAATTGCACACGAATTTTCGTTTCGTCTTCAATTGAGATATTCGCTTCACTAATTCCTAGTGAATTGACACGTTGAGTTAATGACTCTACAGTCGCCTCCATAGCTGTTTGGTTTAATTCCTGGCCTTCATTCAGCGGCTCTACATCATACAAAATTTCAAAGCCGCCTTGTAAATCCAATCCTAAATTAATATCTTTTGTCACACCAGTTATGGTTGTGCCAATTGTAGTAGCTACTATGATAACTACTAGAAAAAAGGCAACAATCCGACCCCTTTTCACCATAACGCCCTTTGCCTCCTTCGTCTCATTCGACACGCTCTTAGCTTATGTAAAAGAACTGCAATACAAGCTGCAGACGATTACTTTATAAGCATTCCAAATTCTAGTTCACTATGTTTTCTCTATTAACAACAATAGACTCATTATAATACGTAGTCAAAGGATGTCAATCTGACCCCTTTTCGTTTGACAATGCTTGAATAGAAGCCATTAGATCCTCATCTTGATAGGCTTCGACTGTTATGTAGCTGACAAATTGATTTGTACTTAAGTGAAGGATATCTTGAACAACTTGATGAAGCCTTTTTTCCGGGTCTTTTTTCCATACCTTCTTCTGTAAGCAATTCCAAACCTCTTCTGTGGTCGCTTTTTGGTAACCCATGTCTTGAAGTTCCTCTTTTTTACTAATTAGTACAGGCTTTACTTGAAATTTCCACTCACTTACTCTCTTCTCTGCTTCCATATGGACACTCCCTGCATTCTCTAGTTTTCCAAGCTTTATAAATCCATTGTCATGCCTTGTCCATCCTATCGCATATACTTCATTGTAGCTGAATTTCATTTTTTTGAGAAGGCGGATCTGTTATGTCTAAACAAACCTTTCTTCATGGCGCACTAATTCTAGTTGTAGCCGGACTGATAACGCGTTTGCTCGGCTTTGTCAATCGGATTGTTCTCGCACGGGTGATGGGTCAAGAAGGTATAGGTCTATATATGATGGCTCTCCCTACATTATTTTTAGCCTATACGATTACTCAATTCGGTCTTCCAGTAGCAATAGCTAAGAGGGTCTCAGAAGCAGAAGCTACGGGAAATGAACGGCAGATTAAGCGTATTCTAGTCGTCTCGCTTACCGTGACTTGCTCATTGAGTATTGTGTTTACTATCGGTCTATTTCTACTCTCACCCCTTGTAGCTAACCATTTACTAACAGACCAAAGAGCTTTGGCACCGCTCCTTGCTATCACTCCGATCCTTCCAATTGTTGCGATCTCATCTGTATTACGAGGCTACTTCCAGGGCAGGCAAAACATGAAGCCTCAGGCGATCTCCCAAGTCATTGAACAAGTCGTTCGTGTTTGTCTTGTCATCCTATTAACAAAACTGTTCCATCCCTATGGTGTCGAATATGCAGCAGCGGCAGCTATGGTTGCTGTCATCTTAGGTGAACTCGTTTCCTTGTTTTATATGACTCGCCAATTTAATATCCATAAGAAATTTAAACTAAGGAAAACGTGGAAAACACATGTACAAAATGGGAAGAACACGCTAAATGAACTGATGACGATTGCGTTACCGACGACCGGCAGCCGATTCATCGGCTCATTGACGAATTTCTTTGAACCAATACTTGTCGCACAAAGTCTAGCCATTGCAGGATTAACTGCCATTGAATCTACCAAGCAATACGGTGAGTTGACCGGATATATTTTACCTTTACTATTTTTGCCTACTTTTCTGACACATGCTCTTTCAGCTGCATTAGTTCCTTCCATAAGCGAAGCGGCTGCCATGAATAAATCTACAACAATACAACACCGTATCTTACAATCAATTCGTCTTTCCCTTGCTTCGGGAGGGCTGGTTACCATCATTTTCATGATCTTTCCATCGATTATTTTGATGACCATTTATGGTACAAGTCATGGAACATTTTTGCTGCAGTTCATGGCTCCATTTTTCCTGTTGCACTATATTCAAACACCGTTACAAGCAAGCCTTCAAGCACTGGATCTTGCTAGACATGCTATGTGGAACACCTTGATAGGTGCAATCATAAAATTCACTGTCTTAGTTGGTCTGAGCTCTAAACCAGAATTTGGTATCCATGGGGTGGCAGTTGCTATGGTTGTGGGGGTTGTAGTTGTCACATTGTTACACTTATTGGTCCTTATGCGCCATGCCAGCTTCAAACTTCCTCCTCTTATGGTTATCCAATTTACAGCTGTGATCACTGGTACAGGCTGGCTTGGTTATCAACTAAAAGTACATTGGTTAGTGACTAGCCAGCCCCTGTCTCAACTGGCGGCGCTTGGTGTTGTTTTAACGATTGTTTATATCATTCTGTTATTTGTGTTCAGAATGCTCTATGTCAGTGAATGGAAATTAATTCCTTGGGGAAAAATATTTAAACACAAGTAGCCCGCAAGCTTTACTTGCGGGCTACTCATTTGTATATTCATCTTTTTCATCGAGCCACAGTTCGCCTTTATCGTTAATGGAACAAAGTGAAACTTCTTCCGTTGATGTATATCCCCGTTTTTTCACTTCATTCATAAGCCAGTGTTTATTTTTTCGAATCGTCTTTAGACCACTATACTGTACTTGCCCATCAGCGATTAAAACCACAGCATATCCTGAACCGCCATCCTCTTCCTTTTCAAAAACAGAGAGCTTTCCTGAGGGCTCAAGGACCGCATAAGCAACTCTGTCTACTTGCTGAATACCCTGTTCGCGAAGCTGTAGCAAAAGATCAGAAAAATTGTAGCGCTGCTTCCTCATTTCCTTCTCATCTATTTTCCCATGTTTAACTAATACCGAAGGACGTCCATCAAACCAACTTCTAAATCGCTGACTTTTCAAGGAAAGCATCGCACTTCCCCATTGAATAAGTAAAAGAATGGATATAGGAACCAGAGCATTCAGCATAGAGGATGTCGGTTCTTCAATCACAGAGACGGCAATCTCCCCAAAAATGATAAATACAACGAGATCCATTACACTTAACTCTCCAATTTCTCTCTTCCCCATTAGGCGAAACACAATTAATATAATTAAATAGGTTATAATCGTACGTACAATGATTGTGCCTAGAAACATGATTCACCATCAACCCTTCACTATCACCTGCTTTTCTTAACATGACCTAAAAATCGCATATTATGATAAAAAAGGCACTAAATAACGTAAGAAAACGTAAACGGAACAAATAAGGAGAGAGAGCAGCATAACAGGAATTCCGTAAAGAGCAAACTTTATAAAAGGGATGGGGTGCTTATGGCTGGCTGCGATCCCTGCAACTACAACGTTCGCCGAAGCCCCAATGAGTGTCGCATTTCCCCCTAGGCATGCTCCAAGGGCTAGTGACCACCAAATTGGGTCCACATTCATCATTCCATAGCCTTGGAGTTCTTGAACTACAGGGATCATGGCTGCAACAAACGGAATATTATCAACAATTCCCGATAATAATCCAGAAATCCATAACATCATCATCGATGTAACAGGCATGTCTCCTCCCGATATAACCATCATTCCCCGTGCGATTTCATCAATGATCCCGACCTTTTCAAGTCCACCCACTAACATGAATAATCCGATAAAGAAAAACAAGGTGACCCATTCTACCTCTTCAAACACTCGTTCAACCTCTATTTGCTTATCTGTCAAAAATAATAACAGCAAGGCACCGCTCACAGCTATCGTCGTAATATCCATGTGGATGATAGGGTGAAGCATAAAGCCAGTAATCGTCAGCATTAATGCAAGTATGGAATGAAATAAAAGCTTGTCGACAACAACATTCTCTCGTGCATTCATATCCATTAATTGATGCGCTAGGTGTTGATCATAGATAAGCTTGTTTTTAAAAAGCAGTAGAATAATAGCTAAGACAAGCGTAAAAATGATTAAGACAACAGGACCTAAATGATAAAGAAAAGACAAAAAGGTAAAATGTTCGACTGCCTGTCCAATCATAATGTTTGGCGGATCACCAATTAATGTCGCTGTACCACCGATATTTGCACAAAGAATGGTAGTTAATAAATAAGGGAAGGCCGGCAACTTCAAACGGTCCACTAAGGATAATAAAACAGGTACAAATAACATCACCGTTGTCACATTATCTAAAAATGCCGAACCGACAGCTGTAAAAAGTGCCGTCACAATAAGTAAAGGAACAGGTCTCCCTTTCACCATTTGAGCAAGCTTTATAGCAGCAAAAGAAAAAACACCCGTTTTTTTGGTTATCGATACGAGCACCATCATAGAAAATAAAAGAGCAATGGTTTCCCAATCAATAAAACCAATCGCTTCCTCCCAATCGAGCACTTCAGTAATAAGAAGCAGCGCTCCTCCACTTAAGGCAACGATAGCCCTGTTCCATTTCTCCGTCATTATTAAGCAATAGCTGGCGACAAAGATAAGTAATGCAAGCATGGTTGTCATAGACTTACTCCTTCTAAATGGTCTTTTCTTATACCTATTCAAAAGGTTGGCAAAATATCTACTTCTATCTATAGGGTTTTTATGCATATATTCTTAGAGACAAGTTAGGAAAGGGAAACGTTATCATTTTATTACTCTTAAAAAGGGGATGGTGCATATGAAAAAGCTTATGCAAGGGGTTCTTGGTTACGGAATAGGATCAATCATGATTTTGATGATGGTTGTTGCCGCTGTTTTAGCTATTCTTCTTCGCTTTACGTCAATTGATATTGACACATTAAATCAAATATCTTTGGTAGCTGGTTTAACCATTTTGGCCTTTGGTGGCTTGATTGCTGCTTATAAAGGAGAGCAAAAAGGATGGTTATCGGGAATCTTAACAGGACTTGTTTTCGTTGTTGCCATGATAGGTTTTCAATTGATTTTTGAGAATTCCTGGGTAACTTTGACACAGTTAAGCTATTTTGGTGGACTGGTTATTGCAGCTTTATTAGGAGGAATGATTGGAGTAAATATGCCAAGACGAAGTACAGACAACAAATCTTAAAATCACTGACAACGAGTAAGCAATACTCTTTCACAACTAATATCACAAACAAAAATCCCGCCTTGGCGGGATTTTCTCATTAATCTTGATTTAACTTTTCACGAATTGAAGAGCGATCAAATTTCATTTGTGTACCATCCTGTGTACTAATAACTAAAGTACCCTCGTCTAAAGCATGAATCGTACCATGAAGGCCTCCAATTGTAATGATTCTATCTCCCTTTTGAAGTTCCGTCTGCATTTGCTGCACTTTCTTTTGTTTCTTCTGCTGTGGACGGATTAACAAGAAATAGAATATAACAAACATCAGAATAATCGGCAATAATCCTACTAATGTATCCATTCATTTTCCCCCTTTCTAAAAGTTCTTTGCATTTGGTTTGTTGAAACCATACTGTTCAAAGAATTCTTCTCTAAAGTCACCGAGTCGATCTTCTCTAATGGCCTCACGAACTTGCCTCATTAATTTTAACAAAAAATAAAGATTATGATAAGTAGTAAGCCTAAAGCCAAAAGTCTCATTAGCTTTTACTAGATGACGGATGTAGGCGCGGCTATAGTTCCGGCATGTATGACAATCACATTGTTCATCAATTGGACGAAAATCTCGTGCAAATTTTGCGTTCCTTACAACTAGTCTTCCCTGGGACGTCATACATGTGCCGTTTCTTGCAATTCTTGTAGGTAAGACACAATCAAACATATCAATTCCACGGATGGAACCGTCAATAAGGGAATCAGGAGATCCAACACCCATGAGATAACGTGGCTTGTCATTTGGCAGCAATGGTGTCGTGAAATCAAGCACACGGTTCATAACATCCTTGGGTTCACCAACAGATAATCCACCAACAGCATAGCCGGGAAAGTCAAGAGAAGTAAGGTCCTTCACACTCTGACGGCGTAAATCTTCGTACTCTCCGCCCTGCACAATGCCAAACAGCCCTTGTGAATCTGATCTCTGGTGGCCTTCAAGACACCGCTCTGCCCAGCGGCTTGTCCGTTCCACAGACTTTTTCATATAGTCGTGATCGGCAGGATACGGCGGACATTCATCAAAAGCCATCATAATATCGGCTCCTAAGGAATTCTGAATCCCCATCGCCTTCTCAGGGGATAAGAATAATTTTTCCCCGCTGATATGATTGCGGAAATGGACACCTTCTTCTTCAATTTGCCGTAAATCACTTAGGCTAAAAACTTGAAAACCACCTGAATCAGTAAGGATTGAGCCATTCCAATTCATAAACTTATGCAATCCACCTGCTTCCTCTACAATATCCTCTCCTGGGCGAAGCCAAAGATGATACGTATTAGAAAGAATGATGGAAGCACCCATTCTTTCAAGCTCCTCAGGACTCATGGTTTTCACAGTAGCGAGTGTTCCTACAGGCATAAACATTGGCGTTTCAAACGAACCATGAGGTGTGTGAACACGGCCAAGCCTAGCACCTGTTTGTTTACATGTTTTTATTAATTCATATGTGACCGCCATGATTTCTATCCTCTCTTTTCTTATAAAATCAGCATGGCATCTCCAAAGCTGAAGAATCGATACCTTTCCTCCACAGCCTTTTTGTATGCTTCTAAAATAAAGTCTCTTCCTGCTAGCGCACTGACTAACATGATCAATGTAGATTGAGGCAAGTGGAAATTCGTCATTAATCCATCTATAGCCCTTAACTGATACGGCGGATAAATAAATATATCTGTCCATCCACTTGCTTCTTTAAACGTTCCATAATCGCGCATAATCGTTTCCAGTGTACGCGTTGATGTCGTCCCTACAGAAATGATTCGACCGCCATTCCTCTTCACACGCAACAATTGCTCAGCCGTTTCCTGACTCAATCGATAAAATTCTGCATGCATTTCATGTTCTTCCACATTTTCAACGCTAACTGGCCTGAATGTTCCTAGACCGACATGTAACGTTAAGTAGGCAATCTCTACTCCGCTCTTTTTAAGATCTGCCAGTAATTCTTTGGTAAAATGCAATCCTGCTGTGGGAGCCGCGGCTGATCCTTCTTCTTTAGCGTAAACGGTTTGGTAACGCTCTTGATCAGACAGTTGTTCTTTAATATATGGCGGGAGTGGCATTTCCCCTAATGATTCGAGTACTTCCAGGAAGATACCCTCATAGGAAAATCGTACTTTCCTCCCGCCATGTTCACTTAATCCTATACATTCTGCAACTAACTTTCCTTCACCAAATATAATTTCCGTTCCAATTTTTACTTTTTTAGCTGGTTTAACAAGCACTTCCCATTCGTCCTCATGATCTTGATGTAAGAGAAGCACCTCTACCTTTCCACCCGTATCTTTCTTAGAGCCATATAGGCGAGCGGGTAATACTCGTGTATCATTTAATACGAGGCAGTCCCCAGCCTGTAAAAATTGCTTAATATCGGAAAAATGGCGATGGCTTATGACTTGTTCTTCTCTGTTAAGCACCATTAATCTTGATGATGCCCGATCTAATAGCGGTACTTGTGCAATGAGCTCTTCTGGTAAATCAAAATCATATTGTTTAACGTCCATGTGAATCCCCTATTCTTAAAGTCAACGGATCTTGCCGATGATATAAAAAATTAATGATAAGACTATGCTTACGATAATCGAAGTCATAATCGGAAAATAAAAGGTAACATTCCCTTTTTTAAAGCTGATATCACCTGGAAGTTTTCCAATCAAACTCCACAATACCCCAATAACAATAAACACAATCCCTATTACAATAAAGATTTTCCCAAAACCCGTCAAGCCTCTGGCACCTCTCTGTTAAAATGAGCATAAGCCTTTGGGGTTACGGTCCGCCCCCGCGGTGTTCGTTGGATAAAGCCCATTTGTAATAAGAATGGTTCATACACATCTTCAATCGTTTGTGACTCTTCCCCGATGGTAGCTGCTATCGTATCTAAACCAACTGGCCCTCCCCTGAAGCTATCGATAATCGCAAGTAGAAGCTTATGGTCAATATGATCAAGCCCTTCTCCATCTACTTGGAGCATTTTAAGAGCTGTTTTCGTTGTTTTTTCACTGATCACATCTTCCCCTCTCACTTGAGCAATATCACGGACCCGCTTCAATAACCGATTTGCAATCCTCGGTGTCCCTCGTGACCTTCGCGCTACTTCAACAGCAGCATCTGTGTCAATCCCTACATGAAAGATATCCGCTGTCCGTTCAACAATCGCACATAACGCTTTTGTATCATAAAAATCCAGGCGACTGTGAACACCGAACCGATCACGAAGCGGAGCGGACAATAAGCCTGCTCTCGTTGTAGCACCGACCAGCGTGAACGGTGGAAGGTCAAGTCGAACAGACCTTGCACTTGGACCGTTCCCGACAATTATGTCTAAACAGAAATCCTCCATGGCGGGGTAAAGAATTTCCTCAACCGAACGAGGCAGTCGGTGAATTTCATCAATGAATAAGATGTCCCCTGCTTCTAAAGAAGATAAAATTGCTGCTAAATCTCCGGCACGTTCGATCGCCGGACCTGAAGTGGACCGAAATTGTCCTTCCATTTCATTGGCGATGATCGAGGCCAGTGTTGTTTTACCGAGACCAGGCGGGCCATAAAGCAGTACGTGATCAAGAGGTTCATGACGCATTTTTGCTGCTTCAATAAAGATGCGTAAATTTTCTTTCGTCTTTTCTTGCCCGATATACTGCCGGAGCATTTCAGGGCGGAGGCTCAGTTCGATTTGCTGTTCTTCTCCTTGAAGTTCACCTGATATCATACGTTCCTCCATATATTTACCTCCTCACAACTATGATTTCATTAACAGCTGAAGGCCTTGACGAATCAAATCGTCTACCTGACCACTCTTCGTATTTACAAGCTCTGTATGTACCACTTTAAGCTCCCGCTCTGAATAACCAAGTGCTTTCAGTGCTTCAAGAGCTTCATCTATTCGTTCTCTCTTTTCTTTTGAAGTCGTATCCTCTTGATAAAAAATAGAATCTTCGTTTTCTTCATGTGGCAGCCAAATAACAAGTTTTCCTTTTAAATCTAAAATCATTTGTCGTGCTGTTTTTTTCCCGACACCAGGGAACCTTGTTAAATATTTTTCATCTTCCTGTTCAATCGCTGAAACAAATTCTGGAACACTTACCGTTCCTAGTATCGCCAAAGCCCCCTTTGGACCAATACCTGAGACATTTAGGAGCTTGGCAAATAATAATTTATCTTCTTTCTTTTTAAATCCAAATAATAGCTGCTGATCTTCCCTTATATAATGATAAGTATGTACTTTAACTTCTTTTTTAACATCGTTCTGGAAATGGAAAGGATTAGCACATAAAACCTCATATCCAATCCCTTGTGTTTCAATCGTAATCGATTCGTCCTCTATCGTTGTCAGAAGACCCTTTACATAAGCAATCATGTACATATTTCTCCTCTACCCTAAATTCCTTTATCTCCCCTTATTGTAACACACAAGCACATGTTCGTAGACAAAGAAAACTAGAGACGATCTTTTGTCTGGAACTTCAGTAGAAAAGAGGTAGCAGAGTTTTCCAGAAAAAGAGATGTCCTAAAGAAAAACTAGGAACATCCCTTTTTGTTAGTAAAGATGATTCTGATATTTTACTATTTTTTATACTGATAAGCTGGCATTGTCTTACACCAAGCTAGTTAAAGATCCTTTGTATCAACATATTGACTGATGACTTGCTGAAAATGTTTGGAGCTGGTAATTTTAATCCCATCCTCAAGCTTAAGCTTTCTTTTAGCTTCTAAAGGTTTTAGAGGGATAGGCTTAAATGACTCCATTACGTTTCCTTCAGATGGTGTTCCTTGGAATACAGCTAATTCACCTTCAGCCGTTACACCAAAATAGCCCTTCTGTTCAGTAATCGGTGAAATCTTATCCACCTGTTTAGAAAAAACCATCTGCTCTAGTTCATGTTCAACGATGGTCCAGTCACTATACTTCGCCCAGAAATCGGCCATCGACCAAATAACTTCTTGTTTTTCTGTCGTTTCTGTTACCCCATCTAAGTAGTGTTTTTTTGTAATCACATTAAATGTTACTGGTTCTTCCCGAACGGGTGTAGATGAAACTGCTTCAGCTTTCTTTTCTAAAGTTCTTTGTTTGGGTATATCCTCAGCTGTTAACGAACCATCATCTATACTAGAAAGTTGCCAGACGGAGAACGAGAGAATAAGCATAGCCCCATAAATCCATCGAAACATCCATAACCCTCCTCACAAAAATAGCTTCTGTTTCTAGTATGTACAGAAACAGAAGCTATTATAAATGAGGATTCATCTTATGAGAGTTGTTCAAGAATTTCGTCATCAGCATCTAAGTTATGATAAATGTCCTGCACGTCATCCAAAGGAAATAACGTAAACCGTATATAATAGGAAAGAATAAACCTTCCTTGCATAGAAAATTTATACATTTATCATAACATAAGGGATATTAAGAAGCCATACCTTTTCCATGTTTTTCTTAACTTTATTTGAAAAAGAATAATTTAATCGGTGTAATTGGTACACTTCTTACAAAATAAAGCCATACAAGCAAATTAGAATTAGTTAGCAAGGTACTAGGTCATCTAATTTCAATGTAGGCTCTCTCAGAAGCACAGGTATAAAAACGTACCATCTAATTACATGCTTTTTTAGCCAAACGTTTAGCGACCCTCTTTTTATGTAAAGGTACTCGATATTGTTCAGCAAAAACTTTCCCTTTTTTCTCGTATGTAGCCATTAACTCAAAGTCTTTATAATACCTTCTAATGGAACGTAATACCTCTAAGTTCTCGACATACAGAGCATAATTATTATTGTCTAATTTCCAACATTCTCCCATTATGCGCCAACACTCGCTTTAAAAACAAGCAAACCTTTCTTTAACTGATTAATATTGTCGATTGTGTACGTTTTGTTTGCTATTGTATATGTATCAGCCAACGCTACCTTTTGTGTTATTTCATTATTGACAGCAATTATAGATATTTCTGAATCGGATATTCTTATTTGTGTTCCTTCTATATTAAATGTTTCCCATTCAACAATTACAGGATAGTCCTCAACAATCGGATCAGTTGTTTCATATATGGGACGCCCGAGGGCATCGTAACCGACTATTTCCTTTTTCCCTTCTTGAACAACTAACTCAATTGTCCAATTAGCTTTTCTAATTAATCCTTTGTATTCAAAGTCACGTTTTGCAGCAACCTGACTAATAACGATCCAGTCTGAATTATTCCATTTAATCATATCTCCACGATCAATAGGAAAGTCGGTATGTATTAGTCTGTCGTCAAAATCCTCATTAACATTCTTAGATGAAATAACCGCCTTACGTGTTTCAGTTTCTTCATTAAGTGTTATGTCTTTGCCAAACTCATTTAATAAGTCTGTAAATGCTTGTTCTAACATTCAATCACTCCATTTCTCATAAAAAATAAAAGGAGCGTCTAGATAGACACTCCTTAGTCAATTTCAATTATTATCTTTTATTCGCTGGATGATTAGCATGTTTATAAGTTCCACTATCAAATTGTTTCCCCATTTTTTCTAAATCATCCATTGATAAATCACCTTGAAACATTTGCTCAAAAATCTTTGATACCTGATCCGTCTGTGCATTTTTTTCATACAACTCTGCTTGAGCCAAAACCTCTGCTTTAGTCCTTTCAATATCTGCTTTAGACTGTTCTTGTATCTTTTTAATTTCAGCTTTCTGTTGCTCCTCAAGCTTTTTCAATTCCGCTTGTTGCTGATCCTTTACCTTTTGTAATTCAGTGCTGGCAGAATGTCTTGCTCCTAAATATGAAATAAGTGCAGTAAGAATAGGAACTAGAACCCCAACTAAGATTTCCTGCAAAATACCACCCCATGTGAGTTTATTAGTGACTATTCTACCATATTTTTCATTTATCAGCTATTAAACAGAAAGAAAGTTGATGAATTATTCTTCTCAGCCTTCAATTTACGCAATTGTGTCTCAGCTTGATCTATCCTATTCTGCAGCACCTCACCAAAACCACTAATACTCATATCCTCATGCTGTTTATCTGCAAAATAGGACTGATTATTTGCCATACTGGAAAGAACATCTATAGTTGTCTGCAAAATACCAATTCGATTCATTTTGTCATATGCTTCTGACCCAACTAAATCATTATTGTAGAGATACAATTCTAACTCGTTAGGCTCATAACCCTGTAACCCTTTTAATTCTGTTCTTAGCACTTCAAAGTTTGTCATGTTCATTTATCAATCACTCCTGTAATTAAAATTTGGGCATAAAAAAAGACCACTCAATGAGTAGCCACTTAAAGGTTAATATTACTTTGAATCCATGTTTTAGCTTTTTGAAATTCGTTATTTTTTTCTGTATTGATATATTTATCCTCAGGCAGAACATTCTTAACTTTATGATAGTCTAATGATTGAGTTTTAAGGTTATCCTTTGTTTTCTTCCTACTTTTTTTGTCCTCTTCAAAGATTCCACTTACTGGATGATGCCCATCAAAGGTTTTACCGTCTTTAAAACGAATATCTCCGAGAAAATAATAATCTGCAACTTTCATTACATTTAAATCATAAACCTTGTCGTTCAGTACAAGGTAAGAGTGTTTGATTGACTTGATTATTCCCCTATTCTTACTGTAACCCTTGTAAATTTCTTCACCATGCTCATCTATAATCTCACAACATGTTTGAGCAAGATTGTACCAACCAACATGGTTTTCAGGATCAAAATTTTCGGATACCCTAACACCCTCATATTGGAATGTAACTGAGTTACCCATCTGTACACCGTCTATATAAGTTCGTATTATAGTCGCTTTGTGTTCAACACCATTATACGTAAATTCCTCAAGGTCATGATAAGTTTGATCTGACAATTACATCCCCCTTACTTTTTACCCTGCATTATATCTAATTGTTTTTTGATACTAATGTTTTGTAAGTGAAGTAATTTAATCACTTCTGCAAACCCAACAATTAGTAATCCCGAGACTAAAGTAGGCAAGAACCAGACTAAAAACGTTCCCCACTGCCACTCATAATCTAATTGCCCCATGTATATGGCAATCATTAAACCTGCAAAAATTTCAATTCCACCAAGAGTATACAGGAATACAGCAACAGGATTCTCTTCTTTAATGTCCTCTTTGGATTGAGGAGATATTTCTTTAGCTTCTTCCATTAACTCACCCCTTTTTTTATTCTGCTTAATACACTATTCAACAACTAATCGTATTATCCTGCATAATTCAGACTATTAATTAGAAAATATTTCTTAATTCATCCGTTCATATTCACCTTAATTTTCCTAATCTTATTTGACCCACACTCTATACATTTATTTAAATCATGAAATATTGCCATACAATGAGAGCAGTAAAATGTATCGGTTGCCTTATGGACTTTTTGAAGCTGATTAATCATGTCATAATAAGTCTGATTGTTATTGACGTAATTAAAACTCAATGCTTACACCTGCCTTTTTTTATTTTTTCTGGGGATGAGTAATTAGATAAGTTATAGGGATATTTAAGCAACTAGGGGTAAATTTCATACCTCATTCAAGCTATGTATATTTAATAACACTTATACAATTCCCGACACCTATAAACACACTGCTAAGTGTACCACTGTTCCCCTTTTAAATACTTATACATCAATACTTACGGTCATTTTTACGAACACTAGGTTACATAAGGTATGTTATAGGTACATGTCTTATAACCCTTGATATTACAACGTTCTGAGATGGCTCATTTTACCGACTAAATTTACACTAAAATATACAGTATAAAATCCTGCATAAATACTGGTTAATACCCCTTAAAATTAGGGAATATATTGAACAAGTAACCCCCTACAGACAATGTAGAGGGCTATTTTTATGTATATTCGGGACTTAATAGTAATATTCAATACAAAATTTGCAGCATAACAAGCGAGTGGGATTGTCACTGTATATATTCTCTTACTATTTCCCCATAAAACAAATATTCTTATGTAATCAATGTTCACCCATATTTACTAAAGGTTTACACTCCACTACTACTCATCATTGTTAGTATTATTGTCATCACTATATAAATCAGAATCATTACTATTTGCATCTTTAACCTTACCACTATTCTCTTTAACTAATCGTTCCATCTCCTGTACCTTATCAATAAAACTTACATTATCCAGTACAGACTCTACACTAATACCGTCAATCTCTTTCAACTTAACTATAGTCTCAACTATTTCCTTATCTGACTTAGGCATACTAGGACTGAATACAAAGCGTACTGTATGGTAGTCCTCATCAGTAAAGCTAATACCCTTCATAGCTAATAGTCCTCTTACCTTATCTAACCTTTGTTCAAATCCATCTTCTAAGTATTTACTATTCATATTCGCTTTTATTAAAGCTAAAGTGTACATACTTTCTACGGCTACTTCTGCCACATTACTTATTTGTGTACTCCCATTCAATACAACGTTAGGTAACTGGCTAATATCCATAAGAGCATTACGCAATGTACCGTATAGCTCCTTAAAGCTGTCATGACTAAATGGATTAGTAGCATAATAAAACTCACCGTCATCATCTAAGTTAATACCTACCCCATTCCCATGTTTAGGTAAGCTCACATCAGTTAATGTTTGCCCGACTACTATAGGTGTTCCCATGATATGTCTATAGTACCCATCAATAGCTTTAGACAATAAACTCTCCATACTGTTCAATATATCTATGTAATCATTAATCTCTGCATATCCTCTATTCTCATCCACTTCATTCTCAGTCTTATAATGAATAGGCATACCAGTAAGATTAAGTTTCTGTTCCTTTAACTGTAAGTCTCCACCACTATTATCTAAGCTATATACTATCTCATCTGTAAACACATTATAATAGTCCACGTAATCAACATGATAATACTGTATAAAGGCAATCATTTCGTTTTCATGATTATAAACTGGATAACTTTCTGCTGGATCAATAACAGTTGATTGTATCTTGTCACCTTTTGCATGAACAAACTCAAAGGCTTCGCCATATCGGATTAAATCATTCAGCAATTTATAATCTGTCTTATGGTATTTCCCTAGCTTATACACCTTGTTTAGTTCATCTATGACATTCTCTGAGCCTGACAAGCTGACAGGATTTCTGCCTAGAAGGAAATTAACGCTAAACTTAATAATAGTCTTAGCATAATTAAGAATCACCTTCTCAGTTTTTATCTCCTGACCGTTAAATGTTTCATTTGGCCTGTTCTTGATAGGGTGCTTATTCTTCCCTAAGTATTCCTTGATACTGACCAATTCTTGAATATGTTGCTGTTGTTCTATACTTCCAACCTCACCAGTAATAAAACGACTAAAATCACCATCGTAATGGGAAACTACATATTGTTGTAAATCCATTCACTTCACACCTTTCTATATATACCATTTATTTTCTAACCTAGCCAAAACAGATAAAGCAGCACTAATCACCTTGTCATCGTGTCCGTTTCCTTTATTGCCCATCTTGCCGTCTTGTATTTGATATATCTGCATCTGTTCAAGCGTTTCTTTATCATTCAGCAATATGTAACCTAACTCAAAGTTTTCTTTGAATTTCTCAATTAAAATAGGCTTACTACTCTTAGTTGTAGTAAAGCCCAGTTGCTTCTTACGTTTTCCTTTTTGATCGAACAGCTTTTCCTTATACAGATTAAGATAATTGTAATCATCCCTTAGTTTCTCAATAAGGACAATTCCCACGTTGTTCCTTTCTATTGCCGTAAATGCTTGCCCATAGTGCCTAAGTAAGTCATTAGCAACTAAACCAAACTTATAAACAGGCAACTTGTTACTAGCAAAGCTACAAGCCTCTATACCTTCCTCATCAAGTATCGTTATTGTTGAATAGTCACCTGTACCACTAGAAGCAGTTGCAACATCTATCCCTGCATAATACTTCATCTTTCTATCGTATGTATGATAAATCAATAACTCTTTACCTAAGTATCGTTGTAAGCTATCTGGCAGCTCACTCAATTCATTCTTATTAATCGGTGGCATTAAATGATTAGTACGTTGAAGGATCTTATTTTGATCGAACACATTATTCCCACTACTGATAAAGGATTCCATATCATTACTAGGGTATTCTTGATAAAACTCCTCTAATTGCATATCCTGCAGCTTAAACCTTCGCCACATTAGGAAACGTAAATTACAGCCGTTATCTAATAAAGCCTGTTCATCTTCATCTAAATCTTTCTTACTAAGACGTTCCCCAAAGAATTGTTTATGCCATGATTCAGCTTCATTCAATTCATTCTTTTTCAAGTCTCTATACAACTCATGATAAAAGGGAATAAAGTAAGGCTTATATTTCGATTGTCCACGCTTAGAACGCTGCCATAACCTATAATAGTAGTTACCTAGCCCATTACTTGTGCTCTCAATGGAAATACGACCATTATCAACTAATGACTGTTCAATGGATAGTAATTGTTTTTCTTGATTCCCATAGAAGCTAAATTCAGACAAGTGTACCCAAGTAGGAGACATACCACGACCAATATCTTTATGTCCTGCAACCGTACTTACAATTTTGCTACCGTTTTCTAGTATGAGTTCATCCCTGTTATCTCGCTTAGTAGCAGGGAACAAACTAGGATACTTTTCACGTGGCAAGTGATTGTTCATAAACTTAATCAATTCAAACAAGTTTTTAGCTGAATCCGATTCATAAGATACAATCAAGACAAGTTGGTTAGGCTTAGTTACACATTCATATACAGCCCTAGCAATCATCTTTGTACTTACTCCTGCTTTCCTTGACTTAGATACAATCAGAAACCTATCATTATTAATCATTTCAGTTAGTTCCTGTTGAGCCTTATTTAATTTGAATGGTACGACCTCATTTTGAGGGTTTACAATCTTTATAAAATTTTTCGAGAACAATTCAAAACTACTCATGATCTTTTTTAACTTCTGCTTAGTTGTCTTATTCAATTGCTATCACCTTCCTTACACTTCTAAATCATCTTCCTCTTCTTTTTCATCATCCACATTTTCAAACAATGCCTTAACGGCTTTAGCATTCGTATTAATTTCCTTTTGCAATGACAGGAACAACTTAACCGCCTTGTCATCTCCATCTTTAGCCTTCTTAGACACAACCTCATATATTTGTTCAAAGTCCTGAGTTGACCGCCACTCAAGCAGCAACATTAATAAATGTTTGTACTCTGGTGTTTTCTCCCATTGATAGAAAGAGTTGAGTGTTCTTCTTTGAACATAGGCTAAAAACCTTTCTTCGCTCTTCTGACCTCTTTCCTGCTGATAACGTATATCATGTTTCCATTTAAAATACTCTCTTTTCTCAAACTGGACACTCTCTAACGCTTCGTAAATATTCATTGGTTATCACCTTTCTTTATAAATAAAAAAAGACACCTGCTAAAAACAGATGTCAAAATGTACAGGGGTATGTACGTAGTACAGGGTAATGTACAGGGATATTTTGCTTGGTATGTACGTTTTCATGTCGCTCAAACCCTTGGTATATAAACATTCCTGTTATTTACGTACAGGGTGTACAGGGTATTTTAA
The DNA here is from genome assembly GCF_022921115.1 of Halobacillus amylolyticus. Taxonomy (NCBI): domain Bacteria; kingdom Bacillati; phylum Bacillota; class Bacilli; order Caryophanales; family Bacillaceae; genus Halobacillus; species Halobacillus amylolyticus. Next base: position 227,612 of record NZ_CP095075.1, on the reverse strand, counting down.
AGTTTCTACTATAATTTATATAACCGTATAATATATGTGTATATTTGTAATTTTGCCAAGGAGTTAAAAAAGGTATGTACCCTATGTACATTTATAATATAAACATTGATATGATAGGCTTTTTAACGTACAGGGTAACATTAAAAGGGGTGTACGTTGGTATGTACATTGTACAGGGGTGTGTACGTTATTGATCTTCGTCAAATAATCCAAGCCCCGACCAAATTAGCTTTCTACTCCCTTTAATTGATCCTCTCTTCTTCTCTGCATCAAATTTATTTTCTATATGCTTATTAAAATCACCATTTGAAGAAGCACGATAACCATTAATTGAACAATATTCTTTGTAGGCATCGTAAAGTTTTGTTGTGGTAACTTTCATAGGCTTACCCTTATTATCGTTTCCAAGTTGGCAGCACTCATCTATAAATGAAACTATGTTATCAGACTGTTGTATGTATTGATTTAGCATTTCTTTCGTTGATTGATTTTCTGAGAATCTAAAACCATTACTCACTAATCTTTGTATTCCTTCTAACGCTTTATTAAGTAATGTCGATAATGCTTCATCAGTTGTTAATTTATGTAATAAGTTTTCATCCCTATCTTTTCCTTTGAATGTGTTAGGAAAAGGAATAATAATCCACCTTCTAAAGTAAGCGTCTGTATTGTCATACGATCTAGGAATGGCATTAGCTGAGTAAATATGTTTGGCAAAAGGAATTAATTTAAATGAGTCCTTACCTTTAAACTCTGCCTCAATTCTTCCACCTGTGACACTTGCCTTAAAATTTCCGTTCTGTTTTAGTGGTTTATCTGGAAGATCATCAAAGGTATTTATCAGCTTATCCTTAATACCTGCAACCTTAAATCGGTTCTCGTCTAAATCCTGCAATGAAATATTACTGATATTACTTTCACCAACTAAATGACTTATCATGTCAATCATTACAGACTTACCGTTTGCTCCACTACCATGTAACATGAAGGCTTTTTGCCCCTTAGTGTTCATTGTTAAAGCGTAACCAATCATTTCATATACAAGATTGACTGTATCAGCAGGAACAACCGATTTAATAAACTCATCAATAATCGGATCATTTGCATTTGGATCATATTTAACTGGTAACTGTATAGTTGATATTCTTTTGTCCGTATGTGGAGTTAATTGCCCTGTGTTTAAATCAATTAAACCATTTTTAACATTGATTAACCCATCATCTGGATTTATCTTCTTACCTTCATTAAAAGAAATATCATTCTCAGTTCTTAACCAGTCAACAACCTCCCTTTTTCGACTCATATTACTATAATCTATAAGCAAGTCTTGAATAAGTTTATTTAATCGGTTCTCACCTTGCGGAATGAAAACACCTTTCTTATAGTAATAAATGTCTTTACCGTCATAGAAAGTATTGAAATTATCATTTATGTATTTTCCTAATTTTGAAGGAACAAATTTACGTTCATCATTAAAGAATGTTTCTGGTTCAAGTGGTTCGCTTTTCTTCTTCTCCATACTGACCACTTTTAGGTTAGTCTTACGTTCTGGATCACCAAGTATTTCATAATCCTCTGGCGTTAAAAATTCTTTTAAAGTATCATCTGTTACATTATCTTTGTTGGCTAGCTTCGTTGTTTCCCTTTTGTATAACTTTCTATTTATTTTTTTCGCTCTTTCTGGAGTAATTTCCTCGTCATCTAACATCCATCCACCGAAAGGGTTAAGTTCTAATTCGTTTTTCATTTTAGTTTCCATCTCCTCTTTTGATCTCTATTTTATATATTTCATAAACCTAGTTCAGCAATTTGTTTTTCTATGTACTCCTTATACCGCCTAACAATGCCAGGATTAACATTAGGATTCCTTTTTCCACGTTCAATTAAGGACAGATAAGAATGAGAACAGTTACAATAATTTGCAATATCCTCTAACCTAACCTTGTTATGTCGCCTAAGATCCCGATAATATTCCATTTCCTCTTTAATGCTCATTTTTTTATTCCTCCTTTACTCATGTGACAAAAAAATATATACAGGCAAGCCCCCCTATTAGGCTCACCTGTGAATAGGTCAATTTTATTTAAAGAAAACCGACTTACAACATGGGGATATGTTGTAAAATGAGCGTTTTTGAAGGTCTTAAGTACAAAGATTTGGAACGCTCAAACCTCCATCAATGTACTTGTCAGATACAATATGTATTGAGAATTTTTATTGAATTATGTAAAATATATTATGCAGTTGTCTTCTTGAAACTTGCTGCAGCAGCAGGATTAAGCAATTTAATACCTGACTGTGTTTCAATGTACACAGACTGTTTAGAGCCACTTGAAGCTTCAACCTTACCGTTTAGTGGAATAAGCTCAGCAAACTCAACGTAATCTGGATTGACAACAAACATGTTATCCTGCCCCAACCCTTCACAAAGAGTAAAGTAAGCATTTCCGTAAGGTGTGATATATTCATCTGCATCAAAACCTAGAAATTTCTCGCGTGCATAATGCTCAACAGAATCAAATCCGTTTACGAGTTTCTTCATATTAGCCGGTAAGAATACTAGCATATTATCGGAAACTCCTGCATTGTACATAGCTTCTAGCATTGATTCAAACTTGGCTTTAGTTAGAGAAGTACCTGTAACTTTGTTAGCAGCGTCAACTTGCTCTAAGATACCACCAGTTTTATAAGTTGAAGTAGCATAACCTTTTACGCCATGAATCATCTTATTTTCCATAAGATTCTTGATAGCTTTAGTTTTCTTCTCCACTTCTTTAGTTAGAAGATCACTAACACCTACAGCACTACTGGCCTGTGCCGTATTTGTAACGGTAGCCGTATTCGCAAACAACTCTAAATAGTTGTCTAAAGGTGTTTGAGTATCCTTAGTATAGGCAGGTGCATCTCCACCCTCAGCAAGTGTTACGGCTGAATCAGCAATTTCCTCTGTAATCCAATGGACTTGAGGGTTAGAAGCCTTCACTCGCTTACTCATTAGAAATTGAACAAAGCTATTTTTCTGCTTGTTCACCTCTGTAATAATACTGGATAGGTCATAACTTTGACCCTGTACAAAATCTTGACTGTTAAATGCCATTAATTTTTCCATCTCCTTCTCATGTTAAAAATTTAATAATTTTATGAATTAAAGCCGAAAATCGACTTCAACATGCCTTGTGTGTCACCGTTCTTTTTTGCTACGGTTAGAGCATCAGTTTGCTTGTGGCTATTTGGCTGATACGAGTTGTCAATCTTCATATCATTTACCGCCTTATTCAGTTGTTTGATTGTAGAAGCTAGTTCCTGTTCGTCAGATACCTTTACAATATCTTTAAATTGTCCTAGCCCTGCTGATTGTAATTCAGCACCAACCTCACGCTTAAACAAATCTTTTTCTCTTTGCTCAAGTGCTAATTCCTGTTCAGTTTTCTCGACAGGTAACTTGCCCTTAACCTCTTCTAGTTCAGTTTGAACAGGGGTAAGGTGTTCTTTTTGCCAATCTTGATAAAGATTAGACTTAAATTCCTCCATTTGCTCCTGAGTAAATACTTGCTCTTTGTTTTCCTCACTCAATTTTTACTCCTCCTTTTTGATTGATTGAATATATATATCAACGTCTTAGAACGTTAATAACGTGCTTGTAATCTCCCTTTTTGTTACTTTTGTGACTAAAAAATAGAGTAGTAGTCCGATTAATACAAACCAGACTACTCAAAAAGAGAGGACTCAAAACCAAGTAAAGGACTACTTAGCCGAGTATATAAAGATGAAAAACGATCTAATAAAATTAGCTGTTGATACATTGAGGATTAGCAATGTATAACATTGAATTGAACAAAAGAAAGTCAAATTCCACACAAAACACTTTACTTACAAAGTAAAATATGATATGTTTAAAAATTACCTTCTCTTAGAGAACATTTTTAAAGAACAAAGGGGAACCCCTTAAACAAGGGGCTTTTGCACCATTTTTTCAGTAACATATGTAAATTATTTTTATAAACCCTATCATAGCAAGGTTTATGAAGCATTAAGTTTACTTTTTCGATAATCTTTATCATATTCTTTTTTATGTGTACCAGCACATTCTTCACAACGTTCCTTATTGGTAACGTTTTTAATTCGTGTATGACAGTCCACGCATTGCTTTGTATTCTTCGTATTGTGTTTCAAGTTATGTAGTAATTCTTTACCAAAACATTCCCAAAGAGTAGCTTTAAACGCACTATCCGTATCCTCATACAAGTGTTTAACAAGTACATCAGCCACTTTAAAAGGGTCTTTGTTAATATGTAGTAATTCTTCCCTTATCATTTTGTACACGTACAATTCACCTTTTTTCGTGCCATCATCCATATTCTTCATAAACATATTCTTTTTCTGATCTAATTGAGTGTATCTGTTAATGATAAGGTTGTTCTTATTAATTTTCTTCTTAGGATCAGGATTAGTTGTAAGCATCCTCCAATTAAATTCACCATTCACATCTTGATTATCAATGTTATTGGTTGGAATGAATTTTCTAATCCTGTTCACAGTGGATTTATTTGTTTTAGCAACTTGACTTACTTTCTTACCCTTTGCCCAGATGAAAAACTTAGGAACTTTACCACTGATATTTTCCTTAATAATTTTAGTAACTTTTGGTGGTCTTGTCGGAAGCCAAAGATTTTTTGCGTAATCGATCATCATATTGTTCTCATACACCAACCATTTAACAACGTCTAAATTAGAAGTATCCCCATTCCAGAAACGGCTGATCTCGTTTGACTTCGATCCAATATTAATTTTGTACGAATTAATCAGACAATCATAAATATTCTCATCTGTAACTGGTTGAGGATTAGCAGTCGGTTCATCGTAATACAAAGGTACAATATTATCGTTAAGCATATTACGTTCTGCTATTTGTACAAAATTGCTATCCGGCTCATGGATGCTAATTTTATCGCCATCAAAATCACACATTAATAACTTAGGGGCGAATGATGTACCTATGTAAACAGCGTTTGTCTTAAACCATTCTTTCTTGTCGTCATCTATCGTATTCTGTTTAATTAAATGCTCTCTGTATAAGTGGGGGGAACGATTTACGCATGTCTTTCCACTAGGATACAGGTCACAGAACACTTCATCTTTTCCTAATAATGGTGTCGGCTCTCCTGTAAACAACCATTCACAATATTGATACAGGTCTGGCAATATGTATGTGTATTTTGCAGGTACAGAAAGTTTTGCACCTTTCGCTTTCTTAATCATAGAACGTCTTTTCTTCATTACAATGTCACGACTGTACTTATCATTCAGTAGCTCTGGATATGTAAGTAAACTTTGTTGAAAGGGATTTAATTTCTCTTTCCCTTCATCTGCTCCTAACATCTTAAGCATTGTATCTTGATCGTTACCCATTAAATTAATATCTGTTACAGTTTGCTTTGTAAGTGCTTCTAATTCGCTATCAGATACGTCAGTCAACGTTTGAAGATACTGGTAGTTTAAGTAACTGTCACCAAATGAATCTTTATCACCTTCCTCATTTAGTTTGGCAGCCACACATTTATTATCTCTAAAATCTTGCTTAAACTCTTCCCAACTATTCCAGAATTTCCACGCCTTAAATTGGCTCTTAGTTAGAACGATCTTCACGTTACGAATATCATGGTAATCACCATAAATATCTTTAACCTTATAGTTGCCACATTTTTCTGCATGTTTATGTAGATTGTAAGGAGATAAAAGCCCTTTCTGCCATACAGACCTAAATTGGAAATTCTTATCGTCATCATTATCTGATTGATAAAGCCCCACACCATCATTAACGTCCATAGGCAATGACCTTGTAACTTGTGGTGTAATAGTATAATCCTTATCCATAAAATCAACCTTACCAGTTACGTCCATAGTAAGATCGTCACATACAATAACTTCATCTATGTTGAAGTCATCAAAAGGAATACTTGCGGTTGCCGTCATGGCGAGATATGAAGCCCACTTATTCGTTACCATTCCGTAAAGCGGATTGCCTTCTTTATCTTCTCCAACCTTTGTATTATTGATTTTTCCCCTATTTAATCCATTCGTTAAGGCATCTTTGTGTTTATCCCATTTAGATTTCTTAATCCACATGGACTTTTTGTCTCGAATACCACCAGCACTGGACGTAAAATATATGTATTCCTCACCAGAAGGACTTGTAAATCCTTTATGTATCAAATCTTTTAATATGTCATAGTGATATGTGCGAACAATGATAATATCATCTGTTTCATTGCTATCATCTTTCTCATCTTTCAACGTCCTAGTAAGTACAGAATCGAATATACCAACCTTATTTTTATTATGTAGTGATTCTTCCCTTAATTGTCGCTTATCTTCGTTTTTGTTCAATTGTTCTGTTAAACATTCATTCAATGTAGTGATACGCTCGTTTGTTTCCTTTAATATGTCTTTGTATTTCTCATTATACAATTTTTTAAGCTGTTCCTTAAAATCCTTCTCCTCAATCAATACCTTATGAATAGCGTGTTCCGTATCATTAAAGAATGCATTGGAGCTTACTGAATAAATGTAAACCTGTTTGTCTAATCCTTTCTTTTTTTCCTTCTTCATTTAACCTCTCCTTTTTATTTGTCCATTGACTAAACCTACTCACAACAAAGTTTTTTCATCTTTTCTATAAAATCCCCCTTAAAGGCTTGACTTCTCATTCTCTATCGTGTAAACTTCGACTTAGGAATTGAGAAAATGCTATAAGTATTTTTATCGCTTGCAGACACCTGACTCAATATTAAACTATCTAACTCTTAATTGCAACCTTTTTAAGAGATTTTTTTGTATCTTTTTTTAAATTTCCTCAAAAACTTCTTTAAACATGCTGAATAATACTGATTTATCAGCGTTTAACCTCCGAATAATTTCACCAGTCTTATTACAAAAAGATCCGTACAGATACCCAAAAAGATCCCCTCTAATCCGTTTTTGCTTATATTTATCAATTACTTCCCTATAAGTTGCAGCATATTCCTCAATATAGTCAAATTTAAGCCACTCTGAGCCTTGTTTACGTGTAGCAAGGGTTAGTCTATTCCATACTTTATAAATCGTTTCAGCACAGTCAAAATGACTTCTAACTGTATTAGTTAGCTGTTTAGGAATATTACTTGATACATATTGATGGCTTAAATGATTTTCGAATCCCTTACGTTCTTTTAAAGGATTGATAGATTCTAAAAGATTGCTAGTTTTCGATACGTCAATTTTCTCATCATTCACTACTTCATTATTAGAAGGAAAAGAAACAACCTTCTGTTTAACGGACTTGTAACGATTGAAAACATACACGTTATGTCCTTTCTTACCTTTCCTCATGGTGTTATGTACTGAGACAATGTTGAGCTTTTTAGCCTTCCTTAACATACGTTCAAAGCTAGATCGACTTATACCACCTAGATCACCCTTTTCATGGGTAGCTGAGACGATTGTTTGTATCTTTGCATAGCAAACCCCTGCAACCTTACAAGAAAAGCGTACAAGCCTTCTAAGAGCCACCATTTCACTTTTAGTAAATGAGTCCTTGTGATCGACCATATGTTGCTCGAATGAGTTGTTAAAACCTTCTATATCTTTAAATTGAGATAGCTTTTTAAATTTCTTTACTTCCCCACTTGTAAACATTCTCCATTACCTCCATATACGAACGTTAGTTCTGTCATGAAGGCATACCACACCAATTTATAACTTTCCTATTTTTTGAAGGTCTGTTATAATAACATTACATTGGTTAACTGGCGAGTTGCAGTATGGTGCGATACGCCAATAGAGGGGAAAGAGATTGCCGTCTCTACCCCTCTTTATTTTTGTTTAAATTAGAGTAAATTCGTTATCTGCAAGCCATATTTCTTCATCTAACTCAGGAAGGTAAGCTAAATAATATTGCTCGTTGTAGTCCATTTCCTCTTGATCGACAATAACCGCCTTGCAGCCTTCCGTATTTGGAACAAACTCATTTTCATTTTCCCCTACAATAATTCCTTTTGAGATAAGACTATTTTCCATCTGAACCTCTCCTTATTTCATTTATTTGTTTAATTTAAGTTCTGGATTACTAACCTGTTCAAGCAATTTCCTAGCTTGTTTGTCCTCCGCTAATTTTGCCCAGCAATGCAAAGCATTTTTTATCTTTGCTGCTTCATCATATGAGGCTTCAATAACGATTGTTTGTAACTCAGATTGATTAGTTACCCTCAATTCTTAGTCCTCCCTTTAGTCAAGTTCATCAATGGACTTGTTTTCACCGCATTATGAACAATTTTCTGTTTCTCAATGGATTGGAGATACCTTTTCGTAACGTCAATTGATTCATGACCCAACAGGACGGATATAGAATAAACATCAGCCCCTAACTCCAATTGCTTCTGACTAAAGTAATGTCTTAGAGTATGCGGAGAACATCGAATATGACTTCTAACCTTCGCTTTCTCTCCAGCCAACTTGACGATACGCTCAACAGCTTCTAAGGTTAATGGCCTGCCTGTAAACGATAAGAAGTAGTTGTTATACTCTATAACTCGATCCCTAAAGTAGCTATTTTTTAGCCGTTCATATTTAATCATGAATTTTTTTAGCATGGGACTAATGTAAATGTATCGCTCTTTCTTACCTTTACCGTAAATCTTGACTGTAGTTTCCATAACGTTATCTGAGGATAAAGAACACAACTCAAAATTTCTTATGCCAAGATCACACAAAGCCATTATGATTACTTTGTTGCGGCAATTTAAGAACGTTTTAGCATCATAAGCGTTTAACATACCCCTAAGTTCACCGTCATTAAATGTCTCAATTAATGTATTTGGTTGCTTAATCCATGATAAATTATTGACTGGATTTTCTGATTCAGTTAAATATTCCTCTTGCTCACAGTATCGGAAGAAAGAACGTATAGTTCGGTGAATCGAGTTGATGTAACTTTCTTTTCTCCCCTTACTTTTCAGATGAAGAAAATAACTCTTTAAATGCTTTGTCTTAATCTCATCTAACATTGTAATTTTGTGAGTTTTTTGGAGGTATATCATCATCCTATTAACCGATTGTCGATAGCTTTTAATCGTTCGGTTGGTATATCCCCTTACTTCAATTTCAAAGCAATACTCTTTAAATAAATCGTCCAGCAACAACAAAAAACACCTCCCTCATGTAATTTTTTCTACACAAGAAAGGTGTCATTGACCTTAAATATACGGTTATTTTATTTATCACAATTAGATACTCGAAAATAGCTCATGTATATCATAAACTCTCGACTTTTTAGCCTGATTTCTGTTTTTTTGAACTTCCCAAAATGTACAGAAACAGAAGCTATTATAAATGAGGATTCATCTTATGAGAGTTGTTCAAGAATTTCGTCATCAGCATCTAAGTTATGATAAATGTCCTGGACATCATCGTTATCCTCAAGCATATCGATAAGCTTTAACATTTTTTCCACGCCTTCTTGCTCAAGCGGTGTATAAGTGGTTGGAAACATCGTTACTTCCGAAGTCTCAAAAGTATGACCGCTTGCTTCGAGAGCTGCTTTTACTGCAGTAAAGGCTTCTGGAGTAGTGAAGATTTCAAATTGTTCTTCACCCGTTTCCATTTCCTCTGCACCCGCTTCAATGACCTCAAGCATCAGCTCTTCTTCGTCTATATTAGTTGTCTCCCTGTCAATGACGAGATAGCCTTTACGATCAAACATAAATGACACACAGCCATTTTCACCCAAGTTCCCATCATTTTTGTTAAAAGCGTGACGCACATCCGCAGCGGTTCGATTTTTATTATCTGTTAACACTTTCACCATAACAGCAACACCACCTGGACCATACCCTTCGTACGTGAATTCTTCGTAATGAACCCCATCAAGGTCTCCGGTTGCCTTTTTAATCGCACGATCTATATTCTCGTTTGGCATATTGTTAGACTTCGCTTTATCTACTGCTAAACGAAGGTTCGAATTCATATCAGGGTCTCCGCCGCCTTCTTTGGCAGCCATGAAAATTTCACGGGCGAGCCTCATAAAAATTTTGCCGCGTTTGGCATCTTGTGCCCCTTTACGACGTTTAATATTATTCCATTTCGAATGTCCAGCCATAGGTAGTTCTCCTCTCCTCAGAGCAAGTTTATCCTACAACAATATATCACATTTTCATATCGATTTTAAGAATCAAGGTTATTTGTTTTGCTTGAAGAAATTCGTTACTCTTTCCCTAATGTTCTCTGGTGCTTGTGTGGCTTTCAGTCTTGCATTCATGTCTTTCATATCTTCCCATTGACTATTGTTTGAGTAGACAATCACCGGAAGATCTGTCATTGACTCCACTTTTTCACGAACTTTATTAACCACCTGACCATTTCTGCGATCATAAGGGTTAATCATCACAGCTACATATACTCTTTCCCCATTCGTAAAAGTCTGCGTTTGTGTGACCTCGTCAAATTCGTTTACTGCATGAGTAATTTCCATCGCATCTTCATTGTTGAAATCGTTATCGTGAGAGCGGTTGGATTCGTTATATTTCGTATTACGCATTTCTTCATCTGTTCTACGTTTGAAGTAACTGTCTTCCCCTGTCGGGATTCTCCCATCATGGTCTTCTGCTTCTTTATCTCCGTATTCAACAGGTTCATATAAGTAACTGCCTTCTCCTGTTTCTGCTGGCTCCTCAGCTTGACAACCGCTAAGAAATGTACCACTCAATAAGGATATCGTTATTATTTTCCACATTAAAACATTCTCCTTTTCCCATTACTATGGGCTAAGAAGAATGTTTTAATCAGTTAATATTAGGTAATTATCGAGGCGGAGCAGCTGGAAGCTGACGTTTATGGGCTGAACGCTTATGGAGCTGGTCAATTATTATTTGATCTTTTTCCGGAATCTCTCCGCCTTTTAAGTAATGATCAATCTTATCATAGCTAGTTCCCATCTCATTTTCATCTGTTTGTCCCTCCCATAGCCCAGCACTAGGTTTCTTATGGATAATTTCAGTGGGTACTCCTAGATGTTTTGCCATCTCTTTTACCTCGCCTTTAGTCAGGTGGATGAGCGGAACAAGATCCACACCGCCATCTCCAAACTTAGTAAAGTAACCTGTATGCCATTCCGCTGCATTGTCAGTACCCACGACGAGATAGCGGTGATTTGTGGCTACTGTATAAAGGGTGCTCATCCTCAGACGTGCTCGTAAATTTGCATCAGCAAGCTGTTGCTGCTGCTCATTTAAGGCATTAGCATCGTTTAGTTGTTTTTGTATGGATGGAAACATAGTATTATGTGTTTCAGTTAAATCTATAGTCAGCGAAGATATACCGCACGATTCAGTTACCTTAAGAGCGTGCTCTTGATCACTGGATTGATTTTTACATGGCATGATCACTCCTAAAGCATGCTCAGGACATGCACACTTAATTAAATGCGCGACCACAGCTGAATCAATCCCGCCGCTTACCCCAACCAATAAACCTTCTACATTCGCTTCTTTAACTTTTTCACGTAACCATTTAACGAGTTGTTCTACTTTTTCCTCCACGAACTTGTTCATCCTTTCACACTCATAATGCTTTATTTTAGCATATATTCTGTGTAACGAACAAACCTCTTCCGTGTCCCCCACGCTCTCTCAAGCTTACTTAGGAGTAGGGATAGAGAGGCTTCCTCCCTTAAACACCTGCGATAGGCGTAAAGCCATTCCCTCAACAAATCAGCTGGAACCAAGACCCCTTGCAGCCATAGTCTGGGCTGTTTAACCCTATTAAACAAACTAAAAAATTCCGATTTATATCCTTCCAAATGTGGAAGAAACCGTTGAGCAATCTGGATATCATCATACAGTTTCGGACCAGTGTACAATAAATCGAAATCAATGATTTTCGCTTTTTGATTACGATCTATAATAAAGTTATGGTGGGCTACATCGCCGTGCAGCCATTCGTGTTGCTCCCATGCTGACTGTTCAATTTCTCCCCAGGGGTTATCGGTGAAACGGGAAAGCTGTTTTTCCATAGTTGTGTGAATTTCATCATACAATCTTTTTTTTCGATACGAGTGAAACACCTGTTCCGTATCCTCAAACTGCTTTATACGTTCCGCCCATTTGATATAGAGGGGATCCTTTGGAATGGACAGCATAGAGATTCCTCTTGTACTCCTATGAAATTGTCTCAGTACGGCATAGGTTTTAATTCGGTCTTCTCGCACCTTAAAATCTGCATGTCGTCCCTCAATCCAATTAAATATTCCCCACTCACAACCAAGCTTGCTCTTCGTAAAGCTTCCATCCGGAAAGGCAAGAGGCACAGCAGCAATCGATCCAGCTTCATACCAATGATTAAAAAATTCCACTTGTTGAGTTAGCACTCGGGAACGACGATATCCCTTTAAAAGGACAGGTTTGTTATGATAATAGGCTTTATATACCTTAGGTTTAATCGTAAGATCATGAGATATTCTAAGTTTTTCCTTTGAATTGAGCCAATGAAAAAGGCGATCCGTATACGAATCGCCCTTTCTTTCCTTACTCGTCATCTTCATCATCATCTCGCCAAGGTTGATTTTGATTCCAATTTTCCATTTGCGGATCACCATTCATAGGTTGTTGGGGCCATCCTCCCATTTGTGGGGCTCCATACATTTGTGGGCCGCCATACATCTGCTCCTGAGGCCAGCCACCCATCTGTGGGCCCATAAATTGTTGGGGATACCCGCCATACATTTGCTGCGGATAACCATATGGCTGTGGCATTTGGTGTCCCCCACCACATCCACAATCAGAAACTGGCATATGATAGGCAGGCATATTCATATCTTGGGAAGGTGAATCCCACTCTTCTCCATCCCAAGACTGCCAGGGCATCATAGGCTGCGGTTGATTTGGCTGCTGCATCCCATGCATCATTTGTTGTTGAGGAGGATACTGCATTCCTTGCACCATTGGCTGTTGCTGATAAGGGTCTTGCATTCCTTGCATCATAGGATAGTGTTGTGGCGGACAGCAATAACAATCACTATATACAAGCTGACCTTGTGGCATCATTGGTGGGTATGGAATATGATGCTGCTGCATTGGCATATAATGTTCTTCTATTTGATGTCCAGGCACATATTGTTCTTCGTTGCCAGGGGAAGGCATGTCATGATTCGGCTCTTTTTCTTTAGAATATTTAGGTTGTTCAGGATGCATGGGTTGCTGTGCAGGTTGCTTAGGTGGCTTAGGTTGTTTAGGTTGTTCAGGTGCTGGCATTTGAGGTAAATGAAATGTCGTGTAATAGTTTTGTACTTCCTGCTCCATCATCGGCATTTGTACTGGCATCATTGGCTTTTCTTTAGCTGGCTTATGATTAGGCATTTTCTCATCTTCTTTAATAACCGGCATTGGTTTCGGTGACTGGTCTTTATAAGGATGCTTTGCAGGCATTTCCTTTTTCGGTGCCTCTTTTTTGACGGGCTTTGCCCCTTGAGGGACCTTAATCTTCATCCCAGGCATAATCATATCGGGATTTGAGAGCTGGGTATTTAAACCTTTTAACTCTTCAAAATCAACCCCATATTTTTTTGATATTTTCCAGAGTGTATCGCCTTTTTGCACAATGTGAATTCTCACAGTTGCAACTCCTTCCTGTGATCTATAAATTGATAAGACAACAATAATAGCTTCATAACACTCTATGCAAGAAAGCAGCAAAGGTTGATGAATTTGCCCATATTTATTTTTGTTAGAAATCAGAGGCTCCCTGAAAGACACTTTTAGAAGACCGAAAAACCCCGGTAAACGGACTTTTTAAAGTAACCGTTTATCGAGGTATAGTTTAGTGAGAAAGAATGTGGGTTTCCTTAACTATTGGGTGAATTAATTTCCATTAGGTAACTAGGATAGGTTCCAAGCAGTTTCAACTTGCATCCCAGCATTTCAAGCTCAGCTTTGACCCCTGGAAACAAAACATCATCAAAGGGTTGATCAACATCTATTAGAAAGAAGTAGTTGCCAAGCCCCGTCTTCATTGGTCTTGACTCGATTTTAGAAAGGTTCATCTTTCTCCAGGCAAATGCTGAAAGCACTTGATGAAGTGCGCCAACATAATCTTTAGGAAGCGTAACCATGATGGTGGTCTTATGTTTCTGAATAGAATGATTGCCCGCATTTAACGGGGAAGGTGTTTTCTGGACAACAGCGAAACGTGTATGGTTATTTTCATAATCATGAATATTCGCTTTTAATATAGTTAAACCAGTTTGCTCTGCAGCTAAATGGTTTCCTATAGCGGCGGTATGAATCCCTTTTTCAGCCACAATCTCTGCCGCTCTTCCTGTTGAAGCAGTATAGGAAAGTTCAGCCGTTGGATAATTTTTATATAAGTATTGTTGACACTGGGCAAGCGCCTGACTATGGGAATAAATGTGAGTAAATCCTCCCCCGTCATAGTCAGGATGGACGAGGAGATGCTGCTGAATGGGAACGGTTAATTCTGCAATTACAGCTTGATTGACTTCATGGATCAAATAATCAATCGTTAAGTGCACAGAACCTTCAATCGCATTCTCAATCGGCACAACCCCTAAATCAACATCTCCACTCTCCACAGCATCCAAACATGCCGGTATGCTTTCGTAGCCTATAAATGACCCCTCTTCAAAAAAGGCATCCGCTGCCATTTTGGTAAACGTTCCTTTAGGTCCCAAATAACCAATTCGTTGCACTAATCCTCACTTCTCCTAACATTAAGCCCCTGAACTCAAAACTTCTACTCGATCGACGAAGTCTAACTTATGAAGCTTTTGTAATAATTTCTCAATTGTGTACATCATCCCTGTTGTATTTAAGGACAAAGTTACGTTTGCTTTCCCTTGTAAGGGAATCGTTTGGTGTATCGTCAACACATTACAACCTGATTCCGCTACAGTTAGCAATAGGTTTGATAGTGTCCCAGCACGATCTTCCAGGTGGAAGAACAAAGTGATCATTTGCTCCTTAACCATAGCTTGAAAAGGAAAGACGGCATCCCTGTACTTGTAAAAAGCACTTCGAGAGAGGCCGACATGCTGAACGGCTTCAAAAATGGATTCAGCTTTTCCACGTTCAAGTAATGCTTTCGCATCGATCGTTTTCCTCATCGCTTCAGGGAGAATATCACTACGGACTAAATAAAACTGTTCATTATAATCCGCCATTCCTATACCCCCTTAATCAACAAATTCAAATTCATAGTCGAGAAGCCTGACGGTATCCCCGTCCTTTGCTCCACGTTTTCTCAATTCTTCATCTACACCCATTCCGCGCATTTGTCTGGCAAACCGGTTAATGGACTGATCTCGTGAAAAGTCTGTTCGTCTGAACACGGATTCAATTTTCTCGCCATAAAGAACATAGGCTCCATCATCAGCTCTTGTCACTTTAAATGGTGCTTCTTCTTTTTCATATTTATATACTACTCGTTCATCAATTTCCTCAATCGGTTGTTCTTCTTGTTTCGGAATTTGATCAAGACGATCGGCTACAGCATATAAGAGCTCATCAAGTCCCTTCCGTGTAACAGTAGAAACCGGAAAAACAGGGACATCACCGACTTTTTCTTTAAAAGCAGCTAGCTTTTCTTCCGCTTCAGGAATGTCTAGTTTATTTGCAACGATGATTTGTGGCCGCTTTGCTAAACGCTCATCATAGGAAGCCAGTTCATGATTAATGGTTACATAATCCTCATAAGGGTCGCGTCCCTCTAAAGAAGCCATATCAACTACATGTAATAGTAAACGTGTCCGTTCCACATGCCGTAAGAATTGATGACCAAGGCCAACTCCTTCGTGCGCACCTTCAATTAATCCCGGTAAATCAGCCAGTACAAAACTACGGTGATCTTGACTTTCTACAACCCCGAGGTTCGGTGCCAGTGTTGTGAAGTGATAATCAGCAATCTTTGGTTTTGCTGCTGTTACTACGGAAAGGAACGTCGACTTTCCTACACTTGGAAAACCAACAAGTCCTACATCTGCAAGGAGCTTGAGTTCCACTTGCACGTCTAACGCTTCGCCCGGTTCCCCATTTTCCGCAATTTCCGGGGCAGGATTCCTCGGTGTTGCGAAACGGGCATTCCCGCGTCCGCCACGGCCGCCTTTTGCGATCACTGCTGTTTGTTTATGCTCAGTTAAATCGGCAATAACTCGATCTGTCTCAGCATCTTTTACGGTTGTGCCTGGAGGAACACTAACAACAAGATCTTGCGCATTTTTTCCATGCTGTTTCTGATTCATACCGTTCTCTCCACGTTTTGCCTTAAAGTGATGTTGATAACGAAAATCCATCAGGGTATTTAGCCCTTCGTCCACTTCAAATACAACGTCGCCACCGTTTCCCCCATCACCGCCAGCTGGGCCTCCCATTGGAACATATTTCTCACGTCGATAAGCAACCAATCCATTACCGCCATCGCCGCCTTTAACAAATACCTTGACCTGATCAACAAACATATTCTTCACCTCTTATTCAATCGTCATTTCAATGAAAAGTTCATTACTATCGTAGAATGTGATAAATCCTTCATCATTAAGCTTCGTATCTAACTGTTCTGGTGCTGTAAAAGCCCCCTCCACTCCCAGCTTACACCTAGCTGATGCGGTTCTACTCCCTGATAAACTTGTACACTTCCTTCATAAAGTTCATCTTTTTCGCGAAATTCATCCATCAATGTCAGTAAACGTTTTGCATAAGCCGTCAAACTTTGATCATGACGGGGTAAATCCACATCTCTCTGAATAGTGTATTCTAAACGATATTGATCCTGGTTCCAATTAAATGTAAGCAGCCAAAGAGAAAAATCGCACGCGCTGCTATTCAGCAGCCTCCGCTCCTGCTCCGATTCTTGTATAATTTTATCGACTTGAGCTTGTACTTTATCTATTTTCCCCATGGAAGCATAGCCTTGGATCAATTGTATTTGATTCATCCAGTCATGGCGCTTATGTCTAAGGATGGCAATCATCTCTTCTTTACTCAACTAAAACAGCCCCTCTACCTTTCATGTTATTAAAAAGTATAGCAAAATTCACAGCGAAACTGAATGGTTACAGAAAAGCTGAAGCGAACTGCTTATGTCGCGAAAGGCTGCCCTCGGAGCTGGAAAGCAGAAAAGCGAAAGCATTCAGGTCCATCCCCTCCTTTAGAGACCATACAAAAAGCCGCGCTTATGCAATAAGCATAGCGCGGCTTACATGTACGTATGTTACCATACTATATCGAACTTAAGCTTCCTGTGCTACAGGATAAACGCTCACTTTCTTACGGTTACGTCCGTAACGTTCGAACTTCACAACACCGTCCACTTTTGCGAATAGTGTGTCGTCTCCTCCACGGCCAACGTTTTCACCAGGGTAAACCTTTGTTCCGCGTTGACGATACAGGATAGATCCTCCTGTTACAGATTGTCCATCTGCACGTTTCGCTCCAAGACGTTTAGACTCAGAGTCACGACCGTTTTTTGTACTACTAACACCTTTTTTAGAGGCAAAAAACTGCAAATCAAGACGTAGCATGGCTTTGCACCTCCTTACATTTGTGTGATTTTAATATATTGGCTGTATTCATTTTCTATCGTTTCGAGTGACACCTGCATTCCTTCAAGTAAAGTTTGAGCTTTAGTATGAGCAGTCTTACCTAAATAATCGGGTAAAGCCACCTTTAAATACCCGCCCTTACCGCCCTGAGAAATTTCAGGCTCAAATTCACAAAGACTCACAATGGCATTAACTGCTCCAAAGGATACAGCAGAAACCGCAGCACAGACAAGATCATGGCCATAAGGACCACTTTCAGCATGCCCGGAAACTTCAAAGCCTGTGATTTCTCCATGTAAGCGAAACACGGAAACAGTAATCATAAGTCCGACACCTTATGCCTTGATGCTCTCAACAACAAGTTTTGTGTACGGCTGACGGTGACCTTGTTTACGCTTGTAGTTCTTTTTCGGCTTGTATTTGAAGACAGTAAGTTTCTTCTGACGACCTTGTTTGTCAACTTTAGCCGTTACTGAAGCACCATCTACGAAAGGAGCACCAACTTTTGTGTCGTCTCCGCCTACGAAAAGCACTTTATCAAAAGTTACAGTCTCGCCAGCTTCTACGTTTACTTTCTCTACGTAAATTTCTTGACCTTCTTGAACTTTGATTTGTTTTCCACCAGTTTCAATAATTGCGTACATACCTGCACCTCCTTAATTAACTCAGACTCGCCATTCAGGTACCGTTTTCGGTTTAAAAACCTGTTCTGTGCGGTTGTAGCAATGAAGTGCTACTTGAATAACATAACAATGTTACCACAGATCAAAACAAGTTGTCAACATGATACACACGTTCTGAGATGACTGTTTGGATCATATCAAGTGACCCTTCAAGCTCTATTTGCCAGTCAATGATCGAAGCATCGTGTCTAACAAATAACTCCTGTGGAATTTTACTAGAAATAGAATTAGAAAGCAATTGTTTTTTATGGTTATAGAGATCAGAGGAAATAGCTACCAACACAGCTTCACTCTGGGTATTCTCTGTTAAATAACGTTCTAAGCGATAGATGAGTGTATCTTTAGAAAAAGTTGGTTTTTGCTTGGCACTTAGCTCTTCACTCACATTGCTAAAGCGCCGATGTCTCGTGATTTCCATTAAACCAAGCCTTGTTATTCCTAAAATAGTCGTGGACACTGGATCTTTTCGCACTAGTCCAGACATATATTTCTGAAGGTCTTTCTCCTGCTTCTTCTCCTGCATAGAAATAAAATCAACAAAAATGATACCTGAAATATTTCGCAACTGAATTTGCTTGGCTACTTCTGCTGCTGCCGCTTTATTCATTTCAAGCTTTTGGTAAGAAGATAAAGACTTCTGTTTGAACTTGTGACTGTTAATATCAATCACCGTCATCGCTTCCGTCCGTTCTATCACCAGTTCCATTCCTTGTTCCGTTACAACAACAGGTTGGATTAATTTAGATTGCAGCTCATTGATGCTAATACCAGTATACGTTGAAACACTTTTCACCCACTTAACTTTTTCAGCAAGTATTGGATAACGTTGCTTGATCCATTGGCCCAACTTACTATTATTAACTACGATTTCTTTAATAAGCGGTAGTGGGTGCTTTCGAATGAGCTGGTCGGGCAAAATGGGATCATCAAATAGTTTATGCGATCGGTCGGTCGTGTTGGCCTTTATGTGTCTCGTCCATAGATCCCTCAATTGGTTGATTTCATTCAAAATCGTTTGAGTTGAAACCTTTGATGCAGCTGTACGAACGATCACTCCTTCGTCCTTGCCGAGTTGTTGGCTGGTCCACGTCTTTAGCTCCTCTGCCTGCTCCGCATCGACCCGCTTGGATACAGCCGTTCTTTTTCCATAAGGTTGATAAATAACGAAGAACCCGGGAACAGTAATATCTGCGCTAAGCTGAGCACCTTTTGTGCCTGAAGGTTCCTTTGTGACCTGGACAGTGATTGATTGTCCTTCTTTTAATGTGCCTTCAATAGATGTTTGAGCCCATGGAACGGATTCCTTTTTTAAAAAACCAGTCCGCTCTTCACCAATGTCGATAAAGGCTGCTTGGATAGCCTTATTTATATGACTAACCTTCCCCAAATAAATGGAGCCCGAAAGCGTTCGCACTTCCGGGCGTGTCGATACATATTCGATGACATCATTATTTTCTAAAACAAGACCTATTTGTTCACTCGTCTGTGTATGTAAGGCAATCGTTCTCATGTGACCCCTCTTTTACTACAAAATTTTCGGTAGATCCCCCATCCGAAGACTTGTCTTCTTTTGATCGATAAACATGCGAAGACACTCCTGTTCATCTACTATATATAAACCTGGTTTTCGTTTCAATATATAAAGATGTCTGCGATTAGCTCGGACATTTTTTAGGACATTTCGAATTGGGGTATTGGGATCTATCGACAGGTATTTTACCTTTAACTGATTAGGGTCTCTTCGAACACCATACATAAGGTATCTCATAAACGTGAACGTCCGCCTCTTCCATTCTAAACCGTTCTCAAGAAGTAAAAAGCCGGTAAGCAGCAACCCTGCAAGTGTCATTCTTTGATCAAGCAATAGCACAATTAGCGCTGTTAAGATACAAACGAAGGATAAAAACAAAGTCATCATAAGGCTCTTTTGGAAGGACATAAGTTGTGTTAACACATAAAACAGTAGCTTCCCGCCATCGAGAGGCCAAATAGGTAATAAATTTAATAATAAGATAAGTCCATTGTAATGGAGGGCAGTTGATACTAAAGGATGGGGGCCCATAAAATATTGAAGGAGGAAAAGCAGGATAGCAATCCATACATGCTGGATCGGTCCGGATAAAATAACATGGGCTTGTTCCTTAAATGGTCTTGTCGAATGCTCATCACTTACAACAGCTCCTCCAAACAACCAAAATTCAATGTGAGATACTCTCCAGCCGTGAGAGCGAGCGGCCGCATAATGTCCCCATTCATGGATAGCAACGATGGTAAATAAAATAATAAATTCATAAAATGCACCCGTGAGGAAGGCAGAAAAGGCGAGCAGGAAAAATAAAGGATGGATTCGTATTCTTTTTATAACTAGTCAGACCCTTCATCTACTTTAATGACTTCAATGGGATCTAAATATTGCTCGTCCTTTTCCACAGCAAAGAAAAATTCTTTCGTTTCCCCTTCTGCTGTATTTAACTGCCCAATCGCCTCTTGTGCCTCTATATGCTGATATAAATGTACATCGATGGATGACAAAAAGCCATAGATCGTATTTGTACCATCCTTGTGCTGAATGACGATGGTTTTATCGGTCTGCTCGTCATTCCCTGCAAAAATAACCGTACCTGGCTTAACAGCCTTTACTTTAGAACCCCCATCAGTAGTCATAATAATGCCTCGTCCATGATTTTGAAAAGGTTCTGTGACCGTGCCATTCACAGGTAATGCTAACTGAGCTGTTCCGCCATCCTCTTTAGACTGTACAGCTGTTTCACCATCCTTTTTAGGCTGTACAATTTGCAAAGGATCACCAAAACGCTCATTATACCAGGCTGTTACACTTGCGAATGGAAACTCTTCCTCAAGCTGGCTTACAAGCCATGCCTCCGGTTTCTCCGTAATGGCCAGGTCAGTTTTTTCACTAACAACGATCCCCGTAAATAACAAAACAGAAAATAGAACTTGTACACCTAAAAAAGAACTGCGCTTTTTTTCAGCTAGCGGATTTTTAAATTCACCTGTAACCACAGGAGGATAGCCATGCATCTCTTCTTCCTGTGGTGGGGCAATTTTTCTTTTAATCGGGTCATATCCTGTTGATTTTACTTTATTACGTTTTCGTTCAGCTATGTTTTTTCGAACATGCTCAATACTCCTATTCACTATAACCCCTTCTCTCTTCCACCTTTTCTATCAGTCTATGGGCAGAAAATCATGAATATGAATCGATTGTAGTGAACAAGAAAGATTTTTCTCATGGTGAAGATGAATATGAGATGATACTTAAGTATAGTTTTCATAATATTGAGATCATTTAAGTTAGTGATCATCCTAATAAGAGGTCGCTGAAAAAATGACGGTTGTTCATTTCTATAAGGAATGTATTTGTCATTTTTGTGCCATATGATTTTTTGTACAAAGACTTCAGATAGACAAGCTGATGAATAAAAACATGTAAGTATATAAAAAAGAGAAAGGTGGCTGGGAAACGACTCGTTTTCCGCGGGCGAACGCCGAGCCTCCTGGGTCTCGCCGTTTCCCAGTCCCCTTATGATCATTAGGATGAACGGATCCGCCACTGTGAGATCGTGATAAAAAATCACTTGTTATAGGTATTCCACAATCATTGGTGTATATTTTCACGCGTACATCCTCAACGATTAGCTAAAAGTTCTTAGCTGTCATACACAGACTTTTTCAGTGATCTTTCCTAATGCAGGGGAGTTTTTTAGAGCTAGACGACAAAAAGACGGCTTCCGAAATAAGCTTCGAAAAGCCGCTATGTACACACTTTTTACGCACGCATCCCAAAAAATCGTTTTACTTTTGCCATCAACGTTAAATCTTCTTCTAGACTTAACAAGGGAACCGATTCACCTAAGATACGCCTGGCAATATTTCGGTAGGCCAGCGATGCCTTAGTATTAGGCTGCAGAGCCACAGGTTCCCCTTTGTTAGAACCCGTAATAACAGCATCGTCATCGATCACAATTCCAAGTAAATCTATAGAAAGAATATTGACGACCTCATCAACATCAAGCATATCGCCATTTTTCATCATATGGCTTCGAATCCGATTGATTACAAGCTTAGGCGGTTCAATTTCCTCCTGTTCCAGTAAACCAATAATGCGGTCGGCATCCCGGACACTTGATTTCTCTGGTGTAGAAATAACTATGGCCTTGTCTGCACCAGCCACAGCATTTTTGTAGCCCTGTTCAATACCTGCTGGACAATCAATAATAATATAGTCATATTCTTGTTTCAGCTCATCAACAATCGCCTTTATGGCTTCTGGTGTAACTGCAGATTTATCCGATGTCTGGGCAGCAGGTAATAAATGGAGGCAGTCAAAGCGCTTATCTGTAATTAATGCTTGCTTCGTTTTACAGCGTTCTTCCACTACATCGACAATATCGTAAATAATTCTGTTCTCAAGCCCCATTACAACATCTAAGTTTCTAAGCCCAATGTCGGTGTCCACAAGGCATACCTTCTTATTTTGAAGAGCCAAAGCGGTCCCCAGATTAGCAGTGGTCGTTGTTTTTCCAACCCCTCCCTTTCCAGAGGTAATAACAATTGCCTCACCCATTAAGCATTCTCCTTTCAAAACTCGCCAAATCAGGTCTTCTTCTCGTTACTTCCTGCAGAGAACCAATCCGTATGTCCCCTTCTGCAGCATCAATAAATCCACACCCCATATACATGCCTTCTGACTCGTAATCCGGTGCTCGAGAGAGTTGGTCAGCAATACGGAGCTGGTTAGGCATCATATAGGAGGCGGCTATGACAGCTTTATTATCCCCATGGACGCCAGCATGAGCCACCCCTCGCAAACTGCCCATAATGAAGATGTTCCCCGTAGCCATCACTTCTCCCCCAGGATTGACATCTCCAATTAATAACATATCCCCTCTGATTTCTACGATTTGTCCGGATCGTATTGTTCTAACAACAGGGGTAATCTCAGTATCTTCTTTCCAAGCTAACGCTTCATCCTTCGTCATGACTTCAGAATCAATCGACTCTACAACAAGATTCTGTCTTTCACGTACGATTTCTCTTAAGGATTCTTGCTGTTGAGCACTTAAGTAACGTTTTCCTAGCTGGATGGTTACTCGAATCATAGGTTCATCACGATCCAGCCCATTCATAGCAAGCTTTTGTTCCAACTCATTGACTATGGACTTAAATGAACATTGATCGTTTAAGTGAAGCGTTAATCCATCTCTTGTTCCTTTAATTGTTACTAACTGACTGTTAGACACCACAAACTCTCACCTCAAAGTCTTAAACAATTCTCTTTTCATGCCCTAAGCATTATTTAAATCTTCAGACCACTGCTCTATACGATTTTTCACTAAAGGATATAAAATAATGAAAAAGATCATATTTGCCGCTACTGTAGGAAGCAACCGCAATGTGGCATATCCCCCCAGGTGAATGTGGTTACTTGTACAAAAGAATAAATGATATATAACATCGTATCAGCCATTGCCACACTAAGAATGGCTAATAGTGAAGCGGCAATAAAATTAGCATGAAACATTTTTTTTATGCCATGAAGAATGTAGGCTGTCGTTGCATACGTTGCCATGTATACACCAAGCACACCTGTATAAGCGACATCTATTAACAAACCAAAGATCATACCATACCAAATCGCATGGTAAGTATCGTCCCTATCATAAAAGATTGCAATGATGATCACTAAACACAACACCCAATGTGGAGTAATCAGTAAATCTGAATAGACAAGATTTGCTGGCAGCAAACTCATAGCCATTCCTTGCATGACGAGTAAGATGAGCAGAAGACCAGCTATTATATACCGCCTCATTGCTCCTCTTCCCCATTCTGCTCCTCATCAGTAATAGTATCCATTTTTCGGTCAACCACCATGACATGATTAATGTCAAATAAATCTGCGAATGGTTCCACATAAGCTGTTTTCGTTAAACCAAATTGATCATTGACAACCTCATCGATCTTACCGATTCGTAGGTTTTTAGTAAAGACACCGCCTAAGCCTGAAGATATAACAACGTCTCCTTTGTTGAGTTCCACATCCTGCTTAATCCCTCCGAGCAATAACTTGCCGCTCTCCATGTCATACCCTTCAATTAGCCCAAAGGCATTTTCTTTGTCTTCACGTAACACCCATGAGGAAATCTTGTTGGACCGGTCAAAACCACTCAATAATTGAACAGTTGAGTGAAAGGCACTGACAGATTTTATTTTCCCAACCATACCCTCACTTGTAATGACAGCCATATCTTTCTCTATCCCATGTTCTTCCCCTCTATTAATCGTCATTTGTTTAAACCAACGCTCAGAGCTGCGGGCAATAACAGTGGCATGAATCGGAGTATAATCACTCAAAGAATTGGTCTTATCAATCGTTGCTCTTAATTCTTCATTATCTTTTTTCAATTGCTGATTTTCTTGGATGAGTCCCTTATACTCAGCTAAACGGGCTTTTAACACCTCATTTTGTTCATAAACATTAAACATATCCTGAATGTTATTTGCTGTATTCGTAACTAGTTGGACGGGGGAGTGAAAGATAGTTTGAGCCCAGCCCACCGTATCCTGAATGAATTTTTCTGGAATAGTTAATTCACTGCGATCTCTCATAGAAAAACCAATAAGCACTACTAAAATTACAAAACCGATTAATACGGTCATTAGTCTTTTTCTGCGAAAAAATGAAGGCATAAAAAGGCTCCTAATCCGTTTTCGGGCGGGATGCTACATTAGGTTGAGATCTAAAGTGTTGAATATATTCCAGAGACTTTCCTGTACCTATGGCTACACAATCAAGGGGCTCATCCGCTATGAATACAGGCATGTTCGTTTCTTCACCTATGACGTTATCTATATTATTTAGAAGAGCTCCACCGCCTGTCAGGACGATCCCGCGTTCCATAATATCTGAGGCAAGCTCAGGCGGTGTCTTCTCCAAGGTATTTTTAACTGTTTCAATAATCGAATCCACTGTATCTTTCAATGCCTCTACGATTTCATTAGAGTGGACCGTAATCGTTTGTGGCAATCCACTAAGTAAATCACGGCCTCGAATGTCCATTTCTTCTTTACTTTCAAAACTCCCTGCACCGCCGATTTCCATTTTAACTTCCTCGGCCGTTCGCTCACCAATCATTAGATTGTATTTTTTACGGACATGCTGGATGATGGCATCATCCATTTCATCCCCTGCTACACGTATGGATTGACTCGTTACGATCCCCCTAAAGAAATGATCGCAACTTCTGTCGTGCCGCCGCCAATATCGACGACCATGCTACCCGTCGGTTCCCATACAGGCATCCCTGCCCCTATAGCTGCCGCAAATGGCTCTGCAATAGGAAAAGCATCCTTTGCTCCCGCTTGTTTTGTTGCATCAATAACAGCACGCTCTTCCACCATTGTAATACCGGAAGGAACACACACCATTACATTCGGTTTACTTGCGAAAAATGACCGCGTTTTAATTGCTTGCTTAATGTAATGCTTCATCATTTGAGCCGTTGTTTCGTAATCTGCTATGACCCCATCTTTCATTGGACGAATGACGGATATGTATGCAGGTGTTCGTCCTATCATATTTCTGGCATCATTACCTACTGCTTCTATATCCCCTGTTTGAGCATTCTTTGCAACAACAGATGGTTCCCGTAATATAACACCTTTATTTTTTAAAAATACTAATGTATTTGCTGTACCAAGGTCAATTCCTAAATCTTGTGAGAATCCAAATAAACCCAATACTATCTTCCTTTCTACTAACCCATTTGTTCCAAACGGGGAGAACATCTATTTTTTATGAGAAGAAGCGCCAATTTATAAGATCAACTTATAAATGGCGCTCATTCAGTTCATCTATTCAATTATACGAAAAATCATGAAAAATAGATAGTGTTACAAGTACCCTTTTTCTTTTAATGAGATAAACTTCCGATCACCAATCACTAAATGGTCTAGTAATTCGATCCCAATCATCTTGCCACATTCTTGCAATCTCCTAGTAACATGAATATCTTCTTGAGATGGTGTAGGGTCCCCGGAAGGATGGTTATGAGCACAAATAATAGAAGCAGCCGATCGTTTGACTGCTTCTTTGAAGACTTCGCGAGGATGTACGATTGAGGCATTCAAGCTTCCTATAAAAATCGTTTGCCTATGCAGCACCTGGTTCTTGGTGTTAAGAAAAAGAACGATAAAATGCTCTTGCTTAAGTTCCCGCATTTCCTCCATAACAAAATCAGCCCCGTCCTCTGGACTTCGAATCATATATCGTTCAACAGGTTTCATTTGCTGGATTCTCCGACCAAGCTCAATCGCTGAAAGAATAAGAACAGCTTTTGCTGATCCAATTCCTCGAATAGCAGTTAATTCTTCAATTGTCGCATCCTTTAAGAGCATAATGCCTTCAAAATGAATCAATATTCTCTGGGCAAGAGAAGTTACAGATTCCTGTCTCGTACCACTGCCAAGCAGAATAGCTAATAGTTCTTGGTTTGATAAATGGGCAGCTCCAAGCTCTATTAGCCTCTCTCTCGGACGATCCTGCTTCGGTACATCTTTGATCATGATACTCGTTTCAGACATTGACGGCTCGCTTCCTCTCCAACTCATTCCCCAAAAGAAAGAAAATCAGTCAGGTGTGATCATGAAAGTATCAAGTTCGCGGGTCAATCTTGAAATCGGCAGACCTACAACATTATTGTAGTCCCCTTCTATTTTTTCAACTAAAAGGGCCCCAGCACCTTGAATTCCGTACCCCCCTGCCTTATCCCATGATTCCTCTTTCCGTAAATACCATTCCAGCTGTGCTTGTGATAACGAAAGAAAATATACGTTTGTACATACAACAAAGGAAACCCACTGATTGTGGTTTCTAATAGAGACCCCAGTATATACGGCATGTCGTTTGCCACTAAGCTGTTCTAGCATGGAATATGCGTCTTCATAGCTTTTAGGCTTGCCGAATATCTTCTCTCCCTGACACACAACCGTATCAGCAGTCACGACAACCTCGTTTGTCGAACTTGGAATTGCTTGATTTTTTTGTTTGGCAAGGTGTTGTACAACATATTCCGCATTCATTTCTCCCGTAATCACTTCATCATAAAGACTAGGACGTATTTCAAATGTAAAACCCGCTCGCTCCATAAGCTCTTTTCTGCGAGGCGAAGCGGAACCTAATACTAGTGTTGGCAAGATCCACACCCTCTCTTCTTTTGAGGTACTAATAGTTTACACAAAAGACTGCTTGTCTGAGATTTCGTATTTTCTGTTTCTTATCATTGAATTCATAAATGAAAAATTAATATCCGACGATAATAGTTAAATTTCTTCATCGTCTCAGTACATGATAGTTTATTTACTAGCTATTTTTCATTTTCTCCAGTGCGTTTGCAAACATAAGCCAAGTTATCCCGTTCTCACCTTCATTTGACCATGTTTTTAACGCATTTAAGAAGGCACCGTCAGCATGTTCCGTTTCTTGCCATGCCTGCATAAGCTGTTCTCGTTCTTCAACAGGTACCTCAGCTAAGGTCTGTTTTTCCATGTGTTGTACGATGGTATCCACAATGGACGATTGTGCTTCAGAAACTTCTACACTTCCCCCAGCTACCGACCAGGGTTTAATATAGGTAGGAATATCAGAAGCTGATAGTTCTGCGGCTAGTAATTCCATAGCTACTTGATCATGATTACTACCTGCGATTAAATAAAATTGGGAATCCCTCTCCCATACTACTGAAGGGACAGATTGGTCAGCTAGATTTTCCTCCCACTCATTTGCTTTACCTTCAGTTGAATAAACACCGACCTGTACGACCGTTGCTTCAAAACCTGGGTATTCGACAGGGACCATGTTTGCAGTATCCGTTGGAACGGCAGTAGCTCCTGCATCGGCAGCTTCATTGGCTGAACTAGCATCACCTGTAACGGATACAAACATACGTAACAAGAGGAAACCAAGGGCTAAACTTATGATGAGTGCTGTAATGACAGACAACATAATGTTCTTCATAAAGGGGGGGGCGTTTGTTTTCTTTCCTTTATAAGGCATCTCATGTACATGCATGTGGGAAGAGTCTCCCCTATATTCATGGGACTCTTTCACATCGGCCGCCGCTGCTTGCTCACGCTTTGCTTGTAAGATTTCTTGTTTCACCGGTTCTTCTCGCTTACGTAAAGAAATAGAAATTTTATTTTTTGGGCTCATTCTATATCACTCCTGCAATGGTTTCTACCAACCCTATCACAGAAGCTTTAAAAAACTAGCTGAATTTTGTCGTGTGTCTTTCGACAAGTTTCTTTTAATAAAAGAAACGAATCACATACCAATCAATGATCAATGTACCGAAATAAAAGGCTATTGTCGTTCCTGCGACGATGAAAGGACCGAATGGAATTGGGTTATTTTTTGACATAACACGGGTTAAAAGCAGCCATATACTTGCTATAGTAGCCAATACAGTTGCTAGAAAGAAAGAGAGTAGTAAAAGATTCGTTCCCACAGCCAAACCAATTAATCCAAACAGCTTCATATCACCTCCACCCATCCCTCCACGACTGATAATAATAATTAAGCCTGTTCCAGCCATCCCAACGAACGCTCCAAGTAAGGAGGACCACCACGGTGTTAAAGGAATAAATATTCGATAAATCATGATCGGAATTAAGAAAAATAACAGCACCTTATCAGGAATGATCATATAGTTTAAATCACTTACAGTGATAATATGGAATAACGACATTAACAACAGTGCTAAAATTAACTCCATTTGGAACCCTAATATAAGATAACTGCACATAAAAGATATGCCGCTCACAAGCTCCATTACTGGATACATTTTGGGAATGCTTTGTTTGCAATACCGACACCGGCCATTTAACAAGAGGTAAGAAAAGAGGGGAAGGAGTTCCAGCCATGTAAGCTTGTTCAGGCACTTTGGACAGTAAGACCGTTTCTGTGCAAATAGTTCTCCTTTTGGGACCCGAAGACCGACAACATTAAAAAAAGAGCCGAGCGTCAGCCCTAGGATAAAAAAATAAACTATGAAAGTATTTTCCATCAACTTTACTCCTGATCTGTTAATTAATTTTTTAGGGAAGGGAAAGAACAATTTGGTTCTTGGTGGGGAATAGAGGCAAAGATAACCAATGAAATAATGGCAAGTTCATAATCTGATAGGTTGAGGGATAAGTTATGTAAGGCAATACACACATAATGGTAGCGTTTGTTATTGGGTTTGGGCTCTGTCTCCAAGCTATCGTTGAGCACCAACTCCACGACGTATTGCCCGTAGCGAGGATGAATCCTTCTTAGAGCATGGTGGCCGATAACCCCAACTTCCCGATGTTGGTCCTTGCTCTCATTTTCGGTAGCACGAGAAATTGTCCAGCCCGAATTTTCGCTCCTTAATTGGACATAGTGGCATCTTTTTCTGTGCTCTTTTTAAAATACGAGGGTGGGTCTTGTATTTCTGTGTGGGTTCTTTTGATGATCGTTAGGCTTTTGGAGAAGCTGTTCTAGTTGTGAAACACGTTCTTCATCATCCCTTGGGATTTGAAAATAAGCGGCAGCCAGGTTTAATCCAGATTCGCTCCGTTGCGTACATACGTTCCCGTTCTCTTGAAGATAGTATAGGCTCTTTTAGGAAGGATGGCAAGCAGAAAGGTAAAGACCGAAATATCCCAAGAGGAGGCCGCTGAAAAACTCCAATATTTTTTAGCGGCCAGATTCAATCATTCAAAAGTTGACTATTCTAAAAATACAAGCACGATTTAGCGATAAATAACATCATACCATAAGGGTTCTTTTTATTCAAAATTCTTCCTAATTTCGGAAATGAAATATAAGGAACCCGTTATAAGCAGGACGTCCGTATCATTCATAGAGCGATAAATTTCCTCAACAGCCTGGTTGTAATTTATACATACATGACTTTTATGACTAGTTGATAGGCGGGCAATTTCTTCTGCATACATTGCCTTAGGAAAATCGAACTGAGTAAACCAAATCTCATCCGCAATTTCCTCAAGCTGCCCAACCATCCCCTTAACTGGTTTATCACGTAAAGCAGCATAAAGAATAGTTATTTTCTTATCTAAATAATGCCGCTTCATAGTATCAATGAGTGCTTGGGTACCTTCTTGATTATGTGCTCCGTCAAGAATAACGAGAGGCTGTTCTGACACTTTTTCAAAACGTGCTGGCCAATGGGCTGCCTCAATTCCGCTTCCATACAACTCCCGGGTGATTTTATACCTGAAGTCTTTAAGAACTTCCATAGCAAACAAGGCTAGAGAGGCATTTTTCACTTGATGAACGCCCATCATCTTAGTTAGATAAAAAGGAGATTGATAGCTAGCAGTGGAAAAGGAAAAAACTTCGCCATGATCTGAGCTGGTTTCATGATGATAGTGAAAACTTTCCCCGATAATATTTAGTGGCGCATCCTGCATGGTCGCCTTTTTTTGTATGACTTCAATAACATCTTCACGTTCCGCGCCAGTTATCACAGGGACATTCTCCTTAATAATCCCTGCTTTTTCATAGGCGATCTGCTCATAACTGTGACCTAAAATCGCCATATGGTCTAAGCCTACATTTGTAATAATTGATAGGATAGGCTGAATGATATTCGTTGAATCTAAACGTCCGCCAAGTCCTGTCTCAAACAAAACAAAATTAAGGGGATGACGGGAAAAGTACAAGATTGCTATCGCTGTTATCACTTCAAATTCCGTCGGTTCTCCCCACTCTGTATCGCCTAGCTCGTCAGCAAGCGGCCGAACATTCATGACGAGATTGGCAAGATCTTCGTCATCAATGGGTAAGCCATTGATACTTATTCGTTCATTAAATCGAGTAATATAAGGGGATGTAAATGTACCCACTGTGTAGCCTTGCTCCTGCAAAAGATTTCTTAAGAAAGTCAATGTTGAGCCTTTTCCATTTGTTCCAGCTATGTGAATAGAGGTAAGTTTCTGTTCTGGGTGACCTAGTTTTTCCATCAGCCATTCCATCCGTTTTAACCCAGGTTTAATTTTGAATTTCTCACGTGAATGGATCCATTGTAGTGCCTCATGGTAATTCATCGATATAACCTTCCTTCGAAAAAAGAAGAGAGTATTCACTTGAATACCCTCCCGTATCCTTATGCTTTTAATTCTTTCATTCGAGCTTCTACTTTAGCCCGTTTATCCAAGTAATCCTGCTCTTTTGTCCGTTCTTCTTCGACAACCTGTTCAGGTGCCTTACTAACAAAACCTTTATTTGAAAGTTTCTTCTGTACCCGGGCCACTTCCTTATCCCATTTCTGCCACTCTTTTTCTAACCGTTTAATTTCATCATTAATATTAATTAACCCAGCAAGTGGAAGATAAAGTTCTGCACCTGTAATTACGGCTGACATCGCTTTTTCTGGAGCTTTAAGGTCTGTACCAATTATGAGTTCACTCGGATTACAGAAGCGCTCTAAGTAGCTGCGGTTTTTCTCAAGCTCAGCAACAACCGTTTCGTCTTTAGCCTGAATCATCAGTTGAATTTCTTTAGACATTGGGGTGTCGACTTCTGCACGAATGTTCCGAACTGAACGGATAATTGAGACTAACCGCTCCATCTCTTGAACAGCCGTTTCGTTATGAAATTCCTCTCTCACCTGTGGCCAGGCAGCTTGAGTGATTGATTCTCCCTCATGTGGAAGGTGCTGCCAAATCTCTTCTGTGATAAATGGCATAAATGGATGCAGCATACGCATAATTTGGTCTAAAGTATAAGCCAGAATCGAACGTGTGGTATGAATGCGTCCTTCATCTTCCCCATAGAGCGGCAGTTTTGCCATTTCAATATACCAGTCACAAAACTCATCCCAAATGAAATTGTATAGGTGACGACCTGCTTCACCAAACTCATACCTATCAATATTTCGCGTGACTTGTTCGATCGTCTCATTCAACCTCGCTAAAATCCACTCATCAGCAACCGACTTTTCACCCGTTAAATCAATCTCATCATGGGGTAAGTCACCCATATTCATTAAAGCAAACCGTGAAGCGTTCCAAATTTTGTTAGCGAAATTCCATGTCGATTCAACCTTTTCCCATTGGAAACGAAGATCTTGCCCTGGCGCTGACCCCGTTGAAAGGAAATAACGTAAGGAATCCGCCCCATACTTTTCAATGACATCCATCGGGTCAACTCCATTACCAAGCGACTTACTCATCTTGCGGCCCTCTGCGTCACGAACAAGTCCGTGAATAAGCACATCTTCAAATGGGCGACGCTCGGTAAATTCAATTGATTGGAAGATCATTCGACTTACCCAGAAGAAAATAATATCGTACCCGGTTACGAGCACGTTTGTTGGGAAAAAGCGCTTGAAGTCCTCACTGTCCTCATCCGGCCATCCCATCGTAGAGAACGGCCACAAAGCAGAAGAAAACCATGTATCAAGTACGTCTTCATCTTGCTCCCAATTGTCACTATCCTCTGGTGCTTGTTTTCCTACATAAATTTCACCTGTTTCTTTATGATACCAGGCAGGTATTCTGTGCCCCCACCATAATTGACGTGAAATACACCAGTCCCGAATATTCTCCATCCAGCGTAAATATGTTTTTTCAAAACGGTCCGGAACAAAACTGACTTTGTCGTCACTGCTTTGAAGTTCTATTGCCTCTTTCGCAAGCGGCTCCATGTTAACAAACCATTGTGTAGACAAATAAGGCTCAACTACAGCACCGCTACGCTCTGAATGACCAACAGAATGCAAATGGTCTTCAATTTCAAAAAGAACTCCATCTTCTTGAAGATCTTTTACAATTTGCTTACGGCAGTCGAAACGATCCATGCCTTGATATTTCCCTGCCTTATCATTCATCGTTCCATCTTCGTTCATCACAAGGACACGCTCTAGGTTATGTCGATTCCCGATCTCAAAGTCGTTCGGATCATGGGCTGGCGTAATCTTCACGGCTCCTGAGCCAAATTCCATATCCACATAATCATCTGCTACAATATCCAACGCGCGGCCAATAAGCGGCAATACAGCCTTTTTGCCGATTAAATGCTTGTAACGCTCATCTTCAGGGTGTACGGCAATTGCTGTATCTCCAAGCATCGTCTCTGGCCTTGTCGTAGCAATTTCTATCGTGCCTTCCTCATCTTTAAGTGGATAGCGCATGTGATAAAAGGCGCCTTGAACATCTTTATATTCCACTTCAATATCAGACAGAGCGGTTTTCGTTGCCGGATCCCAGTTAATAATGTATTCCCCGCGATAAATCAGATCTTTTTCATAAAGCTTCACAAACACTTCCTTAACTGCTTCAGATAGACCTTCATCAAGCGTAAAGCGTTCACGAGAATAATCCAATCCAAGACCTAGCTTTTCCCATTGGGCACGAATAAATTGTGCATATTCTTTTTTCCATTCCCATGAGTTTTCTAAGAATTTCTCGCGACCAAGGTCATAGCGTGTTGTTCCCTGTTCCTTGAGTTTCGCTTCAACCTTTGCCTGTGTGGCAATACCAGCATGATCCATGCCAGGAAGCCATAATACATCATATCCTTGCATGCGCTTTACACGAGTCAAAATATCTTGCAGTGTCGTATCCCAAGCGTGTCCTAAGTGAAGTTTGCCTGTAACGTTGGGCGGTGGAATTACAACCGTATAAGGTTCCTTGTTGACATCACCTGTTGCTTCAAAAAATTTGCCTTCTACCCAATATTGATAACGATCTTTTTCAATCGCAGCCGGGTCGTACTTAGTTGGCATAGTTACATCTTGTTGCTCCATTCCGTCTTCCTCCTTTAAATAATCGTGAAATTAAAAAAATCCCCTTCATCCTGAAAAAGGACGAAAGAGATTACTATCCGTGGTACCACCTTAATTTACAGAGTTTCCCCTGTACACTTATTGTTCATAACGGCTTCAAACCGGTTTCTTCTACTTAGTTTCAAAGAAACTGCATCAAGGGCGACCTTCCATCAATAAACAATCTGGAAAACTTTCAGCAATCGTTTCCCTCTCTGAAGCGTTTATTCACGTACTCTTCCCTTTCACGGCATTTCACATATAGGTATTCTTTTTCATATTGTATAAAGAATTCACTATTAAAGTCAACTTTTTTTGTGGAATGGGCGAATTTGGTGTCCCACGCTCAAGACACGCACACTTACACTTTGTGAAAAAGGAGGTACTTACATGAGTCGTTTTTACCGCTACCGACTGCCACCGTGGTGCAGACATTGGTTATACGTTCTTGAACGAGCAACGTTGCCAATTATGATTTATCAAGTGTTTCGAACCATCTTTTTCCCAACTACCCTTGATGTCTTCTTAGCAGGAATCTTTATTGGTATCTATATAGCTTTCCACTTAAAATGGATTTAACGCGGAATATATACAATTTGGCCAGGGCTAACATCTGCTTCTAAGTTATTGATTTTCTCCAATTGTTTAACTGGGATTTCATATCTTTCTGCAATTGCTTCAATGGTTTCATCATCTTGAGCAATATACATTTTCATCTGTGTGTACGTGTCTTCCCGATTTGGGAAGAGGTGTTTAAATATTTGTTTAATTCCACCCACACCTGCAGAGGAAGATTCGTTGTCAACATCCTCATGCACTTCCTCTGCCTTATTAAGTGGCGATGGTGATGGTG
This sequence comes from Halobacillus amylolyticus, assembly GCF_022921115.1. NCBI lineage: Bacteria > Bacillati > Bacillota > Bacilli > Caryophanales > Bacillaceae > Halobacillus > Halobacillus amylolyticus. The sequence continues at coordinate 192,659 of NZ_CP095075.1, read as the reverse complement.
ATGTGTTACTCCCAACTATATTCGTTGTTCCTTCCCACTCACTCGTGCTTTCAGAGGATACATCAGGTGTTTGCTTCCCTTTCTTCTCGTTAAAATAGTCCGATAAGCTTTGTGACTTTTTATATGGCCATCTGTCTTCACTAGTTTCAAGCTCCTCTGCTTGTTCAGCTTCCTGTTGCTTTCGATGTTCCTGAAGATCAAATACAGGGGCTTCATTCCCTGGATCTACCTGTTGTGATTCATCATTTTTGTTAAAGTCAATCGGTCCAATAGTCAACGATTCATCGTATTCTTCATAGTCAGGTTCTTCCGCAGCCTCCTCCTGCCTCAACCCATTAATATTAAGTTGAGCCTGGAGTCTTAGTTGATGTTCAGCTGGAAGCTCATAGTCAAAGCTTTCAATGTTTATGTGCACATCATCCATATCAATCACACGGTCAGCCGGAATGGTTACTTCTACTGGAAAAGTGTGGTTAAATTGATATATCCCTTCTTCTCCTCTTTCTACAGAATCAACAACGCGGACAGATTGAATGGCCGGTGATTCAGCATACTTATCCTCCTCTTGACCTGGCATATATTCACCAGCAAGAACCACAGTGCCTTTAAGACGGACTTCCTCCCCCAAATTTTCTATCGTTACTTCTGGTTCCAACGATATACCTAGTAATTCGCGAACCCCCTGTCCTTCTTGAAACCATAAGGACTCATTTAAATGAAATGAAAAAACTTGCTCTTGATTATTATCCAAAATAACGTCCCCTCCCTATTTAAAATCAACATAGTTGTTTATTACACCATATGCATAAGTCTCTTTTATATACATGATTAAGAAAAGCAAAGGCGGACGTCACGCTATTAGAAAAGGGCTACGAGTTGAAACTAGACACGAATAAAACGATTTTAAAAAGGACATTCCCCTATAAGAGGATGCAAAAAGTCACCAAATGTAAACGGCGAATTTCTTCGTTGCTCGGTTTTTCCGGTCCTCACGTATGAAAGGCATACGGCTTGCGGTCCTCAAAACTTTCGCACCTCGAACTTCTTTGTCTATCATTCGTCAACTTTTGAACACACACTATAAAGGCAATGTCCTAATCCATCGATTATAATGCAGCAAAAACTTTTTCTGCCGCATGAATTGTAAATTCAATATCTTCATCCGTGTGGGCAACGGACAAAAATACTCCTTCAAATTGTGAAGGCGGTAAAAAGACTCCTTCTTCAATCATTCCCCTATAGTACTTCGCAAATAAGTCGAGGTTAGATTGATTAGCTGTAGCAAAGTCAGTAACCGGCTGATCTGTAAAGAAGAAACCCACCATTGATCCAGCACGGTTCACAGTGAAAGGAACCTGGTATTTTTCGGCCGCTGCCGTAAATCCTTCAATTAAACGGTCTACCTTTTTGTTAATTTCCTGATAAGCCTCTTGATTCATAGCAGTTAGTGTTTCATATCCTGCAGTCATTGCTAATGGATTTCCAGATAAGGTTCCTGCTTGATAAATATCACCAACAGGGGCTACACGCTCCATGATCTCACGTTTTCCTCCATAAGCACCTACAGGTAGTCCTCCTCCGATCACCTTACCAAGGCAGGTCATATCCGGAGTTACACCGAAGTGTCCTTGTGCACTATTGTAGCCTACCCGAAAACCGGTCATGACCTCATCAAAGATAAGAACCGTTCCATTATCTTCTGTTATTGTACGCAACTCAGTCAAAAACTCTGGTTTCGGTGGAACCACACCCATGTTACCGGAAACTGGCTCGATGATGACAGCAGCCAGGTCATCCCCATATTGCTCGAATACATATCGAACGCTCTCAATATCATTGTAGGGGACAGTAATCGTATTTTTTGCAATTGATTCAGGTACACCTGGAGAATCCGGCAATCCTAGTGTAGCAACGCCAGAGCCTGCTTTAATCAATAAAGAGTCTCCATGACCATGGTAATTTCCTTCAAACTTAAGGATTTTATTACGTCCCGTATACCCGCGTGCAATCCTTAATGCACTCATTGTAGCTTCCGTACCAGAGTTTACCATACGTAACATCTCAATGGACGGCACACGATCAATGACAAGCTGAGCTAACTTATTTTCAATTAATGTGGGTGCACCGAAGCTTGTTCCAAGTTCCGTTGCTTTTTTAAGTGATTCTACAACACGGTCATCAGCATGGCCGAGAATTAAGGGTCCCCAGCTTAACACATAATCAACGTACTCATGACCATCAATATCATAGATTTTCGAACCCTTTCCCTGTTCCATGAAAACAGGGGTCATATCCACAGATTTAAAAGCGCGGACTGGTGAGTTAACACCGCCTGGCATTAAATCAACTGCCTCATTATAGGCATCCTTAGATCGTTCAAATTTTTTCATCCTTACCACCCTTTCCCTATAAGTGAGTGTTAAAAAAGTTGCCAAATTAGAAGGTCGACAAGAACGCCACGACACGCGAGCAATGTCGACACTAGCACGTCCTCTGCGTCGCAAGAAGGTCGAGGCGGCGTAGTTTTGAGCATTAAGGAAATCTTTCCCGAATCGGCATCGCACGAAGGAAAAGTGTCCTTCTTATCCAAGGAACGGACTTGCACAGGACGTGCACGGTTTTAGTAGAAGTTCCAATGCTGCTTAACGATACGTGAGTAGCGAGGCAACTTCAGAGAATATTCTTCTTCGCTGCCTTGCACCGAGGAATTTACTTCTTGAAAAGGCGCGTAGACGCAGGTGCTCACTCTCTTCAAAAACAAGCCAACGAAGAGATTCGCCTCTTATCATTTGGTGACTTTTTAACATCCTCTATAAACAAATTATCGCTCCAAATAACGTGCAACATCTTTAGCAAAATAAGTAATAATTAAGTCAGCACCAGCCCTCTTCATAGAGGTCAGCTTCTCGAGCACAATTTCTTGTTCATTTACCCAGCCGTTTTGAGCAGCGGCTTTAACCATGGAATATTCTCCGCTAACATTATAGGCTACAATTGGTAATTTGAAACGGTCTTTTACTTCTCTCATAATGTCTAGATAAGATAGAGCTGGCTTAACGATGAGGAAGTCTGCTCCTTCTTCGACATCAGACTCAGCTTCACGAATAGCTTCCATGCGATTAGCCGGATCCATTTGATAAGCTCGGCGATCACCAAATTGCGGGGTACTGTGCGCAGCATCACGAAACGGACCGTAAAAGGCTGAAGCGTATTTCACAGCATAAGACATAACAGGGATTTGGCTGTAGCCAGCTTCATCGAGCCCGCGGCGAATGGCAGCAACAAAACCATCCATCATATTCGATGGCGCAATCACATCAGCACCTGCTTCTGCTTGACTTACGGCTGTTTTTGTAATGTATTCTAGTGATTCGTCGTTAGCAATGTCCCCGTCCCTGATCACACCACAGTGACCGTGGTCAGTGTATTGACATAGGCATGTATCCGCAATAACCGTCAGAGAGGAATGGTGTTTGTTTATATGACGAATCGCTTGCTGGACGATCCCTTCGCTATGAAAGGCTTGTGTACCAACTGCGTCTTTTTCCTTGGGAACCCCAAATACAATAACGGAACGCACCCCTAATTGCTCAAGCTCAGTCATCTCTTCAGATAAATAATCAAGTGACACGTGATGAACACCTGGCATAGACTCAACAGGACTTTTTATCCCTTCCCCTTCTACAACAAAGATCGGATAAATTAAGTCTTCTTTACGAAGATGTGTTTCCCTTACAAGCGAACGCATAGACTCCGTTCTCCTTAGTCTGCGATGTCTTTTAAACTGTAAATCATTCATCGGAACTATCCTTTCTTATCAAAGTGGGCAGCCATTTTGTCAATCATATCTTTTATTGTGTATGACCCCGGAATATAAACCGTTTGAAAACCATAAGACTTGGCTGCTCCTCCTGTCGTTGGGCCAATGCAGAAACAAGGTATACGCAAAGCTTCGTCTTGATGCTCCCCTATCAGTTGCATAAATGCTTCCACTGTTGAAGGACTAGTAAACGTAAGCGCATCAAGCCGACCAAGTTTTTGTACTAGTAAATCCTTTCCATCCACTAATAGCGTATCATATACCGTAACGGTTTGGAAAAATACCTGCTGTTCCTCAAATGCTTGCGGCAACACTTTTCTTGCTCGATTTCCGCGAACAAATAATAGTTTCCCTTGTTCTCCTTCTTGTTCAAAAAACTGTTCTATCAATGATGTTGCTTGATATTCTGTTGGGATAAAGTCAGGCTTTACCCCGTATGATTGAAGCGTTCTAGCTGTTTTGTCCCCCACCACAGCCCATTTACAAGAGTGAGGGATCTCAATATCGTACAAAGATAGCAGCTCGAAAAAAAACTTCACGCCATTGGAGCTCGTTAGAAAAACCCAGCTGAAGTCGTGAAGTTTACTAAGAATGTGCTTATTTTCTACTGAGTCGTTCAATTTAAACTGGAGGAGAGGGACATGTATCACTCTCCCACCTTTTTGTTCAATCTCCCTCGTTATAGATGAGGATTGAGAAGATGCCCTGGTGATCAGGATATTCTTCCCTTGCAGTGGTTCCATTACTGATCATACTCCTCTAATGCCTGATCAACGATTTCCTGGGCCCCTTGCTTTTTAAGACGTGCTGCAGCCTCAGTTCCTACTGCTACAGGATCTTTTCCTGTTACGGTTTCCTGAAGAATCGTTGTACCATCAGGCTTCCCTACTAAAGCTGTCAGCGTAATCGTTTCTCCTTCTAAATAAGCATAACCGCCGATTGGAACCTGACACCCACCGTTTAAATCGTGAAGAAATTTCCGTTCAGCTTTAACTGTGGTTTCTGTGTACTTATGATTGATTTGCTGAAGGAACTCAAGCAGGTCTTTATCATCTTCACGGCATTGAATAGCAAGTGCACCTTGCCCTACTGCAGGTACGCAAACATCAGGCTCTAAGTATTCAGTAACGAGGTCATCACTCCAGCCCATCCTTTTTAAGCCAGCCGCTGCCAGCACAATTGCATCGTACTCTTCATTTTTGAGCTTTTGAAGACGGGTATCAATGTTTCCACGAATCCATTTAATCTCAATGTCAGGTCGAACCGCTTTAATTTGTGAGCCGCGGCGCAAACTACTCGTCCCGACAATTGCCCCTTCTTTTAAATTCTCTAGAGCTACGTGGTCATTTGATACAAAGGCATCGCGATGATCTTCACGGACAGGGACGGAAGCAACCGTTAATCCGTCAGCTACAACAGCAGGCATATCCTTCATACTATGCACAGCCATATCAATTTCTTTGTTATACATGGCTTGTTCAATTTCTTTTATAAACAAACCTTTTCCTCCGACTTTATTTAAAGTAACGTCGAGGATTTGATCACCCTTTGTGGAAATTCTTTTGATTTCAAATTCATAAGAAGGATCTATTTTTTTTAACTGCTCAATAACCCATTCCGTTTGTGTAATCGCTAAATTACTTTTCCGTGAACCTATTACAATTTTTCCCACCCTACATCCTCCTCGAGAAATTTAAAAATGAAAATTCGACAACGAGCCGAATAAAAAGAAGTTGATTAACAGAAACAGAAACGCTGCTGAATTGAATATGGAAATCACTCGGCCTTGATATCCTTTTACAACACGCAAAAACAAATAAATCATATAGACTAGGAGGACAATGAATGACCCCAGTGTCTTAGAATCATACCAGTAGAAGACATCTTCAGATACATACCCCCACGTCACCCCAAGGATTACTGCTATAAGAAGCAATGGTACACCGAGAATGACTGATATATATGAAAAATGATCAAGCTTCGTTAAGTCTCCAAGGCGAAACAATTTGGTATTCCACTTCTTTCGTTTAAGTAAACGGTATTGCAATAAATACATAATTGAAAAAATAAACGAAAATGTGAAAAAGCCATAAGAGATGATCGCTAACGTAATATGAGCAACCAACATTTCATGAACTAATTCAATCCCCTGATCATCAAGAATATTTTGTGCTCTCGTTGAAATGTGGAGCAACATAACTAAAAACCCTAGAACATTCGTGAAAAAGACAAGAAAATCCACACGAAACAATCGGTTTATAATTAACGAAAACGTTACTAATACCCATGCATAAAAATAGAGACCATCATAAACCGTCATGATAGGGAAACTTTCTTCCACAAAAATTTGTCTTAATAAAAAAAGGGTCTGTAGTCCCCAAACCATACTAAGTAACCAGAAGGCAGCTACATTCGCCTTCCGGTTATTTTGAATAAAGTCAATAAAGTATCCAATTAAGCTGCAACCGTAAAGGAAGAGGATTAATTCATAGACCCACTTAAGTTCGAACATAGTAAACCTCCACCCTATGAATTTGCAGTTTGAGTAAGTGTGGGAAAGGATACAGCATCTTTTGTATCAAACTTTACGGGCTTATTTCTTTTTTCCTGTTCCTTCGCTTGCTCCTCTGCCGTATCTTCAATACCAAAGATTTGTGTAAAGAGGCGCAAAGATTCTTCAGCATCGGGCTGCGCAGCAAGTTCCTTCGCCTGAAGAATAGGGTCTTTAAGCATCTGATTGATAATACTTTTCGTATGCTTACGCAAAACTTTCTTTTCACGTTCTGTCAGATCAGGCATTTTCCTTTCAATACTACTCATTGTTTCAGATTGAATGCCCATCGCTTTTGCACGAAGCGCAGAGATAACAGGAATTACCCCGATCGTTTGAAGCCATTCTTTAAATTCTACAATTTCAGCTTCGATCATGATTTCGATTTCCTCAGCTGCTTGTTTACGAACAGCTAAGTTAGCATCAACAATTCCTTGTAAATCATCGATGTCATAAAGGAAGACACTTTCAAGATCTTCCATTTGTGGGTCAAGGTCTCTTGGTACAGCAATATCTACGAAGAAAAGCGGCTTCCCTTTTCGGGAACGGTGGATAGGTTCCATTTGTTTGCGTGTTAGAACATACTCACTTGATCCTGTTGAACTAATTACAATATCAGCGCTCGCAAGAACGGCATCTAGATTTTCCATCGTGTCGGCTTGTCCACTAAATTGATCAGCGACCACTTGAGCTTTCGATAATGTCCGATTAAGAACCGTCACCTGTTTAACACCAAAGCCTTGAAGGTTCTTTGCGGCAAGCTCACCCATTTTCCCTGCACCGATAATAACGATATGTTTATGAACCAAGTCACCAAAAATTTTGCGCGCCAATTCAACAGCTGCATAACTAACGGACACAGCATTTTCTCCAATACCTGTGTCTTTATGTCCTTTCTTAGCCATTGTCACGGTTTGTTTGAATAATTGATTGAATATAGTTCCTGTGGTGTTGGCATCTTGAGCTTTCGAAAAAACTTGCTTCATTTGTCCCAGGATTTGTGTTTCTCCCAATACCATGGAATCAAGACCAGATGTCACACGCATTAAATGTTCCATAGCTCCATCCGCTTCATAAATAGAAAGAAACGGTGAGAATTCCTCTTTTTCAATAGTAAACCAGTCAGCTAAAAATTGTTTAATGTAGTAGCGCCCTGTATGAAGCTGGTCGACAACAGCATATATTTCTGTTCGATTGCATGTAGAAATGATTACATTTTCGAGCACGCTTTTTTGAGCATTAAGCTTCTGCATTGCCTCAGCTAAGCTCTCATCTGAAAATGTAAGTTTTTCCCGAATTTCCACAGGGGCTGTTTTATAATTGAGACCGACAGCTAAAATGTGCATTTCATCTACCCCCATATAACGTTCCTAACTTATCACATACCACTTATTATAACATGAAAACGTTGAATTTTTCTGTGAAAATATGAACAGATTTTGAATCCCTTGTGATAGGATATAGATAGGATTATCAATCAGTTTATATTCTCAGATTAGAAATACTATAATTAATAACTCGATTGTAATATACCAAAACAAACTTGTAATCGCAAGAAATCAATTTTTTAGAACACCCCTCTATAATTCTTACTGAATCGTTTACAGGGCTTTTGCATTTCTAATCTATGTAATCCTGGAGGTATAATTTATGAAGAAGCCAGATTCCTTCGCAGGTTTCTTATTAATTGGACTTGGTTTATATTTTCTTGTACGTCAGTTTAATATTCCCTATTTGAACCCTTTTTACTCGTGGACGACATTACTTATTATTATAGGTATCGCTTTTTTACTACATAGTTACCTGACTAAGGAATACTCAAATATTTTTACAGGGGCACTGCTGCTTGGGTTAGGTATTCACTTTCATGGTCGAACCCATTACCCGTTTTGGATTGATCACTGGGGAGTATATCCTCTCCTCATAGGGGCAGCGTTCATCCTAAGATCTATTAAAACAAGATCAGGCTGGATTCCTGGATTTATATTAATTGGTGTGGCTTTGTTTGCCCTTCTATCTACTCCTAGTCCTGGCTGGTTCCATTTTATCTATCTGCTATTTGATTGGGTTGAAAGTTTCTGGCCAGTTATTTTAATTGGTTTTGGTATTTATTTGCTTTATAAAAAGAAATAACACATGCGAAAACCCCGCTCGTCCAGGTAAGCGGGGTTTTCTATCCATTCATGAGCAAGCCTAATGGAAACAGAGTCTTTTCCGTGACGGACCATTTTAACCGTCTATATGAAGCTTACCCTTCTCTTACAATATAGAGCTTAGAAATGCCTGTGTTCTGTCTTCTTTAGGGTTATCAAAAATATCATGCGGATGACCTGTTTCAACAATTTTTCCATCATGCATATAGACAACTCGATCAGCTACTTCACGAGCAAAGCCCATTTCATGAGTGACAACAACCATCGTCATTCCCTCTTGGGCCAAATCCTTCATTGTTTGTAGAACTTCTCCTACTAACTCTGGATCAAGCGCAGATGTCGGTTCATCAAACAACATGATCTCAGGTTTCATCGCAAGTGCTCTTGCAATAGCCACACGCTGTTTCTGCCCGCCGGACAAACGTGAAGGGTAATCATTTGCCTTATCCCCCAAGCCAACTTTTTTAAGCAGTTTCTCTCCTTCTTTTAATGCTTCAGCTTTTGAAGTTCTTTTCACCTGAATAGGTGCTTCTGTCACGTTCTCCAATACTGTTTTATGTGGGAACAAATTAAAATGCTGAAAGACCATACCTACTTTTTGTCTTACTACATTTAAATTATCTTTTTTAGGGTTTACATCCTTTCCCCGAATGATCACCTCTCCACTGTTCCTCCATTCAAGAAAATTTAAGCAACGAAGCATCGTACTCTTTCCTGAACCACTGGCGCCTATTAAAACAACTACTTCACTTTCTTTTACATTGAAGTCTATATCTTTAAGAACGTGCAGGTCCCCAAAATATTTATTTAGTTTATCTACACGAATCATTTCTTTAGATTCAGTCAAACGAACCCGTCCCCCTTCAGTTAATACTTACAAAATTGGATAAAGCCAGTTGATCAAAAAAGGGATCACCAAAAATGGTGATACCCGTTTTTTTAATGATAGCTATTTAAGTGCTCCAACATCTTCTTCCATGCTGCATCTTTTCCTTCTCCCGTTTCAGAAGAAAAGGGGATGAGCTGATCTGCATCATCCATTTCAAGCGTTTCAGCAACGAGTTTCAATTGTTTATCGCGTTGTCCTTTTTTTATTTTATCCAGTTTAGTGGCAATCACCATGACTGGGAGCTCAAAGTGTTTCAAATAATCGTACATCACACAATCATCTTCAGTAGGGCGATGCCTGACATCGATGACTAGAGCTGTTGCTTGAAGTTGTTCTCTTTCAGCAAAATACTCCTCCATCATACGTCCCCATTTGGCGCGTTCTTTCTTAGAAACCTTCGCGTACCCATACCCCGGCACATCGACAAAATGAAAACTTTCATTTATTTTATAAAAATTTAACGTTTGCGTTTTTCCAGGCTTTGAAGATGTTCTCGCTAAGTTCTTTCGCTGAATCATTTTATTGATAAAAGAGGATTTCCCAACATTAGAACGGCCTGCTAAAGCAATCTCCGGAATAAACTCTTTAGGGTATTGCTTCTTACTGGCGGCACTAATCACTATGTCCGCTTGATTAACTTTCATGATTTTCAACTGCCAACGCCTGATCCAGCACTTCGTCTAAATGCTTCACAGGAACAAATGTTAGTCCTTCACGTACACTTTCCGGGATATCTTCTAAATCTTTTTCATTCTCAAATGGGATAATAATTGTTGTAAGCCCTGCACGATGGGCACTAAGAGACTTCTGTTTTAACCCACCAATAGGCAGAACACGGCCCCTAAGTGTAATTTCCCCTGTCATACCGACTTCTTTTTTTACAGGTCGACCAGTTAAAGCTGAAACGAGCGCAGTTGCCATCGTTATCCCTGCAGAAGGGCCATCCTTAGGCGTAGCTCCTTCAGGAACGTGTATATGAATATCATTGTTCTCTACAAAGTCCGGATCAATATGCAGGTCGTCAGCTTTTGAACGAATATAACTAAACGCGGCTTGCGCAGATTCCTTCATTACATCGCCAAGTTTACCCGTTAACGTTAAGTTACCTTTACCAGGGTAAATCGATACTTCTATTGATAACGTATCACCGCCTGCTGCAGTATAGGCAAGACCCGTAGCCGCACCAATTTGATCTTCAAGTTCTGCTTGTCCATAGCGGAATTGCGGGCGACCAAGAAGTTCTTCAAGTTGTTTCTCTGTAACAACAATGCGTTTTTTTTCTTTACCAACGATAATCTTTGCAGCTTTTCGGCATACGCTTGCCAACTGACGCTCTAGATTACGGACACCGGCTTCACGCGTGTACTTACGAATAAGCTTCAGTAATGCTTCTTCTTTAAATTGAAGTTGGCTCTTCGTTAACCCGTTTTCCTTAATTTGTTTAGGAAGCAGATGTTCTTTGGCTATATGAAGCTTTTCTATTTCTGTATACCCAGCAATTGAGATCATTTCCATCCGATCGAGCAATGGTCCCGGAATCGAGGTCACTGTATTTGCAGTAGCTATGAACATGACTTTTGATAAATCATAGTGTTCTTCAATAAAGTGATCACTGAATGTACCGTTTTGCTCTGGATCTAATACCTCAAGCATGGCAGAGGAAGGATCCCCACGAAAGTCACTAGCCATTTTGTCAATTTCATCTAATAAGAAGACTGGGTTTATCGTTTCAGCTCTCTTCATTCCCTGGATAATCCGACCTGGCATAGCACCAATATAAGTTCTTCTATGTCCACGAATTTCTGCCTCATCACGGATACCGCCTAATGAGATTCTGACAAAATTACGATTAATTGCCCTCCCGATTGATTTAGCGAGGGAAGTTTTACCGACACCTGGAGGTCCTACTAAACAGAGGATGGGTCCTTTAATGGACTGTGTAAGCTGCTGTACAGCTAAATACTCTAACACCCGCTCTTTCACTTTTTCTAAACCATAATGATCTTCATCCAGGATTTTCTCTGCATGGACAACATCGAGATTATCTTCAGTTTCTTTAGACCATGGGAGGGAAACGAGCCACTCAATGTAATTGCGAATGACTGAGCTCTCTGCTGAGCTTTGTGGAACTTTCTCGTATCTTCCTAGTTCCTTCTGAGCGATGGCTTCAACCCGTTCAGGCATGTGAGCCTCCTCGATTTTTTCACGAAGTTGCGCAACCTCACCGGACTTGCCGTCTTTATCACCCAACTCACTTTGGATCGCTTTCATTTGCTCACGCAAATAATACTCTTTTTGCGTTTTCTCCATTGACTTCTTTACACGTTGACCAATTTTTTGTTCTATCTGCAGTACGTCACGTTCGTTCCCGATAATTTCAATAAGCTGTTTCAAACGTGCGGTTACGTTTTCCATTTCTAATATACTTTGCTTGTCTTTTATTTTTATAGGAAGGTGTGAGGTAACCATATCTGCAAGGTGACTAGGATCATCGATATCAGATACCGTATTAAACGTTTCTTGGCTGACCTTTTTTGAGACCTTGACATACTGCTCGAATTGACTCAGTAATGTTCTCATTAAGGCTTCTTCTTCATTTAGATCTTCATGGACATCCTCAAGTTTAGTGATGTCCGCCCGATAAAATTCTTCCCCTTCTGTTATATGCTCTACCGAAGCACGATAAAGTCCTTCGACCAAAACGCGATTTGTACCATTAGGAAGTTTCACCATCTGCTTAACAGTTGCTACTGTTCCTACACTGTAAATATCGTCAGCAGTAGGTTCATCGATATTTATTTCCTTTTGTGAAGCTAAAAACACTTCATTGTTATCCATCATTGCTTGCTCTAATGCTTGCACTGATTTATCTCTACCTACATCAAGGTGAAGTACCATAGATGGGTACACCAATAGTCCTCTTAATGGAAGGAGGGGGATTTGCGTTCTAAATTTATCTGTCAATGTTTGCACCTCCGAATTATGCACATTCGTATATTTATCATATAGAAATCTATATAGAATGTAAAACGTTAGCCATAGGGAAAAAGACCGTAGAGTTAGACCTTCCTTTCACCAATACTCTACGCCTATTATGAACCATCAACCGTCGATTCATGCTCTATGTATGAATTACTTCACTATATTATAGAAGCCGCGCTACTTGGAAACGTAGCGCGGCTCACAGTTAAGAAATCATGAGATTACTTATAGGTTTAAGCACTTTCCTTAGGTGTTTCTTTATTTTCATCCTCGACAGTACCATCTGTCAGAATCAACTTAGGATGACTTTTTTCCGCTGTTACTGTCTCTTTTGTAATAATACACTTTTCTATGTCATCACGAGATGGCAGATCGTACATCACATCAAGCATGATACCTTCAATGATGGAACGAAGTCCTCGTGCGCCCGTCTTACGCTCGATCGCTAATTTTGAAATTTCGCGAAGTGCTTCTTCTTCAAACTCAAGCTCCACATGATCAATTTGTAGAAGCTTTTGATATTGTTTAACAAGAGCATTTTTAGGTTGTGTCAAGATTTCAATCAATGCTTTTTCATCTAACTGCTCAAGGCTTCCGATAACAGGAAGACGACCAATAAATTCAGGAATAAGCCCATAACTTAATAAGTCTTCAGGAAGTATTTTTGATAGAAGTTCGTCTTTCTCTTCGTCTACATCGACCTGACCGGAACCAAAGCCAATGACTTTTTTACCTAGACGGCGTTTAATGATTTGTTCAATACCATCAAATGCACCACCGACAATAAACAATACATTCGTTGTATCAATTTGAATAAATTCTTGATGTGGGTGCTTACGACCGCCTTGTGGAGGCACACTTGCCTGTGTCCCTTCAAGAATTTTAAGCAATGCCTGCTGTACACCCTCACCTGAGACATCACGTGTAATTGACGGATTCTCTGATTTACGAGCAACCTTATCAATTTCATCAATATATATGATGCCTTTTTCTGCTTTTTCTACATCATAATCTGCCGCTTGGATAAGTTTAAGCAGAATGTTCTCTACATCCTCACCAACGTACCCTGCTTCTGTTAATGATGTAGCATCAGCAATGGCAAACGGCACATTTAAGATCCGTGCAAGTGTTTGAGCAAGCAAAGTCTTCCCGCTACCTGTTGGCCCAAGCATCAGAATGTTACTCTTAGCCAACTCCACATCGTCATTCCCTTTCACACCAGCATTTATCCGCTTGTAATGATTGTAAACCGCTACAGACAAATTCTTTTTCGCCTGATCCTGACCAATTACATAATCATTAAGAATACCGCGAATTTCCTGAGGCTTAGGAACTTCTTTAAATTCCACTTCCTCTTCATTACCTAATTCTTCTTCCACAATTTCCGTACATAGTTCAATACATTCATCACATATATAAACGCCAGGTCCAGCTACCAGTTTTCGAACTTGTTCTTGACTCTTTCCGCAGAAAGAACATTTAAGCTGCCCTTTTTCTTCATTAAATTTAAACATTCCAATTCACCCCTTAATAAAATGACGCAATAGTATGCGACTGAAGAATCCACCTTAGTATTCGAGCACCTGTTTCTTTTGCCCATCATACCAGATTCATTAAGAACAAAAAAGCAATACCTATTTAGAGGTGTGCATGGTCTTTTTGCACCATCCTCATTATGTAGATATATAATCATTAAGTCAAACTTTAGGCGCTCTATTATTATATGTGAAAAGGCAGGTGGTTCATACATGGTTCAATCAATTTTTGGTATTCCTTATGTAACATAAATATATGAGAAGACAAGGGGCATCTTGCTCCTTGTCTTCTTAGCTTACTATTCTGTTTTACTATTATCAACTAAAACGTCAATCGCCTTACGGACTTTTAGATCTTCTTTAATCATATCTGTATTTCCGCCAAGCATTTGAGTCAGCTGCGCTACGTCCGTTTGATACATAGAAGCCATGTTCTCAAGCTCTGCGTTTACGTCTTCATCAGAAGCTTCTACATTTTCTGCGTTAGCGATCGCTTCTAACGTAAGGTTTGTTTTTACTCGCTTCCCAGCATCCTCTTGCATTTGTTCACGAAGTGCGTCTTCATCTTGACCTGTGAACTGGAAGTACATGTCTTTTGTCATCCCTTGCATTTGCAGGCGTTGTTCGAACTCACTAACCATACGGTCAAGTTCTGTATCAACCATAGATTGTGGAACATCTACTTCCGCATTTTCACTTGCTTTTTGAACGAGTGTATCGCGCTTGTGATTATCCGCTTCTGTCTTCTTCTGCTCTTCAAGACGTTCACGTGTTTTCTTCGTAAGCTCATCTAATGATTCAACTTCTTCGTCAACATCTTTAGCAAGTTCATCATCAAGTTCAGGAAGTTCTTTTCCTTTTATTTCATGAATCTTCACTTTAAACGTTGCTTTCTTACCGGCAAGGTCCTCTGCATGATATTCTTCTGGGAAAGTTACTTCAACATCTATTTCTTCGCCTGATTTCTTGCCTACAAGCTGTTCTTCAAAGCCTGGGATAAATGATCCTGACCCAATTTCAAGTGAGTAATTATCGGCTTGTCCACCTTCGAAGGCTTCACCGTCAACGAATCCTTCGAAGTCCATGACTACAGTGTCACCGTCTTCTACTTTGCCGTCCTCTTTTACAACAAGTTCAGCTTGTTTTTCTTGAAGCTGTTTTAGTTCATTTTCAACATCTTCATCTGTTACTTCAGTACTTAGTTCTTCCACTTCAAGACCTTTGTACTCTCCAAGTTTCACCTCAGGCTTCACTGTAACTTCAGCAGTAAAAACAAGTGGTTCACCTTTTTCAATTTGTTTCACATCAACTTCCGGACGATCGACTGGCTCTATACCTGTTTCCTCAACAGCATTAGAGTATGCATCCGGTAAAACGATATCAAGGGCATCTTGATAAAGAGACTCTACACCGAAACGCTGTTCAAAAAGTTTGCGTGGTACCTTTCCTTTTCGGAAACCAGGCACTTGAACCTCTTTCACTACTTTTTTAAAGGCTCCATCAAGGGCTTTGTTGAAATCTTCTACGGGTACCTCAACTGTAAGTGTCCCTTGATTACCTTCTTGCTTTTCCCATTTTGCTGACATAAAATTCCCTCCAACATCTATAATTTCCTTTTACGTCTGATGACGACCATTAATCGATTCTATGATTCTATATACACACGAATCTCATTTGCAACCACTACATTATAACACAAACATAGACGCTTTCAACATCTGTAACTGTTCTATACTTGAAAATAGAAACGACCGCTTTATCATTCTCCAACTAGCAAGACATAATGTTGTTCACACAGTTCAATCTCTTCCTTGTATTTTTCAACTTCTACACTGTCCTGTTTTGAAGGATAAGGGATTTGTAAGTATTCATGACCAAGCTGTTTTAAAGCTTCCACAATATAATCAAGCTCATTTTCACTAGGATACAGTGGATAACGAACGTAACAGTAATGATTTAATAACCTAATCACCATCTCATACATTGTGGGATTGCTTTGCTCCACTGCACCAAGCCTTAGTTGAATTTGTTGAATGATGTATTCAGATTCAAACGAATGCAACTGTGAAGGAATGACAGTAATATCTTTTGAGAATTTAAGCAAATGAATCTTACGGTCAACTCTGTTATCTCTGAACCAATGGATGATGGCTGTTTTAATAATTGGATGGACCGAGTCGCATATCAGTACCTTCTCAAATGCTTCTATATTATTCAATATCGGTTGTTTTGTCAGCTGTTGGATGGAACGCCATTGATTATGTAAGTCATCATTCTCGATAGCTGTAAAAAATGATTGAGCTAGTTTTTCCCCTTCTTTTTGATAAGAATCTTGAAGCAATTTACTACTAACCTCATACATTTGCCATAATTGTGTGCGACTTTGATGAGGAATGTCTTCTGTCTCAAAAATTTCATCTAATAAATCCACCAGCTCTAGATAGCGATTGTCTTGAAATAGTATCGTTATGTATATATGTAGGTAATGATAATAGTGTTCTTGATCAGATCTCATTTGGTCTTGGCACAATTCCTCTGCCTCATTGTATTGTCCAAGTTCGATCCAGCTCATTAATAGTCCTGTCATAACCTCACAAGAAGCCACTTCGTAATTAACTAAAGGAAGAAGAAGTTCAACAGCCTCCTGATATTTTTTCTCTCTAACAGCCTCGAGGCCTTCTCTCTCTAACTTCGTCTTCCATCTTGGGAACATGACAATATCTCCCGTATATTTTTCCATAAGCCACCCTTCCCGTTCCTTTTTATGCCTTCTGCCTATTTTAACCTATATCCTTCGATCATAAACCTTAAGGAAAACTAATTCGATAACTTTTTTAACAAAAATCTTTCTAGAACACCCTAAAGCTTTAAAGCATAAACGAAAACTATGAATGTACCTCCCCTTAATAAAATATAGAAGAGAGACGTCCTAATGGGCGTCTCTTTTCATATAATCAACCGACACATTACCGGATAATATGTATATGTATGAAAGATTAACAAAATTATATCACAATACAGGAAATTCTGTACGCACTTAAGCAAAACGGAGAGGATGTAATTAATAGCTCCCTTTATATTTATCACTAAAATCACCCAAGTTTCTTCATTATAATATGGTTTAAATGATTCCTAAAAAGTAAACAAACCTTCATACTATTCCTATACTTTCAATTGGCATTATTGTATCTGTTTCGATACAATATAAATTGGAGACTTTTCTCCATAACTTGAGTTTAGAGGAGATTTGATATGGAAGAGACGATTAAGCTTGTAGCGGTGGCCCTGTTAATTCTTTTAACGGCGTTCTTCGTTGCAAGCGAATTTGCAATTGTGAAAGTAAGACGTACCAGATTAGAAGCCCGGGCTGCTGACGGTAATAAGAAAGCACTTAGAGCCTTAAGAGTAACGGGTAATTTAGATTACTATCTGTCAGCTTGTCAGCTTGGTATAACCATTACTGCTCTTGGGTTAGGTTGGTTAGGAGAACCCACCTTAGAAGTTCTCCTTCATCCATTACTGGAAGGGTTTGACCTACCTTCATCGGTTAGCCATACCATTACCTTTGCGATTGCTTTTTTTGTCATTACCTTTTTACATGTCGTACTTGGGGAACTTGCTCCAAAAACTATCGCCATACAAAAATCGGAAAATCTTACAGTTATGCTCGCCACCCCTTTAATCATATACAGTAAGATTATGTATCCCTTAATTTGGTTTTTAAATGGCTCAGCAAACTTGTTAGTCCGTTCCTTTGGCTATCAGACTGCGAAAGAATCTGAGGAAGTCCATTCTGAAGAGGAGCTGCGTCATATCTTAAGCCAGAGTTATCAGCAAGGAGAAATTAATCAGTCCGAATTTGAGTATGTTGATCGAATTTTTGAATTTGATAATCGGACTGCGAAAGAAATCATGATTCCTCGTACAGATATGTCAGTTGTAGACATCGAGGATCCAATGGAAGAATCTTTACAATTTATGAATCAAGAACGATTTACAAGATATCCTGTATTTCAAGATGATAAGGACCACATTATTGGTGTCCTCCATTTAAAAGAACTCTTTTATAACGACTGGAACAAGGTCGAAACACTTGAGCCATACGTTCGCCCTGTTTTAAAGGTTTTTGAAAATATACCTATTCACGATCTTCTATTAAGAATGCAGCAAGAGCGCACTCATCTTGTTGTTTTGACGGATGAATATGGAGGAACTTCAGGGATGATTACCGCCGAAGACATCATTGAAGAGATTGTCGGCGATATAAGGGACGAATTTGACCATGAGGAAGTACAAACTATTACTTTAAAAGAAGATGGCTCCTTTATCTTAGATGGGAAAACATCTATCCAAGATACCAATGACTATTTTGACATAGAACTAGAAAATGAAGACGTCGATACCATTTCCGGATGGATGTACAATCGATTGATAGACGTGAATGAAGGATCCGTTTTATCACATGAATCCTATCACTTCAAAGTTATAGAAATGGAAGATCAACAAATTCTTTCCATTAAAGCTTGGAAAGAAGAACAGGAAATAGCTGAAGAAGAATAGAAAAAAGGCCCCCTTTTAAAAATGAGGAGGCCTTTCTTATAACGATTCATCTTTTGTTGCGTCCAATAGAATAATTAATGATGAAGAAACTGTGCTTACATCTATTAGTCCATCATCCTCTTCTTTTACTTTGTCAAGCTGTTGAAGAATATAGTCGTCTCTACATTTAAACTTTAATTGACCTGAAAAAATTTTCCCTTTTAAAGAAATCACCTGTTCATGCAATGTTACCCTATCCAAATGCTCCCCTCCTTTTAACATTTATAAATCTTTAAATACCACGCACAAAATGACCATCATTCCAAGCATACATCCACGATTTCACATGGTTTGACTAAGATTGTTATTTACATAGTATAGACATCACAGACAAAGTAAATACATGTGGTGAAAAATCAGTATGCTTTTGCTGAAAGATCGTCCGCTATGGTTGTTGAATCAGACATGATATGTACTATTTATGAAATAATAATATCGAAATGAGGTGACGAAAGGTTAGGCAGATCCACGATCCACACCTAGCTGAATACTACTATGAAGCTTAAAAAAAGGACGTTTTTATTCATTATGCTTACAGGCTTTTCAATTGGTATCTATCAAGCTTTTCCTATTTCCTTTACATTGATTTTAATGCTTACAATTACAATAATTACCGTTGGTTCCATCCTTCGCGACCTCTTAAAAAGAGGTTCATGAATATGTGAATAGTTCAAAGAAAGGCGGCCTTGCTTCATAGCAAGGCCGCCTCTTTTATCAGGAATACTCCTTTATTATTTTCCACTCTTCTATTTTTCCCTCCATTGTTTTATTAAATTTACCTGGAACAGGACTTGTAGAAGGCAGCTTTTTAAAATCAACACCAGTAAGCATTGTCTTATCAAAATGTTTCTTAAAAGTAGCATAGGCCTTCGTTCCATTAAATACGATTAATTTTAGCTGCCTATGTACTTGTATCAGTTCTGTTAATTGATTCGGTACTTCAGCTCTTATGTTCGAGTCAAGACTGCCTTTTCTTTGGCATGAATAGATCACATCCCATAGGGCTAACTGGTGGTCTTTAAGGAAAGACAGCCTCTTTTCGTAATCTTCTATTTCCTTCTCTTCATAAATCGAAAATATAATCTTCCAAAAATGATTTCGAGGGTTTCCATAATATTGATTACTTTCTAATGACTTCTCTCCTGGAATGGATCCTAAAATCAACACCCTTGCATTTTTCTCAATCACAGGACTCAAAGAATAAATATGTTTTTCCATATGACTCTCCCGCCTCTCCTTTTTAATTTCTCTTCCACTCCTTGTAACACATTTAATGTTCCAAACAGTATCCTATCCTGCTCCAAGTTTCTTCATTATAATATACTTTTATGCACTTACAGCCTCCTGTTTGTGAGTGTTTAAGATAAATGGGATAATACAGATATCAGAGATTGAGGGGGCTGCCAAATGACGTTTATTCCAATTATGCTTGATTTGAAGGGAAGAAAAGTTGTAGTTATAGGCGGCGGACATGTGGCTAAACGAAGAATAGACAGTTTACTTGATAGTGAGGCCTTCTTAACAGTGATCAGTCCAAAGCTTATTCCAGAACTGATCCATTACTACGAAGAAGCCAGAATAAATTGGGAGCAGAAATGTTTCTCTCCTGATGATGTGGACGAAGCATTCTTAATCATTGTCGCCACAAATAACAGAACAGTTAATAACACTGTTGTTGAATCAACCCCTTCCAACCGTTTAATCAACGCTGCCGATAAGGCTGATGTCGGGAATGTACATTTCCCAGCTCATTTCGAGCGAGGCAAGCTGACCGTAGCTATTTCTACACATGGTGCCAGTCCTCTTTTTGCAAAGAAAATTAAAAAAGACTTATCGAACCAATATGACGAAAGCTATGAACAATATCTCGATTTTTTATTTGAGGCTCGCCAGCTATTAAAGCAATCCAACCTCCCACATCAAGAAAGGAGAAATCACTTACATGAGATTCTCTCTGACGAATACTTAGATCCACAGGCACAAAAAAAGATGCTCCATTCACTGGAGCATTACATTAAGCCTCCAATATGAGTCATACTGTACTCGGAGGCCTTTACCTATCCTATAGACCAATCCACAGAACCGCTTGCATTTGATCACACCATTTTATCAAGCTTTAATTGCACTGGGCTCGACCAATCCTTGATTCATAACTTTCAAGTGGTGTAAACGATCGCGGAAACGCACAACTTCACCGACAACAATCACCGCTGGGTTAGATACCCCTGATTTCCCCACTAACTGGACAATGTTCGCAAGTGTTCCCGTAAGTACCCGTTGATGTTCCGTTGTTCCCTGCTGAATAACAGCTACAGGTGTATCCGAGCTTTTCTCATTATCAAGCAATTGTTCACATATACGGGGAAGGTTGCTGACCCCCATATAAATAGCCAATGTATCGATATTCTCGGATAGACTTTTCCAGTCAATTTTTTTATCGTTTCCTTTGCATTGATGCCCTGCTATTACTGCAAAAGAACTGCCCATATCTCTGTGGGTTACGGGAATATCAGCATAAGCAGGAACAGCAATCCCAGAAGTAATTCCTGGGACCACCTCGCATGAAATGCCGTGCTTAGCTAATGCTTCCGCTTCTTCAGCTCCCCGTCCGAATACAAATGGGTCTCCCCCTTTTAATCGAATAACGGTTTTACCTCGCTTCGCGTATTCCACCAATAAAAGATTGATTGATTCTTGTTTCAAAATATGAAAATTTGGATGCTTTCCACAAAAAACTAGATCCGCACCAGACCGCGCTTCTCTAAGTAATTGTTCGTTTACTAAGCGATCGTATAGAATAACATCGGCTTGCTGAATACATTTGAGTGCTTTAACCGTGATTAAATCGGGATCCCCCGGACCTGCTCCAACTAAATAAACTTTTGACATAAGAGCCCTCCTATTTCTCCGGCAACATGACGTAGACATTGTCTTTTTCCACTTTCACTTCAAACGTTTGTACACAACCGATGTCTGGTTTCTGAACTTTTCCATCTACAACGCTGATTTTCCAATCATGCATCGGGCAGAATACGTGCTCCCCGCTGATCATCCCTTCAGCAAGTACACCACCTTTATGGGGACAACGGTTTTCGATGACTCGTATATCACCATCCACCAGTTTGAAAATGGCTAACTCCAACCCATGCACATGAACGGTTCTCCCTAGCTTTTCGGGAAGCTCATTAACTTTTGCTACAAAAATCTTATTTAATAGTTTTTCCATTCCCTGTTCCCCCCCTCGGTAGATTAGTTTGAACCTGCAGGCACTTTTACATTTTCATAAAGGTCTCTTAGCAATGTTTCACTTTTTATCGCCTCTTTCCAAGGATCTTGCACTACAGACAGGGCTTCGTCCATTCTTTGATTTAAATCAATGAACGTTTTCTTATTAGAAAGAACGTTCTGAATATGTTCAATTCCTACCCGTTCCACCCAGGCGGAGGTTCTTTCTAAGTAGCTGGCATTTTCACGATAATATTGTAAGAAAGCGGCTGTTGTATTTAATACTTCTGCTTCGGTTTTCACTTTGGCAAGCAGTTCCGCCTTTCTCATATGTGTCCCTCCATTACCACCGACGTATAGTTCAAATTCCCCGTCCAATCCAATGACCCCTACGTCCTTAACTGATCCCTCAGCACAGTTCCTCGGGCAAGCTGATACACTCATTTTTACTTTATGTGGTGTATTCAGTCCTTCGAATTTCTTTTCCATCTGAACCCCTAAACCAATTGAGTCCTGTGTTCCAAATCGGCAGAAGTCAGCCCCCACACACGTTTTTACTGTACGTAACCCTTTTGCGTAAGCGGAACCTGAGGGCATATCAAGCTCCGACCACATACTTGGCAAATCTCCTTTTTGGACACCTAGTAGGTCAAGTCGCTGTCCCCCGGTCACTTTGATCATTTTAACCTCGTATTTATCTGCTACATCGGCAATTCTTCGTAAATCTTCGGCATTGGTTACACCTCCATACATACGTGGTACAACTGAATACGTCCCATTGTTTTGAATATTGGCATGTAACCTTTCATTAACAAATCGCGACTCTCTTTCATCTTTATACTCAGTCGGGTTAAGCATTCCCAGGTAGTAGTTCAAAGCAGGCTTACATTTAGAACAGCCCTCTTCTGATGTCCAACCGAGAACATTCATCACTTCACGTGTATGTGTCAATTCTTTCAATTTAATCTCTTCGATTACTTCATCCCTTGATAAAGTGCTACATGTACAAATAGATTCTTTTTGATTTTGGTCATATTGATCACCTAACGCATACTCCAATAAGTCTGAAACGAGCGATTTACAGCCTCCACAGGATCTCGAAGCATTCGTGCATCCTTTAACTTGTTCGACTGTCGTTAAATCTTGGTTGTTGATCGCTTCAATGATTGTTCCCTTAGTTACACCATTACAGCCGCAAATGATTTCTTCCTCTGGCATAGAGGCAATAAGATCATTGCCAGTCTCTTCTGAACGTTTGTTATCTGTGTACTCTTCAATCATTGCCCCTTTGTTGATCAGGCTTAATAAACGATTACCATCTTTTGTATCTCCATACAGAACAGCCCCTGTAATCTTTCCTTCCTCCACAAGCACCTTTTGATAAACTCCACGCCACTCATCAAACACTTTAAGTGACTTCGTATGTTTATCTTCAATGATTTTACCTGTAGAAAACACGTCAACACCCGATACCTTTAACTGAGTAGATAAAACAGATCCCTTGTATCCATCACAGTCTACATTACAAATTCGCTTTGCCATTTGTTGAGCTTGCTGATACAAAGGAGCGACAAGTCCATAAACCATTTCCCTATGTTCTGCACACTCACCAACTGCGAAAATGTTCGGTACTTCTGTTTCTAAATAATCATTAACGATGATCCCTCGGTTGACAGGAACTCCACTTTCTTTTGCCATACTGATATTTGGTTTAATTCCGACAGCCATCACAACTAAATCTGCCTTGACCTCTCCTCCATCTTTAAATTTGAGCCCTTTCACTCGGTTCCTCCCGGTAATTTTCACAGATTGTTTATTTAATAGAAAATTCATGCCTTGGTTTTCTAATTCCTTTTGCAGCATCTTGCCAGCTGTCTTATCCAACTGCCGTTCCATTAAATAATCGGCAATATGGACGACATCCACCTGCATTCCAAGGTTCAACAACCCTCTTGCCGCTTCCAAGCCCAATAATCCACCACCAATGACGACAGCTTTTTTATATTGGTCGGAGGTTTCAATCATCTGCTCACAATCTTTGATATCACGAAAGGCGGTTACTCCATCCTTATCAACCCCTGGTAGTGGCAGCATGAATGGAACAGAACCAGTAGCGATAATTAATTTATCATAATCAACTTGACGTTCTTTATCTGTAAAAACGGTTTGATTGTCTTTGTCAATTGCTGTCACTGTTTCACCTGGGTATAATAAAATTTCATTCTCTTCATACCATTGCCAGTTATTTAAGGTAATATCATCAATCTCAGTATCTCCCTGGAGAACCTTCGACAACTCAATTCGATTATAGTTTGGGTAAGGCTCACTCCCGAACACTGTAATATCAAACTGGTGTGGCGACAGCTTCAATATTTCTTCGATCGCCCGAATTCCGGCCATCCCATTACCAACAAGCACTAGCTTTTGTTTGCGCATATTACAAACCCCTCCAAATGTATGATTAATAAAATGCAAGGTTTAAATGTTTTGCTTCACCCCAGAACGATAACGAATTCTTTTTTCAAAACTTCAACTTTGAACTGGCCTTGTGTTAACAGCTGTGACCTTAAATCCTGGCATGTGAGAGAGCGGGTCCAATTCATCGGCAATTAAACGATTGACATTTTGCTCTCCTCCCCAGTGAAAGGGGACAAAAACAGTATCTTTCCGAATTCTCTTCGACCATTTACTTCTAACGACAATTCTGCCGTATCTAGATTCAATCTGAGCTAAAGTACGATCCTCCAGTTGATATTTCTCCCCTGTGTCAGGATGGATTTCCATATACGATTCAAAGTTTCTTGCAGTTAATGATGGACTTTTTCTAGTTTGCTCACCTGTTAAATAGTGCGACATCACTCTTCCTGTAGTTAAAAATAACGGATATTCCTCACTTAGGTTCACTTTTTTATGGCTTCTTCCAATCACAGACATATTCGCTTTACCGTCTTCATGGGCAAAATCATCTTCAAATAACCGTTTTGTTCCTTGATGGTCCATATCAGGACAAGGCCATAGAAGGCCGTTATGCTTACGGATTCTGTCGTAGGTTATCCCGTAATAATCTGCTCGCCCGCCTCGACTGGCCACTCTAAGTTCTTCAAAAATTTCCTCAGCTGAATGAAAAGAAAACTTATCCCCTTTTCCTAATACCTCAGCTATATCGCAGATGATTTGCCAATCATGCTTCACTTCACCAGGCAATGATCGACTCGCTTCCCTTAAAGTCACCCTTCCTTCCACGTTCGTCATGGTTCCTTGATCTTCTAAATAGGATGAAGCAGGTAAGATTAAATCAGCTAATTGGGCAGTTTCCGATATAAACATATCGACGGTCACAAGAAACTTGAGCCTTTCTAGTGATCTTTTCACAAAATTAGCATTGGGACTTGAAAGGGCTGGATTTGAGCCCATTACCAACATCCCGGTGATATTGCCTTCATCGATTTTTTCAAACATTTGATAAGCTGAGACCCCCGAACCGGGTAATTGTTTCTCTTCTACGCCCCAAACTTGAGCGATATAAGATCGATCTTCTTTTTTTTCAATTGAACGATAGCCTGGAAGTTGATCCGCTTTCTGTCCATGTTCCCTCGCTCCTTGACCATTTCCTTGGCCGGTAATTGCGCCATAACCGGAATTGGGTTTACCGATCCTACCTGTCGCAAGCAATATATTGATAAATCCACGGACCGTTTCAGTTCCGTTGGTTTGCTGTTCGATCCCCCTTGCCGTGAAAATCATTCCGGAATCTTCTTGACCAAATGTACGAGCTGCTTGACATAACTGTTCTTTAGCCAGTCCAGTTACCTTGACACATTCGTCTAAGTCCAAATTCTTAAGGTGGTGGACGACTTCAGCAAAACCATTGACCCGCTTTCTTAAAAACTTCTTATCTATTAATTCTTCATCTACAATTACTTTCAGCAATGCGTTAGCCAGTGTTGCGTCCGTACCCGGCTTATTTTTCAAATGCAAATCAGCGATATCAGTCGTCTTAGTTTCTCTAGGATCAATAACAATAATATACGCCCCGTTTTCTTTGGCTTGTTCAAAATATGGCATAATGGTGGGCTGACATTCTGCAATATTAGTTCCGACTAAGATAATACAACGTGTATAAGGAATTTCCTGCAACGTGTTCGTAAATCCTCGATCGAGTCCAAAGGTTAGATTAGCACCTGTAGCTGCTGAAGCCATGCACAAACGGCCATTATAATCAATATGTTTTGTCTTTAGTGCAACACGAGCAAACTTTCCTAATAGATACGCTTCTTCGTTAGTGAGCGAAGCACTGCCATAGACAGATAAAGCATCTGAACCATTCTGCTTTTGGATAGTAGTAAACTCTTTTTTGATAACGTCTAATGCTTCCTTCCATGTGATTGCTACAAAATTACCATTCACCTTTAACAACGGCTGATTAACACGCTCATTATTCAATGTATGCTGGTGAGCACTCATTCCTTTGACACATAACCGACCTCCTGTTGTCGGGTTATCCTTTCCAACTGTCTTATATACTTTCCTAGAAACCACTGTCTGTTCTATCAACTGCATTTTGCACTGCATACTGCAAAAAGGACACTGGGTATCGTAAACCTTCTCTGATTGAATCTTTTGCTGCTTGGTTCGAAAATACTTCAACATTAGTTCAGTCAAACCCTCTCCCCTCGACTCCAAATATTCTTTTTGAATGTTGCTCAATAACTCTTCACTACATAACTTTTTCTCCGCAATCTATCAGCATCAAAATTTTTCAGTAAGTGTTCAAGAATTTCTTCATCAAATAAAGCCTCTCTTATGTGAATCAATCCGACACGGCTTATCCATTGCCATATTCGTTCAAGATAATTGGCGGACTCACGATAATATTGAATAAAACCGGTAATCATCTCACATGCTTCCTTTGCCGTGCCGGCGAGACATAACAGAACACCAGAACCACCATTAGTCCCATTGCTGCCTCCTACGTACATTTCCCAGCCTCGTTTTACTTTTATGACACCAATATCTTTAGTGATAGGATCTGCTCCATTATGTTCACAAGCAGAAATAGCAGCTTTAATGCGAAAAGGTGTTTTCAGGAACTCCATTTTTTCATCCAGCTCTGAAGCCATCTTTAAGGAAGAGTGTTTATCACACCGACATGGATACTCCCCAAGATTCGTTTGAATAGGTTCAACTAAATGTTCACCAGGTGAACGGATTGGCATGCTGAGATCATGCAAAATCCTTGAAAAATCCCTCTGCTTTACTCACAATAAGTGAATTCTTTGATTACTCGCAATGACGATCTGATTCAAAGCATATTTTTCTGCTACATTTGTGATTTTTCTGAGTTGTCCCAAATCAAGTACCCCCCCATACAACTCGGGAACAACTGCTAACGTCCCATCGCTTTGAGTCGTGTCATACATCTGTTCTTTACACAAAAGTTCTTTGTTCTCTCGGTCATATTCGGGATAAATTATACTCAAATAGTATTCCAAAGCAGGCCGACAAGTCTGACAGCCTCTTTTGTTTTTCCACTCAAGCCTCCCCATCACCTCTTGTACATTAACAAGACTTCTCATCTGTATTTGCCAAACGACTTCTTCTTCTGTCATGGTTGTGCAACTACAAAACGCATTCTGGTTTACTACTTCATCGAACTGATCACTTTGAATATAATCCAGTAGTTCAGAAACGGCAGGCTTGCATCCCCCACATGAACTGGAAGCTTTCGTCCACTGTCTTACCTCACCCACAGTTGATAGTTTTTCCAACTGGACCGCACTAATGATTGCCCCTTTAGATACGCCATTACACGTACAAATATGTTCGTCAATCGGTAAGGAAGCAACAAAAGAGCCACCAGGATCAGAGGAGTCTAATAAGGAAGATTTGTTTTGATCAGGAATAACCTTTTGTTTAACGATCGTGTCTAGTAAATTTGATCCTCCCCGTGTATCTCCGAATAGCACAGCACCAATGGCTTTATTCCCCCGGAAATAAATTTTTTTATAAACAGCTTCAATCTCATTCTGATAATGAATGGCTCTAGTTGCATGGTCTGCTTTAAATTGACCTACGGAAAAAACATCGACTCCAGATATTTTTAATTGGGTAGAAAGAACGCTGCCGTGGTATCCTGACGTACTCTTCCTGCATAAGTGCTTAGCCAGAACAGCTCCTTGTTCATAAAGGGGTTTGACCAATCCATAAACCATTCCGTCATGCTCTGCACACTCTCCAACCGCATATATATCGCGAGAATGGGTGGCCAAAAAGTCATCTACAATGATGCCACGATTTGTCTCGATCCCACTATCTTGCGCTAATCGAATATTCGGCCTTACCCCAACTGCCATAATAACCATACCCGACTCTACTTCGGACCCATCACTAAAACGAATGCCTTCTACTCGCTGTCCTCCAATAATTTCCTCCGTTTCTTTGTTAAGCAAAAAGTTCATGCCTTGTCTCTCTAACTCCTCTTGCAACATCCTTGATCCTTCTTGATCTAGCTGTCGTTCCATTAAGAAGCTAGAGTTATGGACTACACTCACTTTCACTCCAAGATTCAACAGTCCTCTTGCAGCTTCTAAACCTAACACCCCCCCACCTATAATTACCGCTGTTTTATACTTTTTTGCCGTCTGTATCATTGTTTGGCAATCTTCTATAGTACGGAAGGACATCACCCCTTCTTTTTCTGCACCTCGAAGCGGTAACACGACCGGGGAAGATCCTGTAGCTACAATCAATTTGTCATACTGCATTTCCCTATCTTTATCGGTCTTCACGATCTTGCTTTCTTTATCAATTTCCACTACTGTTTCACCAGAAAAGAGTTGAATATTATTTTTTGTGTACCAGCTATGTGAATGAGTCATAATATCCTCAATCATTGTTTCCCCTTGAAGTAGAGAGGAAAGCATAATCCGACTATAGTTGGCATGTGGTTCACTTCCAAAAATCGTAATGTCAAAAGCATCATCATTTTCGCTAAGGATATTCTCTACGCAGCGTACACCTGCCATGCCATTTCCAATTAACACAAGCTTTTGCTTTCTTATTTTCATCACCTCCAGCAGTTGTAAAAGACGTATGGATAAGCTTAAAAAAGGACTAACATCACTTTTTGAATATTTCATTAGTTAAACTGTAGCATAAGAATCACTATGTATCACACATAACGTCAGGAAAACTAACATGGTAATTTTAATTACAAGTCTCGAACCTTACCCTATTTAGAACAACAAAAAGACTAACCCGCTATTTAGCAAGTTAGTCTTTTCTACGTACAAGGATAACTTTTTAGTTCGTTTAATTAGAAAAGGAAGAACATTCATGGGATGATGAAAACGCACTTAGCTTCTATCGTTTGATCGAAAGTGTGCATTTAATTGACCACGGATCATTTTTCTACGCATTTGAGAATCTCCCTCTTTACTTTTCTTATCTTTTAGCATTTCTTTTCTAATTTCAAAGGATTGAACTCCTTCTTCCCGCTTTTCCGCAATCTCTACCAAAGTTTCCACATCTGAAAATGAATATTTGCGTGTTCCGTTCGCCGTTCGCTCTGGGAAGATAAGCTTTCTTTGTTCATTATACCGAATTTGGCGTTCTGAAAGTCCTGTCAATTCCTTGACGACACCTATAGAGATAACCTTTTTGCTTTTATAGTTATCCGTCAAAGTACATCCCACCTCTTTCAAACATCTTTTTTAACATACCTTATCATAAAAATACAATGAACAAGAACAATATGTAAGGTAATCTAACACACTATACTGATAGTCGTCAGATCATTTTATAAAACTGTTGTTTCACACTTAGTATTATTAGGTTTCTATCAACTGCAAGGAAGGGGGTTAATCATTTCTATCATTCCCGAGCATTGCTTTTATCCCTGCAACGTTAAGCCCCTGATCGATTAATCGTTTAATTTCTTTTAATTTTTTTATATCATTATTTGAATAAATACGCCGGTTTCCTATATTTCTGGCTGGTTTAACAAGCCCTTGCTCCTCGTAATACCAGACAACGAAGTCAAATCTTTCACTACACTAATTGGGAAAGTTGCTTCATCCTAAGGGATGTCGTTGTTCGTACCCCACTTTTTTTGCTTCAGAAATAAGAAGATCATTTTAAAGTAGCTATGTGTGTATATACTTCTTTCAAATTAGAAAAGCCTAACGTTTGTATTTCTCGGACACATTTCGCCCATAGTTCCGCTGTCGCAACAGCATCATGTAGAGCATGGTGCCTTTTGTCAATCGTAATCCCATAATGAGCACAACATTCGTCAAGTGTAACTATCCTTGATTCTGGATCAGCGACTTTTGTTAAAAAAGATGTATCTATGATGCGGTGTTGAAAACTCTTCTTTAACGCCATCCAGGTTGCATGCTTCATAAATTGCTTCTCATGATTAGCATGATGGGCAACTAACGCATCATTTTTAATAAATTGATAGAATTCTTTTAACACGTCATGAAGCGTTGCCGCGTTCTTAAGCGTGTCCTTCGTTATCCCCGTCAAACGTTGAATTTCTTCCGAAGGGGCCGAATCATTGTAAACAAGTGAGTAAAAGGTTTCTTCTAGAATGCGATCCCCTACCATCTTGACAGCGCCAATCGATAAGATCCGATCCCCATTATATGGATAGAACCCTGTTGTTTCTAAATCAAACACAACCACTTTTAATTCATCAAATGCAATATCTAAGACATCTTTCGTTTTTAATTCACGCTGTAAATCTCTCATATAAGCAATCTTTCCTGGGTCTGTTTGGCTTGATAACGATGTAAAGCCATCCGATCGCCCAGACAACTGTTTAATGAATTGAATCATTTGATCCACAATCATGAGGAGCACTCTTTTTCTACTATTGTTTTAGTTTCAGAAAAAAGCTTCTGGCCTCTTTTTATCAGTTGTTTAAGCTCCTGTTTATGGACTCTTGATAAAGTATCAATCGGTATGAGTTGCACTTCTTTATAGCTCTGCGCTTCTTTCCTGAAATGCAGACGGAACTCAAGCAATTGTATAAAGTCACCTTCAAATCCTTTAACAAAAGAGTACATAGTCCGGAGCTCTTTGAACCGCGATAAAGTGGATGGAGACTCTATCCTCTCTTTTAAAGCTAACAGCCTCATTGCATTTACATAAGGAAAAAGGACCGTCTGCTTTAACTGGATTCTCCCTGCCTTTTCCCCATGCTGCTCTGGAAGTAACTGACCGAATACTCCTACTCCTTTTTTTATAAAATCCACATTCTCCACCAAGCGAAAGTAAAGCTTAGGCTGCTGCTGCAAGATTGTAAATCCCTTGTTCTTTAGTTCGTTTAAATAGTGTACCTCTCCAGTTAACACGCGGGAATCAAAAAACGTTAAAAAGTGGCGGAGGGATTGCCAACTAGCTTCTGTTAACCAATCTGTAATTTGAGTTTTCCAAGCATGAACGGACTGACACCAAAGTGGATTAGATGCCATCACCCCTCCTTCACATCGTTCGTAGCCGACCAAAGTTAAAGCATGGCTAATTTCTGCTCCTAACCTCAGGAAATAAGCTTGGCAATTATCATGACTGTCGTAAATTATTCCATGGTCTTGATCGCTCCAAACCGACTGTTCAAATCTCCCTGCACTTCCCATTAGAAAAAAACTAAAGGGAGCGGGAGGGTTCCCCCACTCCCCCCGGAGGTTCTCCGCAGCCATTTGAACCGTTTCCCTAATCAACTCATCATGGAATAAGTTTAACTTCCTATGGTCAGTCGAAACAGCATTCAGTTTCCGTTGACGCCATTGTTTTAATTCTGCGTAACTTTTCAACACTCGCATCAATCCTTTTGTTTCGATTAACAGCGTTAAGCACCTGGTTGATTCGAATGGGGTTGAGGGATGCTCTCCGGATATCCATAACCTCCGTGCTCACTCAAATCAAGGCCGATAATTTCTTCTTCTTCAGATACACGGAGGCCACCCATAACTTTATTCATTACTTTTAAGATGATGAATGCAACAACGAATGCATAAAGCCCGCTACTGACAACACCCAGCATCTGTACACCAAGCTGTGCAAATCCACCACCATAGAATAAACCCGCCTGCCCAACGGTTGCTAATTCGGGTGTGGCAAATAGTCCATTTGAAAGCGTGCCCCATACACCGACCGTACCGTGAACAGATAAAGCGAAGATAGGATCATCAATTTTCTTCTTATCAAAGAACTTCATACTAAAGAAGACAATAAATCCACCGATCAAACCAATAATAACAGCCGCCCAAGGTTCAACAAATGCACAAGAAGCGGTAATAGCAACAAGCCCTGCCAATGCTCCATTGAGTGTTGTCGGAACATCTGCCTTGCCTGTCACAGCCCACACAACAAGCATAGCACCAATCGCCCCAGCACCAGCTGCTAATTGTGTATTAAGTGCAACATAACCAAAAAAGGCATCAGCTACACCGAATGTGCTTCCTGCATTAAACCCAAACCAGCCTACCCAAAGAATAAGTACTCCTAACGCTGTAAACACCTGGTTATGTCCTGCAATCTCATTTGAAGAACCATCCTTATTATATTTACCGATACGCGGTTTCAAAATAATTGTAGCAGCAAAGGCGGCCATGGCCCCCGTTAAATGAACCACAGTCGAACCGGCAAAGTCTTGTTTCCCATGCTCAGCTAACCAACCGCCGCCCCAAATCCAGCGGGCAATAACAGGATAAACTAAAATAGAAAATAGTACTGCAAAAATAACATAAGCGGATAATTTTGCACGTTCTGCAAAACCACCAAAGGCAATGGTCATAGCAATTGCAGCAAATGCCAGCTGGAAAAAGAAGTCTACAGAACCTGCCAACCCTTCGCCCATTGTTGTCGCATCACCATAAAAGAATTTCGAAAAGCCTATGAATGCATTTCCCTCCCCGTATATTAACCCGTAACCTACAGCCCAAAAGACTATAGATACAATTCCTATGGTAAAAACTGTCTTGCCGGCAATATGACCAGCGTTCTTCATTCTCGTAGATCCTGCTTCAAGTAAAATAAATCCACCTTGCATGAATAACACCAAAACTGTACAGATAACAATCCATAAATTATTCATTAGAAAAATCTCATCCATCAAAGTTCTCCCCTTTTGTGTAATGTTTTTTGACATCGTTTGTTAAATACTAATTTATCAGTATCTAAATATTCGAACAATGAACATGTGAGATTATCTAACATTGAATTTTTAAAAGAAAAAAAGACCTATCCAATATGGCAGGCCGCTGAAAAAGTGACATTTGTGCATTTCTATAAGAAATATATTTGGCATTTTTGTTATGTTTGAACTTGTCGTATGATTCAGTGTACAAAGACCTCAGATAGACAAGCTGATGAATGGGTGGGTTTCGTTATAAAAAAGTGAAAGGTGTGGGGAAGGAGAACGATGAGACTCCATCAGAAAAATGGGCAAGTCGAGACCCGTAGCTAGGCGAGGAGACTTGGGAGCAGGTTAAGAACGGCACGTCGTGTGGGGCGTGTGCCAACTCGAACGATATTTGATCAGGAAAAGGATTAGTGGAGGATAAATCATAAGTGATTGCATAATCTTTCATAAGATGTCCCTCCTAAACGTATTGTTAAAGATCAACGAAAAAGGCAGCACCTGACCAAGTTAAATCCGGCAGTGCTACCTCTAGTTATCTAGTCAGTAACAAATTATTAAATTAAAAAATCCTCTTCTAAACAACCAATAAGAAGAGGATTAGAATACCGAATGACAACTCTTCTAATCTATCAAGCACAAGTTGGCTTGCTGGAATTAGCACAGTACTGTGAATAGTCTGTTGCCGAGGTTTCATTGGGCCAAGTCCCTCCACCCCTCTGAACAAGAAACATTATTATTTGATTACCGAAAAATATACAGCAAGTGTTAGATACTGTCAAAGGATTTTATGGAAAAAATTAATACGTATTAGCCCTTTATTCTTAGTGTGTTAGTCGGGTTTAAAAATTATAAGTTTTTTTAATATTCCCTTGATTCCTTCATTTTTTTCGTGTAATGTAATTCGCAACCCACCTGCCATAAAGTACCACCTTCGAGAATAACCATAGAACATCGGTTGAAAATCTCTAACAACGGCTGGTCTCGTGGGCATTTGATGGTGATGCTGAAGGTACAGAACGACCTTCTCACCTTGTTTTTCATTGGGTGACTAATCACACTAAACACCAAAAAATTACATATTATTCACTTATCAAGAGAGGTATAGGGACTGGCCCGATGAAACCTCAGCAACCACTGGTTTGACCAGCATGGTGCTAATTCCACCAAGTTTTATGAACTTGGAAGATAAGAAGAAGGATTGGGATATTTTAAAGTCTTCTTCTTAAGGAGGCTTTTTTTATTTTTATCTAACCATAGTTGTTCAGGAGTTTAGCTTCTTATCATTCGGTGACTTGAACATCCTCTAATACTTTTTATAAAAGGAGAATAAAGATGACCTCTCATACTGAAACGAAATTAGTTCATACCGGCAAAAACAATGGAGACTCTACAGGAGCCATTAGTGCACCAGTCTACCTTTCTACAGCCTATCAACACTCTGGTATTGGTGAATCAACTGGCTTTGACTACTCAAGAACGGGTAATCCAACAAGAACAATTCTTGAACGTTCCGTTGCAGAAATCGAATATGGTGAGGCAGGTTTCGCGTTTAGCTCAGGGATGGCAGCGATTCAAACGGCTCTGTCCTTATTCGGACACCGAGATGAGGTCCTCGTTTCGGAAGATTTATACGGCGGCAGTTATCGCTTGTTTGAACACCTTTCTAGTCAATATGGCTTACAGTTCCAATACTGTGATAGTCAGAATCTTTCAAATATAGAACAATATATAACAGAAAAAACCAAAGCGGTCTACATCGAAACACCTACAAACCCACTTATGCACGTGGCTGATATTTCGGAAATCGCTAAAATCACGAAAAAATATAAGCTTCTGCTACTCGTAGATAACACGTTATATACACCGCTCCTACAGCAACCTTTACTTGAAGGTGCCGATATCGTCATTCATAGTGCAACGAAATATTTAGGCGGTCACAATGATGTTTTAGCCGGCATACTTGTTGCTAAAGGTCCTGATATATGTGAAAAATTAGCAACCTATCAGAACACAATTGGTGCCGTCCTCTCCCCTTTTGATTCATGGCTGCTTATGAGAGGGATGAAAACTCTGCCTTTACGAATGAATCAGCACGAGAGAAACGCGAAGGAAGTCGTTTCCTTTTTAGAAAATCATCAAACTGTCACACATGTCTTTTACCCTGGTCTTGGCGGAATGGTTTCGTTTCGTCTAGAAACTGAAGACTGTATCGACCCTTTTTTAAGAAACCTCAAAGTCATTACCTTTGCAGAGAGTCTTGGAGGAGTGGAAAGCTTTATCACCTACCCAGCGACCCAAACTCATGCCGACATTCCTGAAGAAACGAGAAAACGCTACGGAGTTTGCAACCGGCTTTTGCGCTTTTCAGTCGGGATTGAACATATCGATGATCTGCTGGAGGATCTTGACAAAGCGCTTACTAGTTTACGAGGGAAGCAAAGCACGAGGACGTAAGTGGCCCGTTAGAAATATTTATCCAAAGGATGAAAAGCACCTCTTTTTCAAGGGTAACATGAGCCAAATTGCCGCTCGCTCTCTTTAGTAAGTCAAGCCTAAATACAGACAGGAGGATAATCATGAATTTAAAAGAAGCCCTTCAAAACCAAACATTAGTAGGAGATGGGGCCATGGGTACATTGCTTTACTCTTACGGAATCGACCAATGCTTTGAGGAGTTGAATCTTTCCCATGCCAAAGAAGTCGTCAATGTCCATAAAGCATATATAGATGCTGGTGCTGATCTCATCCAAACGAATACGTACGGCGCCAATTATATTAAATTAGCGCGTTACGGTTTAGAAGACAAAGTAAAAGAAATCAACACAGCAGCAGTCAGACTTGCCCAACAAGCAGCAGCAGAAAATTGTTATGTGGCAGGAACGATCGGCGGTATTCGAGGCATTAAAAAACAAGCAGTATCCCTCACAGAAATCAAACGCAGTTTCCGTGAGCAGCTCTACTGTATGCTATTTGAAAAAGTAGACGCCATTCTACTAGAGACCTTTTATGATCTGGAAGAACTCACGACAGTGTTACAAATCGCTAGAAAAGAAACGAACCTGCCGATAATCACCCAAGTGTCTATGCACGAGCCTGGAGTTCTGCAAAACGGCACACCCCTGACTGAAGCCTTGACGATGTTAGAAAAAGAGGGAGCCGATGTAATTGGAGTCAATTGTCGTCTCGGACCTTACCACATGATCCAGTCGCTTGAGAATGTCCCGCTTCCTAATAAAGCCGTCCTCTCTGCTTATCCGAATGCTAGTTTACCAGCTTATCAGGATGGCAGACTCGTCTACAAAACCAAGGCTGATTATTTCAAAAATAGCGCCCGGGCCCTTCACAAACAAGGGGCTAGATTGATCGGCGGCTGTTGCGGTACGACACCCGAGCACATTGCGGCCATTGCGGATGAAGTAAAAGGGAAGAAGCCGATTGAGCACAAGACCATTCCAATTCAAAAGGATGTCCCACAGACACAACTGGAAAATAGTAACTCTAAGCCCCACCTTCATGAAATCGCAGCAAAAAGACCGTCGATCATCGTTGAGCTTGATCCACCGAAACGGCTCAATACAGACCGCTACTTACAGGGGCCCAGGCGCTCAAAGAAGCTGGAGTTGATTCGATTACATTAGCAGATAATTCGCTGGCCACCCCAAGAATTTGTAACACAGCGATCGCCTCAATTATCCAGCAAAAATACGACATTAACCCTTTGGTCCATATATCCTGCCGTGACCGAAACTTAATCGGCCTGCAATCACATTTGATGGGGCTGCATACACTCGGGATCACACAGGTCCTCGCAGTCACAGGCGACCCGACCAAAATTGGTGACTTCCCTGGTGCAACATCCGTCTATGATCTCTCATCATTCGATTTGATTCATTATATTAAACAGCTGAACAAAGGCATTTCTTTTTCTGGCAAAACACTCGGTATGAACACCAATTTTTCGGTCGCGGCCGCCTTCAATCCGAATGTCCGCAACCTCAATCGTGCAGTTGGCAGACTTGAAAAAAAGATCAAATATGGAGCGGACTATTTTATTAGTCAACCCGTTAACAGTGTGGAGCAATTGAAAGAAATCTATGAGGCAACTAAGCATATACCGACTCCCATTTATATTGGAATCATGCCGCTAATCAGCTCACGTAACGCTGAATTTTTGCACAATGAGGTACCCGGAATTACGCTCTCCGAAGAAATTAGACAGCGTATGGAAAATTCCAGTCATGACCCAGAAAGCGCCCAATCTGAAGGGATTTCGATTGCCAAATCCTTAATTGACGCCGCTGTCGAACTTTTTAATGGAATCTACTTAATCACACCATTTTTACGATATGAAATAACAGAAGAACTAACCCACTACATTAAGCAAAAAACTCAACAAAGCGAAGAAAGGAAGATTGTAAATGGAAGCCCAGTCATTTGAACAACTGCTCTCAAAAAGAATTCTTGTACTCGATGGCGCCATGGGAACGATGCTGCAAAATGCTGACCTCAAAGCAGAAGATTTCGGTGGAGAATGCTATGAAGGATGCAATGAATATCTCAACTTAACTTCACCCGGTGTTCTTGAAGAGATCCATTCCCAGTACCTTGAAGCAGGTGCGGATATTATTGAAACCAATACGTTTGGGGCAACAGACCTCGTACTTGATGAATACGATTTAGGTCATTTAGCAGAGGAAATTAATGTTAAGGCCTCTCAAATTGCTAAAAAAGCAGCCGAACGTTATTCAAAAGACGGTCACACTCGTTTCGTCGCTGGAGCGATGGGGCCGACGACGAAGACCTTATCCGTAACGGGTGGCACAACGTTTGAGCACTTGACCCATTCATACGAAGAACAAGCAAGAGGGCTGATCAAAGGCGGTGTCGACCTGCTATTATTGGAAACTTCCCAAGATATGCTTAATGTCAAAGCAGCCTATATCGGAATCACTCGCGCCTTTCGTTCTCTTAAGCAAACTCTTCCTTTGATGATTTCGGGAACGATCGAACCGATGGGAACTACCTTGGCTGGGCAAAATATCGAAGCCTTTTACCTGTCACTTGAACACATGAAACCTACTGTTGTCGGACTGAATTGTGCCACAGGTCCAGAATTCATGCGTGACCATATACGCTCTTTGTCGGAATTAGCAACGACCTCTGTCAGCTGTTATCCAAATGCCGGACTCCCTGATGAAGAAGGGCATTATCATGAGACACCTGAATCGTTAGCGAAAAAAGTTTCCGGTTTTGCTGAAAAAGGATGGCTGAATGTCGTGGGAGGCTGCTGCGGGACAACACCTGAACATACTAGAGCACTAGTAGAAGCGGTGAGGAACATCAAGCCAAGAAAAGCTCCTTCTTCTCATCCGCATGCCGTTTCAGGGATCGAACCTTTTATCTATGAGGACAAGAATGACCGACCTATTCTAGTTGGTGAACGGACCAATGTCATTGGCTCTCGCAAATTCAAACGCCTGATTGCCGAGGACAAAGTAGAGGGAGCCTCAGAAATTGCCCGGGCCCAAGTGAAAAAAGGGGCCCAAGTCATCGATATTTGCCTTGCTGATCCGGATCGCGATGAGGTACAAGATATGGAAGTCTTTATGAAACAAGTGATCAATAAAGTGAAAGCGCCTCTTGTTATTGATTCGACGGATGTGGACGTTATTGAAAAAGCGCTCACTTATTCCCAAGGAAAAGTAATTATCAATTCGATCAATCTTGAGGATGGAGAGGAACGATTTAAGGAAGTCCTCCCTTTGGTTCAGCAATATGGCGCAGCCGTCGTCGTTGGGACTATTGACGAGGAAGGCATGGCACTTACAGCGGAAAGCAAGCTGGCGATCGCCATACGGTCACGCAATATTCTAGTCAATGAATATGGGCTCAATGAATCCGATATTATATTCGACCCTCTCGTCTTCCCTGTTGGAACAGGCGATGAACAATACATCGGTTCCGCTAACGCAACAATTGAGGGAATCCGTTTGATCAAGCAGAAACTGCCAAAATGTCAAACCATTCTAGGTGTCAGCAATGTCTCTTTTGGTCTCCCACCAGTTGGAAGAGAAGTGCTGAATGCCGTTTATCTCTATCATTGTACAAAAGCAGGTCTTGATTATGCAATTGTGAATACGGAAAAGTTGGAACGTTATGCCTCTATAGCAGAAGAGGAAATTAAACAAGCAAATGAGCTTCTTTTTCAAACGACTGATACTACACTCGCTACATTTACAGCTTTCTACAGAGGAAAGAAAAAGGAAGTAAAAGCACCAACTTCGACAATGAATCTACCTGAAAGATTAGCTCATTATGTGGTGGAAGGAACAAAGGAAGGGTTGATTCCCGACCTTGAGAAGGCACTAGAAACTTATCCGACGCCATTAAAAATCATCAATGGTCCACTTATGGCTGGCATGGCTGAAGTAGGGCGTTTATTCAACGACAACCAGCTCATTGTCGCTGAAGTTTTGCAAAGTGCAGAAGTCATGAAGACATCAGTCGCTTACCTTGAGCCACATATGGAAAAAGGCGACACGTCAAATAAAAAAGGGAAAATTCTTTTGGCCACGGTTAAAGGCGACGTTCACGACATTGGTAAAAACCTCGTGGATATTATTTTAAGCAACAATGGTTTTGACGTCGTCGATCTGGGCATCAAAGTAACCCCTTCCGATTTAATCAAACATATTCACGAAGAAAAGCCAGACGTCATTGGGTTGTCGGGCTTGCTTGTAAAGTCAGCTCAGCAAATGGTTTTGACTGCTCAGGATTTGAAGCAGCAACAAATCGAATTGCCGATATTGGTAGGAGGCGCTGCCCTCTCAAGGAAGTTTACCAATACAAAAATCGCCTCACAATATGATGGATCCGTTTTTTATGCAAAAGATGCCATGGACGGACTTGCTCTATCGAATCGGCTCAGTGATCTGGAGGATCGTGAGCTGCTCATTCGCGAACAGCAAGAAAAACAAGCAAAAGTTATAGCTAGAAGTCATGTCAAAGCTCAAGCTCAGTCGGCAACAGCTGTAGCCGAAAAGCCGGTGTCAAAAGTATCTAAGACAGTTCCGGTTTATCAACCGCACGATTTTGAACTGCACATTTTACGAGATTACTCGGTTGCTCATATTGAGCCTTTTATTAATATGCAGATGCTGATTGGACATCATTTGGGGCTAAAGGGTAAATTCTCAAAGTTGCTGGAAGAGAAAAATAATAAAGCACTTCAACTAAAAGAGGTCGTCGATGAATTACTTGTAAAAGCGCAAAAAGAGAATTGGATTCAGCCGTCTGCACTTTATCAATTCTTTCCAGCTCAATCCGATGGGGATGATGTAATCATATATGACTCCGTTGATCAACAAACGATCATCGAACGTTTTACTTTTCCACGCCAAAACCGTGATCCCTATCTTTGTTTAGCTGATTATTTGCGCCCAGTCTCAAGCGGTGAAGTGGACTACGTAGGATTCTTCTCTGTAACAGCTGGAAAAGGGATTAGGGAGCGTTCTCTGGACATGAAACAACAGGGAGAATATTTGAAAAGCCACGCCCTGCAGGCATTGGCATTAGAATCGGCAGAAGGATTGGCTGAACACATCCATCAACTTATGCGTGATAAATGGGGATTCCCTGATCCGACAGACTTTACGATGCAAGAGCGTTTTTCAGCTAAATACCAGGGACAGCGGTATTCTTTCGGTTACCCAGCTTGCCCGGATTTGGAGGATCAGAGAAAATTATTTCAATTGATTAGACCGGAACAAATTGGGGTCGAATTGACAGAGGAATGTATGATGGAACCAGAGGCCTCGGTAACGGCCATTGTGTTTGCTCATCCTGAAGCGCGTTATTTCAATGTGCATTAAGAGATATGAGTA
Organism: Halobacillus amylolyticus; assembly: GCF_022921115.1. Lineage (NCBI taxonomy): Bacteria > Bacillati > Bacillota > Bacilli > Caryophanales > Bacillaceae > Halobacillus > Halobacillus amylolyticus. The sequence goes on along the minus strand of NZ_CP095075.1, from coordinate 151,873 downwards.
GCAATACCCTGTTGATTTTAGAATAATTTAAATTTTTGCATTAAATGATTGACAAGGAATGTTAATACGTGTAAATTATAGGATAATCAAATTGATAACGATTTTTCTTATCCAGAGAGGTGGAGGGACTGGCCCATTGAAACCTCGGCAGCAGACTTTAACTAAGTACTGTGCCAATTCCAGCAAGCCGTGCAGGCTTGAAAAGATAAGAAGAGAAAGTAACGTTCTACTTAACCTCTTCTTATTACGGAAAGAGGTTTTTTATTTTGATTTTTAGTAAATGTTTATCTTGCTGATTGGACTTACCAAAGGCAAAAGATACAGCGAATTACATCTTACATTAATTTGCAAGCAGGAGGTAATGGTATGAAAAGTACTCTCGAAAAAAAGATTAATGACATTGTTTCAGCCTTAGAGAACATAGAATATGGTTCGGTAGCCATTACGGTACATGATGGGGAAATTACACAAATTGATTACACAGAAAAAAAACGTTATCCACTAAATAAAAAATCTAACAAAGACAATGATTAGCTCAAAACTGAATATTGCTCATGCTGATTAGTCAACTAAAGGCATCTTTATTTTCGATAACGATCGGGATATAAAGGTGCCTTTTTGATGGAAGAGTTAATTTTAATAATACAAATCTCTTGAACTTTAGACAGGGAGGAAAACTTACTATGGGTTCTTACAAAGATCAACTGGAAACCAGATTCATTCACGCTTCAACTCATGGAAATAAGGAAAATAAAACAGGGGCCGTGAACGTCCCTATCTACTTGTCATCCACCTACCATCAGGAAAACTTCGATACGTTTGGTCCATATGATTACAGCAGATCAGGCAACCCAACAAGGCAAGCATTGGAACAAACCATTGCAAACCTGGAAGGTGGTAAAACAGGATTAGCATTCGCATCAGGGATGGCAGCTATTTCTTCTGCATTTATGCTCCTTTCTTCAGGTGACCATGTCCTAATCTCAAAGGACGTTTACGGTGGAACGTATCGTCTGATCACAGAAGTATTGAGAAAATTCAATATTGAGCACACCTTTGTTAACATGACCGACCTTAACGAAACATGCCGTGAAATTCGACCGAATACAAAGGTTATTTATATAGAAACCCCTTCTAATCCCTGCTTAAATATTACAGATATAGAAGGAATCGTAAAATTAGCCAAAGCACATGGTTGTCTAACTTTTGTCGATAACACTTTTATGACACCTCTTTACCAGAACCCGCTTCAATTTGGCGTCGATCTTGTCCTTCATAGTGCTACCAAATTTTTATCTGGTCACAGCGATATTATTGCGGGCCTGGCGGTAACTAAGAATGAAGAACTTGGTGAAAGATTAGCATTTATTCAAAACTCATTTGGTTCGATTTTAGGCGCACAGGATGCCTACCATTTAATTCAAGGGATCAAAACATTAGGTGCTCGACTGACACAATCTTCGGATACAGCACTAAAAATAGCAACCCATCTTAATGATCACCCTTTAATTAGTGAAGTCTACTATCCTGGTCTATCCTTTCACCCTGGTCATCCTATACACGTACGGCAATCGAAAGGGTCTGGAGCACTTCTATCTTTTCGGTTACCTAATAAAGCAGCAGCGAAAGCATTTGTTGAACATATTCGCCTGCCTGTTTTTGCTGTCAGTCTTGGTGCAGTGGAGTCGATTCTATCCTATCCTGCCACCATGTCACATGCAGCTATGCCTGAAACAGAAAGAGAAGCAAGGGGAATTACCGATGGACTGCTTAGGCTCTCTGTTGGACTCGAGCATGTAAATGATCTAATCGAGGATATCGATCAAGCCCTAGAGGCAGCCACCCAATTGAGAAAGGAGAAACGTATTTTATTAAAACATAGGGGTTGATTCAGTTGCAGTACATTTAACTTGTAAGTTTAGAGTCATCAAATAAATCATTAATGGAAGAAGGAATAATTATGAGTAATAGCGAAACTCCAGCGTTAAGAAACAAAGCAAAGACACTCCCCCATTTCGAGCGGATCAGGTAGGAAGCCTATTAAGATCAAAAAGAATTGAAAAAGCACGTATTCAAAAAGCAGCTGGTGATATTGATCGTGCAGAATTGCGTGTAATTGAAGATGCGGAAATTGTTAGAATCGTAGAAAAGCAAAAAGAAATCGGTCTTGAAGCTGTAACAGATGGCGATTTTCGTCGGGCTTGGTGGCATTTTGATTTCCTCGAAGGTTTAGACGGCGTCGAAGGATTCGTCCCGGAAAAAGGACTGGAATTCCATAATATAGTTACCAAAGCTTATGGAGTTGAGGTCACGGGTAAGATAGATTTCACTGATCACCCTATGCTCGAGGATTACAAGTTTCTTCATAGTATTGCTGGGTCACATACAGCAAAGTTCACAATACCAAGTCCTAATATGCTTTTCTTTAGAGGCAAAAAAATTGAAGAATTCTATGATACTATAGAAGGATTTATTCATGATTTAACTTTGGCATACAAAAAAGCAATTCGTGCCTTCTATGATGCAGGTTGTCGCTATCTACAGTTAGACGACACAGCCTGGTCCCTGTTTTTCTCTGAAAATGGGAATCACTTAATTCGAACATGGGGATTTGAACCTGAGGAACTAAGTACGACCTTTGCAAACATCATTAATGAATCTATTGCTGATCGCCCTGATGATCTAACCATAACGCTCCACATTTGTCGAGGCAATTTTCAGTCAAGCTATGCCAGCACTGGAGGATATGACGCTGTCTCAGAAACAATATTTAATGGACTCGATGTTGATGGCTTATTCCTTGAATTCGATGATGAACGTTCCGGCAGCTTTGAACCACTCCGCCACGTTAAACGCTCTGATTTGCAAATTGTTCTCGGTGTTATAACATCTAAATTTGGAGAGCTTGAAGATGCAGATGCAATTAAAAAGAGAATAAGAGAAGCTTCCCAATTCGTTGATCTCAGCCAATTGTGTTTAAGCCCACAATGCGGATTTGCTTCCACAGAGGAAGGAAATTTACTAACGGAGGAGGAGCAATGGGAAAAGCTAAAACATGTGATTACGATCTCTAAGGATGTATGGAAGTAAGATTTTTATATAGAAGCCAATAACTGACTTACTAACTCATAATGAAGGACTTAAAAAGAGAAGGATGATTTACATATGATCCCCTTCCACTTTTTGAACAACCTCTTTAAATGAAATTTTTTATTTACTAAGGAAGGATGATGAAGATGAAAAGATCATTAGAACAGCGTTTACAGGACGGGCCAGTGATTTGCGGGGAAGGATATTTATTCGAGTTAGAGCGGAGAGGATATTTACAAGCAGGGTCATTCGTACCTGAGGTTGCACTAGATAATCCACAAGCCTTAAAACAGACGTATCGTGATTATATGTTAGCTGGATCAGATGTCGTTTTAGCTTTTACGTACAATGCCCACCGTGAAAAAATGCGCATTATTGGCAAGGAGGACCTGTTGGAACCATTGAACCGACAAGCAATTCGTCTAGCTAAGGATGTAGCAAAAGAACACCCGGAAGAAGAAGCGCTAGTAGCTGGTAACATTTCGAACACAAACTTGTTTAACCCTGAAGACCCGCAGTCAATTGAAAGTGTGCGCAGCATGTTTGCTGAAATGGTCGGATGGTGCAAAGATGAAGGCGTGGACTTTATAAATGGGGAAACCTTCTATTATTATGAAGAAGCAAAAATCGCTTTGGAGGAAATCACCAAACAAGGAATACCTGCTGTAATCACTTTTGGTCTGATGGGAGAAAATGTCCTGCGCGATGGATACTCTGTTGAAGAAGCGTGCCGTTTGTTAGAGGGGCAAGGCGCCCTAGTTGTCGGAATGAACTGCTTTCGCGGACCGGCAACAATGCAGCCGTATGTAGAAAAAATCCGTCAAACAGTCGATGGTTATGTCGGAGCATTGCCGATTCCTTATCGAACATCGGAGGATCACCCTACATTCTTCAATTTGCCTGACGGAGGCTGTGCTTGCAGCCTTCCAACCGATACAACCTTCCCAACGTCACTGGATCCACTCTACTGTAACCGGTACGAGTTAGCCCAGTGGGCAAAAGAGGCTCATGACATCGGTGTGAACTATATTGGCTTGTGTTGTGGAGCTTCCCCTAGCATGCTGCGCGAAGTTGCAGAAACGGTCGGACGTACAGCTATAAATTCGACGTACTCACCAGATATGGAGAAGCACTTTTTGTTCGGAACTGATAACACGTTACAACCCCATATCACTTCTTATAAAGCGAAAGCATAGGATAGAAAAATCCTGTGATCGATCATGATTCGATCACAGGTTTAATTCCTTTATTTTGAGTTTTGACTTAGAGGTCCTCTTAAAGGTGTCATATACCACGAGATTCTTAATGATTGAATTCAATTAAATTACCATCTGGGTCACTGACAAAAACCTGATGCCAACCTGTTTGATTAGTTGGTTTATTTAAGATTTCAACCTTGTACTCCTCCATTCTCTCGACAAATTTTTCGATATTCCGCACGCGAATAGCAAAATGTCCATCTCGAGAGTCAATGGTTCTCGTTCCTCTTAAAGTTTTTCCTTCGTTATGTACAAGTAAATGAATTTGTGTCGAGCCAACTTGATACCATGCTCCAGGAAAATCAAAATCAGGGCGGTCTTCACTTTCTTGAAATCCAAGTATTTCCCCATAAAAATGTTTAGATTTTTCGATGTCCTTGACGAGTAATGATACATGATGAATGCCTTCGTACATTAAACCAACTCCTTTTGTATACCTTGTCGAGATCCTTTTATAAATCTTAACAAATTCCTTTCCTATCGGATTCTAAACAGAAAAATACTTAACAAAAAACCCTCAAAACGTTGTGGTACCAACATTTTAAGGGCAGTTGTTTAAAGTGCAATCTTAACTTAAAAATTCTTTGTAGTGTCCCAGGCAGGATTCGAACCTGCGACCCACAGCTTAGAAGGCTGTTGCTCTATCCAGCTGAGCTACTGGGACAGTTTATGTATAGTTAAAATGGAGCGGGTGAAGGGAATCGAACCCTCATCATCAGCTTGGAAGGCTGAGGTTTTACCACTAAACTACACCCGCATTTAATAAGGTTTCATTAGCTATATTCTTTCATGCCTCTTCCTCTAAAAGCTTATTCAGGAAGTGAATCCGCAGCAGATTCGGAGAAGTTTCGCTCGTGGCTGAGGTTTCACCACTAAACTACACTCGCAATTACTATGTAAAATTACAACCATGTGCTTTTTTCGGACAAGATTAATTATAGTAAATACTGATCTTTTTGTCAACAACTCTTTGCAGCAAAGAATTAATTCTTTGCTGCTAGAGATGTTTCCATCCTCAGGTTTGACAAGGGTTCTCCATTAACCTGATAATACTGAACTTGAATGTCGTCCAGGGTATCCCACTCTAAAACCGCATAAGTCGGTTCTTCACGGTCTCTAGGGAGTCTCGCACTTCCAGGGTTTATGAACAATTTTTCATTCACTCTTTCTGCTCCTGCCATGTGTGAATGACCAAAGCAGGCAACTTGTGCTCCGACTTCATCCGCTCGGTACGATAAAGGCGTTAACGTTGATTTTATTTGATGTAAATGACCGTGGACAACAAGAATAGTAAGACCGCCAACTTTTACGACTTGTTCATTCTCCATTTCTACTTCAAAGTCACAGTTCCCTTTGGCATAGAAAAAATCTTTTAATTCTTCTGAGTGATAACCCAACTCGGAATCACCACAGTGAATCTTGGCATTGACTTCATGCTGGTGGCGCTTTTTTATTTTAATAACTTCGTCTGTAAGTCCGTGCGTATCACTAATAATCAGTACTTTTGGCAAAAATAATCACCTCATTACGATAGATCTTGTAACCATTCTTCTATTTTCAGGATAGCATGCTTTCGGTGACTGATCGAATTTTTTTCATCAGAAGTATGCTCAGCCATTGTCCGGTCTGAATGTAAGGGAACGAAAATAGGATCATAACCAAAGCCACCTTCACCTTTTGGGTGACGTGCAATTGTCCCCTCACAAGTCCCTCTTACAGTAAATGTTTCATGTCCGGGACGTGCCACAGCAACAGCACATACAAAACGAGCCGTACGCTTCTGATCGGGAACATTATTTAATTCCCTGAGCGCTTTTTCGAGATTCCGCTGATCATTTTTATCTTCCCCTGCATAACGCGCGGAATAGATACCAGGCGCTCCATCTAATGCGTCAATCTCGAGACCCGAGTCATCGGCAACAACAGGAATTTCGAATTCCGCTGCAATTGTCTCTGCTTTAATGGTCGCATTTTCTTCAAAGGTTTCTCCGTCTTCTACAATATCATCAATCTCCTGATCAAAATCAAGTAGTGACTTAACGGATATTTGATACTTAGAAAACATGTCTCTAAATTCTTCAACTTTACCAGCGTTCTTTGTCGCAATCACTAGTTGTTTCATACCATTACTTCTCCGTCACAGCTGTCGATTTATCAATAACCTCAGCCCATTTGCCAATCGCATCTTTTTGTAAGTGTGTGAGCTCAGTTACACCTTCTTGTGCTAGGGATAACATGGTCTGAAGCTGTTTCATTGAGAAAGTTGCTTCTTCCCCAGTGCCTTGCAGCTCAACGAATTCTCCTTGACCTGTCATCACGACATTCATATCGACATGGGCCTTGCTATCTTCTTCGTAGCAAAGGTCTAAAATTTCTTTTCCGTCTGGAAGGACACCGACAGAAATAGCTGTTAGGAAGTCAGTAACCGGAAGCTTTTTTAATACACCGTTATCAACTAATTTTCCAAAGGCAAGAACTACTGCAACAAACGCTCCCGTGATCGACGCTGTTCTCGTACCACCATCGGCTTGAATCACATCACAATCGACCCAAAGTGTACGTTCGCCAATGCTGTCTAAATCCACCACTGCCCGTAAAGCACGACCAATTAAACGCTGTATCTCCATCGTTCTTCCTGATACTTTTCCTTTTGAGGATTCGCGGATGTTACGTTGTTGGGTCGCGCGGGGAAGCATAGCATACTCTGCCGTAATCCAGCCTTTCCCCTGCCCGCGTAAAAACGGAGGCACTCGTTCTTCAACACTTGCATTACAAATCACTTTCGTATCTCCAAAACTTATAAGTACAGACCCCTCTGGGTGTTTCACATAATCCGTTTCAATTGTAACTTTTCTTAATTCATTGACCTGGCGATCGCTTCTCATCGTCAATGTCCTCCCTTTCGTTCTCTCATATATACCTTGCTCATCTTAACATAAAAAAAGGCCGAGAAACAGGTAACACACTACTCGTCTCCTATGTAAAAAAAATGAGCCACTATTCCTTTATAGTGGCCCATCATCTCTATTTTTATAAACTTTCCGGTTCACTAGCTCCATTAATATCAGAGCGTGTTACGGGTTCAGCGAGTGGTTCACCCGCTTCGTTCAGAACTTGCTCCACACCTTCTACTTTCACTTCAACTGCTTCAACCTCTTTCATGTTCGTCAAACTCATGACGAGGCTGGCAAGGGCTGGTTCAGCTACTGCATTAGGTTCTTGTCCATTTAACAACCCCTCACTGAAGGTTACACTTAAGACACCATCTGTAAGTTCTGCACTTGTTACTTCCGCTTCCCCGTTGAACGGCTGCTGTAAAGACGATCCAAGTTCAGGACCTTCAAGGAGTGTTTGTACTAAAGATGTGTACAGTTCACCTTCTGTACTCACCCTTGTTGTTACAGGAACTTGATATACTTCCTGTCCACTTTGTTGAGAAGGATAATATACGGTAACGGCTTTACTGTTGACAACATCCGTATTTCCACCAACTTGAACGTTGATCCCGTCTGAGCGGGAGACTCCTCCAGAAATAGGAGTCCCGCTGACAGGCATTTCCTTAAGTTCATGACCATTAATCCACAATTTCATTCGATCAACATTATCAAACTGAGTTACCGTATAGGTCATCGCTTCCAAGATCTTTTGTTCTTCACTTGGTTGATAATTTTTAAATTCATTGGAGACGTCGACAACCATCGTGCCATTATCTTTCAAATTCATCCCGAGAATTTGTGTTCCTGCTGGAAGAACTGCTTCAAAACCTGTTGGTAATAAGTTCGAGATGGGTCCACCCTTCACTAAATACTCAAGGGACTGTGTAGCAACTTCCTTGGAAGCCGGCAGTTCTACTGTTTGCGGAACGACCATCCCATTAGAATCAATGAGGAATAATTCCCTGGCAACCGTTTCCGTGGTCGCTTCTTCCCCTTCCATACCTTCTTCTACCTCAGCACTTTCTCCTCCACTCCCTTTCTCAGGAGCTGGCTCCTCTGTATTTGTTTCAGGATTCGCCGCCGTTTCTTGTTCTGGTGGAGCATCGATCTCCTCTAATGATTGCTCCCCTTCAAATAAACAACCCGACAGCAATCCTGTACTTAGCAATACAGCAATCGATAAGGGTTTAATACCGCATGTTTTCATGCTATTCCCTCCCATGATAGTTTGTACTATCATATATACGAGCCATATTTTCGTTTAGACCATAGATTTTTAAGATCTAAAGAAAAAAGCCCTGCACTATTTGGAAGAGCCTTGGAAGTGCTCTAGTTCTATAAGCTTCAAAATTTGGATTGGTTCCTCAAACCAACTGTTCGCTACAAGCCTGAATTTTTCCATATCACCAGTCGTATAAAACTCGTGTTCAGGCACCGTATCCCCTTGTGCTAAACCATTATGATAGGCTAATATCAAACTAGCCTCACTAGCAGTTTCCTCACCGGAACTTATCACCTGTATATGGCTTCCCATTTCCTTTTGAACTAACCCTCTAATTAATGGATAATGAGTGCATCCCAGAATTAATGTATCTATATGGTTCATTTCTTTTAGTGGCTCAAGCGTTGAAGCTACGATTCTCTCCGCTTCCGGTCCATGCAAAACCCCATTCTCAACCATAGGTACAAATGGAGGACATGCTAACCCATTCACGCGAATAGAGTGATCAATCGACCTGAGTGCTTCTGGATAGGCCTGGCTTTTTATGGTGCCTTCCGTACCTATAACACCAATACGTTTATTTCTACTGTTCTTTATGGCAGCACGCGCTCCTGGTTCAATCACTCCGATCACAGGTATTGATAACGCAGATTGAAGTTCATTTAGCGTGTAAGCTGTCGCTGTGTTACAGGCAATAACCAGCATTTTAATATCCCTGCGTAATAAATAGTGTACCATTTGCCAGGTAAAGTCTTTCACTTGTTCCTTTTCTCTTGGTCCATAAGGGCACCTTAACGTGTCACCCAAATAAATGAATTTTTCTTTAGGAAGTTGACGCATTAGTTCACGTGCAACAGTTAATCCCCCTACTCCTGAATCAATCACTCCTATTGGCTGCGCCACGCATACCCCTCATTTCTGTTTCTACTTTGATGTCTCACGCATATTTTCATGAAGTACATGCAACAAATGGTTCAGTTTATAAACCTCTTCCTTCGGTACACCACTAAGTACTTCTTCTAAATAATGCTGACGCTTTTCAATCACCTCATGGATAATTTGCCTTCCTTTTTCTAAAACATGTGTACGAACGACACGTCGATCTTTCGGATCACGAACTCGTTCCACCAATTCATTCTTCTCCATTCGGTCCACTAAGTCCGTTGTCGTGCTGAAAGCTAAATGAATATGGCTTGAGAGCTCGCCGATCGTCAAATCGCCTTTATCAAGCAACCATTGTAATGCGACGAATTGAGGAGCAGTAATAGGATAATGGTTTAAAATTTCCCGCCCCTTTTGTTTAATAATCCCTGATATGTATCTCAATTCTTTCTCAACATCCGCGATTGTTGATGTTGTCTCGGACTCTCCCATATTCTGGCCTCCTATATAACTAACGAAATAATCTATATCTATCATTCTCGCGGTTTTATTTAAAAATTTCAAGATATTCTTTTTTCATAAGGGATACGGATGGTCAGTCTGGTCAGCCTGTAAATGAAAAAACCCTTCCAGGTATGGAGTAAAACGAATTATCCACTACCTGAAAGGGTCTGCCCATTTCTGATACCAACACAGTTACCTTTAGAGTTCAAGCTCACCCATCCGTAATAATTCGACTACGGCTTGAGATCTCCCTTTCACCCCAAGCTTTTGCATTGCATTTGAAATGTGTACCCTTAGCGAACCCTTAACATTAATTCGACCAATATCATCCAATTAGATAAGTAACCTCAACCTCACCGTTTTGGAATATGTCAATGTGGTCAATGATCTCTTTGAATACACGATTCAAATCTTGATCCCTGTTATTTAAAGAATTGAATGCTTCCCTGATATTTTTAATTTCGACTTCACTTGTTTCTTCCTTATCATACATATAAATTTCATCTTGGTACTTTTGCATTTCATTTTCAAATACTGATTTTCGCTTCATATATTCCTCTTTATCCAACATTTCATTTAGGTACATATCAACTAGGCGACTTTTTTTCGATTCAATTTGTTTGATTTGATTTTCGAGGTTTTTAACTTTTTTTACTCTGTTTTTACCGAAGCTATTCTCAAAATCAAGCTCAATATCCTCCCACTTTTTTAATAGTAAATTTAAAACAAACTCTCTGAAGTCTTCATATCTTATGGGAACATGGTTTACACACGCGGAGTTACCAGCCCTGCGATAGGCGCTACACTTTAAATATCTCCAGGTAGTTTTATGACCATCGCTTTTTCTACGCTTATAAGAAAGCATTGTAACCATATTCGAACCACATTCTTTGCACTTAAGTAAGCCTCTGAATTCATTCCATTCTGATATTTTTGTGTTATACCTTTTTTTATCTTTGTTATTTGCCTTCCCCCATTGTCCCTTAGATATTATAGCTGGATGATGATCTTCGAATATTATCCATTTTTCTTTTGGATTTTGGATTTGTTTCTTCTTACCGTCAACTTTAATATGCGTATATCTATTAAGAATGAAAGTTCCACATGTAATAGGATTTTGAATAATCCTTTGTACAGTTGTAACCCCCCAATAATCCTTGGTTTTAGGTTTCAGGATAGAACCATCCTTTACTCCCTCATTTAATTTGTGCGTTATAGATTTAAAGCCAATATTATCTATTGTGTACCAATCAAATATTTGTTTAATTACTGAAGCTTGTTTCTCATTTATTTTTAGTTTATGGTCTACACGGTCATAACCATAAGGAACCTTCCCAATATGATGACCTCGCCTAACCTTAGCAGCCAACGAGGCACTTATCGAAACAGATAGTGTCTTAGGGTACTGAGCAGCAAACATGGAGTACATTTCAAATTTCATATCGTTTTTACCTTCATAGTAACTATCATAATCCTCTTCAATTGTGACAACACGAACACCGTGCCCAATCAGTACTTCTTTAATTTCCAGAGCATCTTTTAAATCACGAGCCAAACGGTGAATAGACTTAAATACAACCATTTTTATTTCTCGATTCCGAGCTTTACTTAAAATTAACTGCATAGCTCTGCGCTCTAAAAATAATGTTCCACTTAGTCCATCATCTTTTAAAACAGCATCATCATTCCACTCAAAGTTATTCTTATCTAGCCAGTACCTACATATATCGATTTGGTTTGGAACAGAATCTTTCTGCTCGTCTTTATCAGTGGATACTCGAACATACATTAAGTAAGGATATTCTTCGTATTTAGTAATTTCTTTTTGGCTGTTGTTATTAAGATCCACTTTCCCACTCCTCTCAGTGCACACCTTAATTTTACATTGAGGATGTGTAGACTTATATTACTTAGAAAATACACTTAATTTAAATTTATGATCGATTACATTATAATATAATTCAATCGGTATAGGAACAAATGTTCCTATACCGATTGAATTACATCTTTATACAGATACAAAAAAGCTCTTGCTAATTGCAAGAGCCTTTTTGGTATGTGATACTATTCAGTTGTCTTACCTAAATTTGTTTATTTTAAATTGACACAAAATTCAATTTTATTGATTAGACAAGGATTTAAATAAACATCTGAAAGGATAGTGAATAAGTTGCTAATATATGGAATATCGAGGAGATAATTATACATACATTACAAGTTCACAATTCAGATATAAATTGTGAATTGAACAACAATCTAAACTGCACCTATGAATTATAATGTATCAACAAATCTTCTAGAAAGCTTATTTAAAAAAGAAGTTGGCTTTTGTTGTTAATAACAGGATAAAATTATCCCCCAAGACAAAAAAGGGTCAATGTATAATGCTGATTTTAAAATTATCTTATTTTACTGCTTCTTTAAGGCTTTTTCCTGGCTTGAATCCAGGTGCCTTACTTGCTGCAATTTCTATTTCCTCACCTGTTTGCGGGTTACGACCTTTACGTGCTGACCTTTCTTTTACTTCAAAGTTACCAAAACCTAGTATTTGAACACTATCTTCGTTTGAAAGTGCTTCTGTAATAGATTCCAAAATAGAATCCACGGCTTTACCTGCATTCTTCTTTGATAGCTCAGAATCCTCAGCAACTTTATTAACTAATTCTGTTTTGTTCATAAATTATCTCTCCTTCTTTAAGAATAACGTACTCTTCTTTCTACCATATATATCCGAAGTTATCAAAGGAAAGAAGGATTTTCAAATATATACTTCTGACCCTTTGTTGGTATCTCCGGATTGACTAACCTTCCATCTATAAAATGGTTACGTGTGGTGCTATCTATTGAAACTCTCTATTCCACTATTATAAATTTGATAATACATTTCCCTGCCCAAAGATTCATAAGCTGGGATTATAGTAGTAGCCCCTGCTCTTTTGGCATGTTCCGATTGCTTCGCTGTGAGAATTTCAGTAAGGATCTTTATACTTGGATTAGCAATCTTTGCAGCAATCGTAATCACAATACTGTACCGATCTGCTTCTAATTCCCCTTTCGATGAGTCAGAAGTAATGACAATAGCTTTAGCCTGTTGGATATGTGCCTTTGATAAATCTTCCTGGCTAGACGCATCTCTTTTTCCGTTCGATGAATAACAAACACAGCAAATAATGAGGCCATATTGACAAGCATTTCAAAAATTATTCCTTCCATCTTAATTCCAAAAAGGTGTTCTACAATAACTAAATGGCCACTTTGGCAAGCCTTTACCTTATTTTCTTTCAAGTGCAAATGCCCATGCCTGAGGTGAAATTTTAAATACCCCTAGTAGCTGTAGCCCCATCAGAATACCGACAACGGCAGGGATCCATACATTCAAGAATGTATCCCGTAAACAATGTCATGATGGACTTACCGACAAAGGTAGCAACAATACCGATCACAGCCGATGTGATGATCATACCGACGGTAAAACCCACCGTAATCCGAAGGGCTTTACCGGTTCCCTCTTACGCATGTTTGCCCATATAACCACTAAACATAAACATAACTAAAATCGGTACATAACAAATACTCACGGCACTAAGAATTCCGCCTAACAAAACCAATAAGTACGAGAAAGGAGACACAGCCCAGTTTCCGTCTAATTGGTCATAAATCGTATTCAAAACTGAACCTCCTTCACGTCACTAACTTGATAACCAAGATCGGTAATACATTGTTTAATTTCCTTGGTTGATACAACCTCTGGCTGATAGACCACGGTTGCGCGATCCTGTTCAAAGTTGACATGGGGGATTGAACACCATCAGTTTCCTCTAACGCAGCTGTGACCGCAGCTTGACAGCTTGTTCAGAATAAACCTAGACCTGTCAAAGCGACTTTTTTCTCACCGGGATTGCCGGAAAGCGCAGCTTCCTTCTCGGTTAAAGCGATTTGAACACCGTTACTTAATGTCACATTTTCCGTTTCAGCTGCTTCTTTATCAGCCTCCCAATTCACTGAGGGATAGGCGACCACAACAGCAACAATGGCTAACGCTATAGAAGCTATGGTTTTTTTCATGTCATCGTTTCCTCAATTTTATGGCGAAGTACTTTTTCTTTCGGGAGGCTGGAGAAAACCACTTCTCCGTCGATGACAATCGCACCCGAAGTCATCACACCTAGAGATTCTATGCGTTCTGGCTCTTCCAAAGAGTCAATTTCACCAAATTGTACACTCGGAAAATCCTTTAGGACGTCTTGAACACGCTTTTTTGTTGCTTCACAACTTTTGCAACCGGGCACACCGGACCTCTATCTTCATTGGTCTCGCTCCTTACTCTGAATATTTATGGAAAACCTTCATGATTTCTTCGTCCGTGCGTTATACGGTCTCCGGATCATCGGAACGAACATCGCGTGTCACACAATTTTCAAGGTAATTTCTGATCATCAGACTGCTTACTTTACAGGTCCCTTCATACATGATCCTTTTTACGTCACATTAGGACCCTTTTTTCCCGTTGTTTTATTTCCACCTTTTTATACGCTAAAACTGAACTAAACAGAAATACACATGTAACCAATGAACCTAACGGCAACATCGCTACCACTTTATCTGGAAAGATAAACGGGAGCAATGGAAAAGCGTACACTGCTGGGATACGGACACCAACAATCCGCAACAGAATGTACATTAATATCATATTTATCAACGTTATCAATATAGGTGGGATTGCTGCTAGTTGGGGATAGCCAACGGCCCAAGTTAAACCAATCCAGACGAAATTCAACGCTAAAAACACGACCATGTACTTGTACTGTATCTTCACCTTCTTCTCAAGCCCGTTATTTAATCTAAATAGTAGAACCCCAAGCATCAATATGAAAGTAAGAATGAAAGTCGATATAATAAATGACCATCCGTCTACATCTATCACCACTGGCAGTAAGCCTGTTGCAATAGATGGTGCCAGATTCGATCGAATGAGACGCAGTAAGAGCATCAAAAGCATAAGGGTGATACCTACTTTTCCTACATAAGAAATGGGTAATAGATTAACCATAAAGCCAATGACAGCAGTGAGGGACGGGGCAAAAAGAATCTTTGATGGTTGCCTGATCCATCCGGCTTCTCGATATACCCACATGGCAATCGCCATTGCAGCAAGTTCCGGCAAAATAATTTGATGATTATTCAACATGACCGAAGCCGTAATCATCGTGATAATAAATGTAATGGCAATGACATATGAAATAATTGTTACATTCTTTAAAATCGCCTTATTCACGAAAAACTCTCCTTTCTTGCATAATAATGGCAAGGGTGAGAATCTCACCCTTGCCATTCGTTATTTATTGACCTAAGCCAGCTGCTATTAACGCATCGGTGTCGATGCCGTTGTTGCTGACCAATTTCCCATTGATTGCAACGGCTGGAACAGATTTCACACCATACTCTTTCGCTTTTGCTTCACATTCGAGTGTGTCGCATTTTTTATTTAAATCATAAACCACTACTTCGCAATTATCACAAGCTAAATCTTTCACTTCTTGCACCGAACCCTCACAAACACTACACCCCGCCGTAAATACTTCTACTAATCGTTTAGCCATTTCTAATTCACTCCTTTAAAATTTTTAATAATTGGACATTCATTTTTTGATATCCCAGAACCAGGGCACTTTTCTGCCAAGTCTTCAAGCAATGTTTTCATTTTGTGTAGATCATGGATTTTCGCTTCAATCTCTTTCATTTTACTTGTTGCAAAATCGTGCATTTCCTCAGAACGAAACTTTTCATCATTTGAAGCAGCTAAAAGGTTTTTAATTTCTTCGAGAGTAAACCCTAAATCCTGCGTTCGCTTGATAAATTTAATATCTTCCACGACTTCTAGAGGAAACTTTCTGTAACCTGATTCCGTTCGAGGAGGCTCAGAAATCAATCCACGCCTTTCATAATATCGAATGGTTTCAATATTGACATTTGCTTCTTTGGCTACTTGGCTTATTGTTAATCCTTCCACTTCATCCCCTCCTCAGTTATTAGTATGGACTCCGTACTATGGTACAGGGTCAATAATAAATTTTATCATTTTTTATCAATTAGGCATTATTCCATTAAATGACCGTTCGTATTGTTGAAGATACTCTTTCACACATAAAATCCATATACTTATCAATAACGTTGATAACACGCATACGAAGAAGAGAATTTATTACTGTGAATTTCAGAAATAAATGACGATTTTATTTAAGAGCTATTTGTCATGAGATCAATTCCCTGTAAAAGGATAAATTTTTGATTAGCAACTAAGATCCTTAAATGTTGTAGCATCAGGAAAGTGCGGATTTACAACATTTAGGGAGTAAAAAAAGCCTAATTTCTCGCTTGAAACTCTAAGAAATTAGGCTAACTCTTCACCGCAATTGCACTGGGTCAGTTTAAGATTAAGTTTATTTGATCGTCTTAGATTCTTTTTACTCGCTTTTTGCTAAAACGATAATTCGGTAACCTCCGGAGATGGACCTTTCATTTGTAATTGTACGAAAGGGGACTCCTTTACTGATTTCTCCAAAGTTACGATTAATGTCTGTTCCTATTGTTGTACTAAAAATATTAAATAGCTTTCGGACTATCGAAGGATTTTGGCCATTGGGTAAAAATTTATCAAAAATTAAGATCCTACCGTCTTGTTTTACAACCCGTAATGCTTCCATCAGCGCTTGGTTGGGATGTTCTACGACACTTAAAATCAAATGAAGTACCACAACATCAAAAGATTCATTTTTAAAATCTAGCTGCTCAGCGTTCATCAACATAAGTTGAGTTTCTGCATTTGGTCTTTTTTCCTTTGCACGGGCAAGCATCCCTTCAGAAATATCAATGCCCACAATATTTATATGGTCTGGAAGCAAACGGAGGTCTTGCCAGTCCCTACACCTGCCAGAAGCACGCGATCGTTTCCTTTAAATTGAATGTTCTCAAATGCCTTCTTCCGTGCATTTAGAAAGAATCGATTACCCATAAAAAGGTCGTAGGCCGGTGCTAAGAGTTTGTATTTCGTCTGGTTGGAGGTATTTTTCATTGTTAGAATCCCTCTTGATAGAAAGTCGGTCATCTTAGTAAAATGACCGACTTTCAGATATTTTTTCTGCATTATTCTTTTGTTCTAAGGAGCCTAAGCCCATTTAAGGTGACCAGTAGTGTTGCTCCCATATCTGCCAGAATAGCAATCCATAAAGTTAGCCATCCCGGAATGATTAGCAATAAAGCCACAGCCTTTACAATTAGCGAGAAGCTGATGTTTTGTTTTATGATTTGCAATGCCTTTCGGCTTAACTTGACGGTAAACGGCAGTTTATCTAGGTCATCAGCCATAAGAGCAATATCTGCTGTCTCAAGAGCCGTATCGGTCCCAGCCCCTCCCATGGCAATACCTAAGTCGGCTGTAGCTAGTGCGGGCGCATCATTAACGCCATCACCAATCATGGCCACCTTATGCTGTTCCTTTAATTCCTTAATCGCATTCAGCTTATCTTCAGGAAGCAGCTCTGCTTTTACCTTGCTTATGCCAAGTTGTTTTCCAATCGCCAGAGCTGTATTTTCGTTATCCCCGGTAAGCATGATGGTTTCTTTGATCCCGAGTTGATGAAGTTTCTGAATAATTTCCTGACTGCTTTCCCGAATCGGATCAGCTACAGCAATGAGTAAGAGAATCTTCTCGTTCGTTCCAAGTCCCATTACGGTTTTACCTTGTTTTTGTAGCGTTTCAATTTGAGATGATACCTCGCTATTAAGTCCCGATGACAACAATTCGTTAAAGAGTTTCGGACTGCCGACATAGTAGGTCGCGTCGTTGACTTTGGCTTGAACACCTTTACCGGTCAAAGAATTAAATTCATCGATCGACCAAGAACTTATATCTAATTGCTCATCCTCAGCTTTTTGAACGATGGCTGCGGCTAACGGGTGTTGGGAGCCTTTTTCAATGGCGGCCGCAATGCCCAAAAGCTCACAGTTTTCTTCTTCTTCTAAATAAACGAGATCGGTTACTTCAGGAACCCCTTTGGTCAACGTACCAGTTTTGTCAAAGGCAATCGCAGATAGTGCGCCGGCTTCTTCAAGATACACACCGCCTTTAATGAGCACGCCATTTCGGGCAGAATTCCCAATTGCAGTGACGATTGATACGGGGGTTGAAATCACCAGTGCACAAGGACAACCGACAACTAAAACCGCAAGCCCGGTATAAATCCATTCGCTCCATCCCCCGTTAAAGAGAAGAGGAGGGATAATGGCAATTAAAAAGGCGGCAATAATGACCGCCGGCGTATAATACTTCGCAAAACGATCGACAAAAGCTTGAGAAGGCGCACGTTCAGCTTGGGCTTCTTCAACCATATGAATGATTTTAGCAATGGTCGTGTCTTCCACCCGTTTCGTGACACGGACTTCCAACAATCCTTCTTCGTTTAAGGTCCCGGCAAAGACTTCTTCATCCTTTGATTTGGAAACTGGAATCGATTCACCGGTAATAGCTGCCTGATTGATGGTTGATGTTCCTTTGACAACCAAACCGTCCATGGCCAACTTTTGTCCGGGTTTGACGATCATAATGTCGTCAATTTGAATATCATCGACGGATACCGTCATTTCTTCATTCCCTCGGCGAATGAGAGCTTCTTTGGGTGCGATGTCCATCAGGTCACGTATGGAGTTACGGGCTTTATCCATGGAGTAAGCCTCAAGTGCTTCACTAATCGCAAACAACAATACGACAATCGCACCTTCACTCCATTCCCCAATCACGGCAGCCCCAATGATTGCTACGGTCATCAAAGTGTTCATATCAAATCTAAAACGCACTAAATTGCGAAGTCCTTTAAAAAATAAACCATAGCCCCCGATTACCATAGCTGAACCATAAAAGAGAATGGGTACCACATTCTCTTCTCCCGTATTAAGACTCAGCAACCAGCCTACTAACACCAACACACTTGCCAAGGCAATTTGAATCATCGCTTTATTTTTCCAAAATGGAACCTTCTCGTCAGCGACTTGTTCATTTTCATTATAAATTTTGTATCCTTCAAAGGCTCCTGCTTTTTCAACCTCTTCCAAGGAAGCCTCTCCGTAAACAGAGATTTTGGAAGCACCAAAATTCACTTTGGCATCTTGTACGCCCGGCAAATCTTTGACATTCTGCTCAAACTGAGCAGCACAATCTGCTCAGGTAAAACCCTGAACACGAAAATTCGTTTTTGGTTCTGTCATTTGTACACTGTCAGCCATTTGAAACCACTTCTTCCTGTTGATGCTCTAAAACGGTTGGAATTAAAGATCCAAGATGTTTATTTTTTAACGAGTAAAAAACCAACTTCCCTTCTTTTCGGTAACCTGCAATACCCAGATTTCGCAGTAATCGAAGATGGTGAGAGGCCGTAGCCAGCGAAGAACCGATAATATTGGCAACGTCACACACACATAACTCTTCCTCTTGTGTCAGAGCAAAGGCAATTTTGATTCTCGTTGGATCACCAAGAGCTTTAAATATCGTCACTGTAGATTCAAAATCTATTTCATCCAGTTGGCTTTGCACGCGATTGACCTTTTTTTCATCAAAGCAAAATATTTCGCAGCGATCACTAGAACTCATTTTTCCACCCCTTAATCAAATAATCATTTGATTATTATAATATGCGACACAACACTTTTTATCAACTAATTTACTTCAGCTTGTTAATTTCATTTTGTTTTCGGTTTAGGTTTTGCGAAGATATAAAAACCTCCAGTTAACAATTATTTAACTGAAGATTGTATCTCAACAAATGTCATGAGGCTGTTATGTTGCTGTTGCATCAATTCTTTAATTTTTTCGCTTACATGAGTCATTTCCTTTATTGTTAAATCTGATTGAAGAGTAATAGCAACATCAATAATAACCTTATTTCCCGAAACTCTCGCTTTCACATCATTGACCTTCACTATTTCCTGAACATCCGATAGCGATTCTTTGTATTGGCTTATCTCTTCTGGATCGATCCCATCAGTTAAAATTAAGGCGGTTTCTTTAAAGATTCCCCACGCTGCCCAAAGAATGATTAATCCTATAATCGTACCTGTGACTGGATCAAGCGCCATGATAAACCGAATTGAGAAAAAAGTGTTCAAATCTATCAATCAAAATCTGTCTAGTTTAGTCTAGCAGTTACAACTTGTCGAACGTGGCCCGATTGCTGAACAACTTTATTTCCACTCAACAACAGTGTTTCACTTTTATACTAAAACTACTGTGATGTACACATGCCCCAATTAGACATTAATCTATAATTCCTATTAACACTTTTGAAATCCAGATGCCAATAATTCCAGTAACCCCAACTAAGAATGGAACGATTATCCATATACCTCCTAAAAAAAGTGACACAATACTACCGATCGCCCCAACGGTCAGGGTAAACCAACCAAAAATAAGGACTATACTTGAAATAAATTCTACAATACTATCCATTAAAATCACCCGCTCGTTTATTTTTAAGGTCACCTTTTATCGATCCAATCATAAAATCTATACCGGATCAACATACGTTATCAGTAACGTTCGTTTTTGATAACAATCCTCCAAAGAAGATATTTTGTTCCTCAATCCTTGATATACCAGTTTCAAAAGTCGTATCAAAAACAAAGTATTAATATGTACATTAAATAACCTTTTTGATAACATATATGTAACGAATTTCAAAAGGGGTTACAAAATATGTTATTTGGGTATGCTCGGGTCAGTACAAAAGATCAAAATTTACATATGCAATTTGACGCGTTAAATAAATATGGTGTAGAAAAGAAAAACATCTACTCAGAAAAAATCACAGGAACGAAAAAAGATCGCCCAGCATTTACAGAAATGATGAAGTATCTACGTGAAGGTGATACGGTGGTCGTTTATAAACTCGATCGAATTGGTCGTAGCACAAAACACTTAGTTGATCTAATCAATGGCTTCCAGGATAAGGGCATTAACTTTGTTTCTATTAATGAAAATATTGATACCACAACAGCGATGGGAAAATTGGTGTTCACGATTTTTAGTGGATTAGCGCAGTTTGAACGTGACATTATATCTGAACGGACAAGGTCCGGATTGGATGCAGCTAGAGCCCGCGGAAGAAAAGGAGGTCGACCAAAAAAAGACCAATCCAAATTGGATATGGCCTTTCGAATGTATGATAGTAGAGAGTATAGTATAGAGGAAATACTCAATGCAGCTGACATTAGCAGAGCTACTTTTTATAGATATTTAAGTAATCGTTAGATCCCATTAGTTTTCCCAACGAAGAATTTCTTCCAAAGAGTATGATGTGATTGTTGAAGATCGAGAACCTAATTATAAAAGTATGTTTTTATATAAACTTATTTATGTGATTGTGTTAAATAACATTCCAGTCGGGGTAACCGAAATAAACAAAAACAGACATTTTGTTAGGTTCAATTTATAAGGATGGTGGTCCATACTTAATTAATTTTTTTACTTTATGCCCTTCAGATTCGATAAAAGATACAAGTTCTTTTATCAAATTAGATTCATATGAAGGATTAACAATATAAAAAGAACACCCTCTAGGCAACTGTCTTATAAAATAATTTATTTCTTTTCTATCTACATCAGCACATGAGTGTCCTACGATTACAAATGTATTGACATCAAAATATTTAGTAAAGTCAGAGTAATTTTTAAATAAACCTTGTACCCATGACATCTTTTCATGATAGTTTTCTTGAGTTGGAGGGATTATATCTGGTTGCTTTCTATATTGGGTAACATCGTCATAAGGAATTGAGGTAATATATCCATTTCCATTTTCATCTAAAACCTGGTTACCAGTTAAGGAAGAGCTCCAAGCAGAATCTTCATCTCCAAAGCCAATACCAATGGGTAACTCGAAATCTATAGAACCGTGTGGTTTGAAAAATGGAACTCCGCCTCGTTCATTATTAGTGCCCATTCTAAAATAACCTCTCGAAGGATCAGCAAATCTAAAAGTTTTTTCCAGAATCAAATCATAATTAAAAGATACAAAACCTACAATATCTTTTCTATATTTTTTCATCCATTTCATCCATGACCAATCAAATAACTTATATTTGTCAATTTCTAGTTGAAGTGTTGAATATGATAAAGCCAAAAATTTTCTGAGATCAGACTCTTTTGAGCCATTATCCCAATTGCCATAATTCAGGAATTGATTCATCGCATCAAAATCTGATTGATTTTGAGAAAGAGGCAATAATTCATCTTCTATAGATCGTAACTGATGAATAAAAGAACTAAAATCTATATCAGGGCTATGAAAAGATTTTAGAGGAGAAGCAGGATCAATATCTAGAGCCAAGTGCTTAATAAGGTCAATCGTCAAACCGTTTCCTGCTAGAACACAAATTCTCCTTTTCCGCATGACCATCCCTCATTACATTAAAAATTGTTCTGCTGATGAATAAAGTAAGCCTTATTATAAGTTTCACTTAGTGTAATACATTTACCAAATTTGTCCGGTTAGTTTAATAACAATTTAATAACTTTTTTCCAAAAGGGGTTTATGGAAAGGCTTTTTTATTGAGTAGAAAACCATTTTATTATTAGATGCGGGGACGAAATGAATACCAACCTCAACTTCATCGTCTTCGTCCATATGTTCGACAAGGTTTTCAAGTTTACGTACCTTTGTTAATTTAACATTGTCAAAGTCTTGATAAAAGGTATGACCGGTCACATCAAAGTGGCAGCCGAATAGATCGATAGTTTGTATTCCAATCTGAAATGTTGATTTTAGTCCTTCTTTAGTTTCTTTATGATGGTAAATTATATTTTGCACAGAATTTTTACTACTCGTCCTAAAAGTAAGATTATTAAATGTTTCTTCGATTTTCTCTCCAGAGCTGATGAGGTACAAGTAATCTAAAGCATCTTCCTCGTCTTTAGTGACTTCTCGATTAGGTAAAGTGAATTCTACTCCAAAATTTTCTTCAATTTCTCTTAACTTTTCTAGAAAACGAATTTCATAATCAATCCCAGAGATTGTCTCCTCAGCTTTATATGTATTGTTCGCAACGAATATATCACTATCCTGTTCTAAGTCTCGCATTGCAATTTTCGTCGGCCTAGAAGTTTTCTGTATAAACAAACAATAGTTTAGATTTGCCATAACATTCTTGCTATATTCTTCACGGATAGAATAGTTGAAATTGATTTTTGACGAATTACTATCTATAAAAATTTTCAATAAGTAAGGGACTTGTTGTTGTTCGTTTGAGAAATATAATATATTTTTGTCTTGATCATAGTCATATGTTCTTAACAATACGTAGTCTAATATAGATACATATTCATCTTTGAAATATAGCTTCACCGGAATGATTGGAGGTTCTTCGGAAGCAGAAATTATCCATTTACCTGTAGGAGGGAGTTGCTTTAATTCAGAACCCACGTGATTACCATCTATAAAAACATCTAGTGACAGCATTTCAACTTCTATCCCTTGTCCTTTGAAATAGTCTTCTTCAAGTAATCTCATTAAGGATTTTCCCTTGTATTCCTCTTTCTTTACAACACTAAATTTACCTTTCGTTTCCATAGGATAACGTTCTAATGAGTCTGGACTTACAGGAACATGAGTGAATATCATACGATCCCCTACCATTTTACTCCCAAACTTATACCATGGAGCATAAGGATGTTTATTCTGAGCTAACTGTAAACCCTGGTTCATTTCATCTGCTGCTTCAACTACTTTTCCCTTTTCCAAAAGTTCATGAATTCGCTCCATACTTCTTTGATTAATCATATTTATAGTAGAAGATTGTCCAACCCCTTTTTGGTTAACAGTTATCCTTTGATCTTTTATTTCATCTGACATAAAAACACTCCTTACTCCCTATCTCGATAATTATTAATTTCCGATTTTTGCCCTATTCCCTTTTGATTGACGTTAGTGCTTTTATCTATCGTTGAACTTTGATCAACTTTATATATTTTTTTAGCATAGAAAAATCCTCCAGATCCACCGGTGATAAGACCAGCAATGACACCTATTAAAAGGGCCCCTGTAAACGTTGAAGGGTCTAGTAATCCCATATTGTTTACCTCCATTTCTTATATTGTACATCAACTTAAATAAAACCGATGCAACTTTTTTTATGTTAAGATATACGTTTTTATGTACAAATGGTTTCAAATGACGACTTATCCATAATCCCCCTCCGTTTACGGAACAATTCCATCTGGAAAAGGCTCATTTTTCATTATTATATTATGGCCACTCCATAATCCGACTTTATTTTTCAAAGCAATATCTTCACAACCATAGGCTTCTAACTCTCAAGCCTGACGGTCTAAATTTTGCTCGTTGAAACATAACCATGCGTATCCAAATATCATGATTTTCACCTCAATTATGTTGAACAACCCTGAATGGACATTTCACACCCCTGATATTACAGGGTTTTTATTTGTCTGCACAGGGTGTACTCTAAAGAACATTGAAAGCTAAAGAAAGCACATGTATTGGAGGTATCCATATAATAATGTGAAAACACCCATTATAGGAGTGATGAAAAATTGTATTCTCAGCCCCCACATTATTACCCTTATTACACAGGACGAACGGAAATGAATATGCCGATGATGGAAATGGACAAAATGGATCAAATGAAACAAATGATGATGGAACATATGAAGACAACCAGACAAATTAAAGAAAAAGTGGATATGATTGATGAGCGACTAAAGAGAATGGAAGGAATGAAGATGCGGTAGTTAACCAACTATCGTATTTTTTTGTAATATCAGTAACGCGAGATGGCCAGGAGGTATATGCCATTTCATATTCCTCCTGTCTGATACCTTAAAGCCCAATTCATCGATTATAAAAACCAATAAATTGGGCTTTCGTTGCTCACAAATGTGCTTTTTAAATTGAATAAGTCTACATAGTTACTCCTCGGTGGCTGCTTTGTCCATACATGTCACAAGCTTAGATTCAATGTCTTCTGCAAATGCTTTTAATGATTCGTCTCCTGTAAGATCAATAAGCGCCGTTGGCCTCGGCATCCCTATATTGGTCTTCCCTTGATCTTCATATACAACAATTTTACAAGGTAGAAAGTAACCAACCATATGATTCTGTGTTAAAACTTCTTTTGCCGCCTCAGGATTACAAACTTCAAGCACTCTGTAGTTGCGATCGTAATCGAATCCTTTTTTCTCCAGAGTCTCCTTAATATCGAAATCCCATAGAACCCCAAACTTTTCGTCCTTCAGTATCCCTTCTAACACTTGTACTGTTTCCCCAACCGAATGATTGGCCTCCACTGTATAATGAAACATCAAACTATCCCCTTTCTTATAACTCTTAATAAAAATCCCCTTTAACGTATCATCTTAAACCAATTTTGCCTTAATGGCATAGTTGTCAATCGTTTTCATCATTTCTATTTTCCTGGTATAATACCAAGTATACAGATTGGTTTTGATATATTTATTATATATGAGGAGGTTTAAAGAATGGTCATAAAGAATCTTTTTACTGAAAAATGCCCAAAATGCAAAGAACCATTAACAATCGGCCAAACGAGCCTACTCTCTAGCCAAATTGTTAAATCCTGCCCACAAGGCCATTACGAAAAAGAATATCATCCTGCACTTGGCTCCTATATTGAGACCGTTAAAAATTAATATAAAATATCAAACCAGATTTTAATCGTTGTAGCTAAAATTAATAATGCCAATATTCTTTGCAAATACTTGCTATTGATCTTTTTACCTACTGTTGCACCTAGCGGTGAGGCAATCAAGCTAGCTACAACCATGACAAGGGCTGGAATGAATGGAACTTGGCCTGTTGCTATTTTCCCCGTTGTTGCACCGATGGAGGAAATAAACGTTACCGCTAATGAAGTAGCGATCGTAATTCTTGTTGGAATTTTTAAAACAACTAACATGATAGGAACGAGAAGAAAAGCCCCGCCTGCACCAACAATGCCTGCACCAATCCCGACAGCAAAGGTCAGAACAGCTGCCACTATTTTGTTATAATCGAGTGGCTCAATATGGGGTTCATCTATTCCTTCTTTACGGACGAACATCATAACAGTAGCCATGACAGCCAATGTTCCGTATACAAGGTTGATCCCTTCTTCGGTTAGTAAGCGAGAGCCAAACCCACCGATCAAACTCCCAATTAAAATGCTGATCCCCATGGTTACAATCAAACTTTTGTTTAAATAACCACCTTTTCGGTAGACCCAAACCCCTGATAATGTCGCAAAAAACACCTGTACAGCTACAATACCTGAGACTTCATAAGCATTAAATCCTGCAAATCCCAATAAGACCGGGATATACAGCAACATGGGGTAGTTGATAATGGCGCCGCCGATGCCTAGCATTCCGGACAATAAGGACCCTATAAAGCCAATGAGAAATATCGTTACAATAAAAGCTAGGTCCATCCTCTCCCCCCTTAATCAATAAAAAGGGCCACAATGGACCCTTGTTCATTGCTGTTTAACCTTTTTTAATCCAAAACTTCAAAACGCCTTCTTCTTCTGTATCTTGCAGTAATTCATGATTACCTGACTTGGCCCATGCGGACAGATCACTTTTTGCTCCTTTATCCGTGGCATGGATCTCCAGCACCTGTCCGGCATCCAATTGATCGATGGCTTTCTTTGTTTTGACGATTGGCATCGGGCAAGCCAGCCCTTTAGCGTCTAATGTTTGGTCTGCTTTGATACTCATTTTTTATTCCTCCTTTGATTGATTAACCGTTTACGGCACAGCGGTTTGGTCCAATTTCCATTTCGCTTTGTTTTGATTCATCAGGCGTTTGTTGCCCCATGTTTGTTTCACGAATGTCCTGGTAACTATTTGGTTGTGGCGGAAGATTTTCAGATACTTGCTTTTTGAAAGTGGATTCATCATCAATCTTCAACCCTGGATTTTCTTGATACAACGTACCCAGTGTTGCTTGAACGCTACCGTCCTTATTCAGTTCACTCGGCTGTCCAAAGTGTGCCGGAAGAACAATCAACTGATCAGACAATTCTTTATATCGTTGATATAGTGTCTCTCGAAGATAGCTCGCCCAATCTCCTGCCTTCCCGGCCAAATCTGGTCGGCCGATGGAGGCGACAAACAAAATATCACCAGTTAACAAGTACTGATCATTGACGATGAGGGACGTGCTGCCAATAGTATGCCCCGGTGAATAAAGCACTTCGACTTTTACTTCTCCATTGCCAAAGACAATATCGCTTTCTTCTTTCAATGGTTGATAGGAGAAGTTCACGGATTCTGCATCTTTTGGTGGCAACCAATAAGTGGCTCCCGTTTTTTCTTGAAGCGTACGTCCTCCGGAAATATGATCCGCATGCAAGTGTGTGTCGATTACATGCTTGATCGTAAGGTTTTTCTCAGCGGCAAAGTCTTCATAAACCTTAATGTCTCTTGCCGGGTCGACAATCACTGCTTCACCGTCCGATTCAATCAAATAAGATAGGCAGCCTTTCCCGATTCGAACAAACTGATAAAGACGACCGCCTGAGACAGTTCCGATCTCCAAGGGTTCAAGATGTTCACTCCAGCTTTTCATACCGCCTTCCATAAACATCACATCATCAAACCCGGCCTCCACAACCATTTCTCCTACAAATTCTGAAGAGCCTTCTTTTGCACAAACAACGAGAATTTGTTGGTCCTTTGGAAGTTTATCAATGATTGGGTCCACACCCTCTAATAATTCAAAATACGGTTTATTGATGACTTCCACTTGGGGACCTTCAATCCGCCAATCATTAAATTCAGATTCGTTACGAACATCCAATATAAATAATCCATCTCGGTTGATCACTTTTTGTGCGATTTCCTTTGCTGTAGCTTTTCGTAATGACATCGTTATTGATCCTCCTTTACTTCGAAATTGTATCGTTCATTGATCACTTTTTTCTATTTGCGAGCTTTACAGCCGTATAGACAACGACCCCAATTAATGCAAGGAAAATCAGCATGCCAAGGAATCCAAATCCGAACATGCCATTATCCATCATCGTCGAACCGTTGATCATATTGGATCCATCACTGTTCTGACCATGATCTTCACTTGCAAATACTAACCTTCCGGTATTATTCGAAAACAGCCAAACCATAACGGTTAAAAAGCTTACCCATACTTTCATTTTGCTTCCCTCCTACTAGAAGGATTTGTCTTCCCTCAACTTTTTTAAAATGTCAGTGAGATATTGGCATCCTGCGCATATTCAATAAATGTTGCAGCTCCGCCGACTTCAATACCTTCAATAAAGTCCTCTTTTTCTAGGCTCATCGCATCCATGGTCATTTGACAGGCAATCAGTTTAACATCAAGTTCTTTGGCCACTTCGAGCATTTCCTCAATCGGAGGCACGTTTGTTTTTTTGAACCCCTCCTGAAAATGTTCCTTTCCTTCTGGAATCGGCAGGTTTTTATGCGCTTCCTTATGAATCAGATTCAGCCCTTCAAAGGTGAAGAAAATCCCTACCTCTGAATCAGAAGCTGCTGCAGCTGTGGCAACGTTAAACACCTTGTATGCATCAAACAATCCTCCATTGGCGGCAATAATCGCAACTTTTTTACTCATCTTCATTTCCTCCTTCATGTTTTTCAACCGGACCGTCCCATTCCGTCATGCCCGGGGTAACATTTTTAACGTTTTTAAATCCTTGTTCTGACAACCTCTGTGCAGCAAAATCGCTCCGGTTACCGGTACGGCATATCACGTGAATATCATCCTCCTGATGTAAATCGTTAATATGCTCATCTAAATCACCAAGCGGAGTCGATTTCGCCCCCTGAATATGACCAAAGGCATATTCAGCCGGTTCACGTACATCCAGAATCGTCATCTTTTCCTCCCCATTTATTTTCTCCTTCAATTCTTCTAATGAGGTAACATACGGATGCTTCGTCGGTTCTTTCGTCTCTTCGGGATCGGACTTCCTTAAATAATGCTTCAATACGTCCCCTTCTTCGACGGTTCCAAGGTATTGTTCTCCTGTACTTTTAGCCCATGCTTGAATGTCTGCTGTGGATCCTTTGTCTGTTGCCTGAACTTCAATCACCTGCCCCGGCTCAAGATCATTCAACGTCTTTTTTGTTTTGACAATCGGCATCGGACAGGCGAGACCTTTCGCATCAAGAACATGGTTTGCTTTGATATCCATTTCACTACCTCCTAAATAAAATTACTCACGTTCACCTTTCCATTTCATCATACCGCCACTCATATTCAGTACCTTAAAACCATTTTGTTTTAACAGCTTTGCTGCTTTTCCACTCCTGTTACCCGAACGGCAAATAAGGATATATTCTTTTCCTTTTTCGATTTCACTCATTCGCTCTGGTAGCTCATGCAAAGGAATGTGCAGTGCACCTGGTATTTTCCCGCTATCTACCTCGTCTTTTGTCCGGACATCGATCAAATGTACCTTTTCGGCTTGCTGCTTACGTGTCAACACATCATCTGCAGAAACCGTCTCAACAGAACCAAACATGATCTTTATGCCTCCTTTCATTCCCCATATACAATTACCTGTATAGGTATAAGGTAAACAAAAAATACACCCTTACGTTACTCTTTGCTTTCCAATGCAATTTTATTAAATAAACAAGTTCGTGCTAGCCTCTTCCGCATCACCGATATAGGCGGCGACACCTCCATACTCAAGATCATCCATTAATTCTTCCTTATGGATGCCCAATAGATCCATCGTCATTGTACAGGCCACTAATTTCACATCTTGCTCTTGAGCCAATTCCATTAATTGTGGTAATGGCATAGCATTATGCTTTTTGATAACATGCTTGATCATTTTAGGACCCATACCAGCAAAATTCATCTTTGACATCCCTAGTTTGTTTGCCCCCTGGGCATCACCCGACCAAAAGCTTTCTCAAGCCAACCCTTCTTCGTCGATATCGCTTGCTCTTTCTTCAGGGTATTCACCCCCCAAAATGTAAAGAAGATTGTCACTTTATGACCATAAGCAGCAGCACCATTGGCAATGATAAAGGCAGCCATTGCCTTATCTAAATCACCGCTGAATAATACAATGGTTGTTCTCTTTTGTTCCTCCATTAGATTCTACCTCCCTGCAGTTTTATATATACATATACATCTATGGGTATGATAACAAATAAAAATAAAAAGCAATAATCATATGCTTTTATTTTTCCTCCTTAATTATAGAAGGGTTAAATGGAAAAGTTTTTTATCTACTTTTAACTAATAACTCAACTGCTTCTTGAACCATCTTAGATGTGTCCTCTCCCTTAGCAGTTTGTTCTTGAACACATTGTTCTAAATTTTGAGAAACGATAAATGCGATGGTACGATCAACGGCACCCCTTACTGCAGAAAGTTGACTGATGATGTCTTTGCATTCTTTTTCTTCCTCCATCATTTTGTGCACACCACGTACTTGTCCCTCTACCCGTTTTAATCGGTGTTTCATTTCTGGTGAGAATTCCATGTAAAAATGCCTCCTTTTATCGTCTTTGTTATACCCTACTGTGTAGTGTAATAAATAATACAAAAGTTGTCTAGATTTATGCTTTTAATCCTGAGACTGGAGCTTTCCCATTCTCCCTTTTTCCATCTACGACTCTTTTTGGACCGGTTATAATCAGTTGAACAAACAGAAATGCCTCCAAGACTAGGTATGGAGGCGTACAAATAGTGATTATGTTGGTGACATAAAAGAGAATCCTCATGAGGGGGGCCACGTGTGCTGGACCATCACATAACCGATATCTTTATTCTGTAGTTGAGATTCAACGTTTCTTAGTAATGTCTGACACTCTTGAATTGTTAAATTCTCCGTGACTACAGCATAACGGAGAGGGCATTCTAACCATTTGTA
The DNA here is from genome assembly GCF_022921115.1 of Halobacillus amylolyticus. Taxonomy (NCBI): domain Bacteria; kingdom Bacillati; phylum Bacillota; class Bacilli; order Caryophanales; family Bacillaceae; genus Halobacillus; species Halobacillus amylolyticus. The sequence goes on along the minus strand of NZ_CP095075.1, from coordinate 121,043 downwards.
ACACTCCATACGTAGAAAAGTAGCTCGCAAATTTTATATATTCTTTGGTATTCCCTTTACGTATCAAGATCCAAGCTACAAGGGTAGCACCAGGGAAAACGCGGATTTACAACGATAAGCATTTTTAAAGATAGTGTAAGTTAATTACGAGGCCACAACATCACTGACACCCCAACCAGACATATTGCTGCGCCAATCCAATCATATGTATCCGGTGTTTTTTTATCAATTCCCCATCCCCAAAGTACAGATAATATAATAAAAACTCCTCCATAGGCTGCATATACTCTCCCAAAAGATGGGAAGGTTTGAAACGCAGCTATGACTCCATACATAGCTAAGGATAAGCCACCTATTATCCCAAAATAAAAAGGTTTTCCTTCTCTTAGCCAAAGCCAGATAAGATAGCCACCACCGATTTCAGCTAATCCAGCTAAGAGAAATAATATAATCGTCATAATACCTCACCCTTTTTTAACTGTATTGTGGAAGATCAAAGGGATAAACTCAATAATTCCTTATCAATAGGGTGTACCCAATTGCTGCTTTATATCACAAACGGGCATTAGCGGGAAAGACACATCACTTCCCAAAGCAATCTTGCACTCTATTTAAACACTTCCGTCAAAGTTAAATTAAATGACAAAATAAGACCACATTCTTTGCATGGAATGTGGTCTTTAGCATGTTTTCATTTTTTCTAAACCTAGCCATCAATCAAAATAAGGGCCGTAATCGCGTTTTTCGTGTTGGACAGATACCCATTGCACAGTCGTGAATTCTTCAAGAATCCAATCCCCATTAAATCGACCAAGGCCTGACTCTTTTTCCCCGCCAAACGGGACGTGGGACTCGTCATTAATCGATTGATCATTGACATGAACCATACCGGTATGGAGTCTTCTAGCGATGTTTACCCCGTGTTCTAATGAACCAGAATGTACGGCACCGCTTAAGCCATATGGTGAATCGTTGGCGATGTCAACGGCCTCGTCTTCATCTTTATATGAAATAATCGGAGCGACCGGGCCAAAAATTTCATTTTTAGCGATTGGCATATCATTCGTTACATTCACGAGAACCGTTGGCTCAAGAATATTTCCATTGACGTCTCCGCCCAAAACTTTATGGGCACCCTGGTTAATGCTTGATTCGAGGTCCTCTAGAATGCCTTTCAGTTGACCACTATTAATCACCGGCCCGACATTGGTCTTAGCATCATCTGGATCGCCGACTTTAAGGTTACTTACTTTATTTTTGAAGGCCTCAACAAACTCATCATACCTTGATTCGGGAACTAGAATGCGGTTGGCGGCGATACACACCTGCCCTTGGTGCAAAAACTTGCCGAAAACGGCTGATTCCACCGCTTCTTCAATTTTCGCATTTTCAAGCATGATGAAGACATTGTTTCCACCAAGTTCCAGTGCTGTTTTCTTTAAGGTTCGGCCAGCTAATTCTCCAATATGACGGCCGACGTCTGTTGAACCAGTAAAGGAAATAAACGATGGAATCGGATGCGTCACCATATGGTCGCCAATTTCAGACCCCCGACCAACGACAACATTAAGCAAACCGCCGGGTAGTCCTGCCTCTTCAAACAATTTAGCAATTAATAGCCCGCCGGTGACAGGTGTTTCAGTCGCTGGTTTGATCACAACGCCGTTACCCGTTGCTATAGCCGCCGCGACAGACCGCATGGTCAAATGCAATGGGAAATTCCACGGGCTAATGACACCGATAACCCCAAGGGGCCCGCGATACACCCGGTTTTCTTTCCCAGCTGTTTTAGAGGGGGCAATCAATCCTGTCATACGCAATGGATAACCGGCCGCTTCTCTAATGTCGCTATACGCCGCTTGAAATTCGACCATCGATTTAATCCTTGTACTGCCAGACTCTTTAACTAACCAGTTAATAATCTCTTCCTGATTCTCGAGCATCAGATTTGCCGCTTTCTCGAGAATTTTTTGCCTAGCCTGTGGTAATGCTTGTGCCCATTCTTTTTGAACTTTTTGTGCGGATTCATAAGCTTCATTTAGATCTTCAGCTGTTCCCCCTTGAATCTCAACAATCGTCTCTCGTGTATAGGGATTGATATCCGTAACGGTTCTATCACTCGTTCCTTCTCGCCACTCTCCGGAAATATATAGGTTGCTAAAGTCTGAAAACATATTATTTCACTCCTTTGTCCTGAAAAAAGTGAGGGTTGATCGTAAGTACTCTTTCCTTACCTTACCCAACACGGAGGACGATTTTTCCTTTGGCATGATGTGTTTCACTTAATCGATGGGCTTCTTGAATTTCCTCTAGTTTCATCACTGTCCCCACATTTGCGCGGATCTTTCCTTGTTCAATCAGTTCACCGATCTTGGCAAGCTGTTCACCATCAGGTTCAAGGAAAACATAGCCGGCTTTCACCTTTTTCGCTTTGGCCAATTCTTGATCGGGCTGGCCAGCAATTGAAACCAGAATACCTTCTTCTTTTAAAACATCATAACTTTGCGTTTGAATGTCACCGGCCAGCGTATCAAAAACAATGTCTATATCCTGAAGGACTTGTGTGAAATCTTCACTTTCATAATCGATGACCTTATCGGCCCCGAGTGATTTAACAAAATCAACATTCTTCGTGCTACAGGTGGTCGCCACCCAAGCACCGAATGCTTTCGCCAACTGGATAGCAAAACTGCCAACCCCGCCTGCTCCCGCGTGAATCAACACCCGATCGCCTTCTTTGATATTAGCGAAGTCAACAAGACATTGCCATGATGTGAGTCCAACAAGCGGGATTGATGCGGCCTCTTCAAAGGAAAGATGGACCGGTTTTTTAGCAACAAGGCTTTCATCAACAGCCACATATTCCGCGTAGGTTCCATTACGTGTAATATCCGGTCGAGAAAACACTTTGTCGCCGACCTTGAACGCTGTCACGTTTTGGCCGACTTCTTTAACAATACCGGCAGCATCAAGCCCTAAAATAACTGGAAAATTGTACGGAATCATCTCTTTGAGATAGCCTTCACGGATTTTCCAGTCAACCGGATTGACCGAAGTCGCAACCACTTCAATCAAGACATCATTGTCTTTTAGCTCGGGTTGATCAACCTCCGTATATTTTAATTGTTCAGCACTCCCGTAATCATCAATAATCACTGCTTTCATTGTCAGTCCTCCTGGTGAGTTTACTTAATTGTTTAGATGGTTGATGATGTCTACATTCTATTGTTCAATATCAAATTGCTTATAATTTAATAGACCGTTACTTCATTGAAAAAAACACCTATAAAACCAAGTGCCGACTTTACTACCAAAAATCCCGTTGATCATAAGATAAAACAAACTTATATGCCTGTCCGTTCAGAAGGAGTCCGTTCTTGAATAACTGAGGTGATGTCGAGCATAACAAACTTTCACCTTTTTATTACTTCTTTCCTTTTTCAAGTGCTTTAACTAATTCTTCTCCCATGAGTTCAGAAGAGAACGGGTCTCGACTTGTTACAATTTGATTGTCTGCCCATACAGCATGAGCTTTTTGGTTAAGATCACCTTTATCATAATTTGCGATTTCCGTCATTTCTTGTTCAAGGCTGAAAGGAAGAATATCCAATAACCCTTCTGGTTCGATTTCATCGGGATAACCAGTTACTTTCTTGCCTGCAATGATGCTTTCTCCATTTGGGCGTGTTGTCCAAATCAGCGGAGCTGGCCCATGACACTCCGCAGCGACTATCCCGTCATAATCATAAATCGTATTAATAATACGATGTAAATCCTCATTTTTTGCAAGGTCATACATTGCACCATGACCTCCAATGACTAAAACTACATCATAATCTGTTGGATTTAATTCTGAGAGTTTTTGCGTTTCATCTGCTTTCCCTGATTCATATAGGGCCCTATATGTCCCTTCAGGATCATATTCTTCACTAATACTTACTTGATCAATGTCAGGTTTTCCCCCAAGAGGTGAGGCTAAATCAACTTGATGACCAGCTTTTTCTAGCAATTCCATGGGTGCAAATAATTCCTCACCCCACCAGCCTGTTTCGTAGTTATTTTCCCCATCTTTATATCCACTTGACAATACTGCTAACACTTTTGCCATTTTGTATTCCTCCTAAGCTAACATTACAGTGAAAATCACCGTCTATCCTTAGGTTTCAAAACCTTTAATTTTTGCATCAGGACTTAACACTTTTTCTGGCTCAAATTCTTTTAAAGACTCATTGTTTTTAACTTTCTTTACCCAATCCCTATTTGCAAGAGCACCGCGGCCTAAAGTAACAACATCTGCATCTCCATTTTCAATAATCTCTTTTGCCTTTTCTGGGTCATGCAGACCTCCATTTGCAATGACAGGTAATTCCCCATATTTTTTTGCTAATCCAGCAAGTGTTGGACCTCCATCACCAAATGCGGAATCCGTTGCCTCCGTACCTTCTCCTTCTGGAAAAGCAGGTTGCCAAGCTTCATATTCCGTTACATGAATATAGTCTAATCCAGCATCTCCTAATTGGCTGAAGATAATTTCAGCATCTTTTCCTTTGTTCGCCCACTTATGGGAAAAGTCATTTACTTTCCCTTGAGAAATACGTATGCCAACTGTAAAATCCTGACCAACAGTTTCACGAACTGCCTTTGAAACTTCAACTGATAATCTAACACGGTTTTCTGTTGAACCACCATATTCATCTGTACGTTGATTTGTGTAATCCGTTAGGAATTGGTCAAGTATATAACCATTGGCTCCATGGATTTCAATTCCATCAAAACCAGCATCTTTCGCCCGTTTTGATCCATCAACGAATCCTTTTACGATCTCTTCAATGTCTTCTTTTGATGCCTCTTTTGGTAAAGGGAATGCCCCTTCACCGCCATAGAAGTTCATCTGCTCCCCCTTTGGTTGAACTGAGGAAGGTCCTAGGGATCCCTTTGTGAACCGGTTACCTTGTGACAAAGCACCAGCATGCATCAACTGAACGATGATTTGACCTCCTTCTTGATGAACCGCATCTGTAACCCTTTTCCATGCATTTACTTGTTCAGCATCGATAATACCAGGTTGATTAAAGTAACCCTGACTGTATTTGTTATCTGGGTAGACCCCTTCCGTTATAATAAGCCCAAAACCTCCACGAGCAAACTTTGAATAATAAGAGACCATTTGGTCAGTAACTAGACCTTCCGATGTTCCACTTGTCCGTGTCATAGGAGCAACCCCTACACGATTCTCTAGCTTCGCACTTCCCAACTCTATTGGATTGAATAAGTTTGATGTCATGTAAATATCCCCTTTCTTTATAAACGTTGCTTATTATGCACTCCAGAAACAAAACCATTCCTAATAAGACTATTTCGGATTATATACCCCCTATTGTGAATCCGTCTAAAAAAATGCTTGTATTGTTGGACAACTATTCTTTATTTGAAGGGCTTCAGAACAAGTTAGTAGCGAAGTGCTGCCGGGATTGTTAGAAAAAGTGTTTAAAAAGCATATTACTTATAAGAAAGTGGAAAGATAATGTGACAAAAATGAAGGCAGGTGTAAACAAATGGCCACTGAGGAACCGGATCTTTCTGGACCAGTAAAACAACATTTAAAGAAATATTTACATCAAATCACAACGGAAATTGATCATTTGCTTATCACTATTGAGGATAAGGACTGTTGTATCTTAGATGAATTTGAACAAGTTCATGGTGTATTCAATAACCTGCACATGACGGCATCTTCCTACTATTTAACAGCTTATTTATCACCTTTCACAGATAGTTATCAAGCATTATCAACAGCGATTCAGCACCTTTCCGAACGTAAACATGGTGCGTTAATAGCGGTTCAGAGAAAAGAACCACTCTCATCATTGATGCATTCCGGTATCCCGGTCGGTGGATCCGTTTCATATGCCTTACTGGAGTCTGTTTTTTATCCGGGCAGCCCTCTCCATGATGGTGCTGTTTTAATAGAAGATAATTCAATCATATCAGCTGGAAATGTACTGCCTCTCTCACGACAGACTACCGGTAGGGAAAACTTTGGGACACGGCATAGAGCAGCAATTGGATTATCTGAACGAAGTGATGCACTGGTACTCGTTGTCTCGGAGGAAACGGGCAGGGTCTCTTTTGCATTGGAAGGAAAACTATACCCTGTTCACCAAAGTGGATTGATCTAAAAATTATGATCTTCTAAGTAGAAAAAATAAGCGGGGATTAAGGCCATAAAAATTATCAAAACATGAAAGGTGTTAAAAAAAATTGCTGTATAAAATTTCGATCTGTATCCTATCCTTTATTTTCGTTTTAAACTCAGCGAACCCTGTTTTTGCATCTGTGATTTACGTTGTAAAACATGGTGATACCGCTAAGGAAATTGCTTCCAAGTACAATGTAGGTGTTGATGATATCACTAAGACCAATGGTTTACGAAATATAAATAAATTGTCACCTGGACAATCGTTACTCATTCAGGGAGACACCTATATCGTTGAAAAAGGAGATAGTCTGTGGAAAATCGCTCAAAGACACCAACTAACTGTTTCACAATTAATAAAGAGAAACAGTTTGAAGTCAAATCGGATTATTCCCGGACAACACCTTGCCATTCCCGGTCCCTCAAACCGGCCAAATATCATGATTGGAGCTTTTGCGTATCCTTCATCGATCTTAATGAATGAAGACAAGAGTAATATAGAACAAAAACTAAAATTTCTCTCCAGTATTGCAGCCTTTGAGTATCATCCAGACTATAACGGTCAATTAAGTGATTTACCACACATGGAAACGTTCAAAAATCGCCTTTGGAAACGCAATATAACTCCTTATGCAACGGTTACAAACCTGTCTCCTTCTAAAGGCTTTGATGAACAGCTTGCCCATCATTTGCTTTCAAACAAACAGGCAAGGCACAACTTGACTGAAAACATATACAAGGTTCTAAACAAGTATGACCTGAAAGGAGTCGTCATTGACTTTGAAGGTTTAAAGCAAAAGGACAAGTCATTATTTAATCAATTTATAAAAGAATTAAGCAACAGACTTCATCCTGTAGGAATGGAGGTAGCTCTTGCCGTTCCACCATTGAGTGGTCCGAACACACCAAGTTGGAACGCTGCCTATGACTATCAAACACTGGGCCAACATGCTGACTTTCTATTTTTAATGACTTATGATTGGCATTGGCTTGGTGGGAAACCCGGTCCGATAGCACCTATTAGTAGTATAAGAAAGACTCTAAATTATGCCACATCTGTCATTTCCAATGAAAAAATCATTTTGGGTATACCACTTTATGCTTACGATTGGCCTTTATCAGATAAGAATGTTGAAGCAGAAGCTTATTCACAACGGTATGCTTTAGAGAAGGCAATTGAACATGGCAGCGTGATTCATTATGATCATAGGTCAGGTGCCCCGTGGTTTAGATATACAGATGAAAACGGTGTTCGTCATGAAGTGTGGTTTGAGGATGCAAGAAGTCTTTTGGCCAAATACCGATTAGCCAAAAAATATAACCTTCACGGTGTAGGAGGGTGGCAAATAGAGTTTAATTTTCCACAAGGGGAACAGATTCTCAAAGAAGAATTTACTATTAGCAAAACCGTTGAATAACTAGTAGTGGAAACTACTCATTAAATTGAATATAAGTCAAATGAATCACGAAGACGTCATATTTTAAACTTATAGGCTGAATCCTGAAAGCAAATTAATAATAAAAGACTTTAAAATAAATGGAAAACCATAGGTCTGAGTCAAATCTTCAAGCTTTTTATGAGTCGGGGTAGCTTCAGGAAATTAATGATTTTACAACATTAAGGAAGTTCAAAAAAAGCCTAATTCATCATACCACGGGGATCCAATTCTCCACCGGGGTGCTTAGTGTCACTTTCCTTCTTCCTGTGCTTCTTTATCTATTGCCGGTAGGTACCTTCCTTTGAATGGTCTTATCCGGCATAGAAGACAATTTTGACTACGTAATTTAAATAGTAATTAATAACCTTAATATTTTATTTTGCATGTACAGGGTGTACTCAAGTTGAACACTTTGAGTAACAGGAGAGAAGGAAGGACCTGTAGCAATTTTGATTTATCAGGGGAGGTTACAAAATGAAGAAGATTCCTTCCTTCTCTGAAGTTATTATACCGGATCATATGTTCCCTTCGTTTAAAAATCCGAAATTTGGGGTGGAGAAATATTATATTCCCCTTGAAGGGATCTTCAACAATTTTTTAATAAAATTAGGAGATTTACGCTGGTAAACGGGTGGTTAAAAGTTCTTCTGAACTTAAAAGAGCTCACCCCTTTAAGGATAAGCTCTTTTGATGGATTTAGCATATATCGTCTTATTAAAACTTTATTTAGTCGATAATTCACTTCTTGTTACCCATTTATGATTGGTCACTTTTTCCCCACCGGTAGTTGGAGTATAAGTAATCATATATACAGTTGTTTGTTTGGCTGATTCGATTTCAGCCGTTGCACCCTCCATTCCTTTCATATGTGATGCATTTAGTGTTACCTCTGTTCCGGGTTCCAAAGGCTCTTCACCAGCGTTCTTTATTTCTTCATGTATGACCCATTTATGATCTTCTACTCTTTCACCGCCTGTGGTAGGGGTGTAGGAAACAACATAAGCAGTAGTAGTATAGGCACCAGTAATGGTTGCTTCAGCACCCTCCATTCCTTTCATGTGGCCTTCTTCGATGATGACTTGACTTCCTACCTCATAGGTCGGGTTCTCTGCTGCAGCCAAATCCTCAGGAACTTCACCCGAACTTGAATGGTTCATGCCCGAATGTTCATCAGAACTAGATTCAGTGTTTGTGTTCTCCTCATTTTCTTCCGATCTCTTTTCTTCATTATTACCGGCACACGCGGCTAGTAAGAATGCAGAGATGAGTAAAGTGATTGCCACCATTATTTTCCTGCTTTTCATCTTTATCCTCCTTCAAAAATTGGCTTAAGTATATAATACCCCCCTATAGTATATAAGTCAATTGTTTAATCGGTAGGATTTATGCCTGGGGATCTCCCACAGGAGTCCTTATTTCATTAGGAAATATTTCTAGCCCCGTTATTGGGTCTTGATGTCCTTAAGTACAGTAATTGTTGCCACCATTGCAAAACTTTTAAAGTTTAGAAAAGCTAAAATAAACGACTGATATCTTCCCCACATTTATTGTTTCTTTCTCATACGGTAATAAGTAGATGACGTTATTTTGGGGAAGATATCCTGATGGCTGAACATCTGTCAACCCATGAAGGAATGCTTAGTAAGCTAAAATATTACCATAATGAGGTAACAAATGCTGAATTAAAGCAAATCATTGATCTTCAAATCGAGGTAATTCACGTTAAAGTGATGTTAATGCTGATCAATCCGTATCAAAACGGATATATCGAAGTCCCATCCCTCGAATCCTTTACAGGGGATCAGTATCGTCCAGAAGAAGCATGGGGACAAAATACATTAAACAATAAATCGATTGCTTTAGAAGCACGGGCTGGAACAAAGTCTATGGCAGATAACAACTTTGTCTCTGCTTTAATGATGAAGAATCCTAATGTTCGACGTGCACATATTGAGATGGCACTGCAAGCTGCATTACAGGAAAGATATGGTGAACTTATCAAAAGAATGGGTTGGGCATTTGTACCGCATGTATCTGTTCAGGATCAAATCGATACGTACCAGCATTTACAGCACATATTAAATAAGTAAAAGCCAGTTCCTTTTCACAGGTACTGGCTTCATAATTTACTCAGTAATATTGTTTACTTCACATCCATTCCACTTATTTGAGAATAATGAGTTGGCCAGGTGTAGTGCCAACCCAGAGCCTACGCACAAGGATATTAAAACACTTACTGACTGTGCATCAATTTGTGGAATTGCATGAGTCTGCCTGGATGGTTTTCCATGTTTTTTACTCAAGTGATAAAAAAGGGCACTACGATAAATAGGCCTGCTGCTAATGATGCGGCTATGAGGTTGTAAGGTGTCATCGCTCGAACATACTTCATGTGGTCAGCCCCTGCTGCACCAGCAGACATTGCTGTCATGCCTGACACTGGTGAGGTAACATCACCAAACGTACCTCCAGATAAAACTGCAGCTACCGCAAGAGGGATACTACCCCAGTCGCCACTGCAAGTGGAATAGCAATAGGCATCATTAAGGCCCACGCCCCCAAGAAGAACCAATAAAATAAGTTACAGATCCAGACACTATGAACACTATCACTGGCACCCATACAGGCGTCAGTGCTCCGCCCAAGGTGATTTGAATCAGATCCGTTAGCCCGAGGTCCTGGGATACATCAGATATCGGCCATGCAACTGCTAATATAACAATGGTTGTCATTAGCTTATTTCCGCCTTTAATAAACTTATCAGTCATTTCTTTTAATTTAATCCCCTGAATTAGATATAATGCTGCCGTAAACATCACTGTAATGAATAACGCTAAGAACATGGATCTTGAAGGGTTAGCTGCGGTGAATATTTCAATAATACTTTGACCTTCAGCCTCCTTTTGACCACTCCACCATATCAAATAAAAGCTCAAGGGGATTAACACAAAAATCGGAAGTAAAAGATTAAACAATCGGGGTTTTAAGGATGCTTCGCCTATACCCATATCCATTTGCTCCATATCCCCTTTTGAAGTAACACCCATTTGGTCTTTGGAAGTGTCCGACTTATCCGTGTTTCCAAGTTCTTTGGACATTTCCATAGAACGGGCGGTCGATAAAGAGGGATTCCCTTGATTACGAGATTTAGCATCGTCTCCTTGGGATGATTGGATCATTTGTTTCATTTTCCCAAAATTCCATCCAACAATCACAGAAAGCAATGCTATGGCAACCGATGTAAAGCTAAAGAACTGAAAAGGGATACTGGCTAAAAAAAGCTGAAAAGCCGAACCTTCAACCCCTGCAGCATCCATGCCTTTTCCTAATACTCCAAGGATATAACCGATATAAGTAGTGGCAACAGGAATTAACACAATAACAGGACTAGCCGAATTATTTAACATATACGCTAAACGCTCCCTAGAAACCGAGAATTTTTCAGCCAAGGGTTTCATAATTGACCCTGTAGCCACCACACGAAACCCACAGTCAATAAAGGTTATAGGTAGTAAAAGCCACGAAACAATTAATGTCTTCTTTGCATTATTAATGTAATTTTCCATGAAACGTGCAAAAGCCTGCACACCCCCTGAAAGTTGGATAAGCGCCACTAAACCACTGAACACAAATAAAAAAAGGAGGATATCAAGGTTACCTGGATCAGACAAAACACCCACAATATACTCCACGGTTTGAGAAATAGATCCGAGAAAGGAACCGGTTATTATAAAACTACCTACCCATAAACCGATCAACAAGGAAGGAATCACTTGCTTTGTCCAGGTTGCTAATGCAATGGCAATAATAGAAGGAACGATAGAAAGCCATAATGAGTAATCCATAATTGTTTCACCTCGCAACTTTTGATTCTGTGCTCACTAGCACAACTTTCCAATTCATCTATGCCCTTATTAAAATTGACTATACCTCCCCTTGGTTAGCCAATCTCGTCAATCTTTTCGTCACTGACTGGAGTTTCACTTTATACTCTACAATTATAAAAACTTTTTAATGAATACTAGTAGAGTGTCGGGAAACGTTTCCCGACACTCTACTTAGCAGTTAAAAATCAACCAGCCATTTTACGGCATTCTTCTGCACATTGCCGGCAGATTTTTGCGCATTCTTGGCAATGCGTGTCTTTTAACTGCTCACATTCTTCTGCACATTGCTCACAAATCGTTGCACATAGGCTGCACAATTGGGGTGAAAATGCACTGTTACGCGACATATACTGTACTGATTGATTACAAATCTCAGCGCAGTCATTTAATGTTTGAATACATTTAACCCTTGTTTGTACATCAGGTTCTTGCAAGCAAGCTGTCAGACATTCTTCACATGCTCTTAGGCATTGAAAACAAGCTTCAATACATGTATCCATGTTTGACGGTGATGTTGGTAATACTCCCATTTTAATACCTCCTTATCCCTAATACTTTAACCATTCTCCACATATCAATACTGAATCAATCGGCTGAATTATCTGCACTAAATCTGCAAAATTATCAATTATATTGTTAGTGAGAAACAATGAAGGAGGTCAGACATCAGTAGAAGTGTTTTAGCCACCCTTACATTAAACACTCGTTCTAATAATAAAGACAAATCCCCCCAAAAAGTGAAAGTAGCGCTAGAAAACCGACAATCCAATATATATCCGAAAGATGATCTCTCGTTTAAGGAATTCAACTCCTCTGTAGATAACCAGTCAGTTTAATGGGTATGGGAAGGTAATTAAGTTATATGTATAGAATTAAACCGTGTAGGGGTATTTTCCAACCATCTAATAGTGATTTTTTATAAGGGGGAAACATGTTTCAAGTAGTTAACTTTATATAGGGGAGGAGGTGTGAGCATGGACTTCTTAGTACAGAATGCCTTATCCATCCTAATCACACTTACCACAATAATTTTCGCTTTAACAGTCCTTAAATTTACAAGGGCAGCTCGAAGTCTTGCAAAACTTGTGATCTCCTATGGAGTAATCCTTTTTATCCTCGTGTTTATAATGGATGTTACGTCAGAGTATGTTAAGTTAGGAGTTATTCCTATAGTGACAGGGGGATAATATTACTAGCGCTAATTTATGAATAAAGGGATGTATTATAAATACTAATCCAAGTCAAAAAGTTGATGAATGTGTATTGTGAAAGACTTAGGGAAAACGATATTTTTTTGTCTGCGGTCCATTGCTTCTATTTTATCTATTCAGTGGTTATCGCCTTCCAACCTTCAGTTATATCCCACATCCTAAAATAAGTGGAATTCTTGTTATTTTCTCCAATAAATTTATAATTCTATTGATGAAACAACTTATACATAGGTTTACGATTCTTGTCAAATATAGCTTTGTTATGAAAACTTTATTTCCCCCTATTTGTCACCCTTTGCAGAAACCTTATTATTAAATAAACAGTTGCCAAAACAAGTAGGATGTTATTGACTATATTAAACTCTTTACCATAGTAATCCGGATTCCAGTATGAAATGGGGCCTCGTATAATTAAATCACTCAAAGGATATAAAATGGGTGTAGCATCCGTTGCATGGGTTAATAGGTCTGTAAGGATATGTCCTGACCACCCCAATAAAAAAGCCTTAAGTGGAGAAAGCTTAAAACCCATTCTCCAATATACCAGACCTGAAAGAACGGTCCAAACGAACAAGGAATGTCCAGTAAATCGTAAAATCTCTACAATGGGATGCTGAAACATTTCTAAAATAAAGTCATGTAATTGAGTCAAAGCCATGTTTGAACTATCTGAAGGAAATCCAAACATTGGCATCTTAAATAGATCTAGCAATAAAGAAAGGGTTAGTATTTCCTTCTGTACACCTAAATACAGAAACATCACAAAATAGATAATATCTGGTGCAATTGAACCTATGACAAACCACTTAACCAGTTGCCTTTTTTTTCGAAAGATAAAATATGTCCAGAAGCCATGGTGTATTGTATTCATAAAGCACCCCCTATCGATTTATTATTTGATACAAATACAAACCTCTGTATCATGGAAGAAACTTAGATCGGTTGTTATGTTCAGTAATTTATTTGAGGAGTAATATTTAACCAAACAAGTTTCTCCACTACAGGGGCAAATATCTTTTAGTCAAATGGAAGTATTTTCGCTTTGATTACGTACTTCCCCAGGCACCACAATCGTGTATGGTAACCGAACCTCTTTCCCATTTTCCATCAGAACTTTCACTTTCATATTAATCGTTCCAGCACCATGTAGTAAATTTCCGGTCAATTTATATATTCCTTTCCCAACTTGAAACGCATTATTTTCAACTTGCCATGTAGGTGGCATACTCAGTTCGACTTTCACATTTCTAATTTTAGGGTTTTCTTTGAATTCTAACGTAATGGTATTTAACCCCATCTCTAGCGGAGTAATTTCAACATTCAAATCCAAATTATTTGGTGCTTCTGGTGTTTCCCTATAAACTCCTTGTTCAGCTGCACTAGGGTTAGCCGCAACTAAAGATGCCGCAAAAAAGAAAATGATGAGCCCATATACTGCTTCTATTCTAACTCTTTTGAAAAAGGAAAACGTAAATTTGGAACTAAGTTGCTTAACCGTTTTTCGTTGGACATATCCTATTATGATTAATAAAAAGAACAGTACTGTCTTAATTAGTAAAGACCTACCCCATTCGCTTTCTAAAAAACTTTCTAATGAAGTAGAGGGCAGAAACTCGACCGTCATCCAGATACCAGTAAATAGGATGACACTAACACTTATCATGGCCCAGTTAGAAAAAGTGGGACCGACTCTTTGTAGCCATTCCTTTCTTTCTAGATGTTTCGGTTTGGCAATGAGTGAAAAAAGTCCCCCCATCCAAATGGCTACTGCAATAATATGAAAAGCAGTCATGATCATAGTAATGTAACCGCCGTAACGTGGATAAGAGGCATGACCAATGATAAAGGGCCATAATATTAAGGCTATACCGAATAATATTAAACGCATCTTTTTTATCCACATACCTAGGGAGAGGAGAATAATCTGTAAAATAGGTATCCATGTGAACTTTAACAATAAAAATTCTTTTATTGCTAATTCGGGAAGATCCAATCTATGATGAACAATTAGTAAAGTCATTCCTACTAGGCTGACTAGATAAAATAGAAGCTGTGTGCTCTTTTGCAGGGTTTTTTTAAGCCTATTTTTTAGGAGGATTGAATAAAACCATGATATTCCGAACAAAATTGTTAACCCAATAAACGTTAACCAGTAGGCTAATTGCTTAAGTCCAATGGAGAAACTGAGAGTATCCCAGTCAAAATCACCCGTATTTTCGGGTGTCATCGAAGAAAACTTGTCAACCGCAAAATAAAAGACACCTTGTTTGTTATTTAGAACGGTCTGCATTTCTTTATTAGTCGGTGAAGCACTCCAAGTTAATTGATAAGTCCCAGGGGAAAGTGTGTTTGAAATTGGAACAGATATGTGCCTAGGGTTATCCGAATCGACCTGTGGTCTTTTCGTTCCAACGGGCTGATATCGACTATTAAAAATGCCAATGGCTCTTACTTCAACTGGTTGATTGAACCATAATTCTATTTGTCCCGGGGGCCCTTTGTGTATTTCTCCATCAGAAACATTTGATTTAACTAGTTTTAATTCCTCAGATTCAGACTTTGCTGCATTACTAATCGAAAATCTAAACTCCTCCTCAATGATAAACCCATCTTGAGCAATTACGTTAATTTTTACTGTGAACTCTCCAGGTGCTAATTCTTTATCTAATTTTGTAATAACATGCCCTGCATCTTTAGGATCTTGTTCAGACTTTAAAACAGGGACTTCTTTACCCTTTGAATTGATCACCTTGATAGAACCCTCGTGAATAACGACGGGGTCTTGAAACCAAACCTCAATCGTTGAAGGTGGTCCCTCCAAAACTTCCCCCCCTTTGGGGAACGTTTCTTCTAGTGAAGAATGGGCTCCTGCAGGTGAGGCATAGGCAAATAATAAAAAGAAGAACAAAATAAAGTAAGACAATATACATGTCCGTAAAGTAAATCCATTCATAGTAATCTACAGCTGCCTTTCTAGCTCTTTTCTAATTATTTTTGATAAAGAAAAAAGAGATTTAATGCAATTATGATAAGAGAAAATCCGAAAAATACTTTAAGCGATTTCCTCGTGGAATGTTTCCTTAAAAAAGTATCCAGCTTAAAACCGTAACTCATTATACTGAATATCCAAACAGGCACAAAAGATGTAAAAGCAAATAAAAAAGAAATGAACCAACTATTGGCTACAGATTCGTTAGCTAACCATGGGGTGTATAGTCGTAAAAGGTTGATGACACCATGATCCATAAAAAGAGAGAGTACGAAACCTATTAATCCCCCCTTTAAGAATGGGTAGTTCCCTATTTTTACTTTTTTCTTTTTTGCTATTTTGCGGAAACTTATAATATGTGCTAAAAGGGATATCCCTAATAACAAAAAAACTGGGACACTTAAAGGCCTTATGTTCTCAAAAAAAGAAGTGACCCACGTACTCTCTGACCATAAAATAAGGCTTACTGCCAAGTAAACACTTACCAATTTACCCGTAAAGAAACCAATAACCGTTTTCCACCAATTAATCCGGTGAACCATTTCGCTAGAGATATAAGTAACAGCACCTAAGTGAGCAGCAATCTGACTAGGATAGGTACTTACTATAACTCCTAACAATACAGCACCTAGAAACGGTTCCCCCTCATAACCATTATGGGAGTTATATAACTCCCATAACGGATCTGTTAAAAAATTAAACAGTTCAACAAGTTGATTAAATAAGCTTATATTCATGAATATCCCTCAAATGATTTATTTCAACGGTGTCTTTCTATACTTGTTTACTGTTTCAACCACAAATTCCGTCGTCATGGGCCCAACATGATGATAACGGATAATTCCTTTCTCATCGATGAAAAAGGTTTCGGGTTGTCCTCTGACCCCATACGGCTTCGCCATAGAGTCGTTATAATCTAGAAGATAGGTTGACGTAGAGTTAAACTCTTCAATATGTTCTTGGACGCTCACCTTCGGTTCTGCTCGATCGAGGAACAACAATTTTGCCTGATCTCCGTACTGTTCCTCAAAGTCTTGCAGTTCCGGTGCTTCCTCTCTACAAGGTGGACACCAGGATGCAAAAAAATTCAAAACGACAAACTGCCCTTGATAATCCGATAAGCTAACCATATTTCCATCCATATCTTCCAGAGTAAATTCAGGTGCAGGGTCCCCTATCTCAGCCGCAGTTGAGTTCTGACCTAAATTAATTGCTACATAAGTAAATCCCGCTAAAATGGCGATAAGAGAAGTGATCCGTATAATCTTCCTAAGCATGTTCCCTCCCCTTTCTTAAAAAGTTTTCACTGTAACTCGTCTAACTTACGTGAAACTTTCTTTTGTTGGCTGTATAGTCGACCCATATAGAATAAAATACCAATCCATAGTATGATTACACCTACAAACAAATAAGTCATAGTTATACCGTCCTTTTTCCAGGTTATTTTTTTAGTTCTTTTATCTTTTCTCGTTGGTCTTCAAGTACATAGCGATAAAGCAGCAAGGTTACGAAGAGAAACAAAAATGCAAAGATACTAAAGAATAGTGTTTGAGCCATTTCTGGTGGCATGTGTACGCCTTCTTTATCAATGACCTTTGGATGGATGGTTCTCCACCACTTCACCGAAAAATAAACTAATGGTACATCAATAAACCCTATAATTCCAAAAATAGCTGAAAACTTACGATAGCGTTCTTCTCCTTGAACAGAAGTTCGAATCATCAAGTAAGCAACATAAATAAACCACATGATTAAAGATGTAACCAACCGTGGATCATCCCATACCCACCAGGCGTTCCAAACGGGTCTTGCCCAAAGGGAACCAGAGATAAGTACAAATGTCGTAAAAACAACCCCAATTTCTGCCGATGATAACGCCAAGTAATCCCACTTTTTATTTTTTGTATATAAGTACATAAGACCAGCTGCAAATACAATCGCAAACGCAGCAAAGGCGACAAAGGCGCTTGGAACATGGAAATACATAATCCGTTGGATATGCCCCATAAATTTCTCTGTCGGAGCATAGTAAAACGCCATATATAATTGGATAACCATTAAAATTCCTGCTACTACAGTTAAAGATAACTTCATTTGATTTACATATTTTTTTATCATCCTAAACCTCCAGCAAAAGATCAAATAAGAATAAAGGGACAATGGTGAAAATAAGATTATAACCGATTAATAACAAGATCCATAAGCCTTCTCCCATACCAAGTGTCGGGTATAGTGCCATTTCCGTTAACTGGATAATTGCTAAAAATAAAGGTACAGCTAATGGGAAAATCATAATCGGCACAAGCAACTCAGTGACACTGCTTGATTGTGCTAGAGTAGTGAAAAAAACACCTATTGCTACGAAACCCCAGCTTCCTAATAGAAGTGTAGCTATCAACAATCCAATGGAGTCGGGGTATGGTTGCTTTAAAAATAAAAAGAAAATGGGTACAGAAGTCATGATTACAATAAAAACGAGCAAATAATTTCCTATTAGCTTCCCTAAGAATAGCGCCCCTTTGTCCATGGGAGACACCAACAGACCTGTAATAGCTCCGTTTTCTCTTTCTGCTGAACCATACTTGCTAAAACCAAGCATAGCTGATAGCAAGACAGGCAGCCACAAAACACCTGGGGAAACCATTTGAAGCGCCTGTGTTTTAGCATCGAATACAATCTGGAGAAACACCTGAAATAATAATGCAAAAACAACCATTGATAGCAAAAGCGACTTACTTCTAAACTCGATCCGTAAATCACGTGTTATTATTAAAGAAACTTGTCTAAGAAATATCATGTTGATTCTCCTTAAACAAGGCGTTATATAGATTTGTAAAACGAAGATAGCCTTCCCTGGTACACTTCTCCTCTAATACAATTCTTCCCTTATGCATAAGAAGCGCCCGGTCACACAGTTTCCACGCATGTTCAGTATCATGGCTAACCAAAATATAGCTCGTACCCTTTTTGTGCATTTGCTGTAAAAGGTCCTCGAGTACCTGTTTTGAAACCAAATCAAGTCCATCAAAGGGTTCGTCTAAAAGAAAGTATGTCGGATAGTGAACGAGGGCCCTTGCTATAGATAACCGTTGTTTCATACCTTTAGAGTAGGAACTTACGAGTTCATGTTGAACTTGTGATAGTTCTACCTGCTCCAAAACTTGAGAAATTCCATCTTTGTCAACCTTCCCGTACAACTTCTGGTAAAATTGCAGGTTTTCATATCCGGTTAGCCCATCATATAGAAATGTTTCCGGAAACACTATCCCTAGCGATTCCTTCCATTGTCTTATCGAAATACCGACAGGGTATTTTATATTACCCGAACTGGGCTTGACCAAGGTAGACAGCACTTTAAGTAAGGAGGATTTACCTGCCCCATTGGCCCCTATTAACGCGATAGACTCCCCTTGTCTCCAATGAAGGTTGATTGATCGTAGCACGTTTTTTTCGTTCATTAATAAATTGACATTTTGTAATTCCATTATCCCTGGGACCCTTGTTCAATTCCATTGTCACTCGAACAAGATGTTCCCTTGTTTTTTCCTTTGTCTTTTCGTACGTTCCCTCTGTTATTAGGTTGGACTGGTAATCTCTTTCCAACTGAATGATTTCTTCAAACAGCATTTCCTTTTCATCCACAAGCCATGATCGTTTTACTTTTCTATGATCCCCAGTTGTTTTTAGTAAGTCTCGCTTTAAGCCTATTAAGGCGGCTGCAAGTGCGACAATAATAATGACAATAGTAAAAGCAGCCTTTCCATAGCCAAAACCGTCATTTCCGATAATTTTCAATCCGTCTTCCGTATATTTTGCTCCTGGTTTATTTGCATTGTTCTGTTCCCCCTCTTCTGAAGGTGACTGTGTAGATGTTTTCAATAATCGGAAGGAAAGCGTCCATGGTTCACCTGGGTGAACATCTACATGAGTGAAGCGCCGGAATTCTTTACCGTTCATTTCAAATAGTTCAGACTGTGGCAGCAGCTCGCTTGCTGTAAATGATAAAACGCCCGTTTGAATAGCAACCTGAACCTTCTCTGTTACATAGGATTGTTCAATTGCAAATTGGGAAGAGCTATTGAACATGGGCATCTTATAAAAAACAACGAGTTGTTTTTCTTTTCCACCATCAAGACCGGTCTTATCAATGATTCCTTTTGCTGTTTTCTCGATATTTTCCTCTGTTAATCCTTCTCCAAGCTGTAAATCAGCATAATCTTCCGGGAGATAAATGGGTAGTTTTTCTTCTTTTTGCTTTCCGTTATTTTTAAAACTCATACTTTGAACAACTTGGATGGTGTTTTCATCGACTGGGAAGACGACCATGGTCTGATTGGTTATCCGAACAGGATACTTACTATCTGCAAACGCTTGGGATGGATAAATCATAAAAGAAAATATAGCCATGATGACAAGGATATAGGGAAATTGTTTAACTTTCATAACGGCCCTCCGTCTTGGGTTCCAACCCGTTTTTCTTTAAACGAATTCTTATTTGATGATCTACCTCTGCTTGTGTTTGTTCTAATCTGCTTTCCGTTGGTTGAACAAACTTTGTAGCTTTAGCGGTTAACTCACTTTTTGATTTGTTAAAATCCGTTTCAGAAAGCTTCCCCATCTGAAAGTCATATTCTAAATCAGCCAACTGAGAAAAAATATATTCTTTCTCCTGGTCGCCACTTCCTTGATCCCTGAAGATCTGGTTTTCAGACCTTTTGGATAAAAAAGGAGAAAGGAGAATCATTAATATGACTACTCCTAATATGATAATAATCGTTGTTGGCATTCGTACTCTCCCCTTCCTATAACCAGTTCTTTAATTCTTCCTGAACCTTTAATTCATCCTCTTTTGTAAATGCTGGTTGGGAACGATTTTCTTCTTCTGCATCATTGGGTTTCTTTTTCACCCACCGATAAATAAGGATTGCAACAAGTACACCACCCAATACCATAACTATTCCCGGAAGAAGCCAGGGGATTAGATGGAGCCCTTCTGCAGCTGGGGCAGCTAAGATACGTTCACCATATTTTTGGACCAAATGATCGATAACTTGTCCCTTGTTCATGCCCTGTTCAAGCAAGCCCTGAATTTCCCCCCGAACTTCGTAAGCACTAGATCGCTGGCAGTAATCAGCCGTCCGCGAGTCTGTACAACCCGGTGGATGGATTTCTTTTGCCACGTTCAATACCTCACTTCTTGTCACAGACAATTTATCCTCAAGCGCAAGACCTTGTCGTGGAAAAATGGTTATAAACAAGATCGTGGTTAAATATAGATAGAACCTTTTAAGTTTTACTGCCATTTTGTATCGACTCCATTTTCAACCGAGGGATGTCTCTTACTCTACGGGATCTTTCTGGCCATAAAGCGATTAAGGAACCAAGAATTAATAGGTATCCACCAAACCATGTCCAAGAAATAAGAGGGAAAATCTTTACTTGAATAATGGCTTTCCCACTTTCTTCAACCCAACCATTTAGAACGACATAGAGGTCTTCCTTTAAGGTGCTGACGACCGAAACTTCAGTTGCCGGTTGGTTTCCATTCGTGTAGTACTCCTTACTAGGACGAATCACACCCATTTCTTTACCATCTTTCTCAACAAGAAACTCTGCATATACGATTCGCTTCAAGTCCGTTGTTGTCTCTCCTAGCCCTCGATACTCTAGAGTGTACTTGCCAACGTCCATTTTTTCTCCTGTATTTAGACCCCGCTGTAAATCTACAGAAAAAGCACTAGCCCCTGTTAGTCCAATCACAATAAAAACAATTGAAAGGTGCGCAATATAGCCACCATATCTCCTTCTGTTTTTTACAAATAACATAAGAAAAGAACGGATAAGACCTTCGCCAGTTGCTTTCATCCTTGCTTGAACAGCGTTAGAAAACTCAAGTATGATGGTCATCATTACAAATAAAGCACTACTAATCGATAAAACAGCCATCCAGTTATTAATACCTATAGCTATTAATGCGACCGCTATGATGAATGTAATGACAAGGGGGACCCCTAGATTATACTTCAACGCCTTTAGACTGGATCGCTTCCAAGCTAGAACAGGGCCGATACCCATGGCTAGAATTAACGCAATAAATATCGGAACATTCACACGGTTGAAGTAGGGGGCGCCAACCATCACTTTTGAACCTGTGACCACTTCCGAAAGTACCGGATAGACGGTACCCAAAAACACTGTAAAAGCTGATACGACGAGTAAAAGATTATTCAACAAGAAACCGCTTTCTCTTGAAACGGGTGACTCAAATTGACCATCTCCTTTTAATAGGGACCAACGTGATGAAATCAAGGCTAGTGAACCAACTAGTAATAGCCCAATAAACCCTAAGAAGTAGGCTCCAATCGGACCGTTCGCAAAAGCATGAATCGACCAAAGTAGACCACTACGCGTTAGAAAGGTTCCAAATATAGTAAGAAGGAACGTCGTAGTCACAAGCGATATATTCCATCTTTTCATCATTCCTTTTCTTTCCTGGATCATCGCTGAATGAAGAAAAGCTGTACCTGTCAACCAAGGTAGTAAAGAAGCATTTTCTACGGGATCCCAGGCCCAGAACCCTCCCCATCCTAATTCAACGTAAGCCCACTGAGAACCATAAATAATTCCGATACTTAAAAATAACCACGAGACTAATGTCCAGCGTCTAGTTACTTTTAGCCAAGTAGCATCAACCTTTTTCAACATTAAAGCTGCCATGCCATAAGCAAACGGAATAGCAAACCCGATATACCCCAAATAAAGCGTAACCGGATGTACGGCCATTCCCGGATTTTGTAGCAGTGGATTTAATCCATTTCCTTCATTTACTTCCTCCGGATTTAAGGCAAATGGGAATTCAATCGTATTGAGGATAAGAACAAAAAACAAATTGATGACCAATAAAAACGTAGATACCCATGGTAAGTATTGATCGCTTTCTCTATGTTTGGACCACGTGACTAGTGCGGTATAAATACTGAGGATCCATAACCAAAGTAATAGGGAACCAGCATTCCCTCCCCAAAATGCAGAAATTTTGTAAAAGAGCGCCATGTCTGTACTTGAGTAATGGGCAACATACTCATAGTCAAAATTTCCGATAATTAATAAGTAAATCAGAGATCCAGATGCCAGCGTTGTGAGTCCTGCTAGTATCAGTACGGAATTTTTCGCACTCCGCAGCCACTTTCCACTACCGGTTCGTATCGCTATTAAATGCGAAATTAGACCGTAAGAAACAATTATCAGTGCAAATATAAGGGCCCAGCGGCCTATTTCTCCCATTCCTCGTAACCACCTTTTTGTGTTTTTTCTGATTCAGGATGACTAGGTGGAGGTTCTTGCCCTTCTTTCTCCATCGCTTCATATTTCGAAGGACATTTCACTAACAATTCGGAAGCAACTAATGTACCATCTTCTGTTAGCTCACCCTCCACAATGGCCTCCCAACCATCATTTAATGTGTCGGGTTTAACTCCTTCATACTTGATAGGGACGCGATAAGTGCCCCCATTTTCTCCACGTAACTCAAATGTTAGCAGGATCTTATCTGCATCAAATTGAACCGACTCCCCGACAATCTTTCCGCTAACCTTGATAGGCTTTCCGATCGCCTGTTCTTGTTTGGCCTTCAGCTCGTCCACTGTCATATAAAATGTAGCAGCATTTCCGATGCTGGTATAAATCAGCATCCCTATTACACCAAAGAAAAGACTTGCTACGAGAATTAATTTCCATCGTCTTTTCACATCATCACCTCGTCTTCGTAGTTTTTTCATTCCTTTTTTCTACATGGACAAAATCCCCATTTAGAAAATGAAGTAGGTTTCCCTATCAGCTTAACCTTATTGGATTATAGTCAAAAAATATGTATTTTTTATGAGGAAAGCCAAACATTTTCATACTTCAAATGATTGACAGATATAATTCGCTTGTATAAGACAAAACCCAGCGCCTTCATAAAGCCGCTGGGTTTTGTCTTACTATTCTTCTAAAACTGCTTTTATTCGGAGATACTCATCTATAGTGATCTCACCGTTTGCTAGACGAATTTTTAATTGATCAATGGGAGTTAAATTTGAAGACTTTGCGCTTGTTTCTTTTTTAGATTCTTTTGAGGAACCATCCCATGCTATCACTCACCTTAATTTATTTTCACATTATCATGTACCATCGAAAACCATCCAATACCTAAAAGAAGGGCTTACCGTTCAACAGGCACGCCGACCATACTGCCCCACTCTGTCCAAGAACCATCGTAATTACGGACATTTCTATAGCCGAGTAATTCGTGCAACACGAACCATGTATGTGCAGACCGTTCTCCAATACGACAATAAGTGATGACTTCTTTATCAGGGGTTACACCTTTATCAGCATAGATATCTCTCAATTCCTCCGTTGATTTGAAAGTACCATCATCGTTTGTTGCCGTCTTCCAAGGAATGTTAACCGCACCAGGAATATGGCCACCGCGTTGTGCGGTTTCCGTCATACCCGGGGGAGCGATGATCTCACCTGTAAACTCTTGAGGGCTTCGAACGTCGATAAATGCTGTTGCACTCTTGAGTGCACCAACTACGTCTGGACGTAGCGCGCGAATGGACGGATGAACCTCTTTTGGTAACGGATAGTTAACTCCTTCAACACTGAAATTTTCCTCTGTATAGGAGCGTCCTTCCTTTTCCCATTTTACGCGCCCACCATTAATAAGCTTCACCTTTTCGTGACCAAACATCTTCAACTGCCAATAAGCAAACGCAGCGAACCAGTTATTGTTGTCCCCGTATAGCACAATGAGTGTGTCAGGGGTAATACCCGACTGCTCGAGCAATTCCTTCATTTGGTCTTGATCTAAAATGTCACGGCGAATCTGATCGTTCAACTGTGTCGACCAATTCCAGGCAATCGCCCCTTCGATGTGGCCGGACTCATAAGCCCTATTGTTTACATCTACTTCAACAAGCTGTACATTTGAATCACTTTTGTGATCATCCGCCCACTGCGTTGAAACAAGAGTCTCGTTACATCTCTCCATACGTCTCATCCCTTTCTTTTCTCCAGATTATTCAACTATATGATGACATCCCACCAGAGGGGTATGAATGTCCAGAAAGTTATCCTATTAACTTTCTATTCATAGACTGACAGAAAAATTTGGTGAAAGTGTGAAGCCTCCTAATTTTATATAAAGATAGTGAAATGGATTAACCTTTTCATGGCTTTAAACCCCTATTCAATCACACTGATATACAATCATTTCTTTCACGTTTTCAATTCGTCTTAACAGGGGCTTGCTTTCCTTTAGACATGCTAAGGTCACGGACCCACTTCCAAAGGAACTGCCCTAAACATATGATAGCTAAACTAATGAACAAAGCGCTATGGATGTTCAGGTGGATCATGACCTGAGAAGTCAAAGCGATAGAAGATCCAAAGTAGATCTGTTTCTTTACGTCCTTTGGGGATGTCTTTGGATCAGTGATCATGTTAAATGTAAAAACAAATAATCCGGCCCACATAAAAGAGCTAAAACTTGCATTCAAAGCATCAGTCCAAATTATGTGGCGTATCCACTGAATTCCCACAAAGCTAAAAAAGAACGATAATACGAGTGGTAAACGGTGGACCTTATGAACCAAATACAGTCCTCCTAAAGACATCACAGCAAGAATCCAAAGATAGAATCCCCATTGGACAGGGTCTGTGGAGGTTGTAAGTGGAAACAGAACGGCAATCATCGAAATTCCGATGTTGGAAGGGTTAAAAATATGACTCTCCCGGTACCGAAGCAAATGTTTGAAGCCGATGGCCACAAGCGAAGCCATTATAAACGGAATAACCGTATCCGCCCGTAACACCAAAACGATACCAAGACTGGTGATTACCGCACTGTGCGGCCACATGACCGTTCCATTTTTCAAATATACAAAAAACCATTCCAACAAGATACATACAGTTAGCGTCACAACCATTTGTATAACTGTGAATTGAAATTGCAATAACATTTTTCCGGTTAACGCATACGTACCAAGGAGCATAATCTGCATGATACGCGGGTCTCGAATCACTCCCATACCTTTTGTAACTCCTCATTAACCGATTCGATAGGGACATACATTTCTTGTGGAGAAACTTCATACCAACGTACAATCCCTTCCTGATCGATGACAAAAATCGAGTGGGTATCTACCGGACCCATGTCCATCCCACCAGGCACATCAGTCACACCATAGGGTTTCCCTACCTTCTGATTCGGGTCATATAATACAGGGATTTGAATGTTATATTTTTGTACAACCTGTTTAGACATCCTAAGCGGATCTGTGGTAATGGCTAGGATTTTCGTATTGTGCTTCGCGTATTTTCCAACTTTTTCATTCAGCCCAACGAGCTGATCCACACAGGCTTGTCAGCCATTTCCTTCATAAAAGTATATGACCACGTTTTTTCCTTGGTAATCAGCTAAGGAGATGGGTCCCCGGGTCGATTCCAAAGTAAAATTGGGGGCGTCAGTCCCTACCGGAACCCCAGCTTTATCGGTATTGGTGGTTTGTTTCCCCTGAATGAATCCTAATACTGTTAGAATTAATATTAAACCGACAATACCTGATAACCAGAGCATCCAACGTTTCCCTTGCCCTTTTCGACTTTTATTCTGTTTCATAACCTGACTTCCTTTCTAATAAATGTTGTCAATTGGTTTTATCCAATAAACCTATGTAAACTCGCAATTGGAGCACTCTGATTTAAACAAAAAAATGTGAAGTTTTTATAAGTTAGTTGTATTTCCCATAATTTTTCCATGAGGTATCTTAGACATAGAAAAGCTGATCCAACTTACATAAACCTTCTTTCTACAAAATGAGTCATTACAATTCATCAAAACGAAAAGGCGAGTAGGCTATGCCCCGCCTATCGCCTAAGCCATGTTAATCCCATAAGCCATTTACGATACTTCCGTATTCGTCTTTTTTTCTTGCCCTTCTTTTATTCCGACTACATTTTTTGAGGGAGATTCTTTCGATGACTGGATTTCTTTCATGTCATTCATGTCCTGCATCAATTTTTGGTTTTCTGCGATCAATTCAGCCATTTGGATTTGGAGAGATTGAACATCCTGCTGAGAAACTTCCGGCTGTATTCCCGCGCTTTTTGTTTCCTTACCTTTTCCACCCTTGTCTTTGTTACCACTAAACATCCCTCTCATACAGAACAACATCATCAACGGACAGGCTAACAAGATAAGTAGCTCCCAACTCATCTGCCTTACACCCCCTTTAATTTAAGTGTTTTTAGTATAGGTAATAAATGTGATAAAAGTTTGAGGAATTCAGATATAATGATTTAATTTATAAAAAATTAAAATCACCAGTTCTATTATAGAACTGGTGATATCTTTTTATTGTGCTAAATAGGCCCCACGAATCAGCACATCCCCTGTAGAGGCTTATACGTTGGTACAATATTCGGGCTAACACCTTCTCCGTGTACAACCCCGGTGGTATTAGCCATGTTGCTAATACAGCAGTGACGGTCTCTACCATCCTGGGAGGCATATAGTAAAAAGCACACGTTTCAGCAGCAACTTCATATCATAATGGCAAGGTCCCAATTATAGGAGTGAGAAAAAATTGTATCATCAATACCCATATTACAATCCTTATTACACAGGGCGAACGGAAATGAATATGCCGATGATGGAAATGGACAAAATGGAACAAATGAAACAAATGATGATGGAACATATGCAGACAACCAAGCAAATCGAACAAAAAGTGGATATGATAGATAAACGACTAAAGAGAATGGAAGGAATGATGAAGCTTTAGTCATGTGGCTATCGTAATTCTTGCAACGTTAATCCACATTAATAAACCTTTTGTTGAAAAATTTCCTACAGGAGTAAGCAAAACAATCTGTTCTCCATCCAAATTGCTTAACCTCTTTCAGTTGACCATTACTACGTAATATCTTTTTATTGTAATTAATAAAAAACGAGCAATGGCTATATAACTAACCACTGCTCGTTTTTCTAGATCCTAACTGTCTGTCTAATGATATCAGGAATGTTTTGCTATTTGTCACCCTTGTACTCCGTAATAAAGAAGTAAAGAAAAAACCATAATGGATATCACAAATAATCCAGTTTTGATATATTCACTTTTTTCAATTGGATTACCCTTATCGGCTGATTCACTTCCCTTACGGTATCTGATAAGGAAAATGGCAACAGTAATACCTATTAAACTCATGATATGACTTACACTAAAAGGACCAATAACCATAGGGTTTATTCTAGCAAATTCCACGATACCACGAATAGTCATATATCCAATCAGATAATGCAGGAAGACCTGACCATTATAGGAAGTCACTTTCAATCGTAACCATAAATAACCGAACAGGAGATAGTCTAATAAAAACTCATACGCTTGAGCAGGATGCAACAGTTCCCCATTTATCTCCATCCCCCAAGGAAGAGCACTAGAAATTGGACCGCCAAATACGTCACACCCAATCCTACTTATCCCTTGTGCCAAAATTAACGATGGTGCAACGAGATCCAGTGTTCTCCAGATTGGCAACTTATGACGCTTTAATAATAAATAACCGACCAATAATCCACCTATAATCCCACCGTGAATGGATAGTCCGCCATTTTGGATAAAAAATACTTGTATAGGGTTGGCCAAATAATATGAAGGATTATACACGACTATATAAACAATCCGTGCTCCTATGATGCCACCTATTAATGAATACAGAACAATGTCCGTTAGTAAGTTGTGATTTAAATTTCTTCGTTTGGCTTCCCTTATAAATAACAAAAGGCCTACCAACGCACCAAGGGCTATCATCAAACCAAAAAAGTGGATCGTAATAGGACCAAAACTAAATAGGGGTTTCATCTGAAATTCCTCTTTTCATAAATGTTTTACATGTTAATTTTTAACCACTCAGATAAGGAGCCACATCTATTATTACTAGGTTTTCTCGCTAGTGTCCTGCCTTTTTAATTACAGTAATCAAATAACCTAAATGTCACTCTACTATTACACTTGGATAATCATCAACTTGCGCATCCTTCGCTCTCTCCAATCTTGCCCATTTAAAGAAGACATAGGCTATCGCGGTCCCATAGGAAAACTCCTGAACGACCTTCATAATGATTCCCCCTAATCGCTGATCCTGCAGATCAGTAAACCATGGGAAAAGTTGGGGTGCTTCAGATATGGAAGGATACATTACATCACCCCCAAAGATAATTAAGGCACAGGCTGGTGTAATTAACATTCCATTCGCAAACATATAACCAATTTTCTTTATATAGGACATTTCGTTAATCTTATCTTCCGGTGCAAAAACCTGAATCCACATTAAAAAGGCAGATGTAGTTAAGACAAGATGCAAGATTTCCAATAAAATAAAGTGCTCCAAAAAATATTCGTATAGTGAGGGTAAGTGGTAAAAGGACCAAAGTACGTTAAATAACAGTAAATTAAACAAAGGAGATTTTAAAATACGTAAGAACCTTGGTTTGGATAACTTTTCATCCAAAAGTTGATAAAATTCCGGTGGCATACCTAATAAAATGAGAGGAGGCATGACGATATACATAAAAGACTGCTGAAGCATATGCGCGCTAAATAAAAGGTTATTGGATAAGATAGCAAGAGGGCCTGCTAGTGAAATATAAATTGTAAATAAACCCAGGATAAAACATACTTTTTTCTTAAGATTACGCTCTCCTAAACGTGTATTTGATATTTTACGCATTGTTCGAAGATAAACAATGTAGACCACTATTAAGGAAAAAAGTAAGGTTGGATTCAATATCTCGAACCATGTGTACTGTTGAAATAAATTTCCCTTTCCATTTGCTCTTACTTCTGGGTTGTGAGCAAATGTTTGAATCGGTAAAAAGGCAAATAAGAATAGTGTTAAGCCTAATATTTTAAGATGATTTTTTACTTTCATGTTTGTAACCCCCTTGTTTTGATTTTTTCTAACTTACACATCGTCAATATGGGAAAATATATGTAAAAACATAAGCTTAGTTGGCTTCTCCCTATCTGTAGGACAGAGGTTGCTACTACACCCCTTTTATGTGGAAGGTTACTGATGTCATTGTGTGTTGTTTGAACATTCTATAGCTAAAAAAAGCCCTCTATATAGAGAATCGACTCTTGAAATCGATACATTCATACTTTTTAATAACCCTAAAGTATCTCGATTTAAGTGACATCCATCACACATCCGTAGCCATATAGGAGTTAATCCATCTTGCATTCTCCCTAGTAGTGGATGGTCCATCCTTACATGTTCAAAAAGGAATAAGCTCGCTTCCGGTTTACTGACCCTCTGGATTTCTTTGATAGCCTGTACAGGGTCTGGAATCGTACAAAACACAAGCGTTGCTACTACGGAGTCAAATGTATTATCGTCAAATGGAAGTTTTTCCGCCTGGACTGAGTAGGTTTGAATTCTCACTCGGGATTGTTTTATACGTTTAAGTGATTGTTTCCTCATCAAAGGGTTTGGTTCGATTGCATCTACCCGTGTTGCCTTCTTATAGTGAGGAAAATTCACACCTGTACCTGAGCCGATTTCTAGTACTCTCCCCGTTGCTTCGTTTACAAGTGTTTTTCTAACCTTTTTGAACGTGGCCTGTTCAAAAGGGGTCATTGCTATATCATAAATTCGCGGAAACCATTTTCCCATTTCGATTCACCTCTGTATATCTATCACCTATAGATTAAAATAAGGCCTCACAGAATGAGGCCTTATCCATAAATAGGGGGTTAAAAACTCACTTATTTCCTTTGCCATCTTCCTGGGATTCCATAAAGTTGCCACAGGTCCTCATCATCTTTTGTCCCTCTGGTGAATTCATGGCTTCCATCATTTGAGACATGTTTCCATTTTCCATCATGTTCGTCATACCGTTCCCATTCATCATGCTGCCCGTTTTGTCACTTTCTGATTCTTCAGCTAATACACCTTGTCCTACAACCAATACCGCCGCCAAGGAAAGCGACAAAAGAAAAGGTACTGTTTTTAGTTTCATGGTTTTTTCCTCCTTTCTTTCTATACAGTTTTAGTGTAAACAAAGATTTTGTTGATTTTGTGAGGATTAATAAATAGTTCCACATTTTATTGAAACCCGATTTCTACCTTATGTTTAGAGTTTCCATATTTACTTAGGTTGGAATATTACAATAAAGGGTGAACTTATACACATTTGTCATACTTATGAATGGAATGCATATAAACTATCTTTCTAATGTGTTCTTTTTCTCCTCATATTCCTGTTCACTAATCTCACCTTTTGCATATCTTTCCTTGAGGATTTGCATTGATGGATCTTCTTTTCTTTCAAATGACTTTGTTATTAATTGAATAACCCCATAAATAATGAATCCTATAATAATAATCCATAAAATCATACTAATTGGGCCCATCATCATATACCTTCACCTCCATTTAAGTTATATTATTTATCCTTTCTTTTCTTTAGAAACAAGAGATATATAATCCCTATAATCAAAATCGGTAGGCCCATCCACAGACAAAGCTGTATGAACGTTTTCAGATAGGTCTCTATTGATTCAGTCCCCCACATCACTGTGGAGGAAACGGTTAGGCAAATCAAGCCTATTAAAATCAGCAGTGCTGCTATTAACCATTCTATTTTTTTCATGTTGCCTCCTTACCAGCTACTGGGAAACGTAGCTCAAATCTCGTTCCTGTACCCACCTGGCTACTCACTGAGATCTCCCCATGCTGGAGTTCAACCAAATTCTTTACAATAGCCAATCCTAAACCTGTTCCCCCCAGATCTCGCGACCTAGACTTTTCGACACGGTGGAAACGTTCAAAAATGAGGGGAAGTTCTCCCTCTGGAATTCCAACACCCGTATCCTCAATAATCACATGTACATGATCTTCTTCATGCCAAACATCAACATGAATGGATCCTTTTTTCGTATACCGAAGGGCATTAGCTAACAGGTTGGTGAAGATTTGTTCCATACGGATGCCATCAGCCTCTATATCAGGGACACCATTGTCTATTTGGCCTTTTAATGTTAATCCTTTTTTCTCTATTTCTATTTTAACTTTAAAAAAGGATGTTTCTAAAACCTCTGCAAGGTTGAGGTTCGACATTTGAAGTTCTATTTTCCCTTCTTCCATTTTTGACAATTCAAACAAGTCATTGATTAGCCTAACCATCCGATCTGTTTCATTCTCAATAATGTTAAGATACTGCAACCTTTCCTGCTCCGTTTGATAAAGACCTTGCTTCAACACCTGGGAATATCCCTTTAGGTACGATATGGGGGTGCGTAATTCATGTGATACGTTGGCAAAAAATTCTCTTCGATTACTTCGATATCGATTCGTTTCAAATGCAAGATCATTAATCGCTTTCCCTAATGAACCTAATTCATCGCCAGAAGAAATATCCACCCTTGTATCCAAATTCCCTTTTGAAATTTCCCGAGTCGCTTGTTCCATTTCCAATAATGGGTCTGACATTTTTTTGGATAGTACAAATGTAAATCCAAGGGCTAAAAATAGCGCACCTACAGCCGACAATAGTAGCAAATCTCTAATTTTACCAACAGGTTCTTGAATATCGTTTATAGGAGCCAAGACAAAGAAAACGCCCTTAAACGTATTCGATTGAATAATGGGATGGCCAGACCCGAGGTAACTACTCCCTCTATTTGAATTATCAAATCTTTTTTGGAGGGGCTTCCCTCCTGATAATTGTTTGATGTCTTCTTTAGATAGAGTGGGATTCTGGACACCAGAGTTAACGATGACTTTTCCATCTGGATCTATAATTAAAATTTCTTTATTCGTTAAATCAGCAAGTGTTTTAAACATACTGGTAAAATCCTCGTCTTCAAGCGAAGTGATTGTAAGTGCAAACTTATGAGAAAGGTCTTCGATATCTTCTTGAACTTGACTATAATAAAAATTGGTGAATATTTGGTTGGCAACATATCCTAATGGCAGTAACACAATTAGAAACAATGCCATAATGGTCCCGCCAAGTTTTAGAACAACTTTATTCATCTTACTTCCAATCCTCTGAAATATTAAATTTGTAACCTACACCCCAAACCGTCTTTATAGGATTATAAGATAGTCCTATCTTTCGTAGCTTTTCCCTTATATTTTTCACATGTGTATCGATGGCTCGTAAATCGCGAAATTCACCTGGAGACCAAATGCTGTCTAATAAAATTTCTCGAGTAAACACTCGCTTCTGTTGGCTAGCGATTAAATAAAGAATATCAAACTCTTTTGGAGTTAGTTCAACTGGAGATTCCAAAACCTTAACTTCTCTACTCTCCCCATTAATTGATAAGTTTTCAAAATATAACAGAGTATCGTGAGTTTCCTCATTAATTTTCTGGCGGCGAAGTAAGGCTTTGACTCGAGCAACTAATTCCTCAGAAGCAAAGGGCTTAACCAAGTAGTCGTCCGCTCCAAGATTTAGACCATGCACGCGATCCTTAATATCATTTCGAGCCGTCAACATTAGAATAGGCATTTGTTTAGTTTGGCGTATGGTTGAACAAACTTCCCACCCATCAATATCTGGAAGCATGATATCCAAAACCATTAAATCATAAGGACTTTGCTGAGCCATTTGTATGGCTTCGTTACCATCTTTGGCTTCATCAATTTGATATTTCTCTTTAGACAAATAGATCTTAACTAAATTCCTCATGTTCCATTCATCATCAACCACAAGGATTCTATAATCCACTCTACACCCCTCATTTGTTTTTAAAGGTCATATTAAATTTAAATATTTTAACATGCCTTTTGATTTTCTCTCAATTGTAACAACAATACCTAGATTCTCCACTTACGAGGCATTTAGATCATCTGTGCACCCCAGTAATATATTGTCTCTTCACTGGCGTCCTTTTCTTTACTATGAACAAGAACTTAAAATGGTATTAGGATTAAGCCGCAATTAACGATAAGATGCACATCCCTCATTAATATCTTTTATATTCCCCAGTCTAGTTGATTTTTATAGGACATTTACTAGTGTACACAAAAATTTTGAGGAATTTATGTGGCTAGTTCAACAAACGCTAACAAATTGAAAGTCACACAGGAGAACGGAGAGGATATATGGTTGAAATAGTTATAAATTAATGAATAAGGAAAAGTACAAATCACTAATTGGTGATTTGTACTTTTCGAATTCTCCTATCTATTTACTTCCTTAATCGCACTCAAGTACATTAACGTCAAATGAGCAATACTATGATTGTCGGTTCTGTTATATCAATTATTATTCAGTAACTTCAATGATGGTGAACATACCGCCTGTTTCACCATTAGCATTCATGGTGTGGTGAGGTTTGTGACAATGGATCGGCCATTTGCCAAGGTTTTCAGCAGTGAACTCAACATCCCATGTTTCCCCTGGTGCAACATTGATGGTGTTTTTTTCAAGTTGTGCTGCTTTGCTAATACGATTGCCATCCGCCGCAACGACTTTAAAATCATCACCGTGCATATGCATCGGGTGAGAATTGCCACTTAGGTTTGTAAATCGAATACGAACGGTCTCACCTTTTGTAACCTTGATCGATTCCGTTGAAGGGTAAGATTTGCCGTTAATCGTAAACATGTTAGGCTCCATTCCCATAGGATTAATCTCATATACCCCTGATTTGTTTTCATCAGTCTTCATACTCTCACCGTCATGATTATCACCGCTGTTTCCTTGCTCCATATTCATGTCATTCCCGGTGTTCATATCCATGGATCCATGACCACCAGCACCTTTTAGAGTCCATTCCTGCAACATCATGACAATATCTCTATCCACTTGTTGATTTTGCTTTTTAGGTTGAATGACAAAAGACCCCGCTAAGCCCATTAATTCCTGCTTAGACACATTTGTATGCGAATGGTACATGTACGTACCGGATTGCTCCAACTGAAATTTGTAAGTGTAAGATTCACCCGGTTTAATCTTCGGCGAATCCTGTACCATAGGCACGCCATCCATATCATTTGGGACCTCAAGTCCATGCCAGTGTATAGATGTTGCTTCAGGTAGATTGTTGTTAACGGTGATTTCTACTGTGTCACCTTCTTTGGCAACCAGTGTTGGGCCAGGGCTGCTGCCATTGTAGCCCCAAGCTTTTGCCTTAAAGCCATCGGTGAACTTTTGAGTCACTGGTTCGGCAGTTAACTCATACTGCTTAACCCCATTTACCTTTTCCCCATTCATCGTTTCCAAGCCAGGTGATTCAATGTCTGCGTTTTTGGCCTTTGATCCACTTGAAGAATCGGATTGAGCTTCTGATGGGATAGCCCATTGATTAAAAGCAAATATAGCTCCTAACATCACTGTCGTTGCTAGAATAGTGAACCATTTCTTATTCATACTTTTCACTCTCCTAAATGATTGTTACTCAATAGTATTCTATCAGGCATTTATCGAGAAATTATGCATTTCTAATATGATTATCTACCACACACCCATTTCTATATATAGGTATTTCCCTATTAATCTAGTTTACGATGTATAAAACGGTCTTTCTCTGTTTATCCTTATTTGTAGAACAGGGGGAAAGAAACGATGAGAAATCGATGGTTTATAATAAATAAGAATTTATCTATTTTAGGGATTGTGGTAGCCGTTGTTCTTTATTTTGCCTTCACCATAACTCCAACCTATTCGTCAAGTAGTGGCCCATCGAACCTAATCAACTCAGTAGAGAACAGGGGTGGGTTTAC
This sequence comes from Halobacillus amylolyticus, assembly GCF_022921115.1. Taxonomy (NCBI): domain Bacteria; kingdom Bacillati; phylum Bacillota; class Bacilli; order Caryophanales; family Bacillaceae; genus Halobacillus; species Halobacillus amylolyticus. Next base: position 85,533 of record NZ_CP095075.1, on the reverse strand, counting down.
TAAGTATAAGATTGCTCACGGGAGTATGGTACCTCGTTCCATCAATAAAGAAGATTTTCTGTCAAGGGGAGAGGAGTTACAGGAATCATTCTCTGTCACGTTCTCCCAAGTTAGTCATCCTGGTGACCACCAAGTGATGGAGTTTATTGGTGAAAAGCCTTTGTCCAAAACGAGCAAACTTCAGATGAAATGGGTGGGAACAACTGAAGGAGAAGATGCCAAATCCTATGAGGCCTTTCTTTTAATAAAAGTAACAGGGAGAGATGGCAACAAGGATATATTTCTAACGGATTGGGAGTATCTTAAGAATCGACTACAAGTCGCTGGGATTGCACCATCACTTAACTTCACCCTTCAAAAGAAGTTGAGTCAAGTAATGAGCCAAAACGAACAAAGCAATTATTTGGAAGAGATTTTTGAGGATTTGGACGGAGCAGTTAGAGGTAAATATAAAGATGACAGCCAAATCATTCTTGAAGGTTATTCATCCCGTCTAGATAATGAAATTATGAGCGATGGCCAAATGATTAACCTGCAAGTATCTATTAAAGCGGATCAAACAACAAAGAAAACGATCGTGGAAATCGGCTCCCCGCTGCTCATCCTTGATTAAGTCGAGTGCTAAAAACGGAGTCGCCCCAGTTTAGTACTAGGGCGACAGACACTTTCTTTGTCAGGAAAAATTGCTCACCAATAAGTTAAGGTATCCAATAGACCAATGATGATTAAGATCCAACCAGCTATTCGCTGAACAACGGATCCGATTTTCCGACCTTGTTTCATAAACTTTCCGCCTAATTCAAAATACCAAATGATAAAGATGGAAAGTAATAGCGGTATAGATGTTCCAATCGCAAAAACGGGTGGTAAAATTACTCCGTAAGAGGTAGATAAAACAACAGGCATAAGGGTCATAAAAAACAAAATAAACATGGTCGGGCAAAAAGCTAAAGTAAAACTAACCCCCATTAAAAAGCTTCCGATCTTACTGTCCTTCACATATCGCTCGGGGATTTTTCCCAAATTAACACTCCAACGCATCTTAAAAAAACCTGCCATGAAAAGCCCTATTAAAACCAAAACAGGTCCAATTAGCTTTCTTATCACAGGGATAAATAATGTGAAGTTTGCCTGGAACTCTTTACCAAGCAACCAAACCACGAGACCTAGGCCAGAGAACACCACAAGCTTTCCTAATACAAAAAGAGATACATGCATCCAAGGAACATTCTTTTGCAATGAACGGTTACCATATATCGTAATGGCACCTATATTCCCTGTAAATTGACAAGGGGCGACCGCACCTACTAAACCTAGGAGAAAAGCTGATAGGAAAGGAATGCCCTCCCATTGATTAGCTAAGTTGAAAAAGGGTTGACTGAAAAAATTGCTGATGTTACTGAAGAATTGGTACATGAGCTCCCCCCAAATAAACAAAATATTAAATACAAAAGAAAAAAGAGATGTGATTTTCCTTTAAGTGTTAAGTATTACGGAAGTGTCTATAGAATAATCCAAGGATACTCAAAACAATGCTTAGGACAACAAACAATAGTTTCGGCAAGTGAGCGACAATGGCTGGGTCTGCATCTACGTTCTTAGGAGCTGCTGCAGTTTGAACATCCATAGATTTTCTGTTTTTGACCTGATCTAACTGAAACGAAGTTTGTACAGTCCCGTCTTGGTTGTCAATTTCTAGTGTTCCATCCTTTTTGATTTCCTTACTCACTTTCTCATTTATGCGATGGGTAAAGAATAACCTCTCAGATGCTTTATACTTTTTCCCATCAACTGAAAATGTTGCTCCTTTAGAAATACTCAATGTCTTAAACTGTTCAAAACCATAGTTTAATAGCTTAATCGTGTCGTTATAAGCTACCGTTTGCGAACCGCTGTTTAAGGTAATGAGAACTACACTTAAATCCTGTTTTTCTGCTGTGGTTGCCAAAGTAAATCCTGATTGATCTACATAACCTGTTTTTCCTCCTGTAATCCATTCATAACCCTTCTGTCTCATTAATTTATGGTGGGTATAAAGCGTCGTATCCCAGCCTTCTCCGTTCCACTTTAATTCTTCGGTTCCAAATATTCGCCTAAAAACTTCATTCTTCATGGCATACTGGGTTATTTTTGCTAAATCTTCAGCTGTGGTAACATGCTCAGGATCAAAGAGGCCATGTGGATTTTCAAAGTTAGTATTTTGAACACCGATCACATTTTTCAAATATTTAGTCAAATCCGAAGAAAAACGTTCCACACTTCCACTTAAGTGTTCCGCAACTGCTACACCCGCATCATTTCCGGAGTTAATCAATAAACCTTGAATAAGCTTTTTTAATGGGACTTGTTCCCCTTCTTCTAAATAAACCCTTGTGCCTATAGTGTTTCTTGCCTTCTCACTAACCGTTATAACTTCCTCTAGATTACCGGTTTCTATCGCATAGATAGCTGTTGCAACTTTAGTTAAACTAGCTGGATACATTTCTTTATATGGTTTTTTTTCATAAAGTACGGTCCCGGTTTTTGAATCAATCATGATGGCAGCTTCACTACGTATGGTCGGTGGGGAAATATCAGATTGAGCTAGGGCCTCTGAGGTAAATAACGTATTTACTACGACAACAGTTATTATTAACCATATCATTTTCTTCATGTTCTCTACTCCAATAACTGTCTTTTCGTATTGTTTAGGTACATGATTGTATCCTTATCAGATTCAGTGGGCAGATGGTAATTTTGTTGATACTGTTCATGCCCTTTCCCGGTAATAACAATCCAGTCTCCTGGAATGCTCTGATCCAATGCCTGTTTTATGGCTATCGTTCGATCCGCAACAACCATCCCCTTCTCATTCCCAAAGGTATCGTTTAAGTATTTGAGCGTTCCTACCATTTCCTTGTGAGAAACAGCGTTTAAATCATCTACCGTTAGAATATAGTGGTCACTTAATTCAGAGGTAATTGACAGCATTTCTTGTCTCTTCGTTGAATCCCTATCTCCTCTAAATCCAAAAATATGGAGGACTCTTTTGGCACCGCAAAGCCTTGCTGTTCGTAAGCAGTGAAAAATAGCATCTGGTGTATGAGCATAGTCGACCACGACCATAGATCCATTATCTTGTTGGGAAACTTCAAATCGACCATCCACTCCTGTAAACCCATAGATAGAATTTAGAATACACTCCTCGCCTAGTTTTAAATGTTTGGCCGTGGCATAGGCCATTGCCACATTGTACATGTTATGAACCCCGGACATCGGAGAACAGATATGGATCAATTCGTTATTCTCTTTAACCGTTATTGTAGAACTTTCCAAATTAAAATTTAGTAATCTTAGATCACTACTTTCAACTTCACCGATAGCATAAATCCTCTTCCCTTTATCCTGTAACATCATAGATAATTTTTCTCCCCAAGAACTATCCGTGTTTACTATGGCCTGTCCATCATCCTGTAACTTATCAAATAACAAAGCTTTCGCATGAAAGTACTCCTCCATGGAAGTATGATAATCGAGATGATCATGGTAGAGGTTTGTAAATAGGCAATAATCAAACTTCAATCCTTCCACACGATGTTGCGTTAAAGCATGGGATGAGACTTCCATAATAGCGACTTCGTCATTACTATTTGACAATAGTTCATGTATTACAAGTGAACCAGGCGTGGTATTAACACATTGAGTAACTTCGCCATTAATCACGTTTTGTATGGTTCCAATCATTGAACAAGATATTCCATTTGCTTCTAATACGTGTCTCAGTAAATAACTTGTAGTCGTTTTTCCATTCGTACCGGTCACCCCAATCAACAACTTGTCTTTGGAAGGGGAACCATAAAATTTATTAGCTATAATTCCTAAAGCCCTCCTACTACTTTTCACTCTTATATAAGGTACTAGGGAATCAGTAATATCTTCCTCACCTACGACAGCACAAGCCCCTTTTTGAATAGCTTGGCCAATAAATGAATGACCGTCTGTATTAAAGCCTTTTATAGCAACAAATATAAAATTTTTCTCAACATCCAACGAACTATCTGCTATGCCTTGGACGCTTATATCTTTTATCATACTTTTATCTTCAGTTTCTGTCTCAAGTTCCTCTATCAGATGCAGTAATTTCATTAGCTATACTCCTCTTAAAAACAATTAACTCTCCCCTAAATTTAAATCTTTTCTGTGCAGAAACTGTGTAGGAGAGTGTAAAATATTTTGTGTAAATAGAATTCTTTCCAAATAGAAAAAGGAAGACCTTTTCTTGTAGAATTAAGTCACCACAACCAATCCAAAGAAAAGAGGTCTTCCCTTATGGATCATTTTACATCAGATATTATACAAGCTCTAGTGAAAAAAGAGGATATATCGGAAATCTTTCGCAGCCACCTGGAAAGCGCGGTGAATACGCTGCTTCAAACGGAATTGACAGCCTTCTTAGACTACGAAAAGTATGATCGTCTAGGCTTTCATACCGGAAACTCTCGCAACGGCTCTTATTCCCGTACCTTAAAAACCGAGTATGGTGAGCTTGAGATCTCCATCCCTCGTGATCGAAATGGAGAGTTCAAACAACAAACAGTGGCTCCTTATAAGCGCACCAACGATACCCTGGAGTCCTTCGTCATACATATGTTCCAAAAGGGTGTCACCATGTCCGAAGTATCCAATTTGATTGAACGAATGTATGGCCACCATTATACGCCCCAAACGATTTCAAACATGACCAAAGCGATCGGCGAAGAAGTAGAAGCATTTCGCCAACGAACTTTATCCAAGCGTTACGTATGCGTTTATTTAGATGCGACCTTTCTTCCCGTCAAGCGAGATACCGTATCCAAGGAAGCTGTCTATATTGCCGTTGGAATTCGGGAAGACGGATCTAAAGAGGTGCTCGCTTACACGATTGCTCCAACCGAATCTGCGTACGTTTGGAAAGAGTTAATTGAGGATATTCAAGCTCGTGGTGTTGAGGAGGTGCTCCTTTTTATTTCGGATGGATTAAAAGGGATCAAAGAAAGCATTTATTCGGTGTTCCCCAAGGCCAAGTACCAAACCTGTTTCGTCCATGTTTCCCGTAATATCGCCCATAAAGTCCGTGTTTCAGATCGAAAAGAAATATGTGAAGACCTGAAGACCCTTTACCGTGCGGATAATAAAGAGAAGGCTGAGGAAGCGATGGAAGCATTTATAGAGAAGTGGAAGAAATCATATGCGAAGGTCACTCAATCCCTTAGCGATAACCAGGATCTTTTCACGTTTTATGACTTCCCCAAGTCCATTCGAAAGAGTATCTACTCCACCAATTTAATCGAGTCCTTCAATAAGAAGATCAAGAAATACAGCAAGCGCAAAGAGCAGTTCCCCAATGAAGAATCACTGGACCGATTTCTCGTCACTCAGTTCGAAGAATACAACCAGCGTTTCGCAACACGTTGCCACATTGGTTTTGATCAAGCAAGGTCTGAAATAGCAGAAATGTTTAACGAGTAACAGCAGCTACAAGAAGAGGTATATGGTTATTTACACAAAATTATTGACAGTCCCCTGTGTAGTTTCATTACATGTCATAAATACTTAACATTGTTAATCATTTGTAACAAATATAACTGGTACTTAGACCCTTGAATATTTTCCTTTAAAACATACATATAATTAAACATACTGGACAAGGCAGAAAGGGGAACCAACATTGGGCACAACGTTATATTTGATACTTGTAATCATTCTCTTACTCGCGGGCGTATCTGTTAGCAAGACTGTTTATTACAGAAAGAAAGTGACTTGTATGACCGGCATGATGATTGCGATGACGCTCGGAATGAGTGTCGGTCTAGTGATGGGGTTAATTTTAGGGATTCTTTTTTCGGGTAACTTATTCCTATCAACGGTATTGGGAATGCTTGCTGGCATGATAGTAGGTTTTTTGGCTGGTTTACCCATTAGTATTATGGCAGTGCTTGATGGTCTGCTATCCGGTCTCATGGGTGGGATGATGGGGGCTATGCTTGGTGAAATGATAACGCCAGAGTATCGTGACGCCATTGTAAAAATAATGTTTATAGTATTCCTTGCTACTATGCTACTCCTTCTCTATATGATACAAAAAGAAGTAAAGAAAAGTGACACACCCTTGTTTAGGAATCCATTTATAACGGTGGCGCTTTTCGGGTTAATCTTTGTTGTATTTAATCAATTAGGTCCTATTTTCCCTCAAACCATATCGGGCCAACAAGAGCATTTAGAACATAACGCTAGGAATAAGAATTTATTAATTAAAGCTGATGAATTCACCTTTTCACCTAATAAGACGAACATAAAAGTGGGGGAGAAAGTAACGTTATTATTGGATAACAACTGTGAAATAGAACACGATTTGGAAATTAAAGACCTTGCGATAGAGGGATCTGAGGAAAATAACACCCATGATCATGGTCAGGGGAGTGATGAAATACATGTCCATGCTGCACCCGGAGAAGAGAAAAGTGTCTCCTTTATTCCTGTTGAAAGTGGCACATATCGTTTTGTTTGTACGCTGCCAGGACATAAAGAATCAGGGATGTTTGGAACGATTAAGGTTTCCTGAGAAAGGAATCAAATACCAGATTCATTGCAAAAGACGGCATAATATAACGCTGGCTAGATAACTACCTCAGTAATCAAATCTCAAGAAAATACCAAACAGCTTGCTTCCCTTTTCATAAGGTATAGCAAGCTACATTCTTACAGCTCTATTGTTGAGGGTATTGTTGCTCCCCATACTTGTGATTCTTCATTGCACCAATGGGCGGGGTATTGTTCAAGGGACTTATCGAATTGGTTTGCTCTAGGTTTGTTGCTTGTGGAGGATTTAACCAGCCCAACTGTTGTGCAAGCATTTCATATTGGTTACCAATATGTGACTGCTGCATAGCCATTCCACTATGAAGTTGTTTCACCTGTTGATTTTTCATATCATTAGAAGAAACAAAATTGTCTTTAGCCATTGCATTTGCAGTAAAGTGAGCATCAAAAGCCATATCACGATCCACCAAACCAATATCAACAGAGGAAGTTTGTTTTCCGCCATTTAAAGTACTTTGAGGGATTGATGGAAGAGTGACTGGGCTTGTATTATTTGGATCCAGAAGCTGGTTCATAACTTTCACATGGTTTTTCAAAATGCCAATTTGTTGTTCTAACGTATGAATAAATTGTTGGTTCTTTGCATGATTCAAATAAAGTTCCAATCTTTTAATAATGCCTTTATGAGCATCAAGGTGATTAGCCATAAGACCTACATCAACAGTGTTTAGCACAGAATACCACTCCTAAGAAGTTTTTTTATCTTTTTCCTATTGTGACTAATCTATACGAAAGGTTTTTTGATCGTGGTAATAACCGATATTCTTACACAGGTACTATTTCCAACTTACTAGTGCCCCCTTCCTATTACTACTTACCTTTTCTTAAATTACCAGGGAAGGAGTTCCCGGTGTTACTTCTTATTCATCAATATTATACAAAATCTGTATGGGGAGATGGTCCAAGGACTGCAAGCTAAATCATATGTATGTTAAGACCCAATTTTAATTGTAGAAAAAAGCCCTTAGATAGATCACTTCTATCTAAGGGCTTTTTCATGCGGTATCAATCATTGCCCCTGTTAGGAAACAACATCATACCCTTGTTCTTCGATGGCCTCTTTCATTTGGACATTACTTACATCGTCCTCATGAGAGACATCCACTTTACCTGTAGAAAGATCAACATTTACATCTTGGACACCGTTTAATTCCTTAAGTGCTCCTTTTACTGAGGACTCACAATGACCACAAGTCATTCCTTTTACGTTTAATGTTGTTTGCATCGTACATCTTCCCTTCATATAATTTATATTTTCGCTCGTTTCAAACGCAGCGAATTACTAACGACACTGACGGAACTAAACGCCATCGCTGCACCAGCGACCCAAGGAGCCAACAACCCTATTGCGGCAATTGGAATACCAGCAGAATTGTAAGCAAGCGCCCAAAACAAGTTCTGGCGAATATTTTTCATCGTTTTCCGACTGAGGATGATCGCCTTACTGAGATGTTCAAGGTCACCGCCGATCAGTGTAATATCTGCCGTTTCAATGGCTACATCTGTACCGGTTCCGATGGCGATGCCGATATCAGCCGTTGCTAAGGCAGGAGCATCATTAATTCCATCTCCGACCATGGCTACTTTTTGTCCCTGTTGCTGAAGTTCTTTAACCTTCTCGGCTTTTTCTTCGGGTAGTACTTCAGCAAATACGCCATCAATGCCCACCTGTTCGGCAATGGCCCGTGCTGTTCGCTCATTATCGCCGGTAATCATAAATACATCGATTCCAAGTGATCTCAAATCACGGATTCCTTGCTTAGACGTTTCCTTTACCGTATCAGCGACGGCAACATAACCTTTAATCGTACCGTCTATGGCAATGAGCATGGCCGTTTTGCCCTCTTCCTCAAGTTGAGATAACGTCACTTCATGCTCCTCAAAGCTAATCTTTTCACGATTCATCAGCTTTCTAGTTCCAACGAATACTTGCTTTTCGTCTATTTGGGCTTGAATCCCGTATCCAGGTATAGCTTCAAACTGGTCAGCTTCTTTTATCTCTACATCGTTTTCTTCCCCATATTCCACGATCGCTTCCGCCAATGGGTGCTCCGATGCTTTTTCTGCTGTAACCAGGTCAGCTAATAACTCATTTTCATCATTTCCAAACGCAACAAAATCTGTAACTTCAGGTTTTCCTTTTGTAACCGTACCCGTTTTATCAAGTAGAACGGCGTCTAATTGTTGTGTCCCTTCTAGATATTCACCTCCTTTGAAGAGGATTCCCTGCTCGGCTCCTTTACCGGTACCAACCATAATGGATGTTGGTGTGGCAAGACCTAGTGCACAAGGGCATGCAATCACTAGTACTGCAATCGCAGCTTCAAGTGCTAACGGTAGCTCACCAGGAGAAACCAACAAGTACCAAGCTAGAAATGTAATCACTGCAATACCAACAACAATCGGTACAAATATACCGGAAATCACATCAGCCGTCCGTTGGATGGGCGCTTTCGAACCTTGAGCTTCTTCTACAATTTTTACAATCCCTGAAAGGGCCGTGTCTTTCCCGACTTTCTCCGCTTTCATTTGTAACGTACCGTTTTTATTAATCGTTGAACCAATAACGGTATCTCCTTCATATTTCTCTATCGGTAAAGATTCACCGGTGATCATGGATTCATCAATCGAGGATTGGCCTTTCGTTACGCTTCCATCAACAGGAATCTTCTCTCCCGGTTTAACAAGTAACACGTCACCCACCTGTACTTGTTCAACAGGTACCTTTTCCTCTTTCCCATCACGCAGGACCGTCGCTTCTTTCGCCTGCAAATTAAGAAGTTTCGTGAGTGCGGCCGTGGTTCGGCCTTTGGCAAGGGCCTCAAACAATTTTCCTACTAAAATCAGGGTGATCAGTACTGCGCTTGTTTCAAAGTATAACTCCGGCATAACGTCAGGATTCAGTTGCCAACGAATGGCTTCGACCACACTGTAAAAATAAGCTGCGGACGTTCCGAGTGCAACGAGTACATCCATGTTCGCACTCTTGTTACTCAAAGCTCGGTAAGCTCCGAGGTAAAAAGGTGCACCAATATAGAACTGAACCGGTGTTGCGAGTAAAAATTGAAACCATGGGTTCATCAGTAGTTCAGGAACCGGTATGCCAAGATCCCACGGCAAGTGGGCTACCATTGTGTACAATAATGGCAGGGAAAGGATGACCGAAATCCATAGATGCCTTTTCTTCTTTTTGATTTCCTCTTCTTTATGATCCTTTTGTTCCTCTCGATCTTTTTTAACGACAGCTTCATAACCGAGCTTCTTCACTTTTTCAGTAATATCATCAAGAGAAACGAAGCCTGGATCATATTCAACAACGCCGGCTTCCGTGGCCAGGTTCACGTTGGCCGTTTCAATGCCTGTCATTCTACTTAAGCCTTTTTGAATGCGTGTGGAACATGCTGCACACGTCATCCCATGGATATCGAGTTCAACTTTTTCTTTTTGGACACCGTATCCAAGCTTTTCAATTTTTTCGGTAAGATCATTGGGTTGAACGTGATCCTCGTTATATTTTATTTGGGCGTTTTCCATGGCAAGGTTCACATTGGCCTCAACGCCATCCATTTTATTCAATACTTTTTCAATACGCGTGGCACAGGCAGAGCACGTCATGCCTGTAATTCCAACATTGACATTCTTTTGTTCACTCATCGATTTCATGCCCCCTTATTTGGAGAACTGCTGAACAACTTTCATGAGTTCATCAATAGCCTCTTCGCCTTCTCCTTTTTCTATCGCATCTGCAACACAGTGATGTGTATGCCGCTCCAATAATGTGTATCCTACTTTATTTATTGCTTTATTTATCGCCGAAATTTGCACAAGGATATCCACGCAATAACGGTCATTTTCCACCATCTTTTGAATCCCTCTTACTTGGCCTTCAATTCGCTTCAATCGATTTAACACGGCCTGCTTCTCATCATCTGTTCTAGGAGTTACTGGCTGTTTTCCACTATTTTCAGGCAAAACATTCTCTTCCATTATTTATGACGCCTCCTTTTTTTACAATATACCCTATACAGGTATTATAAGTCAATAGATATTTACCTTAATAATTAAAGGCACTATATGTTTATATAAATACTGATACTGGGTATATATTATACAAATAATTAATAAGAGGTGATCTAATGTTAACCCTTATTTCGTGGGTTGCGCTAGGAATAGGTTTTTTATGTTCCATAATCATCATAGTCGATGTTTTAAAACATCCTCAGATGATGAAAATTATGAATTTTGTTTGGCCAATCAATGGGTTATTCTTTGGACCGTTTGCCGTATGGACTTATTTTAAATGGGGCCGGTTAAAAGCCAAAAATTTAGATATAGAAGATAACAGAGGAAGACCAGCAAAAGTTTTTACATCTACCAGTCACTGTTCTTCTGGTTGTACATTAGGTGATGTGGTAGGCGTTCCGATTGTGTCTTTAACAGCGATGACGATAGCGGGATCCACATTGTTTGCCCACTATGCCATTGAATTTATTTTAGCCTATGTATTTGGTATTATTTTTCAATTTTATGCCATTTATCCAATGAATAAAGATCAAGGCGCTATGGAATCTATTAAAGCTGCCATTAAGGCTGATTCTTTAGCCTTGATCGCATTTGAGGTGGGTATGTTTGGGTGGATGGCGATTGTGCATTATGTATTGTTTATCACTCCCCCAAAACCAATTGAACCAACGTATTGGTTTATGATGCAGATTGCTTTAGTTTTAGGCTTCCTGACCAGCTATCCTGCCAATTGGTGGCTGGTCAGGAGAGGTATTAAAGAGGAAATGTAGCGATTCACTAGAAGAAAAAGTATTGTTGTATATTATTTATGAAGTAAGAGGATAAACAAACTACAGGGGGCCTATTAATAATAAAATGTAATTGAAGTGCAGGCCTGATTCCTGTTCTTCATGACGCCTAAGTGATGGCAAGAGGAGCTATTATGAAACCCCTGGCTAAAAATCAAGTTTCTAGGGAAGTTTGAGGCTTTAGATTAGAAAGGGAATAAACCCTTAACTATCGCCAAGACAACCATCCCAAAAAATCAAAAAAGTTCGAAAAAAAGTGATCCGATTTCCATCCACTCACGATAGCAAAGTAAGAAAACAAGTAGAACAAAACCTGAAGCTAAAGAAAAAAAAGCATACCAAACTTTCCAGAACGGAGGGGAAAAAACCTCTCTTCTTTTTATAAATAAGAAAAGGTGATGGGTATGAAGTGGAGAACGTATTTTACCATTATAGGCTTAGCGGCCCTCCTGCTTGCAGGGTACAACTCAAATGTGTGGGCGAATTTCAGCTCTTCCTATGATGCAACCAAAGAAGAGGACTCAGGAAGTGAGGCTTCTGATCTCTCACTAAGATCAGAAGAATTTACCGTCGTTGATAAATCGGGGGACATCAAAGAGATGGACTTCGAAACCGAAAGACCAGATACGAGCAACGGAATCGTCCCTACCAATGTGAAGGTTCCAAGTATCGGTATCGACGCACCTGTGAATGAAGTAGGGGTACTTGAAAACGGACAAATGGGTGTACCGAAAAATGATGCAGTTGCAGGCTGGTTCAAGCCAGGAACGAAACCAGGAAACACAGGAAACGCCGTCCTCGCCGGACATGTTGATAACCAATCAGGCCCAGCCGTATTCTACTACTTGAAAGATCTGCAAAAAGGCGACGAAATCATCGTCACAAACGAAGAAGGCAAAGAGCTGACCTACGTTGTCCAGAAGTCGGAAAGCTATCCACCGACGAAGCGCCTATTAAAGAGATCTTCGGAAAAACAGACAAGAAAAGGCTTAACTTAATCACCTGCACCGGAGTCTTTGACGATGAAAAGAGAACCTATCTGGACCGACTCGTCGTTTATTCTGAGCTGAAATCATCAGAGAAAGTTGGAGAATAACCACAAAATACAAATTATAATATTGAAGCATCGACCAGTGTCAAAGTAAACGGAACCTTCGTTATACGGCACGCTGTACGTGTAGACGGTGTCGCAGGTTACCTCGTATACACAGTGAAAATGGAGGAGACTTCGAAAAAGTCGCAAGTATCTTCGAACACGAACGCAAAACATATACCGATCCTAAAGCATCGAAATACACTTACTATGTAACAACGGAATACTTGGATGGAACCGAATCCGACCCATCCAACGCCGGCAAATCCGAATAACATGCAATCTACACCTAAAACCATGAATATCACTATTTAACATTAACCTCCACCTCGCGACATCCAGATTATAGATGTTCTGAGGTGGATTTTACATGATTGCAGAATTAGAGCAAATGCTTTTATTCAGAATCCGGGCCGGGGTATTGTTCATTTTACTGGTAACATTAATTCGCATTTACCTTCTCTGCATCACCTCGATAATAGGTGGAAAAAACCTCTGCAAAAGCCTCAATCGAGTTATACAGTTCGTTTAAGTTATTCTCAACCCCACCAAACTCTAGCAGCATGGCACGGTTCGTTAGATCTTGGTTGTAGACCCCGTTCCCTTCTGATTTCGTTTTAACAAAAACTCCTCGGCTAATTCCAGGATATTTTTGTTCAAGTGCCGCATTAATCTCCTTAGCAACTTCTAAATTTTGCCCGAACTTTTTATTTTCTTTACCGACTATGAAAAAGAGTCGTGCATAGTCTTTTCCATTTATCGTCGTCGTGGTAATACTTCTAGGCTGAGAATCTCGATGGATATCAATTAAATATGATAAGTTATCGTTTTGTGCAAGAGCTTCTTGAACAAGCTCTCTTGAAAAATCGTATGAATGAGTATAATCCAAATTGTTCTCTTTTAAACCCCTCGTTACGTTTGTTTTATCATGTTTGACGCCTATTCCTCGGCTTTCTAATTCTTCTTTCAATTTGGTGCCCACTGCTATGACATTGACTTTTTCATTAGTGCTAGATGCATTTTGAGGGTGCTCACTTTTGATTAAAGGTTTAAAAGCTTCCCAGCTGTGTGAATGATAGATAAAAACAGACTTTTCGGAGATTTCCTCGATTTTTTGCGGAGGACCCTCCTCTTCAGCTAAATCTAGCTGGCTTTTGTTGACCTCTTGGTTCTGTAATTGTTCTTCAGTTGGTGGAAGGGATTCCACCGGAAGAGTACTTAAATCAGTTCCTTTACCGGCTATGGCAATTTCAGTGTGATAACGTTCAAGTCCTGGGATCTCTCTTCCTAACAAACTACGGATATCTCCAACATCTACGTTTATAGCCATTTCCATCCAGTCAAACTGTTTCGTTACCTTGTCAGAATAATGCACCCTTAAAGGTGTCATCTCCTGGGCCATGATAAAAAGTGCCGCCTCCTCAGGCGCTACCTTTGAAATGGAATAAATAAAAGGAGAAACAAAATATTCCTTTAATCCAGTACTTGTGATTAGCGTAACGATTAGGTAGAGAATAACAATCATAGGCAGAGTATATTTGATAATTAGTCGCATAGATTTTGAAATGAAATAAGTAGGGCGTTGTTTATGCATTTATATCTCTCCTAAACTAACAATTTAATAGTTTAGTCTATGCGATTCTACTAACATATATTAATCAAATTATCCTTGTAACTACATTCTTTTAACTGTTGGAATCTATTCAATTCAGATTTATCAGACATATATTATCTTTATCAAACATATTTGTTTCTTTCATTCTATAGTGATAGCAGTCCTCTTATTGACGGGAGCATATCTAACACCATCATAAAAAACAGGTTGGAGTGTCTATCCTCCGACCTGTTTTTTAATAATTAGCAGCTATTTACTTGGTTAGTCACCTACGCTTTAAGTAACTTGGCATTGATGGCCACAACAATGGTACTCAAGCTCATGAGAATGGCTCCAACTGCTGGACTTAAAATAATTCCAATAGGTGCAAGGATGCCTGCTGCTAATGGAATGGCTACGATATTATATCCTGCTGCCCACCATAAATTTTGAACCATCTTCTTATACGTGTTCTTAGATAATTCTACAATCGATACAATATCTTTTGGGTTACTCTTAACGAGTACGATGTCTGCAGTCTCCACAGCCACATCCGTACCACTTCCAATAGCTATTCCTACATCAGCTGTTGCTAAGGCAGGTGCATCATTGACTCCATCCCCTGTCATCGCAACCTTTCTTCCATCTGACTGCACTTTCTTCACTTGGTCTGCTTTATGATCTGGCAACACCTCAGCATACACCTCATCCATATCCAACTGTTCAGCGACCCAATCGGCCACTTTCTGGTTGTCTCCTGTCAGCATAATGGAATGGATGCCTTTTTCCTTAAGTGCAGATATGGCTTCTTTCGCTGAATCCCGAACCATGTCAGCTAAAGCAACCATGCCGGCTAATTGACCATCGAGGACAACAAATACAACGGTTTTCCCTTCTTCAGAAAGATTTTCAAAAGGTGATGTATCATAGGAAATATTTTCATCTTTCATATATCCTGGGCTGACTACTTTTACATTTTTTCCAGCGACATCACCTTGCAAACCTTTTCCTGTCATCGATTCAAAATTTTCTACAGCATCTAGGGAAACATCTTCATTCTCAGCTTTTTGGATAATACCTCTTGCTAAGGGATGCTCAGAATTCTGTTCAGCACTTGCCGCCCAATAAATCACGTCATTGGCCTCATACCCTTGTGCAGGGATCACATCTGTAACGCCAAACTCGCCTTTGGTGAGTGTTCCTGTTTTATCAAAAATGACAGCATCTAAATTACGTGCATTCTCAAATTGGGTGCGATTCCGGATTAAAAGACCTTTTTTTGCTGAAATGGCCGTTGAAACAGCAACAACTAATGGTGCTGCCAGACCTAAAGCATGCGGACATGTAATGACCATGACCGTCACCATTCTTTCGACAGCTACATCAATAGTTGATCCGATAGCGATCCAAATAATAAAAGTAGTAATCCCTGCCGCTAATGCTAAATAGAACAGCCATTTTGCAGCCCGGTTGGCTAGGTCCTGAGCACGAGATTTCGAACTCTGTGCTTCCTTTACTAAGTTAATGACTTGAGAAAGGTACGTGTCATCTCCCGTATTTTTCACTTGAATCGTGAGACTTCCTTCTTTGTTGATCGAACCACCGATGACTTCATCTTCCTGATTCTTTTCTACCGGCACAGACTCCCCTGTTAGCATCGATTCATCTATAGCAGATTTACCTTCCAGAATGATACCGTCAACCGGGATTTTTTCACCGGGCTTCACTAACACATGATCTTCATTACTCAGTTCATGAATCGGTACATCCTCTGTCTCCCCATTTTCGTTTACTCGGTGAGCCTCACTAGGCATTAACTTGACAAGTTCTTGTAACGCATTGGAAGCCCCCATAACCGACTTCATTTCAATCCAGTGACCAAGCAGCATGATATCCACCAAGGTTGCAAGTTCCCAGAAAAAGTTACGGCCTTCCCAGCCAAAAACGACCATAGAACTGTAGCCATAAGCGACGAAAATGGCGAGACCAATCAAGGTCATCATCCCTGGATTCTTATTTTTCAACTCGTCAATAGCCCCTGTCAGAAATGGCCAGCCGCCATAAAAAAATACAAAGGTAGCTAAACCGAATAACACATACTGATCATATGAAAAGGAAAATTCCAAACCGATGAAATCCTGTATCATCGGGGATAGAAAGAGAATGGGGATCGTGAAAATCAAGGATATATAAAATCGTTTTTTAAAATCTTCCACCATGTGTGCGTGATGATCGTGGTGGTCGTGGCCTTCGTGTCCATCCTCTTCGTTATGGTTATGATTTTCGTGGCCCTCATGGTGCTCATGTGCTTCATGAGAAAGTTCGTCTCCATTACCTTCTTGTTCCTTATGGTGATGTTCGTGTTCTTTTGGCACTCTAAAAACCTCCTATATGCATTATTTATGTTCACCTATGCCGCCTGCTTTTATACTCATACCCTACACGGGTATAAAAGAAACATAAATAAGCTATGCATTTAGAAAAGAATTTATCTTAGCTTACCCATTTGTATCCAATTCCCCAGACAGTTTTTAGATGCTTATCTATCGGAAACCCTTTTTGTCTAATCTTTTCCCTTATATTGCGGACATGCGAATCAATAGTCCTGCTTTCTGTTTCTGAATCACTGCCCCAAATCAACTCCAAGAGGTGCTCTCTGTCGTATACATGATTAGGTCGTTTCATTAAGAGCCCTATCAATTGAAATTCCTTAGGAGTAACATTAATTTCTTTATCGAGGTATAGAAGCTGGTAGGTATCTTGCTTCCAAATTAAGCGATCATAGACCAACACATTCTGTTCCTTCCCACCCCGACGCAATTGTGTCTGGATACGTGCCAACATAATATCCTCATCGAAGGGTTTCGTAATATAGTCATCTGCCCCCGCTTTTAAACCACGGAGGATATCTTGTTTTTGGTCCTTGGCCGTAATCATGATGATAGGAATATCCGTGATTTCCCTAATACGTCGACATGTTTCAAAACCATCCATATCTTTCATCATAATATCAAGTAAAATTAAGTCATAGTGATAAGTTTTAAATAATGACAACGCTTTGTGACCACTTAATACTTTGTCGCATTGAAACCCATAGGGCTCCAAATACAGCCCCAGTAAGTCCAGCATTCTTCGTTCATCGTCTACTAGAAGTAACCTCTTCACTCTTCTTCCTCCTTTGGCCAATGCATGATGATCGATAGCCCTCCATGTTTTAGATTTCGTGCAAATACCCTCCCCTCGTGGACCTCCACAATTTCTTTAACAATGGCTAAACCTATTCCTGAACCACCATAGGCTCTTGACCTTGATTTTTCTAGACGATAAAGCCTGTCAAAAAGGTAAGGCAAGGATTCTTCTGGGACACCAGGCCCTTCATCCGTTACAGTTATCACTACATAACTATCTTCTGCTAAGACACGAATAGAAATAGTAGATTTCTGAGGACTATATGTAATGGCATTGTCTATGATGTTGTTCATCACCTGTTGAAAACGTGTTTCATCAATATATATAGATACACCGTCAGGACAGCTGATATACAACTCTATCTCTTTCTCTTCTAACAAAGGATACATACGATTTCTAACTTGTCTAAGTAATGGGAAAATAACTTGTTTTTTTCGCTGGATAGAAAAAGAATTCTCGTCGATTCTTGCTAGTTGGAACAGTTGTTCTACCATATTTGTAAGATGTTTGGCCTCTTCTTTAATAATAGTTAAGTATTTCTGTCTGTTTCCTGAATCCATTTCAGGTTTGGAAACAATATCAGCATACCCTTTCAAATAGGTCAGAGGTGTTCTCAATTCATGCGCGATGGATGATAAAAATTCATGTCGTTCGTGTTTTAATCGGTCTAAGTCCTTACCCAATCGTGTGATGGACTGAGCGAGTACTCCAAGCTCATCATTGTGACTATATTTTAAGTCTATCCTCGTTTCTCCCTTACTAAGTTTCTCCGTCTCTTCTTTCATGTGAATCAGGGGTTTTGTAATGAGCTTTGTCAGAATATAGACGGTAACGATGGTGATCACTAAGGTAATACCCATAACTAAGATGAATTGATTTGATAATTGTGAAATAATTTCAGAAATAATGAAAGAAGGTGAGAACATGTACACGTAGCCTTCTAATTCTCCTCCTACCTTTATAGGAGATAGTGTGGCAACATAAGGCTCTGTTTTCCACCTTTTTTCAATTACTCTTCCATGGTGAGTCAGGTTACCTAATGGAAGGTTAATCAGTTCTCTCATACCAGGTTCTAATTCAGTAGAAGCAGCAATTATTTCCCCTCTCGTATCAGTTATAACTACATCTGTCATAGCCTCTGATTCCATCAGAGCTACATGAGCAAGGGTAGAAGGGTCAAAGTTATTTTCAAGTACATCCCGATGCCCTCCGCCCCTAGCTAACAAACCATTCAACACTTCATCAATTCTCTGGTTTGACAAATTTGTGTACAGAACAAAAAATAAAATCAATTCAATAAGCACCATTAAAATTAAAAATAGAAACCCTAGTTTCAGTGAAATTTTATTTTTCATATGTACTCCTTTTAAAAACTTGTTCCTAATTACGAATCAAAGGTTCTTTAACTTCCTTGGTTTTCATTCCAATCGAAAACGCAATGGAGTTATGAAACTCCGAACTATAGCTATTCAAACCCTGCATTAGTAACAATATGTTTTTAGTTGGATATGCATTGCTACACTAATTATTGGATTACTGGGCGTAACATAGTTAGTATTACTCTTCATATTCAGGCAAAGGCTCTTTGAATTTTCTTCGATACCACCAAAAAAGAAGACTACCTATTATAAGCAAGATTGATATTACCTGGGCCATCCGTAGAGAGGAAGTTAACATTAAACTGTCTGTACGCATCCCTTCTATGAAGAATCTTCCGATTGAATACCAGATTACGTAACTAAGAAAAAGTTCTCCTTGCCTCAAACTCACCTTTCGTCTCAGAAAAAGCAAGAGGACGAGACCCGCAACATTCCATATCGATTCATATAAGAAAGTTGGGTGATAGTAGGTTCCTTCGATGTACATTTGGTTAATAATCCAATCTGGAAGGGAGAGACTTTCAAGAAAACCCCTTGTAACAGGTCCTCCATGTGCTTCTTGATTCATAAAATTACCCCAACGACCGATCGCCTGTCCCACTAATAATCCGAGTGCAGCTACATCTACCATTTTCCAAAAAGGAACTCTTTTCTTCCTTGCGTAAACTACTGTTGTTAGGACGGCTCCAATCAACGCTCCATGTATAGCAATACCGCCTTCCCAAATGGCAAAAATATCCCACCAAGACCCTCCAACATAACGATCCCATTCAAACACAACATAATAGATTCTTGCAGATACAATTGAAATCGGAATAGCATAAAGAACTAAATCCATAAAGTGATTCTTATCGATACCTACACGTTCACTTTCCTTTAAGGTGATATATAAACCTAAAGATGCCCCTAGTGCGATAATGATCCCGTACCAATAAATAGTGAGGGGACCGAACTCGATAGCTACCCGACCTAACGGTTCAATGGATGATTCCATATCATCACTCCTTAGTTTTTACCATTTGGTATTAAAAGTTGGAACTACAAGTCAGAATAACTCTTTTATTAGCACTCAGAATCCCGTCCATCCCCCGAAAAATTCGTTAGTTATAAATGAAGTCAGTTGGGTCATCCATCCAAAAAATAAAAAGACCCCCATAAAAATCATGGCATATCCTCCAAATTTCACAACTTTTCTATTATGCCTCTTGATCCACTTTAAACGTCCAATAAACAGTGCCATGATAAGAAACGGAATAGAAAATCCTAGTACATAGCTAATCATATAGATGACTGCCTGGTTCGGAGATGACACACCAAGTGCGATAACTGCAGCAAGGATAGGTCCCGTGCATGGTGTCCACCCCGCCGCAAAAGCCATTCCTACAGCACTTGATCCAACATACCCTTGAGGACGATTTTTAAAGGAGACTTTATAATCTCTCATGAAGAGTCCTGGCTTAAAGATTCCAACCGTAACTAGACCCAAAAAGATAATTAGAATAGCCCCTAATTGCCGGATCAGATCATCGTAGCGAATAAACCATCCTCCAATCCATGAAGTAGAAAATCCTATGGCAACAAAGATAACCGAGAATCCACCAAGGAAAAATAATGTGTGTAGGAGGGGCTGTTTTTGAGTCAACAGGTTTTTAGTTTTCAATTCATCAACCGACATTCCTGTTATGTACGATAAAAACGCTGGGTACAGAGGTAAGCAACAGGGGGAGATAAAGGATAAAAACCCCGCACCGAACGCCAACAATATATTGACATCAGCCATTCGAACTTCTCCAATCGTTTGGCTGTATTCTCTTCATATAATCATGGATTTCTTTCTCCGTCATCCCAGCAGTGATACGATCAACGACTTTCCCATTCTCATCAATCAAAAATGTTACTGGAATGGGGCCAATACCATAAATATCTAGCAATTGCTCCCCGTGGTCCATTAGAACAGGAAATGTCATTCCTTTACGCTCTACAAATGATCTTACCGTTACCTCACTTTCTCCCACATCCACGGCCAACACTTTTACACCTTTATCTTTAAAATACTGATATTGACTTTCAATATAAGGCATCTCTTTCTCACAGGGTTTACAGTATGTAGCCCATACATTTAAGAAAACCCCTTGTCCTCTATAATCACTTAATTGTATGGTTTCACCAGAGAGTGTCTCCAAATTAAAGTCAGGTGCCATGTCCCCCGCATTAACAACACCTGAACCCTTTGTAAAATTTTGGTATAGAACAAATCCAATTATAAGAGCAAATACGCTTAAAATCGAAACACGCATGATGAATCGTTTCTTGCGATTCTTCACACTAGACACACCTTTCTTTATTCATCATTTAGAATTATTTTTTATTGCGTACCTATCCAAACCTATTACGGACTAAAAAATCACGGTCTAAAGACTAGTGACTTTTTAGTTTATAATTGTTTCCCCTTCCTCCAAAATTTGGGTCCACGTTTGGCCACTATCTTTTGACACAAAACTACTCCCATTAACGGTGAAAATCGCTATCTTTTCATTTTGTTTGGGGGGTTTAGCTACATACATCAGAGCATCTTCTTCGAGCTCGGGCAGTGGCAACTCCTGTTTCGATCCGTCGGACAAGCCATAAGCCTTAAAGGATTGTCCCTCATTATTATAGATACCATAATATAACTTCTCTTTTGTAAAAAACAAGCCACTTCCTTGCCCTTCTTCTGAGATCAACTTAAATGTATCTCCCGCGTCTCTACTAAGATAAATTCCAGTCTTTGTGGCGACAGAAACCATCTGTTCATTGTCCGGATGAACAGCAATTTGAAAGATGTTTTCTGGCAAGTTTTCAGCCCTTAATTTCTCCCATGTCTCTCCATCATCGAAGCTTCTATAAAGTCCTAGATCCATTAGTGAGTTCGCGCGTTGATTTAGTACATAAATCGAATGATTTCTATAACCTACACCCATGGCATGGAAATCACTTTCACCTTCTAATGCCAGGCTTTTTAGCCCCTTATCAATACCTGCTGCCTTTTGGATACCAATAGGGTTGGGTAAATTACTTTCCTGCCCTGGATGACCAGAAGTATAAAAACCCTCGTCAACCACATTAAAGCCCATATAATCGTTTTTATGTGAGGTTGTTTGGGCCCACTTCTCATCCTGATAGAGTTTTAATCCGGTATGAGAAGCAAAGGCAAGTGTATCCTCATCTAAATATCCCATCCCATGAACATGTTCCACTTTTCCTTGGAAAGGAGACATTATCTCCTTAGAGGCCCCTTGATCGCTAGAGTCAGCCTGGCTACAGCCTGTTATAACAGTAATTAAAATGAGCGCAAAAAACAAAAATTTCTTCTTCATAAACATTCTCCTTAATAAGAGTTACTTTCTATAAAGAGTATAAACTGACTTTGTGGAGATTTTGTGAAGAGTCTATCAGGTACTCCTTTGGGGTTTTATGTAAAAAACGAATTCAATCCTGTATGCAATTTTTCAAAATGTTTAGCAGAAACTAAAAAGAACCCCTTTTACTTTAGGAGTCCCCATCCAGATTGAACTTTAGACATCTGTTTATTTTCACTATTAGAAGAAGTTGTTTCCTTATCACTTTTATTTTCTTTAGTACCAGGATTCGTGTAAATAGGAACCCCATAAATATGCTGTAGTAAGAAATATAGTTGATCAATAGCATTAAAATTAAGGCTTATTTCTTTGGGCGGCTTGTAATAACTCTCTGTGCAATAGTCTGATTCAATAAATACTAAATCCCCTCTGTTGAGAGCTATAATAGTAAAAGGGTCTTTAACAGCTAAAGTACATGGACGAAAGGTTTCTGTTAAATTACTGAACTTGCTTTTATTAAAGAAATCGTGTTTCTCATCTAACAAAATTAAATAATCATACAAACTTCTAATTGATTCCTCCCCACGTAAAGTCAAAGCTGTAGTTGGTTTTATATAGTGATCTCCCTCGGAAGATTTACTATAGATTGTCAAAGATGGTTGCACTTCTTCATTTTCAATATAACTTGCAAGATAGGACCAGCTATATTTACTTTTGCTTAGCATAATTGAAAATTTCCTAGTCAATTTTAATACCCCCATAACTTAACAGTTATTGAGAACATATGAGAGGCAAAATCAATGTAGACCATCTTAACACTAGCTCTTCATAATTTCTGTCATATTTCAGTAATAAAAACACATCAAATGAATGCTTTCCTCCAACTACCCTTCCTTTTAGATTGTGTAAGAGACATTTTTGTTTAGGGATAAAATTAGGTAGAATAAGCCCATTTATTACCTATTATTCTTATTTTTGTCATCATTTAATAACTCATCGATGTCTTTAATTAAAAGATCAGCTTCCTTCAATAAGTCTTTAGCAGATGTTACTTCCACCTGTTTTGCTTTTGGGAACAATTGAATAACATTTGAAGACTTCTGTTTGCTCATCATGGGGACACTCCTAATTGTCTATTCCTTATTATGGTATTATCCCGCATAAAAAAAAGAACTATCCAAATAAAAGGATAGTTCTTTTTGGTTAATTACTGTGAGCAAGGAATTTTTCCATTTCCTGTAGTTCACTTAAAAATTGTTCATGTTTTTGAGAAGATTGAGGATCTTTTTTTCTTGATTTAGAACCTAAAGTAATATCAATTCTCTTTTCCAATTCTTTGGCAGACTTTAATATATCCCAGGATGAGGTTACGGCATCGACTTTTTTAGTTTCTTTTCTTAATACTTCGGTTTTCATCATGTTTGCCCTCCTCTGATATGGTGTATTGAGAATGCCAGAAAGAGATGAGAGTGTATAATGTCTTAATGGATTCTTGTGTCTTTATTATACCATAATCGTTCTCGCGGTTGCTATCGTAATGGAAGCTATATACATATATTGTATTGTCCGTCATTCGAAAACGTTTTGAAACAACTTTTCTGTTATGAGATTCATCATCATATATTCCCTCTTTTTCGTCTAAATATGCACGAATAACAGCCCAATCCTCTTGCCCATCAGATAATTCGTCAATCTTTAGTTCAGTAGGTGTCCTTGTCAGACCATGGGATGAATCAAGAGTAAGCTTGTCCCTTCTTCCTTAAATAAAGAAAATTCACATACTATCATCAAATCATCTTTATCAAATGTTCCCTCAGTTATCCTTAAAATCGTACGGTTTAAGTGGCTTTGAAGGTTGATTTGATGGTTTAGAGATTTCCTCATAGAACTTACTGTCACTTTTGCCTTCTCTAACTCCTGGCGTAGGTTACTGTTCTCTTCCTCTTTTTCTTTGTTGTCTTTAATCATTTGAGCCAAGTGATCACTTGAATTTTGAATTAAATCCCTAATATAGTCGTATAGTAAATTAAACGTAAAGGGAGCAGATTCAACATACTTTGATACTAACTTTGTATGAATTACTTTTTCTAAATTTCTGAAAGCAGAGATATCAAAGTATTCATCATATATAGTTACTTCTCTCTTAAAATTTATCACAACCGATATGATAAAAAATACTATTGCAGCTATCCATAGTAGATTATTTAATAAATTACTGTTATTAAAAATAATCCCTATAATACCTAAGTGTTGTAGGAGAGATGAGGATGTAATTTTTGTTGTCACAGTACTTTTATCTTTCGGCATGAACGGAGTGTAATTAAATAAAGCCCTCAAGAAAGGCTTGAAAATCCAAAGTAGTGTGTTATTACGTTGTCTATTGTCCTCATCGCGGAGCAAACCTAATACTTCATCATAGTCCTTTCTAAGATTAGATATTGATGATAAGACTATGTCACTCTCACTAGTTCTATTCATCCAAGTACCTCCCCAATATCAAGCGAGTAATAAAACTAACCTGATCATTTATTTTGTTTCACAGTGATCAACAAGATTTCAAATTTACAATATACCACGGTTGCCATTTCAATGTATAAAGAATACCATATGGCTGCCCGTTCTGTACTACTAAATTAAAACACCACATTATCCCCGTTCTATTCCCAACTGATCCTTCCGACTTTCTTTTGCTGCATTTCCTAGTTTGTCTCTTTTCTTCAGCTCATCATTCCAATCTTTAGATGTTGGCAGGCTAGTACTACACAAGTTTTCCGTCATTACCCTTTGATATTTCTTGGCAAAATTATAACCAGCTTTATCATTATCAGTACAAAAAGTTACATGACGAACCGTATGACCTTCTTTCCCCAAGCGTTTGATCTCATCGATCATCGTTTGGCGTTTTAAGCCGGACATGGAAACTAAGCGAGTATTTTGAAGCCTTGCTTGCTTAATACTCCAATAAGATAGAGCATCAATCGGACTTTCAAATAAGTAAATTGAATTCGGCTTTCCAATATCTATTGAAAAGCCAGCTGATCCGTGGCTATTTCTATCAATTCCTTTAAACATATTACCATCTTTCATCGGGATAGTACCTTGACGATCAGCACCAACGATTTCTCCACGTTGCTTCCACTTAAATATGACATTGCCGAGCTTGTCTTCTGCAATTAAATCTTTTTGATCAAGCCATTCGACGATTTTAGGGTGGATCTTCCGTTCCTTAGTGAGATAGTCTTTGGCTTTCTCTTTGCCGGCTACCTCATACTGCTCGGGATAGTAATAGGGTTCTTTCGATTTTCTCTCTTGTCCATCGGTTTTCATTTTATAACCTTGAGCATTTAAATCTAACACAGCTTCTGGAAAACTCATGCCATAAAACATTTTGGCAAAGTTTATCACACCAGCCCCCTTTTCCTCCCGCGAGTTCCAGGCATACATTTGATCTTTAATCACTAAGCTGTCATGTTTTTGATGGCGGTAATACCTTCCTTCTCTTTTCAACGGTTCTCCTTTACGCTGCAAGTAGTCTATCAAATCTACATTTCGTGCGATTTCCACTTGTGACGCGCTTACATGCTTCACCATGCAGCACTTCCTCCTTTTTGAATGTCAATGTCAAATAGAAAAAATTAAAAAAGACAGGGAATAAAACTCCCTGTCTAGCGTTCCATTTCAACTTTTTGCCGTTGCTTTTTATGCTTTGGTTGGGAAGGTCCCTGTTTACTTTCATCTGCTTTTTCTTCTACAGACTTGCCTTTCCTCTTTTCTCCGGTTTTCCCCTTCTGATCGCTAAATGCCTGATCTAATGTCCTTTCTACCTGGACTAAACGTTGTTGACCATGTTCGGATAACGGCAGCTCTTTTAATTCCTGCAGTGATTCTTCTTTTAGTTTATAAACGGATTCCATGCTCTGTGTCATTTCAAAGACACGCATTTGGTTCAGACGTTCTTGTCGATCGTTGCTTTCCTCTTGATCCAGTCCCTTGCCTACCTTCGGTTCAATAAAGTTCATCAACTCTTTTTTATAGGCATCTTTATAGGCTTGGTTATCGAGTTCATTCTCCCCTTTTTCCTTTTCAGCTTTGGGTTCAAAAGGGCTCTCGTTTCGTTCAGTTGTGCTGACTTGCCGGCGGTACATGTCACGTAGCTTCTCCGACGGTAGTTTTTTCTCTTCCCGCTTTGGTTCTTTTTCGATGGATGGGTGTGATCTTTGTAAAGAAGGGTGCTCCGGAGCTACGTTGTTTGCATCGGCTTCCTTGAATGTTTCAGAAGAGATTGAAATGCCTTCAATCGCCTTCCTCATAGAATAAGGCAATGTTTCCGGGTTCTTTTGGTGTTCGGGACTAAGAGCGACATAGGCACCCTTGCCCTTTTCGTTAGCTTGATTAAATTTTTTGACCAGCTCATCTTGCTTAACTTGCGGATAACTGATGTTCCCTAACGGTTTGATTTCTTTTTGCTCTACCTGTTGTGTGGCTACGTCTATAAGACTTTCCATGGATACGGTTTTAACATTCTGACTCTCTTTATTTACCAGGATGATCATTTCTTGATAAGGTTTGGGATTTGGCAGTGGATCGAAGACTCCCTTTTCTTTCTCTTGGTTGTTTTCCTGCACCTGGATCTGTTGGCCCATATTCCGCTCTCTTTTTTCGTTGGACGGTGTTGTCATTTTCATGTCTTTATCCCCTTCCTGTTCTTTTTCCCATGAATCTTCAATCGTTGAAATAAACTCTTTGGCCGTTGTTTGAACTTCCTGCAATAACCCTTCATAATCCTTAAACTCATGATCTTTCGTCCACTGATGAAGGTAATCTAGGGAATAATCGGTGGTATCAATATTGAAATAGGACGACACCGTATAGGCTGTCATTTCTGCCTGAAATTCCTTTTCCGGCTTGGTGTAATGATCTCGTTTTTCTTCCGTGTGGAGCTTCGCATGCGTGAGTTCATGCAACAGGGTTTTCGTATCCTGACGTTCTGAGTTCCGAGGGTTGAGGGCGACTTCGCCTCTCTCGGTGTAACTCACTCCTTTGGCAGCCCCTAGCTCTTCATAAGGTTTAACGATTTGAATGTTGTTCTTATCCGCAATAGCCTCCATGCCTCGACGCAACGCATTATAGTTTTCGATCTTCCCATCGATCCATTTGTTCGGGAATATGTGAGGGAGGTCTTTTTGGGACGCACTCGTTTGGGACACATCAAAAACACTCCCGATAGAAAAAACAAGACGGCCCTCTCGTTTGTCGAGTTGACCGTCTTTAACCTGTTCCTTCTCTTGTTTGGTGGCGTGTTTTAAGGACTTCCATTCCCCTTCATTGTTTTTAAATTGCTGGCCCAATCGGTTCGGTACGAGAATTTTAATGCCTTGTTCACCTTTGTTAACAGGGAACCCTTTTTCTTTCCAAAAGGCAAACGAGCCAACAGCTTCAGCACCAGAAAACTGTGAATCAATAAGCGCGGTGTTCTTGGGGGAATACCGGTAAAACTTTCCCATAAAATCCAAATACTCTTTCAGCTGATCGGGCGAATGAAAGTGGTTCGAGATACGTTCTTCCATTCCTTCTGTCAGTCTATTGATCTCCTCTTGAACCTGTTCGGGTGACTTTTTGGGATAGGTACGTTTACTTTTGGCCATGAACATCACCTCCCTCGCTGATGTTCATGAGTTCTTCCATATCCTCTTCCTCATAGTTTGGATCTGTGTTTAACATCAGCTGCTTGCTCTTTTGATCGAACGGGATGAGTAAGTTTTCTTGATTAACCAAATGCTGCTCCACATCAGCCATTTCATCATCACTCAACGTTAAGGTGTATTCCTTTTGGCCAACTTCGATCACGAGCTCTTGGTTATCCCCTAAACTTTTAAACACGCCTACTTCATAACGGCTATTAAACAACATCATAAAATCTCCTCCTCTGGTCATTTTTACAATCTTAATTAATCGGCTAAATGCACCGATGGTTGGTTAGAGTGATGGGCTTGTGACTCCCTGGTGCTGATTCTTTTTTGCCTTTGGTTGCTGATTCGTTCTTCGACAGCTTCCTTGGCATCTTTCATCGCCTGACTTTCAAATATTGGAGTCGTCACACAACTTTCTAGGTTTTGATCCATCGCAAATCCATTCATCAATTCAAGCAGAACTTGCGTGTTTTTATCACTTTGATTGGCTGCCAACTTTAACCGTTTCATCTCATTGGAAAACACCTCCTGAAAACGTTGAGCCATCAACCCCATAACATACTCTTGGGAATGATCCTTGAATTGTTGTTCTTCCCACTCCGCAACCATCCGGTCCAAAGCTTCCCCTGGATAACGAATATGATGTTGTTCCTGGTACTCTTTAATTAATCTAATGGTTTCCTCATGGAGTGTTACATTTTGACGTTGCCTCATGATCAACAACCTACCTTTCTCTTTCAATGTCTCGTTCCAATTTCTGATGGTCCAAGTCGTTCATAAACTGCTCATAGGTTTGACCCATGGAGCGTTGAATCCTTCGAAACGATTGTTGTAAATGAACACCCGGAGGCACTGGTCTATGGGAAGAAAAATGACGTGGTTCATGAGCATGAATACGTTGGTTATCATAAGTTTTCATTTCTTGTAAGAACGCATTTCCCATTCTTTTATAGAGATCATCGATCTTGTTTTGTTTATAATGTTGATATCGTTTTTTGTCCTTTGGTCCATCCCCATAGGCTTGCTTTAATTCATTCACCTCTAGATCCAGTTTTCGATGCAGTTGCTTCATATCTTTTGGGTGATATTTGTTTAAGTACCTTGTCGTAAGTTCATCAATCTTCGATCGAATTGGATTCAGGATTTGATAGCCATAATGCCATTGGCGTTTATCTTGAGGCAAATGATTATACACGTCGAGGAACAAAGGTTTCATTTCTCTATTCCTCCATTTTGTGCTGCTATTTTCTTTCTTCGTATTTACCATATGATCCCGGATCAGCGAGTTAATGTGATTGCGTTCCTGCGCTCGATCTAACAATCCATTTACGACTTCACCTTTCATCGTATCTAACGTTTTCGGTTTTCGCTTACCCCGCTCCCGAGTCGGATTGGGTTCGACTGTGGCCACATGAATATGAATGTTATCGGTGTTATAGTGAATGGCCGCTGACCAGACAGCACTCTCTTGTAATCCTTCTTTTTTCATCATCGCCTGCATGGATTTTCGTGTCACTTGTTTTAAAGCATCTTCATCTAAAGTGTGGCTTTTGGAGTCATAAACGCCTCGTTTTTGAAGCCAATCATTATCAAACGTAATCACGTCCTGCCACATGATACTGTTCTTCTTTTGGGCTTGTTCAAATAATGATTTAATGCCTTGTTTTCCTTCCAGAGATAATCGATCCGATTGTTGTGTGAAGAGAGCCGATGTTTTATCGGGATCATCCATGTAGTGATTATACAAACTAAACATGGACCGATGTGCTTTCCCCTTTCCTTTGGCCTCTTCGCGGTCTACATATTGGACGTAATCTTCAAAGCCTTTCTTATTGGCGGTCACGAATTTTGTTTTTAAAACCACCCCAGGCGTAATGGTTTCACTCATGCTTCTTCACCCGGTTCTTCAAACTGTAAAAGGTCATTCATTTCTCGAATCGCTGTATAACAATGAGCCATCGCTTGAATGTTGCGATCAACCAACTGCTGAAGTCTTTGTTCACGATTATTCTCTTCTCGAAAGACAGCTAACTGATGCAGCTGTGCGTGTAAAAATTCTTGCCGACTCACTCCTTTTTCTTTGGCAAACTCGTCAATTTTTTGAACAGTTTTTGGATCCATATATCGAATTCTTATTTCCATGAAAATCCCTCCTCATGATTCAGGGTCTAAAACTAGTAAACAGAGAGAAGAGCATAAGGGGTTTTTGTTCCCACTTAGCGTGTGAATCCCGGCAGAGCCGGGCGAAACGAGGGCACAAGAAAATTCCCAAAAGTGCGGTCACTGTGTTGCCAAAATAGGAACAAACCTTCGTGTTTTGGTCTGGTTGTGTGATCCCTGCACAGGGGATGTATGGTCCTTGTGTTGATGCTTTTTCTCAATTTGTGAGAGTTTAGCTATCAATCATGTCTCGTTTTCCTTTCAACATCTTGAGCTTCTCTTGTAATGTTTGAATTGTCGTTTCGTTCTCTGTGGCTTTTCGATTGAGTCGATCTTTATCGTTTTCTAGTTGACGAATTCGAGCGTTGGTTTGTTCCTTTTCCTCGCCCGTTTCATACAGACGTTCTGATTCTAATTCCACCAGATCTTGATCCATGTCATTGAGTTTTTGCTCGATCTTTTGAATCTGTTTTTCCTTATCTTGGATCGTTTCTTGAACCTTTTTAATATTTATTGATAGGGCAGCTATTTCATATTCTTGTTCCTTTTGGATGGTCAATGTTGGGTCGGTTTTGACTTTTCGTTGATCGGTATAGATGCGTGCCAACTGTTTAGATTCTTCATCCTTTTTGGGTTCCTGTTGAACGTCCGCAAGGACTGTTTGATCTTTTTGTTTTTGCTTAAGAATGTCTAACGCCATCACCTCAAATGAAGGGCTCACGTCTCGAATACTGATGACATATTGGCCTTCTTCATGGTACTCAATCTTCGTTGGTATCTTTCGGTGGGGGTTCGCTTTCTCCTGGGCAATAAAGGTCAATGGATCACCTGAAAGGTCTGTAGATTTATCTATATTTAGGGTGACAACCATCAGCTGTCGGTTCGGATTATAGATCCATTTTTCAATGACCATGTCTCCCGATCCACTCAAGTTTAGCTGTTCATTCAACAGAGTTTGTTGAACGTTCCCCTGATTTTGACTTCCAAATACAAAACCGGAACATAAGAAAAAGAGAAGGGCCGCCGTCATGGTGCCTAGTCCAATTAAGTACATTTTTGACGTGCCTTCCCTCACCAAATTCGTTTGTTTCTTCATTTATTTCCCTCCCTCATTGCTTCCATAAAGTCCATCACCATCCATTGCTCACCTTGACGTTGGACGTCTATTTCTAAGAACACGTTAGAAACTTGTTCCTGGTCATTCTGTAAAGAATGGAGGGTGTGATGGAACCGAGCAAGGACCGTTGCATGGTTGCTTATAAGATTGCTCGTTTCAATATAGATTTGAACATCCTCCACACTCGATTTCGTTTCTCCTCTATAGGTTTCTGTAGGAAAAAATGTGTTGATCAGCTCATCACTCATGATCGATTGAGCTTGCTTTTTTCGTTCCTGGTAAGTCTCTTCGCTATGCACAAATGCCGTTTCTATAAACGCATTTACTTTATCCACTAATGTTCGATGATGGGCTTGAATTTTAGCTGGATTTTGTTGATCGATCGTCTGTCTCAGTTCCTGATTTTCGTTCAATACTTGTTGTTTGTCTGCTTTCAGACGTTGAATTTCAGTTTGTAATTCATTGGCTGAGGTAGTGATTTGGGTGTACACATTAAACCCTGTCACTGTGATTAAAAAGCCTAGCAACAAACCGAAAACGACTCGTTTATTCATTCATTCACTTCCCTCCCTGTATACAATCTGTTTACAGATCAAGATAAGGAGTCGGATTTACGTCCGTTCGATATTGGTTTTTCGTTAATACTTCAAAGTGTAAGTGGGGACCAGTCGAGTTTCCGGTGGTTCCACACTTCCCTATTTCTTCACTTTTTTGAACCACACCCCCTTGATCAACATACACTGAATAGAGATGCGCATAGTGACTATATAAACCATCATCATGTTTAATGATCACGCTATTTCCGTAGCCTGTTCCTCCGTTACTGACTCTCACGACTTGGCCATGATCAACACTTCGAATAGGGGTCACGGCGTTGGTACAAGCAAAGTCGATCCCTCGATGCATCGTCGATGTTCCATTGAAGGGATCACTCCTCATCCCATAGTTAGATGTTTGGTTTAAGGTTCCTGCAATCGGACGTACCCACTCTCCCGTTGGCTGTATATCTCCTTCGACAACATCTCCTTTAAGATAACGAAGAACAGCTTCCACATATCCAATATCGCCGTAACAAGCTTGAAGGGCAGCTGCCTCTGGACTAATGCATGAATACATCCCCGTATGCTTCAACTCTTGATACTTCATCTGAGAAAATTCGATCGCTAATTCCTTGCTATATTCGCCGTGGTTATGTTCCTTGGCGTACTCAATAAACCCTCCTCCAAAGTTGTACGCTTGAAGAGCTAACTTCACATCTCCCCCGGCTTTCTCTAACATATCTGCAAAATATTGAACCCCGACATCAATGCTTCGTTTGGGGTCCTCAATTGTATTGGGAGGTAACCCTAGAGATTCACTGGCCTGCATCACATCGTCAAGCTTCCCACCAGATTCTTGCATTGTCTTGGCCAGCAACAGCTCCACGTAATCGGAGACCCCATATTTGGCTGCATACTTTTCAAACAATGGACGGTATTGTTCCACGGCAGCTGAAACTTGGGCGGTCCCATTCACCACATCGACCGATTGAACATCTTCACTAGCCTTACTCTTTTGAAAGCCGATTAACGTAACGATAGTAGATGCATATAAGACCATTTGAAGGAGAAAAAGAACCATGACCAATCCAACCAACCCTAGCCACACTTTTCTCGAGACAAGCCCCAGCACTAACGACCATGGCATGAGTTAAGCACCTCCTCCAAATAAAGCTAATTCTTCGTCCGATACCTCCACATTAAAGCGAATATTTTCAACCGCACGGATACTCAGCATTGTATCTCCGGTCTGCAAATACGGGATCTCATGTAACTCACTTTGACTTAATTGACCGGCGAATATTTGCTGCATCATCTCTAAGTTATTACTGTCTTGCTGCATGATGATCTTGTATTGCGTGAGTTCAAAGAGCTTCTTAATTTCTTCCACCATGCTTTGATCGGATCCCTCCGGTACAAAGTCACGAATGGTATGACTCGCGTACAACAAACTACCAAAGTATTTCCTAGCTTCCCGGCTAAATTTCGTGAGAAATTCTAGGGCACTTTCACTTTTCTTTTTCGTATTTATAATGTGATGAGCTTCGTCCATTAAAATCAAATAACGAACCGCATCTTCAAACGCCAACTCGCCCCGGTTGTAAGCTTCGAATTGAGGTGCGCCATTCGTGAGCATCGAATCCCAAAGGAGATTCAACACATTAAACAATTGGGCCTGAAAGACTTCAGCGCGCATTTGCGATAAACCGCGTAGCGTGAAGGTGACCACTTGCTGTTCATTAAAGTGTTCAATCGTAGATGTGCCATTAAACAAGTGGGCGTAGGTTTCTACAAGGTTACGGATATTTAACTCAATGCTTTCGAGACGCCTTTTTCGTTCCGGGCTAACTTTTTCCCATTGCTTTCCTTCTCCGATGTCTTCATATAGCTGACCTTGAATAAAGGTAAGAAAATCGGAAAAGATCGGATAATGATGCACCGGTTTCTGGGTGATGGTTGAATCCTCATCCTCGTTCCAAAGACCAGTAGTTTCGTAGAGTTTTCGTAAAAGATTCTCATACTCTTTTAGTTCACTATCATTGGCTTCCGGGGCCAAGAACTTATAAAACGTCGTCAGCTTAGATAAATGCTGCGTAAACGATGTGGTTTCATCTTCAGCTGTCCGATACACTTGCAACGGATTAATCACCCCGTCCGATCCATCTAAGGAAATTTGTTTTCCACCCAAAGCTTCCGTTAATTCCGCAAATTCGCCCGTTACGTCAAAGGTCCGTACTTTGTATCCTTTAATGGCATTATCCAGCATGATTTTCTTGAGTGTGGTTGATTTTCCAGCCCCCATGGCCCCGACCATGACACCGTTATAACTCTTGCGCTGGTTGTCACGGTGAAACAGGTCAAACACAACGTTTCCCCCAGTCAAAGTTGTTCCATAGAACGTTCCGTAAGGATCATGTAAACTCGTAAAGTGAAATGGAAAACCGCCAGCTAACCCTAATGCCGGTATAGGCTGCCCCTCCCGTTTATTGTGATACGAGGACTGATCGCTGTAACTTGATAGAAGAGCTTTCCATTCGTACTCTTGTTCATTTAAGAAAATTGATCCTCGAAAATTCTCGTCTTGCAATGTCAATAGGACAACCTTCACTTTAACCTCTAATTCAACTATCGTTGGTGCGCTTACGTAATGGCGGAGATGCACACGCTTAACGATTTCTCCTTGCTCTGACACTTGATTGTAGAGTTCTCTTAAATCGTCGTAATTGTTTTGAGCTTCGATGGTACCAGCATTGTCTTTTTCATTGATCATTCGAGAGCTTTGTTCCGCCATCCCTTTGTTTAGCCCATCGCGTACTTTGTACCGATCATCCGATACAACATCCATGGTTGTGATCACATTCTCCATATTGAAGATCGGCTCTAACCAGAAGTCCGATACATTTTTGGGAAAGGCATACACATGAACACATGCCTCGTACCCATCCCCTTTTCGGATAAAAGACTCCTGGAAGTTAATCCCCCCTTGCGGTTGGATGTGAGCCAGCAAATATGGATTGTAGCCCTTAGCCTTTGTTTTTTCTTGATCCGTTTTTGGTTGTAAAAATTGAAACACGGTTCTTTACCCCCTCTTTTCCAGTTTGGAATTTTGGTTATAAAGCTTATAGAGTAAATCAAGTTTCTTCTCTTCCGTTAAAGGAAGTAATGGGGAAATCTGGCCGAGATAACGCTGGCAGTTGTTCCGATATTCTGATAGTTGCTTTATGCTTGAGGCGTACATGTATAAATAAAACTCTCGGTTCGTTCGGTGTTGTTCTAAAAACGCTAATTCGTTGCGTTTCTTCAATAAAAATCGTTCATACAAGGGGGAGGTGTTTCGTTTGATCTTCCGATCCACCGCGTCTAACTGTCGTTGCATATCCACCGGAAAATTCATAGATACAATCTTGATGTTAGAGGCATAGGACTGAAAAAACTTAGCCATCACCATGATGTCGTATTCCGTTTCATCCATAGAAGGTGAGTATATATCCTTGCTTTGCAGCTGCATCATATCCATATAACCACTATCTCCTTGAAGTTGAAAAGCTCCATCATCGGTCATGTCTCGAATCGGTAGAATATCAGCAATAGACGCTTTGACCTGCGATCGCTTTTTCTTCTGAGACTTTGATCCTTTGTGTCTCTTTTTTCGTTTCTTGAACGGCTGTTCATCAAAGAGGGCGTGCTGTTCTTCGTGTTCTTCAGAAAAAGCCATTTAGGACTCTCCTTTCCCTTTTTCTTCCGTATCCATAGAACAATAGGTAAGGCGATTCCGAAACACAGCTAAACTCAAAGCCTTCACCATACGCATTTTTGGGTTAGATTTTGGCCGCACAAGCCATGTCAACATCAAGATGATCCAAAAGATTGCGTAATACCAAATCAAAGAGGGATGGACGACATAACGCAAGGTAAAACCGATCCCTCCCAGAATTAAAACGACAAGTAAGTCTGTCAGGTAAAACAGACGGTTGATCTTCAGTTCACTTCCGATTTCAGAAGGAATTTTATAATGCAAGGTACCATCTCCCTTTCTAAAACAAAAACGCCAACAAGGTTAAGAGCCTCGTTCGCGTTTTTGGATTTTATGTTTCCAGTTTTCCGTGGTATTGCGTGATAGGTTATAAGTGCGTTTAGCACCCTGAACCTTGTGATTGTTGTTAAATCGGTCCTTCACCCGGTCTTTCATATATTGACCCATAGTGCGCTGTTCGGTGCGATGCTGATTCGGCATGGGAATATCGTCTGTACTTGTTGGAGCCTTCGATTGATCTCCATGAATTGCTTGTTGACTTTTCTGCCCCTGTTCAACGAACGGCATCACGCTTGAGCGTTGATCTACTGGCTCCTTAGCTTCTATGGAAGCAGCCACTTGTCGATTGCCTTGTTTCATATCCTCATGTAGGCGAGGGGTTGGGCTATCATTAGGCAATTGTTGCTTTCGTTCTTCGTCCCGCATTTCTTCATGAATAGAAGGTGTGGAGCCACCAGATACATGATCTGGTTGTTGCTTTTGATTCCGTGGAATAGAAGAAGCTTCACCTAGTTGTTGACTCCGTTTGCTTTTCTGTAAGGCGGGCTGAGAGTGTTGTTCAGAACCCTTATCGGACTTAATAATTCCAGATTTTTGATCAAGTTTCTCTCCAAAGTCTTTTCCTGATGTTCCTTGAGTAGGACTAGGACTTTCAACATTCTGAGAAGACCCTTTTCCTTTACCACCAGCCATACCGGCAAGGGCTCCAGCTGCACCAGCTCCTGAATGCATCACCGCACTAGTTCCTCCACTAGCTACAGCTCCAACAGCCTTCTTCGCTGGTGGACCAATCGTTTTCGATGCCAAGTAACCGCCCATGGCTACATGCCAGGCATTTTTTAGTCCAGCATCAATACCAAAGAGCTTCTGGACAATGTTTGGTCCATCGATTACAGCCAAACTCCCTGCCACAAGGGCAATTAAATAAGCTATACCATCTAAGTGGTCACCGATAAAAGTGGTGTAATACATATAGACGCGTAAACTTAAGAAAATCATAATCAGCGATGCAAAAATGCTGCCAATGTTTTTAATGATCGCTTTAAGGCGTTGACCGGTAGAAATATCAGCATACGCCATAATAAGCGCCACGATGTGATTAAATCCAAGCTCGAAACAAAGTTTCGCGACCTTAATCGAAATCAAGACCATCGTAAAAGCCATAACCCCGAGCGTCACTATCGCGGTGAACCACTCCACATCCCAGCGATAATAGTGTTCGGGTAAAAAATCAAATAGACTACTTTTGCCTAGCTCAACTAGACCCTTTTCGCCGTTTGATTCCAAACCAACTTTGTTCATTAGAATTTCTTTTCCTTCAGATGATAGTTGTTCACCATTTGCTTTTTCAAACTCTCTCGTGATCATCTCATTTATAGAAATTTTGTCGATGTTATCTGGGCTGACGTGATGTCGTTTTTCTATATCCGATGTTTCCCATCCAGTTTCATCATAGACCGCAATGTCTGTAATATACTTCATCATCACCCGATCTGAAGTTGTAAAAGACTCTGTATCAACCTGGGCAACATCGATTGCATCTCCAGTAAATTCATCGACTTTCCCCATCCCAAATGTTAAAAGTGATATCGTCATGATCGAGATAAAGATGTTCATGGGGATCTCCGCCCGATTTTTCTCCTTATTGAAGATCAAACGCAACCCGATCATTGCTAAAGAAAAAGCCAACAAAATATAAAGGACCGGTTGAATCGTTTCCAGAAAGGATTTCACTGGTTCACTCCTAAAGAAATGAGTCAACGTCAACACACTATCTACCATACCTTCTAGACTATCTACAATCATTTTCAGGAAAAGTATGATCCCCCATGCCATGATGCGGAGACCCGAACTAAAAATGTTGTTGGTATGAAGGACTTCTGAAAATTGGAGGAGTTTCTCTAATAGTTCTTCATCCGACATTGGCTCACTCCTTTCTTATTGATCTAAGAAGGCGACAAGGGTAGTGTTCACATGATCTGTCGTCGGTTCGACTACCACTACCACCGGCGTCTCGTTCCCTTCAAATAGTTTAACGACTGCATCATGCAACGTAATAATCACCTCTTCCCCACCTTCGATGTTGTTTTTATACAGATCCATCACCTGGTCCAGAGTTTGTGTCATATTCATATCTCCTTTCTCTCCAAACTATAGTTCGGCTTGTTCTCTTTCCCCAGTAACCGTTGCATCTTATTCCTGACTTAATTTATCAATTTGTTTACGAATATGGTCATAAACTTGCCGACTGATTTCCTGGCCATCCCCCAACATTTTCAAATTGTATAGAAAAACCTCCAACGGCTCTTCATTCATCTCTTCCTCACTGTGATCCAGTTGAGGAGCAATATGCTTTTGAATCATGTGAAGAGTAGCCGCATCGAAAAACTGACCAACCTTTTGTTGTTGCTTCCATGAGTCTTCATGAAATGGCTGACCTTCGTCTGTATGTTCTTCATCGGCCTTTATAGACCTCTTTCTTTCCTTTTCAGCTATAGCTTTGGAAGTAAAATCGATCACTAAGTCCTGCGGTCGAACACCCCGATGCGGTGTATCAATCTCTTCTTCCGTAATCGCCTTACTCGTATCAAAGTCCTGACTCAAGTACGTATGCGCATATTTCATGCTGTGCTTGCCCGTATTGTAAATGGGAAACGCTCGGATTTTCCTCCCTCTCTTATCGCGACGTTTCAATACACGACGGACTACGGTGTCCCCTTCTTCTAACTCCTGAAGTTCATTGGCCGTTAAGAGATCCCGTCCTTCAGTGCTTTCAGTTTTTGATTTGTCGAGCGAAAAGGTGGATCCTGAACGGGTCTGCGTATTTAGTGTTTGTTTGCCCAGTTTGGAAGAAAAATAAGATGCGGAATCATAATCCGCACTTAAAATATAAATCTCATTCCCACAGTTTCCACGGATGGTTGCCTGTCCATCTTCTCCATATAATTCTTTTAATTGCGCGTAGGACTGAACAACCAAATGAAAACGAATGTTTCGCCCCAGACACACTGTAATCTTATTATCCATATCCGCAATGGCCGGCATATTACCAAATTCATCTAACATAAATACCACTTCACGCAAGCACTTTTGCCCTTTGGCAATCGCTGCATTTTTCGATAAGACGTAATACAACTGACTCACAAAGATCGATGGGATCGCGTGAGTCGATGTATCGTAGTCCGGAGTAACCATGAAAAGCGCAATCGGTTTGATAAAATAACAGATCTGATCAACCGTTAGATCGTGAACGGAACCGGATGGGAGGGAAAAGTAAACCTTCCCAGATTCCTCATCCACTTCCTTCACTTGAACCTTGAGCAGACTTCTTTCTTTTCCTTCTAGGGGTTTCCATGGCTCTTCGGGTTGCTTCCGTTTTTGTTTCGCAGATAACGGCTCATGATCTTGCCATATCGTAAGGGTATCTCCCGGCTTCAATTTGGAGGAGAAGTTGATCGTCCATGTTCCACTCTCTCCAGACTGATTGACTTCAGTTGCACCATCAGGGAACATAACATACACTTTGGAAAACGGTGTACCCCGACCTTTCATGGATTGTCCAAAACCAACCTTCTTCAAATCCAATGAGTTCTTCGCTGTCATCTTAGCTGTCTCACTCATGGTAAATTTCGTCAAACCATTCATGGCGGTCGTAAAGATACTGGATCGTGTATTTCCTTTGGAAAAGTTACTCGTCGCATACTGTTCCTTAGCCACATGCGCTTGCGGCAGCTCTTGAAAGTATTGATCGAGCGCATTATACTCCTGACCATTATCATCAATTTCGTTTTTCGTTCCTAGTTCAGATAGCATATTGGCAACAGCGTACATGGTGATTTTATCTTCGGTTCCTTCGGTGATACTTTTTTCGGTAATCGCGAGGATCATCGCATTAACAAGCGATTTTGCGGAATCATCCCACATGGGCTCTTTCGCTTGAGGATTGTGATACAACATATGGGTGATTGTTTCACAGAGCGTTTGAGCTGTTGAATAATCTCCATCCAAATAGGATTGTTTAACAAGTTCTAGCAAATTAAAGCTCATGCTTTGCATCGGATTCATCAAATTGAGCACTTTCACTTCATAGCCTCGACTCTCCAGTGTTTGTCGGCTTGAGGCGAATAGCTCCCCTTTGGGATCATTGATGACTAAGGAAGGCTGATCTTCCGAACGGGAATAGGCATCGATGGTTGGGATCACATAGGTTTGTCCCTTCCCACTTCGCGTTGTTCCGATAATCAAGTTATTCACTGGCGATGGATCAATGTATGCCTTATCTGCTTTTCTAGCTAACACAGGACCTCCCTGGCCCTGGTAGGTTTGCGTACGATCTGGTATCGATTTATATTGTTTTTTGATTTCCTTGCGTGTCGCAAAACGCTGGGACCCTTTTTCATCCGTTCCAATAGGATGGAAGTTACTGCGCAGTTTATAGTTGATATACGCGATACCCACCAGACCAATCGCGGATGCTGTGGCGTAAAACGATGGATACTGTTTAAAGTGAACATCTGTGAGGTACGCTGCCTTCATGACGAACGGTTGACTAAACTCCGGAAAAGTTTGAACCGTGGCCCACATCGCAAATCCCAAGTTCAATATAAATGTGGCTGCGAGTATCGTGATCATAAAAAGGCAGATGCTCAATGGAATAAGCACCTGCCTTTTAGCGACGAATGATTTCAAGATGATCGCCCCCTACAAATTATTTTGTTTGTTCTGAAGCTCGCTTTTTTGTTCTTCCCATTCTTTAATTTTATCTTGGTCCTTTTCATCTGATTGCTTCTCTGTTTTGATTTGGCTGTTAATCTGAGTTATTTTTTGTTCTAACTGTTCATATGAGCTTATTTTTTCATTCAGCCCATCACTTTTTGCTTCGCTGGCCATTTTTTTCGCTTCTTCCAGTTGACCAAGCTTTAAATATGCCATTCCTTTTTCCTTATAGCGTTCTGTTGTCATCGGAACGTCCTCAACAGCTATAGTCTCTTCATAAGCTTCCGAATGATACGCGATTTCAAACGCACCAGTCGGGCTTGGATACGATTCTTGGAAGGTTTGGAGTTCTTCGACTCCATGCAGTTGCATAATTTGGCCAGCTAAGAACGAAGTTTGTTCCTTTCCAGCTTCCTTGATAGCTTCTTCATAATTCTTTTTTGATAAATGAAAGTGAATAAGCGCTTCTTGTTCGCTATCACTAAGCTTTCTTTGAGCTTGAAGCTTGTCAATAGCCTCCGTTATATCACCCGTTACGGCCGTTTTATAAACATTTTTCGTAGCTTTTACTTCAGTTAGCTCCTGATCCATCTGTTGCATGGCTTGCGATTGACTTCGCAACATTAAGACGAGAGCCACGGACATGACGATCGTTACAATGACAAGGCCCGCAAAGGAACCAGTCATGGTTTTTTGACGTTTGCTTAAGGTTTTCCACCCCGTTTGATTCGATCTATCCTCTTTTAGGAGTTCCGTTACATCAAGCTGATAAGTCGTGGGCGTATGTGCCGTTAAATTTTGCAGAAGGATGTCGCGTTCAGTTTCTTGTTGTTTATGGTTCATCGGCATCTGGATAAGCCTTCGACATACATGATCGTAGATATTCGTCGTGTCTCCGGATCCTACAACATATGTTCCATTATACAATTTGTCCCCCTCATCATTAGAGATCATAAAATCAAGGGAGACCGGCTCAGCGTTTTTCTTCTTCCATTTTGTGTCCAACTCCTCTGTTTTTTCAACGGCTTCGTGAAAAGAATAGGGTTGAAAGCTATTAATTTCTCCATCTAACTTCGAGGTAAATAACACTCGCATTCGTATTTCCTCCTTTAAAAGACGACCTGACTATCAATGTATTCGGCGATTGCCGTGGCCCCCATCAAGACCACTAAACCAACCGAACCGCCAATAAACCATACAAGAGAACTTTGGCGTCCTCGAACACCTCCCCATATTAAGTGATAAGCCCCAATTCCAAAGGCAATGGCCGCAGAAATAATTCCAAGTAGCTGCATCGCCGTCAGAATGGAAGCGCCGGTGGCCTGTAAGTTACTAATCGCAGATAACGCAATGTAATTCATAAACACATTCATCTTGGATTCTCCCCTTTTGATTTTTAATATTAGTATTTGTGGTCTTTCTCTTCTTTCAATTCCTTGTACCGTATCAGGGATTCCATCACAACATCTTGATTCTCTCGAATGTACTCCTGATGCTTCTCATGCAGCCAATCGTTGTAAGAAAAGTCCTGAACTGTTAAAAGTGTTTGGACAAGGTCTTTCGATTGTTTGACTTCGCGGTTCGTTGCTCCCATTGTTTATCACCTCCTTCAAGGAATTTAGACATAAAAAAAGAAGCGACCTTAAAAAGATCCCTTCGCGTTAAGAGTTTATATTGTCAATAAATTGTTGAAGTGCCTTCTCTTTTTCATCTTCGGTAGGATGATCGGCATTTCTTAAAGATACATATTCCTCTAAAGTTCCGTCCTTATAAATACCTAAAGTACCAAATTGAATATCCTTTAGGCCTAAATCTTTAGGTTTTAAACCATTATCAAGCATATCTTCTGACTTAGCGTTTATTTCCATCACATTAATAGATTCAATGGTTTTTTCTACAAGCTCAATATTTGCCTTACGCTCTTCTTTATCTTCAGTATTATTAAGCAATATATAAGCTTTTTCTTTATCTTTAATGTAACTTTCCATTTCTTCTGGTGATAAAGACTCGACTTGACCTGTGGCTCCACAACCTCCGAGGATAAAGGCCAACAGTAATCCAGCCAAACCACCGATCCATCGTCTCTTCATCGGATCAATCCCTTCTTGAGTGGTTGTATAACGATTCTAACACCTACTCAAACAAAAATCCACGTTTTGGAAAGAAACGTAGGACCATCTTAAAGCAGAAATGCTCAAACTGACTGTTAGATGTTTTAACAGCAAATTGTCACTCTGTTTTCTTTAAATAAGTGATTGTTTATGGCTGGATACAATCAACCCTATGCAGATTGCATCATGAATTTCATGAAGCTCTGCAATGTACAACGTTTCTAGCTTATACGAAGAACTTTATGTATCTAGGTTGCTCTTTAGAAGATTTCGTCGGAATCTCACCT
Source organism: Halobacillus amylolyticus (assembly GCF_022921115.1). Classification (NCBI taxonomy): domain Bacteria; kingdom Bacillati; phylum Bacillota; class Bacilli; order Caryophanales; family Bacillaceae; genus Halobacillus; species Halobacillus amylolyticus. The sequence continues at coordinate 42,858 of NZ_CP095075.1, read as the reverse complement.
CATCTTCGCAAAGGCCACCATCATCAATACAACGCATACCGGTCACTAGATGCATTTCACGTACCACGCATCGAACGCTTATCGACTGCTAGGAATGTCCTGTGACCGTTCCGTCCCTAGCATAGATATGTATTTTTCAAAGATCAAAGGGTGCTAGTTTAAGCACGTATTAGAATCGTTATATATTATATGACTTGTTGTAACTCACTTTTAGGATTTCGACGTTTGGCAATCGTCCTAAACTTTTTATCCTTTACCGTTCGAATACGATAATAAATACTCGCCAATTTCTCATAATGACCATCTTTATCAATGGCCCAAAGACCATGTACATCATAACGTTTTCCTTCAAAGGTTTTGATGTTATCGGCTTGAGATGAAATGTCATAAAAAGCGAAGTGTTTCTTCCACTTTCCCATATAATTCCCCTCCTCATATTCCTTTAGAAAATACTGAATTAAGTTTCAGGGATCCCCTACAATCCTTAGATTTGATTTGAATTGTAAGATTTCTATTGCTGATCTTCTCCCTTCACCAATAGCAATAATATCCCCTTTTGATAGGTCGTACCTGTAATCAATTGCTTCAAGAATATCCCCTAGAGATCGTTTTAACTTTATTCCAAGTTCAATGGTTCGGGCCGTACTCTCAAGACTTGGTTGTTCCTTCGGTTTTTCGTCTGTTTGTTTTTGGTCACGTGGTTTAAACCACTCTGGCAAGACTTCTTGGTTATATGTTCGTTTGGAGAACGAAGCCCGGCTATTTTGCTGATTTTTATACTCAACCTCTTCACCCTGAGCCTGATCGAGACTTTCCACACCTTTGTTCACCCAAGAGTGGAGAATACTTTTGACATAGCCCCAGCTTGGTTTATTGCGGTCCAAAGAACGTTTCATGGCTTCAATAACCATTTGCTCTCCAAGATCCTCAGTCCAAGTTAAGAGCTCCTCAGAGATTTGAGGACGAATCATGCCAAAGTTAGTTTGATAAAATTGAATCGCATCCCCCTGTGCGTGCCCAGTTGTAGAAGTAGGTATAAATTCTTTTACATTCTTAACTTCTTTAAGTTCTTGTTCATTCTTGAATGTGTCTTTTTGCTGTCCTTTTGATGGTAGGGTGCTGTCTTTTTGCTGGTTTTCTGGTGTTGTTTTGTTGTCGTCATCTTCTTCGTTAGATTGATAGATTGCCCAATTGTCAACGGTTATAACACTATATTTGTTGGTGGAATGGATGGTTATTACACCGTCCTCCTGTAAGATTTTCAGATAATCTCGAACTGTTGATTCATTCATATTTAATTCGGCAGAAGCTTTTTTTCTGCCAAAGATAAATTGACCAGGCTCCAGTTGAACCTTCTGTCTTCCTACCCTTATTTCTGCTTCCTTATGACTTGATTTTGTTAAACAGTATATAAAAACCTTCAACATCTTTTCATTCTCAAATATTTCACTATGAAGGATCTTTCGATGTAATTTTACCCAGCCTTGCAATGATACCCCTCCTTCTGAGCATTATCCTCTTTAGCAGAGTGAAATAATACTTTTAATAATAAGCTGTCTCTATACGTACCCCGGAAAATGTATCCATTATTAATGTGATAAAATACCTGATAAAGGTTCATTTTCCAGCTAATTAATACACCCTATAAGTGGAATGAAATGTGCTTCACTACTTCGCTTCATCATCTCCCAACAACTTGTGATGACAAACCATGCATGATATATTTTAAATACTGACGTGCCGTTTATGGGTTGCAGCCCTGAACGGTTTTTTTATGTTTGAGATTATTTATGACCAATGCTCCGTCAACTGCTCTTTCCATAAAATACTGTAAATTTTCCGGTGATATTGAAGCTCCTACCTTCAGCCCTCTTTCCGTTGCGACATTCACCATACCTATAAAAAGTTGATCACGCACCTTTTCAAATACATGCAATTCTCTCTCAGTTAAGATCTCGTCATACTGATGTGCAATGATATTTATAGGATTGAGAACTTCCCTTTCTGTCATATAATTCCTCCCTTTCAATTTCTTCAAGTGAACTTAATAAGATTTCTGGCAGTTAACTTTACTTCCTCTAAAAACTTTTTTTCGATACAGCATGGCTAATGCGGCTAGTAAAGGATGATGATCGTTAAGTCTCTTGCTCCTTCATAGCTTTTAAATCTGTCCCCTAATCCAGCCCTTCTTTTTCCAATCTGGAATTTTTCTACTCATATGTTTTCTTAATGAAATCGAATACTCAGAGGCTAAAATTACTTTCATATTACTTATAGCGATTTCAGTGTCTAGGAGCTCATCAACCGCGCTAGCGATCCTCTTTCTCTCTTCCTGGTCTGTTTCCTTCGGTGGTTTACATAGGTTGATTTCATTTAGAATACCCAAAGCCTTTTCCATTTCTCTAACAGCAATTTCCTTAATACATAACCGATGCCATTCAATGCTTGTCCCAGTAAGTTGAGGTGCTGTAAAACCATTTGAGAATTCATACATAACGTTCATAGCGTATATGGGATCGTCATAGCAACTTAGTGATTTTCTTGCTATTTCTTCATGTAGCATTCGTCTTCCTGTTTCTACATGTGATACTAACTGCTTACTGATGTTTAAGTCATGCGCAACTTGTTCCTGTGTGAGTCCTTGCCTTGCTCTTAGTTGTTTTAAAGCTTGTCCAAAGTTCATGGCCCCCTCCTTTTTTGTATTTTGGGACCTGTTCTAAAATACAGTGGGCCAATATAAAATTTTTACAGGATGACTATTTAGTGCTAGTCTGATACTCTTCCTTCTTATCGAAATAAGGGGCTAAAGCATGTTGAAAAGCTTTCTTGGCTGGGACATCACCAAACGTTTCTTTCACAAGCTTAAGTGGCGACTGCTTTTGTTTTTGTTTAGCCATATCATCACCTCGTTTTATGTGTATGCTACGGATCAATAAGGACAGCCCTATCAATCTTTAGATAACTAGCTAAACAACATCATTGGACGAAGTGTCCAAATCCGGATTTAAAAAAAGATCATCAACAGTGTGATCTAATTCATCTGCAATTTTTTTCGCTAAATCAATACCAGGATTTCGAGATCCCTTTTCAATTTTGTAATAATACGATGCCGAAATACCAATCTTTCCTGCTAATGAATCTACATCCTTCAAGCCTTTTTCCAAGCGAACAGACTTAAGTTTAATTCTCAAATTATCCCTCCTTCATTGGACAATTCGTCCTGTTAAAGAAAATCTTAATGGACATAACGTCCATTGTCAATAAAAAATCCCCAATTTGTCCAATATTATTTATCAAATTGGACAAATAGGGTAAAATTAAATTATATTATAATGTCTAAAACGGAGGGTTGCCGATGGATTTTCATAAAAGGTTAACGCTTTTGAGGAAGAAAAAGAAATTATCTAGAGAAGACCTTGCAAAGAAACTTGAATTATCTTACTCAGCAATTTCAAAATATGAATCTGGCAATCGTCAACCTGACTATAATACACTGAGGGAAATTTCTGACTTCTTTAACTGCTCAATTGATTATTTATTAGGAAAAGAGCAATATCAATATAACGATACTCACAGTAACTTTGATCCTATTAGGGAAACGAATAACCTCTTTATAAAATACGGAGTTGAGGATGCTGGTTTTTGGGATATTGAAAAATGGAAAGAGATGTCTCCTGAAGATATTCGTAGTTTAGAGGATTATTTTGATTATTTATATAATAAGAGTAGGGATAAAAATCTTAAGAGTAAAGATCATAAAGAGGTTGATGATATTTAAACTGAAGAAAATAATAACGTCTGCCTCGGCAACTAATAATTACCCACTAGCAGTAAAGTAAACACTTATTTGTATATCTGTGAAGGCTAGGATCTTTATCAATGCAGGCACTCTAGGAAAAAGGTTTATTAACAGTAGATTATAAATATACTCATATAGAAAATACAATAGGGTTACCTTAATAAGGCATTAAATATGCTTTATTTTTTTATTGATAAATCGAACATTTGTTCTTATAATAATTAGCAAGGACGGTGCTTATCTTGTATTTTCCAACTTATACAACAACCCATTTAGAGGATTGGGTCTCAGATTGGTATCTAAAGTTACATATAACTACACCCTCACAACTCATGGCTTATACCATCGCTCGGAAGTACGAAACTTTTTTACACCGTAAGCCTGTTTCCCCACACTATGAAGTGTTTGGAAGGTTCCGTGCCATTACAGTTGATTCAAGACGTACTAAAGAAGTTCAACGTGAGCAATTTTATCATGAGTTCTGCCATGTTCTTAGACATGTAGGCAAACAAACTATGATGACTGATGCATTTCGTAAACTCCAAGAACGAGATGCCAGACATTTTACTTTTTATGCAGCCCTTCCCTACCATATGATTTCACAATACGACATTAACAACCCGCACCTAGTAAATCAGTGGGCAAAAGATTTTAGAGTAACAACCGAGTTATGCAGGAAACGACTTCAGCAAATTAAAGAAAGAGAAACCCAATATAGGTTAAATAAACAAAGATAGCCCGAAGGTTAGCCATGTTTCCTTGGACTTGTTGTGGTTTGATGTCCGCCCATTTCATTTGGTGTTAGAATCCTTTGGTAACAGTCAACGGCTAAGCTACTCATATAAGTCCCATTAAATCATCTCCTAAGAATTTTAGATGCGTTTAGTATCCACTGGGTACCCGATATAGATCGGGAAATAGCATTTGATCCCTTACCTTATAATGATTCTCCCTTAGACTAATTTGACCGCCAAGTGTAAATAAACACTTTCTTATCCGAAAGTGCTGAATATGATAGCCTGCATCGACTTAGCCAAATCCCTTGAAGCATTTGGCTGCACGGCTCATGACCTTGCCCGCAGAGGCTCCATATAAAGTGATATTGTGCACGTTCTAATTTCCAGTAAAGTGTTCATTTCAATTTAACAAAAAGTGTTAAGAGTTATCAGATGGTTACAACTAAACCCCTGTCACCAAATATTTAGTCCTAATTACTATAGCTAATCTTATGAATGTGTTTTGTCTTAATTTGTCGAATGTGTAGGATTTTTGTATGAATTATTATAAAATTGAAAGAGGGAAGGGTTGTTTAAAGTATATTACCTTTCCTACACATAGTAGTCGTACCGTTCCCCACTTTTAAATAATAAATGAAAATTAGAACGATTAAAAAATACGGGAGGGCAATTATGCCACAATCTTATACTGCAACTTTACTAAGGAACTTAGAGATCACTCATGATTTAAAACCATTTTTAAGAGTGGATATGCATGACTTTAATAGAAAATATGAAGAAATCACCGGGGATAATGGATGGCAAAAGATGCAGAATCTGGTCAATCAAGAGATTGAACAAGGAAGATATGAAGATTCTAATCTTGATGAGTTTATTTTCAATAGATTAGTATTTGATAAACAAGATCATACTTACGTAATAAATTTAGAATCAGACATCGATGAAGATGAATTAATGGAGCGTTATTCAGACTCGCCTGCCTTTAACCGAAAAGTAGCTCAGACAATTGCTAGTGATGAAAAAGTGATATCTATTAGACAAAATGGAAACAGTGTAGTAATTTTATATAAATATGAAAGTGTCTATCTGGGTCAAACTGAGGATAAGGCTAATTTTTATACACCTATAATTCTGGACTTTGATAAAAATTCAGTTAGAATTAAACTTAGAAAACATTACCTAAGTAGGGCTAACACTAACTTAAAAGGAATCCTTACTCACCTTAGCCATTTCCTAAACACTTTGGACGCAGATGTAAGTATCTCTAGATACAACGAAGCTACTATACATTCTGACATACTATACCAACTTTACAGTGAAGAGTCCCAACATGCAGAAGAGGTAATAAAGGCAAACTTAGGAGGTTTAACAGAAACTCAACTAAACACAAAAATAATGGAGTTTCTTGAAAATGATCTGGAAATACATAACCCTTCACATTACGTAGATAGGGTAACAGCAGCATTTTATCAGGATCGAGCAATGCACTTACCTGATCATTTGTTTTACGAAGGTTTTATATTTGGGTTTACCTTCTTTGATAGACAAATCACCAAATCTTCTACTAGAAATTCTAATAAGGACCCCATATATAAGACGAAATTATATTGGAATCTAAAAGATTTAATTCATGAGTATGAGGAAGTATCTGAAGTTTCAATGTATTGGAGATTCAATGAGAATGATTTTGATGAGACTCCTGAAGGTGAAGACTTCTCTTTTGTCGAAGTAAGTATTAGAGAGAAATATGGGTGTCTTGAAATACATTATTATAATGCTAAGGAAAGGAGAGTTAAAGAAGAGTATGTTTTACACCGAATTAAAGAATATATATAGCAGAAAAAAGTTTTTAGAATCCAAATTCCCTCTAGAAACTTATTATCCTAGAATGAATCATTTTATTACCCAAGAACTTCGGTTAGGAGCTACTTTCTTTAGTCCATTCAGATTTGCGCATATGTTTGGAATTGATGTAAATAGTTCTGTTAGTTTTTTTCTATCTCTATCAGATAAGAATGGGATATTTTCTAAACTCTATAAGTACGAATGTGACAATTGCGACGAATTAAATATTTTAAAATCTGAAGATGAATTAATGAATTTTGAATGTCAAGAATGCAATAAACCTGGTGATCTTTCTAACTCCTCATTTCTGTCGGATGTTAAACTATTGTTTAAGTTAAAAGATATCTTTTATGAAGAGGCAATGAAGGATTTAAAGGCGCACGCCTCCTTTGATAGTCCTACTTACAAATCTAATTCTTCAAAGGAGGAGAAAGAAGTTGACTCGCACTCTGAGTTAAGCCTGAAAAGAGCTTTTGAATTTAACAAAGGCCAAGATGAACAAGGTAAAGAAATCGTTAGGGACGAATCACTGGATGCCCTAAGAAATCGATTGCGTCAAAAACTTGGAACTGCCTAATTCAATGCTTAAACACATTAACAAGACTTTTCTTTTTACTGTAGCATTTCTTTTCTTACTTGGAACCATCTTAGGTACACTTATAGTTAACATTATGTTAATCACCTCCTTTTCAGCTGAAACATATTTGATTAACTCAAAAAACTACGACTTTGTTGACTGGGTTATGAAGTCATCCCTCTTTTTAATAGGTAGTATTTGTACAGGACTTGTTGCATTCGTTCTACATTTCTTAAAAAATGCTGAAGAATCTAGAGAAGTAAGTGAAAGAGAAAAATCCAGGTATGAAATGGTCCAAAATGAGTTTAAGGAAAACCTAAAGAACATTTCAGAGGTTTATGAAGCATTTATTGATGAGGATAAAGATGCTTTAGTTAAGTTAATCTTGTCTGAAGATAATGAAATAAAAGAAACGGTTTTAATTTCGTTTACTACATTGAATTTTACTGCTTATAATTCGCACGTTGACAGTTTAAGTGACGCTAAATACGATGAGCAAAAACTTATATGGAAGAAAGTGAAAGTCGTACATCAGCTAATGGGGTTGTTAAATGAATATAGAAATGAATACTCTATAAAAAAAATAATTAATTTAATGTTAGAAGAGATAAATACGGTTAAAGATTCATCTATTGTAACAAATGATAACTAGGCAATTATTGCCTGGTTTTTTTATTGGATTCCAGTATGGCAATGGACTAACTTAAATAAAATGATCTTAATTTGATAAATAGTAACAGACAAGGAACAAGCCCGAACAGTGATTACGGTCACTAGATTTTACCACCCTTTACATGTTTTTCACCAATGTTGGTTACCAATGAATGAAATCTGCCTACGGATTAATATTTTTGATAAACTAGGACCTTTCTTTTGCAATCAGTTAGAATTGTTTTCGAAGTAATCAATGATCATTTTTCTGGAACCGTCATAAATATCCCTCTCAGTTCATCTATGAGGGAAAGGTCCCTTTGCCATAGACACCCAAAAGCTTTGCCTTTAGTTCCTCAAGGAATGGGCACCAGTTTTTGTAACCAACCCAGTGATAGTAATCCTTCGTTTCTCTAGGTCCCCTCTCGTCTTCAGATGCCGACAAACAATACCTTTTTTGCGAGTAAAAGGGCGCTAATTGAATTCGGCTAATTTCCTCCAAACTTCTTCGTTCAATTCATCGATACTGAAGCAATGTGTATTTCTTAAAGCTGCGATGATCCATGTGTAGAGATAACATTAGCAGAGGCTTCAACACTTGCTTTATCCTTGGTGTACGAACCCGTGCAGGCATGACTATAATTTGTGTAGTGCCACCAAAATAATCATACATGGTTGTGTGCATTAATCCATGAATGCAAATCCATCGGTATAGCCACTTTACGCATTCGTAGAAAACCGGCTGAAATCATGGAAGTCGATTGGGCAGGATCCGCATCTTTCGTCATTGATAGAGATACTGGGGAGAAAGTAAAGGCGTATGTTTTCGTTGCGACACTGCCGTGCAGTCAATTATTGTATGCGGAAGCAACCATGATGGAGAAGAGAAAGCGTCACATTAGGCTTCGCTAACTCTTCATGAATATAATCAAAGTTCAAAGGTCGTCGTCCAGAAGCCTCCACAGTGTTTCCGGAAAGAAAAACTCCTCAATCCATTGATCCGTCATTTCTTCCTCTATTGGACAGACTAATCCCTTCTTTTTCTGCCAGACTAATGACCTCTGTTACTTTTTGACGAGAGTTACCCGTGCTTGCGGCAATGACTCTAAGACTGATTCCCTCATCGTACAATTCCAATATCTTTTGATAATGAATCATACAAAAAATACCTCCCATATAAATAATGTCACACCCGTAGGTGTGCTTATTATTTATACAGAGGTATGAAAAGTGGTAAAGGCTTGGCAGTTAATGGTGCATTTTTTGTCACTTGGTGGTAAAAATATGGCGGGTTTGGTACATTTCATTGGCTGTAATCAGATATAAGCGATACTTACATTATTGATCGCTGGCCAAAGATTTTAGGGTCACCTCGGAACTATGCGAAAAAAGGCTGACTCAAATAAAAGAGCATGAAATCCAATATAAGCTGAATAAACAAAGATAAAGCCGCGACTAGGAAACCTTATCCCATCGGGCTTTCTTGCGGTTCGCAAATGGTACTCATTGCATTGGAAATGTGATTGCGAACTGTTTTCTCAGAAATGAACAGTTCACTTGCAATTTCCTTTGTTGTTTTGTCTTGCACTAGAAGCTCGAAAACTTCCCGCTCCCGCTTGGTTAAAATTTGTGTTGGCCTGTAGCCGTCTTCCTTCACAAGCGTACCCCTCCTTGTTGTCTAGAGCTGTGCATGAGGGGAATTATTTAGTCATTACATCTTATGTGGAAAAACATGACCCTGTGCCGGCCGTTTATGACTTTGAAACAAGGCCAAGCTCTTGTGCTTTAAATAACGCTTCGGTTCGCGATTTCACTGCTAGTTTATTAAAAATTCCTGTTAGTGTGTATTCAACACTGCGTTGAGACATATGCAAAGACTGGGCTATTTCACGGTTAGTCAAACCTGATGCCACTTCCTTAAGGATCGATTGTTCCTTTTCATTTAAGGAAGGGCCTGTCCCTTGTTCCTTATCAGATGGTTGGTTGGTACTTGCCTCCGATCTTCTAAGCTGTTTGAATAAGTGAAGTGGAATGACGACCTCATCTCTTAACGCACAACGTATCGATGTAACCAACTGGTCACTTGTCGCTGTCTTACTGACGAACCCGTTTATATTTGCCTCAACAAGCATATTAAAATGTGTATTTAAATCAAACCCTGTATAGATTAAAATGGTCAAATCCGGGGCATCTTTTTTTAATGTTTTAGCAAGGTCCACACCACTGATGCCAGGCATGTATAAATCTAGGAGCAAGATGTCATAAGCTTGTTTCTTCATTAAAGTTTCTACTTCGTTTGCTCTGTCGGTTACATCTACTTTCATATTTTCTTCCTGTTCGAGCATAGCCTTCGTCCCTGCACCTACAGCAGGATGATCGTCAACAATTAAAATCCGGGTCATACTTCAACCTCCTTTGTAACCTTATAGGGAAAAGTAATAATTGATTTAAAGCCCTCGTCCGGAGCCGTCTCTATTTTTAGATGACCGTTCAGTCCATTTACTCGTTGTTCGATTCCGGATAGCCCAATATGAGAAAAAAGGTCACGCTGGAAGGAATAATCCATTCCTTTTCCATCATCTGAATATAAAAGCATAACTTGATGATCATTATTGGAAAGGCTAAGTTTAACGATTTTAGCATTAGAATGCTTCATCGCATTGGTTAAAAGCTCCTGAACAATTCGGAATATGGACAATACATGTTCCTGATCGAGTTTCGCATTAAATCCTTCACTTGTAAAATAAACCGTGAAATTCGATCGAAGCTGATATTGCTCTATTAACGTTTCTAATGAGTGAACGAGTCCTATCTCTTCAATAAATGCTGGACGTAACTCGTTGCATGTCTCCCGAATTAAATGAATGTTATCTAGAAGGGACTCCTTATACATGGAAAGTTCTGCATCTAATGTCTTTGGTAAGTCCGATCGCTTGCTCAATAAATCATCCATTCGTCTATACAGATAGAGTTGTTCTTGTAGAACCGTATCGTGGAGATCAATGGATAGCTGTTTCCTTTGGTTCTCCGCAATAGTAAAGAGCAACCTTGAAAGCCAGGTTGGATATTTATGGGTTTGATCACTCCTCAATGTACGGAGCTCCTTAACTAAATCTGCAATTAAATTCATATTTTCTATAGCAATGTTCGCGTTTTGCGCAACGGTTTGCAAGTATGTTTTCTCGTCCCGGTTTAAACTAGTATAATCTTTTTTCCCCCTGCACCAAAGCATTGTGATTTTATCTAAAGTAAAACCAACAATCACTCCAAAGCCTTTACCGGTTTCGAGAATTGTTCCAACATCATAGTGACGATTAGGAAAATAATCATCAAAGTGATTTAATATATCATCAGGAATAGGGTCATACACACAATACATCTTACGTTCGTTGTGTATGGAATAGATATACATCTCTCTCACTTTTAATACATTGCCAATTTCTTTACGCATCACTTTCATAAGATCAACGGCATTCGATTGATCTTTCATTTCTTTAGAAATTCTATGCATACTTTCCTGATAACTGTACCTTGCAACGAACAGAAATTTTTGCAAGCGAAAATCAAGTATTTCTTTAATAGACAGCAATATAATAAGCAGGAGATGGGTGGTTAAATAGATCTGCAGGTGGTCAATCATCGTAAGATCTTTTTCAACAAACATTGAAATCATTATAGGTACAAATACGCTAGGCAGGGCGGATAGTAATGCATAATAACGAAGGCGTCCGATCACAAAATGGATATCGATCAATCGCTCACGTGTCACTAAATACATAAACGTCACTGGTAAAGCGATTAAAAATATAGCCGCTATTTCCAGGGGAATAATTTTTGCGTGAATAGTTAAGGCAGGCGTTAAATAAAGAAAAATGTAGGGGAAAAAGGCAACTGACATTCCTACACTCATATATTTAAATACCGTTCCTACAGACGTATCCTTATAAATCGATAACCCTTTAAAGATAATGAAAAATAAAATGATATAAAGTATAAAAAGCATTGTTCCAGGTACATGGTAAAAGAAAGGTGGATACCTAGTTGTTATTAGAAAGTAACTTTCTACAGCTGTAACTAGAGTAACGAGAATATATAATACTTGATAAATCTTTCTCGAAAACCAATATACTTTAAGCTCCGAGAAGTAATTATAGAGAAAATGGATGAGTACGACTGGCGATATGAGAAACAATATGGAATTGAGAAAGATACTGTATAAGTCATCACGTACAGCCCCGCTATTACTCAAATAACCAAGGGCAATTAACAAAAAGAAAAGCATAAGCTGATTTGCAGAGAAGCGTTTAGCCACTTTGCTCTGCACAATCTTGGAAATCCAAAATGTCGCACATAAAAATAATAGAGGCAGAATGATAAACAATGTCCAATGCAAGAAAGTCGATTCATTGATTGATGAATAGCTCACCTTCTCATTCAAACCTTTAACTGTGAATGATTTTGCATTCTCTAACTCCCCAAACATTCGAACCGTATAATGTTCGCCAGGGGCTGCTCCTTCAACAGATATTAGTTCTGCTCCAACAGGAATCATCTTCTCATCAGCCCAGCTCTCCCCTTTAATCTGGGTAATGATCCATTCATCATTACTATTTTGCTCTAGATCAATCCCTATTAAGGGTTGAGTTACGGATATAAATGTAATATAACATGCCGAGAGTATAATAAATAAAACAAGTAACATTTGCTTCCAATTTAGCACGCGCATCACTTTCTTCACCTCTACTTGAGATCAATCCTATCTATTATACTATGACAATAAGCGACATAAAACAAAAAAATGCCACTGTATCGATGGGATACAGTGGCATTTTTATTTAAGGTTTGAATTAAACGCGCTGGTCACTTCCGAAGAAGCTCTTGAACGATTCAATGGCTGTATCTCGGTTAAGTGCAGCAATGGATGTCGTCAAAGGAATTCCTTTAGGGCAAGCTTGTACACAGTTTTGTGCATTCCCGCATCCCATTAAGCCCTCTTCATCCATGATCGTTTGCAAACGCTCACTCTTATTCATAGCGCCTGTTGGATGTGAATTATGCAGACGAACTTGAGATAAGGCAGCAGGTCCGATGAAGTCAGACTTGCTATTTACGTTAGGGCAAGCTTCTAAACACACACCACAAGTCATACATTTAGATAATTCATATGCCCATTGCCGTTTGCTTTCAGGCATTTTTGGTCCTGGTCCGAGATCGTAAGTTCCATCAATTGGCACCCATGCTTTCACTTTTTTCAATGAGTCAAACATACGGCTGCGATCTACTGCCAAATCACGATTGACAGGAAAAGTTGTCATAGGTGCTAACTTAATAGGTTGTTCTAATTGATCAACAAGGGCTGTACAAGATTGTCTCGGCGTTCCGTTAATAACCATGGAGCATGCTCCGCAAACTTCTTCTAAACATCCCATTTCCCAAAAGACAGGTGTCGTTTCTTTTCCATCAGCATTAACCGGGTTTCTGCGAATCTCCATTAATGCAGAAATGACATTCATATTTTGACGGTAAGGGATTTTAAAGGTTTCTTCATAAGGACTAGAATCGGGATCGTCTTGACGCGTAATGACAAACGTAATCGTTTTATTTTCGCTCATGATGATTGTCCTCCTTTATTTACTTTTCGAGTAATCGCGTTTACGCGGCTCGAGCAGAGATGTATCCACTTCCTCGTAACTGATCACAGGTTTATTATTTTCTTTATCATAACTAGCTATTGTAGTTTTCAAAAACTCTTCATCATTACGATCAGGGAATTCGGGTTTGTAATGAGCTCCACGACTTTCGTTACGATTGTACGCACCGTGTGTTATCACACGAGCTAATTGAAGCATGTTCCAAAGCTGACGTGTGAACATGGCACCCTGATTACTCCACCGGGAAGTATCATTTATATTAATCCTCTTATAGCGTTCCATTAGTTCTACAATTTTTTCATCTGTTTTCAGAAGCTTTTCATTTTCACGGACAACTGTTACATTGTCTGTCATCCATTCACCAAGCTCTTTGTGAATTTGATAGGCATTTTCATCGCCGTCCATGCTCATGATTGCTTCAAATTTGTCCTGTTCCTCTTTTACTTTTTCATCAAATAATGTCGAACTCATGTCATCTGCTAATGTTTCAAGACCTTCTGTATATTTCGCAGCATTAGGCCCGGCGACCATCCCGCCATAAATGGCAGAAAGCAATGAGTTTGCTCCTAAGCGGTTCCCGCCATGTTGACTATAATCACATTCCCCAGCAGCAAAGATCCCAGGAATGTTTGTCATCTGGTCGAAATCTACCCACATACCGCCCATAGAATAGTGAACAGCAGGGAAAATTTTCATTGGTACTTTCTTAGGGTCATCTCCTACGAATTTCTCGTAAATTTCGATGATTCCGCCCAACTTAACATCTAATTCTTTAGGATCTTTATGAGAAAGATCAAGATAAACCATGTTCTCACCGTTAATTCCCAGCTTCTGATTCACACACACATCAAAAATTTCACGTGTAGCAATATCACGTGGAACAAGGTTACCATATGCTGGATACTTCTCTTCTAGGAAATACCAAGGCTCACCATCTTTATAAGTCCAAATTCGTCCACCTTCACCACGAGCTGATTCACTCATAAGACGCAGTTTATCATCACCAGGGATGGCAGTCGGGTGAATTTGAATAAATTCACCGTTCGCATAGTTAACACCTTGCTGATAAAGAGCACCAGCAGCAGATCCTGTATTAATGACAGAGTTGGTTGATTTACCGAAAATAATTCCAGGTCCTCCTGATGCCATAATCACAGCATCAGCAGGGAAAGCCTTAATTTCATGATCCTTCAAGTTCTGCCCAATGACTCCACGGCCGACACCTTGTTCATCAACGATAGCAGAAAGGAATTCCCAATTTTCATATTTGGTAACCAATCCATTTACTTCATGGCGACGAACCTGCTCATCAAGTGCATAAAGCAGCTGCTGACCAGTTGTAGCCCCAGCAAAAGCTGTACGGTGATGCTGTGTACCACCGAAACGACGGAAATCAAGTAATCCCTCTGGTGTTCGGTTGAACATAACCCCCATACGATCTAACAAGTGGATGATGCTTGGTGCTGCATCGCACATTGCTTTAACAGGAGGCTGGTTCGCTAGAAAGTCTCCTCCATAAACCGTATCATCAAAATGTTCCCAAGGTGAGTCACCCTCACCTTTTGTATTAACGGCACCGTTGATACCGCCTTGGGCACAAACAGAGTGAGAACGTTTAACTGGAACTACTGACAGCATATCGACATGTACGCCTTGTTCTGCTGCCTTAATTGTTGCCATCAGCCCGGCAAGACCTCCACCAACGATAACAATATTTTTATTTGACATGATTCAAACTCACTCCCTTAACTTTCAATATATCTACGTTCGAAAAAATAAAGATCAAGTTTTAAACACCGTAAGCAAACTGAATTAACGTACGAACACCCACGTAAGAAATCGCTACGAAAATGATGATGCTCGCATAAGTCATAATAAGTTGTGAGCGTGGAGAAACTGTAATCCCCCAGCTAACGAAGAATGACCATAGACCATTAGAAAAGTGGAATGTAGTTGAGATGACACCTATTATGTAGAACCAGAAGAAAAACGGCTCCGTAAGAATGCCTTCCATCAACTGATAGTTCAGCTCTGCCCAGCCTAACCCAATAGCGATACGGGTTTCCCATACGTGCCAAGCGATAAAAATGAGCGTAATAATACCCGTGAAACGTTGGAGCATGAACATCCAGTTTCTGAAATGCCCAAAGTTTGACAAGTTACTTTTTGCTGTGAATGCAATATAAACTCCATAAATAGAATGGAATAATAGTGGTAAGAAGATAATAAATATCTCCAATACATAACGGTACGGCAAGCTCTCCATAAAATGAGCTGCTGCATTAAAAGATTCCGGTCCACGAGTTGCAAAATAGTTCACAGTTAAGTGCTGAAGTAGGAATATCCCAATGGGTACTACTCCTAATAATGAATGTAATCTCCGGTTAACATATCCGCGTGTTCCTGCCATGTTTACCCCCCTCAAGATGATAACGATTAGTATTATGTACATTTTTCAGATAGTAAAGCGCTTTAAAAACGCATTAAAAATATAGGAAAGCTCCTTATTCCTGACACAAAACTGGCAAATGTACAATTTGTGACACGTTTATTGTACTTCTATCATGTAATAGCGTCAAGAAAACGAACTAAAAATTGCTCGAATGTACACAATTCTTAAATAGATAAAATCTCTGAATTACTGTTGCGACTTTTATTAATTCAAGCGATAATAATTGTGTAGAAAGGAATGAGCGCCATGAGAGAAACAGCTAAGCTATCCACAGACAATATCTCATCACTGGTGGCAACTGGTGCAGGTTTTGATTTACTGCGTTACTATACGTTGCCCGATTTTCTTGGTAAAGATGCCCCCTATCTTTTATATTATATGGGGAAAAATATCGCTCGCGAAACTACCCTTACCACATGGGATGAACTCTATGAATTCTTCCAGTACATGGGATGGGGAGAGCTCACACTTATAAAAGAAAAGAAAAAAGAAATCATCTTTCAATTAAAAGGACACATTATTGAAAAACGGTTAAATCAAAAACTGTTTCAAGTTGATTTTCGATTAGAATGTGGATTTTTAGCACAAATAATCCAGGTAATTACTAGTGATACATATGAATGTGTAGAAGAAAAGCATGTTAAGGATAGTATGGTTGAGATCACTGCAATAAAAGGGTGAGGTGGGCCAGCTGATTATTCAGCTGGCTCTTCCTCTTCATTTAAGTGTGTTAAAATTTGATCAGCTACTGGTTCTGGAATTCCCAGACGGGTTAAATCCGGAATAGAGGCGTCTTTTATATCTTTTACTGATTTGAAATGACGCAACAACAACCTTCTGCGTTTTTGACCTACCCCTGGGATATCATCCAGTTCCGATTGTATGGCCCCTTTGCCGCGAAGCTGTCTGTGAAAAGAAATAGCAAAACGGTGAACTTCATCCTGGATACGCTGAACCAGGTAAAATTCTTGAGAATTTCGATCCAGGTTGACTAGTAAAGGTGTCTCGCCATAGAGTAATTCACTCGTTTTATGCTGATCATCCTTAGCAAGCCCACACAATGGAATATCAAGACCTAATTCATTTTCAAGTACGTCCATCGCTGCAGTCATCTGCCCTTTTCCTCCATCAACCACAATAAGGTCCGGTAAAGGAAGGTTTTCTTTGAGCACGCGGGTATACCGCCTACGAATAACCTCTCTCATCGTGTCATAATCATCAGGGCCTTTCACATCACGAACCTTGTATTTACGATAGTCCTTTTTACTTGGTTTCCCGTCAATAAACACGACCATAGCTGATACAGGATCTGTGCCTTGGATATTAGAGTTATCAAAGGCTTCAATACGGTGGGGTGTTTCTATATTTAAATGCTCCCCCAATGTTTCCACCGCTTTTATAGTCCGCTCTTCATCCCTTTCGATTAGAGCAAATTTTTCTTCTAGGGCTAGATTCGCATTTTTCTTAGCTAATTTTACGAGCTCCTTTTTTCGACCACGCATCGGGATAACAACCTTTGTATCAATGGCGCCCTCTAAGACTTCTGAATTCGTCCCAACCGGAACAAGGACCTGCTTTGGATAAGGATGATTTTGGTGCAGATAAAATCTCCCTACATAGCTGAGGAACGTTTCTTCGGGATCATCGAAAAACGGGAATAAAGCTACATCTCTCTCAATCAACTTTCCTTGTCTTATGAAAAAAACCTGAACACACATCCATCCCTTATCATAGGAATACCCAAATACGTCCCGATCGACTTCATCATTTAATGTCATTTTCTGCTGCTCCATAACTGACTCAATATGCTCAATCTGATCGCGTAATTCTTTTGCCCGTTCAAAATCCAGCTCTTCCGATGCTTTATACATTTGTTGCTGCAAGTCTTTCTTTATTTCTTTATGGCCACCACTTAGAAACGAGGTAATGCTTTGAACAATTTCCTGGTTGGTCTCATTCGATACAGGAAATTCACATGGACCTAAACATTGATGCATGTGGTAGTAAAGACATACACGATCAGGCATCGTATTACACTTTCTGAGTGGATATAAACGGTCGAGCAGTTTCTTCGTCTCCCTAGCTGCAATGACGTTCGGGTAGGGGCCATAATATTTTCCTTTATCTTTCTTCACCTTTCTCGTCACGATCAACTTCGGATGTCTTTCAGCTGTTACCTTTAAATAGGGATACGTTTTATCATCTTTTAAAAGCACATTGTATTTTGGATCGTATTTTTTTATTAAATTCATTTCTAAAATTAGAGCTTCCATATCCGAAGTTGTCACAATGTATTCAAAATCAATAATTTCCCTTACCAGCCGCTGCGTTTTCCCATCATGGGCTCCTGTAAAATAGGAGCGGACCCGATTTTTTAATACCTTCGATTTTCCTACATAAATAATTGTCTCGTTCTTATCTTTCATAAGATAGCACCCAGGCTGATCAGGTAAAACGGCAAGCTTCTCCTTAATGTTCGTGTTCATGTTCGTATCACTCCAACTTGTTAGACGTTCTCGCAGCAACGTAACACATTTATATCTTGAAGCGGGGCCTACTTAAATTTGCGATAAAAAGCCACGCTGCTCAGCAACGTGGCTCTTTTTAATTCTACTTTCAATTAAGAATGTTTTGTAATTAATTCGTCCAGAGATTCCTTAGGTTGGAATCCGATGACTTGATCTACAACTTTTCCATCTTTGAAAAGAAGAAGTGTTGGAATACTCATTACTCCAAACTTGCTTGCCGTCTCTTGGTTTTCATCAACGTCTAATTTTACAATCTTCACTTGATCGCCTTGTTCTTCGCTTATTTCCTCAAGAACTGGTGCAATCATTTTGCATGGTCCACACCAAGGTGCCCAAAAATCTGCAATAACAAGACCTTCATTTGTTTCTTCTGTAAAGTTTTGATCTGTTCCTTTTACAATTGCCATCTTTCATTCCTCCTCGACCATTAAGTCTGATATGAGTATATCATTTTCTGTTTTTAGTGACTAACAATATGTTTAAAGATGCAATGGAGCGATTATTTCTAATAAATATTAAATGGCCAAAGTAAGCATTGCTTAGCTTTGGCCGTATTTAAATAAATTATGCATTTACTTTCATTTGTTTAACTTCTTCAATAAGTTTTGGCACGACATCAAAAAGGTCACCAACAATACCATAATCCGCGACATTAAAGATGTTCGCTTCAGGGTCTTTATTAATCGCGACAATGACTTTGGAGTTGGACATTCCAGCCAAGTGCTGAATCGCTCCTGAAATCCCACAAGCAATATACAAATCAGGCGTTACGACTTTACCCGTTTGACCAATTTGCAATGAGTAGTCACAATATCCAGCATCACAGGCTCCCCTTGACGCCCCGACCGTACCACCTAAAACCTCTGCAAGTTCTTCTAAAGGTTCAAATCCTTCGGCACTTTTCACACCGCGTCCACCAGCAATGATGACTTTAGCTTCAGAAAGATCCACACCATCCGAAGATTTACGAATGATATCTTTGACGATGGTACGAATGCTTTTAATTTCAACATCCTTTGTTGTGACTGCACCTGCAAGAGAATCATCTCTCTCTGGTGCCGGAATATTATTTGGACGAATGGTTGCAAACACAAGCCCATCCGTCATTTCCTTTTTCTCAAAAGCTTTACCTGAATAAATTGGTCTTGTAAATACAATGTTTCCGCCCTCCGCCACAACTTCTGTTGCATCGGAAATCAGTCCAGACTCAAGTTTGCTGGCAAGTTTCGGTGTTAAATCCTTCCCTTGCGACGTGTGGCCCATAATAATCCCGTCAGGTGACTCATCTTCAATAACCGCGTAAACGGCTTGACCGTACCCTTCAGATGTATACGTTTTCAATTCTTCGTTTGAAACAGTGATCACCCGATCGGCTCCATAGTACACCATTTCTTGGCCCATTTCACTTAAATCGCCATCTCCACAGAGCACACCTACAACTTCGCCTCCATCACTGACAATATTAGCTGCAGCAATGGCCTCAAAGGTTACATTTCTAAGGGACCCTTCACGTGCTTCTCCGATTACTACTACCTTTTTACTCATAACAAGTCTCCTCTCCTATCCCGTTTATTAAAGTACTTTCGCTTCCGTTTTTAATAGAGATACAAGTTCCTTTACTTGGTCTTCTGTTTCGCCTTCTAATACTTTACCTGCCTGTTTTTCAGGTGGTAAGAAGATTGTAGTTGTTTTCGTTTTTGGTTCAACATCGTCCTCGTCTAGGTCCAGATCATCAATTTCAAGTTCTTCAAGCGGCTTCTTCTTCGCCTTCATGATTCCTGGGAGGGAAGGATACCGGGGTTCGTTCAGTCCTTGCTGGCATGTTACAAGTAAAGGTAGGGTTGTCTCTACTTTTTCAACATCTCCTTCTACATCGCGTTCAATCTGAACCTTTTCTCCATCAACTTTAATGCTCGTAATCGTTGTAACAAAAGGAATATCTAAGCGTTCAGCTAGGCGAGGTCCAACTTGCCCACTCGCTTCATCAATCGCTACGTTTCCTCCTAGAATGATATCAACTTCACGATCTGCAAAGAAAGCTTCAAGGATTTTAACGGTTGTATATTGATCCCCTTCTTCTAGATCATCTTCTGTATTAATTAATACGGCTTTATCTGCTCCCATCGCAAGCGCTGTACGCAGTTGTTTCTCAGAGTCTTCTTCTCCTATTGTCACAACAGTAACTTCCCCGCCATGCTCATCACGAAGGTTAATAGCTTCCTCTACCGCATATTCATCATAAGGATTGATGATGAACTCTGCACCATCCTCTTCAATGCGGCCATTACTGATCGAAATCTTTTCCTCTGTGTCAAAAGTACGTTTAAGCAATACATAAATATTCATTATGATTTCCTCCTAAACTATTGATCTTTAAATGCTGGTTTTCTTTTTTCCATAAAGGCCTTGATGCCTTCCTTCGCATCATCATTTCCAAAGACTTCCCCAAACGCTCGAGCCTCCGCTTTACCGCCCTCTGGAAATTGACTTGTGTGGGCGTAAGGAACTAGCTTCATAATCTGGTGAATGGCAGGGCCGCTTCTAGCTGCTATTTGTAAAGCAAGCGCCTCAGCTGCCCCGAACAATTCATCAACAGGGAAACTTTTGTTAGCAAGCCCTGCAGCAACTGCTTCCTTACCGTTAATAGGTACACCTGTTAAAATCATTTCGTAAGCCTTGGGTGCTCCAACGTAACGAGGAAGACGCTGGGTGCCGGCAAAACCAGGGATAATTCCTAAGTTTAATTCTGGAAGGCCCAACTTCGCATCTTCTGCTACATAACGAATATGGCAGGACATCGCTAATTCAAGTCCTCCACCGAGGGCAGCACCATGAATAGCAGCGATTACTGGGATATGGAAGTTCTCAATACGGTTAAAAAGTTCTTGTCCTTCACTAGATAGCTTCTCACAATCTGAAGCATCTTGGAAGGAGGTAAATTCTTTAATGTCTGCCCCTGCTGAGAAAAATTTCCCCTCGCCTTTAATAAGGATGGCTTTAATGCTGCTATCTTTCTCTATTTCGTCCATTATTTCTGCTAGATCATGTAGTAATGTACTAGAGAGAGCATTTGCCGGCGGGCTTTGAATGGTAATTTGTGCAAGGTGATTTTCTTTTTGGAATTGAACAGTCGACATTAGCTTTCACTCCTTTACGTCTCGCGAAAGGGCCAGTCCATTAATAATAAAGCTATGGACATCTTTCGCCTGATCTACTATGTTATAACGCTGCTCCTTCATAACCCAGTTAGTTATCGCTTCATCCATCATACCAAAAATTAATTGCCGTACTAGCTTTCGATTTAAGTTGTCGCGAAAAATCTTCTCTTTGATGCCTTCATCTAAGATTTGATCAATCACTACCATGTAGCCCTTTAACACTTCATTGATCTTGTAACGAAGCTCTTTATTCGATTGACGAAGCTCAAGTTGTGTAACAATAGCTAAGTGATGATCGGCAGCCAGCTGTTCGAAATGCGTTTGTACTAAGGTGAGCAATTTCTCTTCAGCTGTCTGCCTGGAAGTTGTTTCTTGTTCAATTCTTTCTATGAGCTGACCCATTTTGTCCTGAAATAAAGAGATTAAAATATCCTCTTTATTTTTAAAATAAAGGTAAATGGTCCCATCCGCCACTCCTGCTTTTTTAGCTATTTTTGAAACTTGCGAAGAGTGATATCCATTTTCAGCAATAACAACGACCGCAGCATCAATAATTTGTTTGTATTTAGGTTTGTTTTTCTTCATAATATCTCCTGCCTTATTTATTGTGAAAATGAATGAATGGTCATTCACACCTTCATGATACAGATTAAAAAATCTTCTGTCAACAATCTATGAGTTTTGCAAAGGCTCAGTTTCTTCCAGCTTCTTCTTTTCTTCATCAACAAGTGTGCGGCGCAGGATTTTACCAACCGCAGTCTTTGGCAATTCTTCACGGAACTCATAGATCCGCGGCACTTTGAATGCTGCCATATTGTCGCGGCAAAACTTATTTAAATCCTCTTCAGTCACATCCATGTTCTGCTTCTTTACAATAAATGCCTTCACTGTTTCTCCTCTGTAAGCATCCGGGACACCGATAATCACAGCTTCTTGCACAGCTTCATGCTCATAGAGGACCTCTTCTACCTCCCGAGGATAAATATTAAATCCTCCCGCTAAAATCATATCTTTTTTGCGGTCAACTACGTAAAAATAACCTGTTTCATTCATATAACCCATGTCACCTGTACGGAACCAGCCCTCAGTACTGAGTACTTGGTCTGTATCTTCTTTACGATTCCAATATCCTCTCATAACTTGTGGCCCTTTTACGACAATCTCACCTATTTCGCCAAGTTCAACTTCCTCATCCGTCTCCATATTATAAATCTTGGCATCTGTATCTGGCCACGGTACACCGATACTTCCATTCACCCGGTTTCCCCAAATAAAGTTAGAGTGTGTCACAGGGGATGTTTCTGTTAAACCATACCCCTCAACAAGCTTCCCGCCGGTAATTTTCTCAAAATTCTCCTGTACTTCAACAGGCAAAGGTGCGGAACCGCTAATACAGGCCTCAATAGAAGATAAATCGTATTTCTTCAAGTCAGGATGATTTAACAGAGCAATATAAATAGTCGGAGCTCCTGGAAATAGGGATGGCTTTTGTTTCTCGATTGCTTTTAATACATCCTCAGGTTCAAACTTAGGCATCAAGATCATTTTTGAGCCCATCATGACAGATAAATTCATTACTGATGTCATCCCGTAAACGTGGAAGAATGGCAAAATAGCCAGAACAACTTCCTGGCCTTTTTGAGATTTATACATCCAGGCCATCGACATTTGTGTGTTAGCAACTAAATTATAATGACTAAGCATGACTCCCTTCGGGTAGCCCGTAGTCCCACCAGTGTATTGCAGTAAAGCCAGATCTTCAACAGGGTCAATATCTACAGGCGATACTTGCCCACTGCTATTTTTTAGGATGTTCTTCCATAAATGAGTATCATGAGATTGCTCTGGTTTTACTAATAGTTGATATTGACGTCTTTGAATAAAAGGGTAGAGTTTGTTTTTAGGGAAGGGGAGGTAGTCTTTAATGCCAGTTACAATGACATGTTCTAAAGAAGTATTCGGTTTGACATTAGCCACTTTTGGATACAAAACATCTAAACAAACGATCATTTTTGCCCCAGAATCTTTAAGCTGATAGTCAAGTTCGCGTTCCATATACAATGGATTGGTCTGCACAACGATACCGCCCGCCATCAGGATTCCATAATAAGCAATGACCGACTGTGGGCAGTTCGGAAGCATAACTGAAACACGGTCACCTTTTTCAATCCCAAGCTTTTGTAAATAGCTCGCAAAGAGTTGTGTTTCTTTAAATACTTCGCTAAAGGTCATCTCTTTCCCCATGAAGTGAAGCGCTTTCTTTTCTCCGTATAACGTACTGCTTTCCTCCAGGAAACGATGCAATGGTCGTTTATCATATTGCATCGTTACCGGAATTTCAGGCGGGTAATTTTTGTGCCACGGTCGTTGAGCACTTTCCATAAACAAATCCCTCCCACTTCGTATTACTATTATTATACGGGTATCCTCAACAAATTTGAATATAATTTAAATCTTTTGAATATTTATTTGAAAGAAGCTCCCCTTATACAAGGAGAGCTTCTTTATAGCAGCATGTAGGCAATCCCGATTACTATAAAAAGTGCTGCGATTACGATCAAAATCTTCGCGAGGGTTTCCATTTTACTCCACCCTTCAAATAATATTTGCTCCGATGACGTAAGACAATCCAACAGAAATTATAAAAGAAATGAAACCTACCGCACGGTTATCTTCTGCAATTTCTTCGTCGATCCTAAATGACGGGGTAAGGAATTCAAAAATAAAATATCCGATAACCAACAACAGAAATCCGAACAAACCCCAGCCCATCGTTTGGACCAATGAATCGTTTTCTTGTATAGAAAAACGGAAAATATTAGCGATGCCGAATATTTTGCCACCCGTCGCCATTGCGACAGCCATATTTCCTTTCTTGATTTCTTTCCAGTTATTATACGTTGTTACTAATTCGAATACAGCCATAAATACGACCAAGCATAGTACAACAACACTATAACTTGCAGCTGTCTCAACGAGTGCGTGCTCCCAAAATCCTGTCATGATAAGCTCTCCCTTATAAGACTTTACCTTAGTTCAAGGACAGTGACCCCACTCCCCCCTTCATTCATTCCGCCAGCACGATAGGAGGTGATTTGACGATGGTTTTTAGCATAGTTTTGGACGGCTGTTCTTAAAGCCCCCGTTCCTTTGCCATGTATTATCGAAACGCTCGGATAGTTAGCCAGCAGCGCGTCATCAATATACTTTTCCAACTGATTCAATGCTTCTTCATACCTTTCCCCTCTAAGGTCAAGCTCAGTTTTCACATGGTAACCTTTCCCTTTAACGGTGGCCATAGGTTTTTCTTTGTAAGGTTGCTTTGCCTTGATAAATTCAAGCTCTTTACGTTTTGCTTTAATTTTCATCACGCCGACCTGGACTTGATACTCATTACTATTCGTTTGTTCAAGCACCACGCCTTGTTGATTTAATGTAAGCAGTTTAACTTCATCACCAGACTTTAATTCCTTTGTTCCTCGTCCAGCTTGCGGTTTGGTATCTTCATTCTTTTTGCTTGCTAATTCCGGTTTGGCTTCATCCAATGCTTTACGTGCTTCAATCCATTCATGATCTTTAATCTCTGCTTGGTTTTTCATTTGACGAAGTTGATGGACAATTTCCTCAGCCTCTTGGCGTGCTTTCTCAACAGCCTTTTCTGCTTTAGCCTCAGCTTTTTTGTAAAGTTGTTCCCGTTTGTCTTCAAACTGTCTCCACTGAGTCTGTAAGTCATGATATAACTCTTCCGATGCTGTTAATGTTCTTTCCGCCGTCTCATAATCCTGTTCTGCATTTCTCGTTGATTCTTCTAAAGAAGCAATCATGTTTTCAACACTCTGAGAATCCACACCTACTTGCTGCTTAGCTGTTTCAATAATGGATTCGTCTAACCCTAGTCTTCTGGAAATCTCAAATGCATTACTGCGTCCTGGCACACCTATCAGCAGACGATAGGTCGGTTTCAATGTTTGAATATCAAATTCTACAGAGGCATTGGTAACTCCTTCACGATTATAACTGTACGCCTTTAATTCAGGGTAGTGTGTTGTTGCAATCACCCTTGCTCCGCGGCTAACTACCTCATCCAGGATGGACATCGCTAGAGCTGCACCTTCTTGAGGATCAGTACCTGCACCGAGTTCATCAAATAGAACGAGGGTCCGGTCATTTACATGCTTCAATATACCCACAATATTAGTCATGTGAGAAGAAAAGGTAGATAAACTTTGTTCAATCGATTGCTCATCACCTATATCTGCAAATACTTGTTCGAAAACTCCCAGTTCACAACCATCCATAGCTGGTACCTGAAGTCCAGACTGCGCCATTAAAGTAAACAATCCAAGTAACTTCAACGTAACGGTTTTACCACCAGTGTTTGGTCCGGTTATGACGATAGATGTGAAGTCTACACCCATTTCTATATCGTTTGGCACAACCTCTTCTGAGGCGATGAGCGGGTGTCTGGCCTGCTTGATATTAACACGGCCTTGATCGTTCATTTTCGGCATGGATGCTTTCATTTCCCTGCCCAGTTTCGCTCGCGCAAACATAAAATCAACATGGGCAAGTATACCTACATTAAAATAGAGAGCATGTTGCTCTTCGGCAATCTCCTGGGATAACTCTGTTAAAATACGTTCCACTTCTTGTCGTTCTTGTACACGTGCTTCCTGGAGCTGGTTATTCAAGTCAACAACCACTTGCGGCTCAATGAAAAGTGTCGCCCCTGATGCGGACTGGTCATGTACAATCCCGCCAATCGAACCACGGTATTCTTGTTTTACCGGCAATACATAGCGTTCATTTCTAATCGTCACAATGGCATCAGACAACATTTTGGTTTTTGACCTCGTGAACGTTTCCATTTTATCACGGACACGGCTTTCCGATGTCCTAATTTTTGACCGAATCGTACGCAATTTATCAGAAGCTCCATCCATAACCCCGCCATGGTCATCAATACAGCCTCTTATTTTCCTTTCTAGTTCATGTAAAGGGACGATCCCCTCTACTAGTTCCCGTAAAATCGGCATTTCTGGTTCTTCCATATCCTCGACAAAACGTTTTAGCTGGCGTCCACCATAAACAGTACTGGCAACGTCCAAACATTCAACTGGACTTAACACACCGCCAATGGTTGTCCGTTTTAAACTAGGTTTAATGTCAAAAATTCCTCCAAGAGGAACATGACCTTTGAGCCGAATGACTTGTGCTGCTTCATCTGTTTCTTTCTGCCACTGAATAACCTCATCAAGTTCAGTTGAAGGTTTTAATGCCAGGGCCCGCTCCTTTCCTAGAGTTGAAGCGGCTTGGTTACTTAATTGATCAATAATTTTCTTGTATTCTAAAACATGAAAGATCCGTTGATTCATGTCAGTTTAGTCTCCTTTTTTTACAACTAGCTGATGCCAAGGCGTTTCATCAGTTGTTTCTTCGTCATGGTATTGAGAACCGATTCCTTACGCAGCCATCCTTTTCGTGCTGCTCCCACACCTATTTCCATATGTTCGAGCATTGAATAACTGTGAGCATCCGTATTAATAGCTATCATGACACCGGCTTCTTGTGCTTTCATTATCCATTCCCAACTTAAATCCAGTCTGTTTGGATTAGCATTCAATTCAAGAATTGTTCCTGTTTGCTTCGCCCCTTCAATCAACTTGTCCAATTGAACGCTATAGCCACTTCTGCGGCCAATTAACCGGCCAGTAGGATGGGCAATCATGTCCACATGCGGGTTTTCAAGTGCCGAAAATAGCCGCTTCATGATTTGTTCTTCTGACTGATTAAAACTTGAGTGAATCGACGCGATTACATAATCCATCTCTTTTAAGAAGTCATCATCAAAGTCTAGCGAGCCGTCAGGAAGAATGTCCATTTCGATACCGGCAAAAATATGGAAGTCTTCTATCTCTTTATTTATTTTTTCAATCTCTTTCCTTTGCATACGTAACCGCTCTTCATTTAGACCATTGGCTATTCGTAGATACTTGGAATGATCTGTAATGGCAATGTATTCATACCCCATCGCCTTACTTTGCTCCGCCATCTCTCGAATCGATTGTGCACCATCGCTCCATGTTGAGTGCATATGAAGATCGCCACGGATATCACTTTCCTTAAGAAGCGTGATTGGTTCTTTGAATGCATCGACTTCTCCCGTATTTTCACGAGCCTCAGGCGGGATAAAGTGGAGACCGAAGTGATCGAAAAACTGTTTTTCCGTTTCAAAGGTAAGAATTTCACCTGTTTCCGCATTCTCCACTCCATATTCACTGATTTTCTCCTGCTTTTGTTTAGCTAACTGTCTCATCGCTACATTATGGTCTTTGGAGCCAGTAAAGTGATGCAAAGTTGAGGCAAATTCATGTGATGCAACGATTCGAAAATCAATGCCGATATCATAGCCTTCATTAACGATAATTGACACTTTCGTTTCACCCGAAGAGACCACTTCTTTCACTTCCGGATAGGCTAACAATTCGTCTTTTGTTTGATTTGGATTGTTTGAAGCAATGATAAAGTCGAGGTCCTTAATCGTCTCTCTCATTCTTCGTAAACTACCTGCACGTGAGAAACGTTTAATTGTTTTTGCCTGTTTTAAAAAGGTTTCGACTTTCTCTGCGATCGGCAGCATCAGCGCGATTGGCAGCCGCTCAGGCCTTGAGCCGGCTTCGTTTAATGTCTTTAGTATTTTCACCGCAGACTTTTTGCCAAAGCCTTCAAGTTCTTCCACCTTCCCTTGCTCTAGTGCTTCTTTTAATGATTCGGCATCTGTTACGCCTAACTGTTGGTAAAGCTTTGCTAGTTTTTTTCCGCCTAACCCTTGAATATCAAGTAATGGGATTAATCCTGCCGGCACTTCTGCCTGTAATTGGTGAAGGGTTTCTGATTCTCCATTTTCAATGTACTCATCAATGACTGCTGCTGTACCTTTACCAATCCCTTTCATTTTTTTAAAATCATCAATTTCGTTTAATGAATGGTCATCTCTTTCTAGTGCCTGGGCAGCTTTACGGTAAGCAGAGATTTTAAATGGATTTTCCCCTTTAAGTTCTAAGTAAATGGCAATGGTTTCGAGTAGTTTAACCACTTTCTTTTTATCAATAGTCATACATTCACCCTCTCCTTTCATACAAATAATTTTATACTTAAGAACAAAGAAAAGGCCGCTATGAATTTTTCACAGCGACCTCTTCTTAGAAAAGCGCAATCATCTAAGGCTTTTGCGCTACAAATAGAAATAGCGTTCCTTTTCCTTTATAACAAGGTAATCACTTGTTCAACCCACATTGTCTTTATCTGGCTTGAGAGTATTGGTGTTTTCTCAATAATAAACTGGGCAAGAAATGAACCATCCAAGGCGTTCTGAACAACTCCTAAGGGTACTAGTGCCGCTATGTATAAAAGAATAAATAATAGAAAGTATCTTTCTACAAAACCTAAAATACCGCCGAGCAAACTGTTTAGCGAACTCAGTACAGGCAACTCTGAAACAAAATCCAGCATGGAGGCAATGATTTGCAGAATAATTTTCACACCAAAAAACAATATGGCAAAGGCACTGGCATTATAAAACGCTTGCTCGAGCGGCAAGCTTTCCATAAATATCGCCCAGGAAGCTCCTTCTGGAAGTTCAGGGTATGGCACCCAGAGAATAAGTTTAGGCGCTAAGTTGTCGTAGTACATTACAGCGACGATAAAAGCAGCTATAAATCCAATTAAATGAAACAACTGGAGAATAAAGCCCCTTCTAAATCCCACCATAACTCCGAGAAATAAAATAATGAGAAGTAGTAAATCAATAATCATGTTAGTTGTCGTCCTCTTTCTCTATCTTATCTATATAATTCATCAACTCTGTACATTCTTCTTTCAATTTAATATATTCATTCATTGTATTTACTGCTGTTAAAACAGCAAGTTTAGCTGTATCTAAACTGGGATTAGCTTCATGTATTTCACGCATTTTCTGATCAACAAGACTAGATACCATGCGGATATGGTGCGGCTCTTCTTGACCAATGATTGTATAGGATCGATTGTTAATCTCAACTGTGATTCTTCTTCTGTTTTTATCTGATTGGGACACATCCATACCCCCTTGATTCTCAAGTCCTAAGCATAATAGTAACATGAAGCGAAACATTTGGGAAACCAAAAAGCTATTTTTGATCCTTGTTCTGTTTATGCTCTTCATTTGCTATACTATTTCTATACTTTTCAATAGAGAGGACATGAATATGCCACAAGTTGTACTAACCATACCTAAAAATAAACTTCAGGAAATGAAGCAATTTTATCAAAAAGATCTAAAAGCAAATACACCTGTCAATGCTGCCTTTGCAGCAAAAACAACCAACTGTACAATTACAGCCTATCAGTCAGGCAAAGTACTTTTTCAAGGTAAAGCCCCTGAAGCGGAATCCAATAGGTGGGGTAAATCCACACCTTCCTCCCCCTCAAGCAGTACAAAAACACATCGTTTTCATCCATCTGATTCGCTATTTTCCGAGTCTCATATTGGCTCAGATGAGGCAGGTACGGGCGATTTCTTCGGGCCTATTACGGTGGCTGCCGCCTATGTAAAAGACCATCAAATTGGCCAGCTGAAAGCTATTGGAGTCAAAGACTCAAAGCATATATCCGACAAGCAAATTACTCATATAGCCAAACAAATTGTTGACATGAACATCCCATACAGTCTCCTGCGTTTAAATAACTCGAAATATAATAGTTGGCAAGAAAAGGGATGGACACAAGGTAAAATGAAAACAATGCTCCATCACAAAGCATTAGAGAGTTTACTTACAAAAATATTTCCAGAAAAACCAGCTATTTTAGTCGATCAGTTCTCTCAGCCAACCGTGTATCAAAAGCACCTGAAATCAGAAGGAAAAACACTTCAAAAAGACATTTATTTTATGACAAAAGCAGAAAGCTATTCCACTTCAGTTGCGGTTGCTTCTATTATAGCAAGATCTAGTTTCGTTAAAGCCATGGATCAAATAGAAATGGATACAGGACTCCCTATTCCTAAAGGTGCTTCCGGCACTGTTGATAAAGCTGCAGCAAAAATTATTAATGTATACGGTGAAGAGAAACTTCGTGAAATTGCAAAGGTACACTTTGCTACATTGGAAAAAGCTCGTAGATTAACCTAAAAACAAGAAGCGTGTCATGGCACGCTTCTTGTTTTTGATCTGTTTCATGTCCCTCCCCCAGCTCCTCCACTTTAACCACGGAGCTCGGCTTGGTGAGCTAGTTTTACTGCATCTAGAATATTGTTATGAGCCTCTTCTACTTCCTTATCCTTCAATGTTCGCTCAGGATTTAAATAAACAAGGTTATAGGCTAGTGATTTTTTACCAGACTCAAGGTGTTCGCCTTGGTACACATCAAAGACTTGAACTGCTTTAATCAATGGAGCACCAGCAGACTGAATCGTTTCTTCAATCTCACCTGCAGGTATCGTTTCATCTACAACTAATGCGATGTCTCGACTAACTGCAGGATATTTTGGAATCGCATGGAATGCTTCTTCTTTCGTGTACAACTTAAAAAGTTCATTCACATTTAGATCAAATACATAAGTATCCTTCAAGCCCATTTCCTTTTGCAGCTTCGGATGAATTTGACCTAAGAACCCTATGACCGTACCATTTGTTTTTATAAAAGCAGTCCGTCCTGGGTGCATGTGATCAAGCTTACCTTTTTCAAATGTAATAGGTACATCTAACTGGGTTGCTAGTCCCTCTACAATTCCTTTGACAACAAAGAAATCAACTGGCTTTTTCTCCTGTTGCCAAGGATGAGCAAGCCATTCCCCTGTTAAAGCACCAGAAGCACGTAATGGTTCATTCGGCTGTTTTGTGACTCGTTCTTCCTCGCTGACAAAAACAGTTCCAATCTCATAATAACCAAGATCGCTTTGTTTTCTTGCAACATTATAAGCGAGTGATTGCAACATTTCCGGCAGGATGCTTAACCTGAGATGACTGTGGTCTTCACTCATTGGCATAGAAAGCTTAACAGGTGTCTTCGCCTGTTCCGCAATTTCTTTACTCACAAGCATCGACGCCCTCTGTTCACTTGTCAGGGAGTACGTGATCGCTTCGTTTAAACCTGCTCCTTCGAAATACGTTTTCATCTTTCGTTTTAACTGCTGGGTCTGTGATAAACCGCCTACTTGTGAAGCACCAGACGGGAAGGTATATGGAAGATTATCGTAACCGTAAATTCGTGCGACCTCTTCAAGCATATCTTCAAAAAGCGTTACATCCCCTCTGCGCGTGGGAACAGATATGTGGAAATCGTCCCCTGACTCACTGAAGTTGAACTGCAGTCGTTTAAGGATACTAGCAATTTCGTCAGTTGTAATCTCTGTTCCTAAACGATCATTAATGTGCTCTGTATTAATTGTTACTTTCTTCTCGGAGCGGTCTAATTCATCAAAGCTGACCACACCAGAAAGTACACTTGCCCCAGTGTATTTTTCTAGTAGTTCGCATGCTTTTCTCCCTGCACGTTCAACACGATTTGGATCAACGCCTTTTTCAAACCGTGTGCTCGATTCACTCCGAAGTCCATGGTCCTTTGAGGATTGTCTGACTACAGCTGGGTCAAAATAAGCAGCCTCTAACAGAATGGTTGACGTCTCATTGTCCACTTCCGATTCTCCGCCGCCCATTACCCCGGCAATTGCATGCGGCTTCATACCATTCGTAATGACTAAGTGGTCGCTAGTCAATGTTCGTTCTTGTTCATCTAAGGTAACAATCGTTTCCCCATCTTTCGCTCTGCGTGTTATGACCTCTTTTGACCCAAAACGATCGTAGTCAAATGCGTGAAGTGGTTGTCCGTATTCAAGCAATACATAGTTCGTGATATCAACAACGTTATTGATCGGACGAATACCCGCAGCAGTTAGGCGATTTTGCATCCATAATGGTGCAGGACCTACTGTTACATCTTTGATAATAAAGGCACCGTAATAAGGATTGGCCTTGCCATCCTCTACATTAACCGTAATATAATCAGAGGCCTGCTCTGAAATCGGATGAACATCTTCTTCGGGCAGCTCATACTCCCTATCAAGTGCAGCAGCAATTTCATAAGCCACCCCTGCCATACTGAGACAGTCTGAACGGTTCGGTGTTAAGCCAAGTTCGATAATTACATCATCTAGGTTTAATAAAGAAACAGCATCGTCGCCAACTGTAACGGCCTCAGGGAAAACAAAAATGCCATCCTGATATTCTTTCGGAACATCTTTTTCATCCACGCCAAACTCCTGCATGGAACAGACCATTCCATTAGATTCTTCCCCACGTAGTTTTGTTTTCTTAATTTTAAAGTTGCCAGGCAGCACTGCCCCTGGAACAGCTACAGCTACATACTGCCCTTCCGCAATGTTCGGAGCCCCACAAACAATTTGCAACGTTTCTGTGCCGACATCGATTTGACATAAAGATAACTTATCTGCGTTAGGGTGCTGGTCACACGAAACCACGTGCCCGACGACAACACCTGTCACCTTTTCGGCAACAGCTTCTACACTTTCAACTTCTATGCCTGTTTTTGTGATGATTTCAGCAAGGTCCTCTGGCTTGTAATCACGAACATTAATGTATTGATTTAACCAATTTAAAGATACTAGCATGTATGATCCTCCTTACGCTTTATGATATTGTTTTAAGAATCGTTGATCGTTTGTATAGAAATTGCGAATGTCATCTACACCATACTTCAGCATAGCAATCCGTTCAGGCCCCATCCCGAAGGCAAAACCTGAATACTCGTTAGCATCATAACCAGCCATTTCAAGTACGTTTGGGTGAACCATTCCTGCTCCTAAAATTTCAATCCAGCCCGTGCCTTTACAAACGGAACAGCCTTCTCCTCCACACATTTTACAGGAAATATCCATCTCAACAGACGGTTCTGTGAACGGGAAGAAGCTTGGACGAAGTCTGATTTCACGCTCTGCTCCGAACATTTTTTTGGCAAAAGCATCAAGTACTCCTTTTAAATCACTCATACGGACATGTTTATCGACCAGCAATCCCTCAATCTGAGTAAATTGGTGAGAGTGTGTCGCATCATCGGTGTCACGACGATACACTTTGCCCGGACAAATCATTCTCACAGGCTCTGATCCATTTTTCAGCCCCATTGTTCTTGCTTGAACTGGAGAGGTATGTGTCCGCAAAAGAAGTTCTTCTGTAACGTAAAAAGAATCCTGCATATCACGGGCGGGATGACCCTTTGGTAAGTTTAACGCTTCAAAATTATAATAATCTGTTTCCACCTCAGGCCCTTCTTTTATTTCAAATCCCATACCAATAAACAAGTCTTCAATTTCCTCGACAATAGATGTTAACAAATGAGGTCCGCCGACTTGAACAGGACGTCCAGGTAAGGTGACATCAATACTTTCCGCCTCAAGCTGCTTCTCTAGTTCCTCCTCTTCAAAACGGGTTTGTTTAGAATCTATCGCCGCAGCGATTTCTTCCCTGACTTCATTCGCCAGTTGTCCGATAACGGGCCGTTCTTCCTTCGATAACTTCCCCATTCCGCGTAATACTTCAGTAATTGGACCTTTCTTCCCTAAGTACTCGACACGAATATCTTTTAGTGCCTGGACTCCTTTGGCTTGCTCTACTTTAGTTAATGCTTCTCGCTTTAACTCCTGCAAACGTTCCTTCATTAATGCTCCTCCTTCAAAGTCAAAAATAAAAAAAGCCCCGCCCCCTAAAAAAAAGGGACGAGACTTGTCTAATCGTTTCGCGATACCACCCTTGTTGACACACTGCCTGTGCCCACTCAAGATTTAGATAACGGATAAGAATCCGGAACACCCCCATAAAGGATGTCAGCTCAAGAGTGAAATTTCAACGGCTGCCACGATAGAAATACTTTCAGTCCAAGGCATTTCCTCCCTCAATCGATGGTGCAACCATTTACTTTGCTCTTTCCTCGCTATTCACTATATAACTGTTCATTAATTATAGAGAAAGTAATTCAGATATGCAAGCCTATTCTTTTAGATGATACATTAAAATAGCCGCAGCAATCGCCACGTTTAAAGATTCTGCCTGACCATAAATCGGTATATACACCCGTTGGTCAGCATAGGATAACAACTCTCCTCGAATTCCCTGGCCTTCATTACCGACGATTAAAGCCGTGCGATCATGCTTAGAAAGCTGCTTATAAGGTGTGGCATTTTTCTCAAGTGCAGATGCAAGCACTGTCACTCCTGTTGCTTTTAGCTTATCTACAAAGCTTTCAAGATTTCCCTGAAAAACAGGAATATGAAACAACGATCCTTGCGTTGAACGAACCGTCTTTTCATTAAAGGGATCCACAGAACCTTCTCCGATGACAACATGATCAAATCCAGCAGCGTCTGCCGTACGAATTAGTGTCCCTAAATTCCCAGGATCTTGGACAGAATCAACCAGCAAAGTAAGTGCTGCTGGTTGATACTGATTCGTTTTACGTTCAACGACTGCAGCAATACCTTGTGGTGTTTGCGTTTGTGAAACAGCATTAAACACTTGCTCATTAACAATTGTAACCTGTTCATTTAATTTCAAATCAAAGTTTTCTCCATCCCTAATCAAAATTTCAAGAACCTTCCATTCACTTTTTAAAACTTCTTCGACTAAATGGAGACCTTCGACCAAAAAGGTTCCACTTTTATCTCTATATTTCCGTTTATGTAGCTTTTTCCACTCTTTCACCTTTGGGTTATTGACTGACGTAAGCATAAAGCTCCCCTTTTTAGTACGTATTCAACGAGTTAACACATCGATAAAACAAGCCACGAAAGGATTCTTTACTTATCATTCGATAGCTTTTTGAATGATCCTTATCATATAGATTTCTTTATTATCATACATAGCTTATTCACATTTGGTCAAACTAAACATAATTCCAAAGTGGAGGTTATCAGAAAATGGATTTAAACTTAAGAAAAGCAATCCTTTCCAATGTTTCGGGTCACAACACTGAACAACTTGAAGCTACAATTGTTGATGCTGTTCAAAATGGAGAAGAAAAAATGCTCCCTGGACTTGGTGTTTTATTCGAGATGATTTGGAAAGAGGCCAATGAACAAGATAAACAAGAGATGCTTGAAACTCTTGAGCAAAGCTTACAAAATAAGCAAGCATAGGAAAAGCCACCCCTTGAGGGATGGCTTTTTTCTTTAGGCTTTACCTAGTCGAAAGTAATTTCTTTTACTTTTTTATCATCCAGATTCTTAATTACTTCTACGATTAAGTTTACGGCATTTTCAAAATCATTACGGTGAAGCATCGCTGCATGTGAATGAATGTAGCGTGTGGCAATCGTAATGGACAGGGCCGGTACACCATCATGGCTTAAATGAATGGCTCCGGAATCTGTTCCGCCGCCGGCTATGGAAGCAAACTGGTAAGGAATCGTGTTTTCATCCGCTGTTTCAACGACAAAGTCACGTAATCCTTTATGTGACACCATTGAAGCATCATATAGAATAATTTGCGGGCCTTCCCCCATTTTGCTTGAAGCATCACGGTCAGAAACACCAGGTGTATCACCAGCAATCCCAACATCTACCCCAAAAGCGATATCAGGATTGATTAAATGTGCGGAGGTACGTGCACCTCGAAGACCCACTTCTTCTTGAACTGTACCAACACCATAGACGATATTTGGATGCTTCTCAGATTTTAGACGCTTTAATACTTCAATTGCGATGGCACAGCCAATTCGGTTGTCCCATGCTTTAGCAAGTAACATTTTTTCGTTTTTCATTTGTGTAAACTCAAAGTAAGGGACGATGGAATCCCCAGGTACAACTCCAAATTCACTCGCTTCTTCTTTGCTGGATGCGCCAATGTCAATAAACATATCTTTAATGTCGATAGCCTTCTTACGCTGGTCTGCTGGTAAAATGTGTGGAGGCTTCGAACCGATAATTCCAGTCAAGTTGCCCTTTCGAGTCATGATGGTCACTCTTTGGGCTAGCATAACCTGACTCCACCAGCCACCAACAGGTTGGAAGTAAATATAGCCATTGTCATCGATACGTGTTACCATGAAGCCTACTTCATCAAGGTGACCGGCAACCATTACTTTCGGACCTTTTTTGTTGCCTGTCTTTTTAGCAACTAAGCTTCCGAGATTATCTGTGTACACCTCGTCAGCATAGGGAGTAATGTACCTTTTCATGACATCACGGGGTTCTCTTTCATTTCCTGGTATCCCATTTGCATCAGTTAAATCTTGAAGCATTACCAAAGTTTCATCTTTTTTAGCCATATGTAACATTTCCTCCTTTTTACTCACTATTCCCTATTATATAGGTTTTATTATGAATTAACAAAAAATTACGTCTAATATCCTTCATCTTGCCTCTTAAAGTTCACTTCATTCTTACGCTTATAAGCCTCTTGTAATTCCTCTTCCTGGAATCCAAGTATTTCTCCAAGGGATAAAAAGGCAGTAAACAACTCGGTATAGCTTGCTTGATCCTTTTTACGTTTAAAATTCTCGACAGTTGTGAAAATAGTAAGGAAAGCTTGTGTTTCGTTTGTGACATCATTAAGTGTTGATGTCTGATAGCGAATGCCAAGATCAAGACCGAGGGATAAGATAAAGTGCAAACCATCTACATATTCCTCAAGCACAATGTTTTTTGAACTCGCCGTTTTTTTGCTCCAAAATTTAAAACAGCGCGTTTCATTAGCTAATTCACCAATTTCCACCAAGAGCGCTAATATTTTATTATCAACGATATCTACAGCTTCGAGGTTGTGTGTCGATTCAATATGTTTGTCAAGTTGCTGCTGCATGTGATAAAAAGGTTCCCAATTCATGTTTGTCCTCCTAGTTAAAGTTCTTCTATATAAATGTATCATTTTTTGAAACGTTACGGCACTATAAAACGTAAATGAGCTAACAACCGATCACAGGGAGACGATAACCATGATTATTATACTATTTCGGTTACTCTTAATTATAGCTGTACTCTTCATTATTTACACAATCTACAAGTTTATTATCAATCCAAGGCGAAAACTTGACCATGCCCGGAATAAACAGGAATTTTATTTTCACGACGCAATGAAAAATACGAAACAGAATTTTTTAATTACTTACAGAGGACTGGTCTTCGAAGGTGAAAAGTATCTCGGTACAACAGAGGAGGCTTTTGAAGTCGTCAATATAAGCATCTCCGCTCATCACCCGGAAAAGTTAAAGGGACTTGAGAGAAATGACTTATACTTTCTTGAAGAGCAAGTATTAATGAGGTATCCTTATGCCAAGATTGAATGGAAATACCCGATTAACCGTTTGAATATCCAGCCAATTGATGACGATTTGTGAAAATCAGCTATTTGAGTCTATAAAAACAAGTTCAGGTCCCGGAATTCAAGGAACTGAACTTGTTTTTTAGCTTGGCTGGAAAAAATCCTGCCAAATCATAACTTCATATTTTTTTCTTACCATATAACAAGCCCATGCAAGAACCCCTGATAATACCAGTAACATCGGAATGGATAACAAGGTGATCCACTGTCCTACAGAAGTGTACACGACAGCCAAAGGAAAGTTTGCCAGCAATGATGATTTCGTATAATCTTTAAAATCTGTACTCATTTCAATCAGGCAATACGATAACAGGTGAAAATGGATAAAAGGAATTAACCTTAGAATGGCAACTTGCCTCACCGTTAGTTGCGATCTTCGCTTATTCCACTTTTGATAGATAGCCTGCATTTTTTTCAGCCCAAAGGGAACAAAACGAATCATACGGTAAAAAATTAAACTGGACAACAGGGTTCCAATTACTGAATAGGCAGTGCCAGCAACTGGCCCGAAAAGCAAACCACCCGTTATACAAACGAGCATCACCGGCAAAAATAACAAGGGTCGCAACAAATGAATACCAATAAATAAAAGCGGTGCCCATACTCCTTGATGTTCTACCCATGCCAGAACGGCAGTTGATGTCTCGGCCATCCACTTCGCCTCCCTGCCTACAGGATATGACAGGATTATCGGAAATAGAACCACACAAGTGTCAGTAGAGATGCAACCTGTAAGAAAGCTAGCACGGGCCAACCGAATCTGAAGCGGGCATGTTTTGTCTTGTGGCGGAAAGTTCGCATGCCCACTACCCCTCCTAAAGATCCTCCAAGTAAAGCAAATAACCACAAGTGTTTTTCTTTCACCCGCCACTGCCCTTTTCTCGCCTTACTTTTGTCATACCCCATTAAAAAGAAAAGTGCGATATTGCAAAAAAAGCTCCCACCTAAAACAACATATACGATTACTTCCATACTAGTACCTCCGAAATCAAAAAAACCATTTCCTACCGATCGGAAATGGTTTTTTAACTATATATAGAGTCAAGAGCAAGAAAGAGCAACTCAGTAACATCTCGTGTTTCCAGAGAACTTGATCTTTTTATTTAAGAGCTGATTTTGCTTGATCTGCTAGGCTTGAGAACCCTTTTTCATCGTTGACAGCAAGGTCTGCAAGCATTTTACGGTTTACTTCTACACCCGCAAGTTTAAGCCCATGCATAAGTCGGCTGTAAGAAATATCATTCATACGTGCTGCCGCATTAATACGCGCAATCCAAAGTTTGCGGAAGTCACGTTTTTTCTGACGACGGTCACGGTATGCATACTGACCTGATTTCATTACTTGTTGTTTTGCAGTTTTGAATAGAGCGTGCTTTGAACCATAATAACCTTTTGCTAGTTTAAGGACACGATTACGACGTTTACGTGTCACTGTTCCACCTTTAACTCGTGGCATTGGAATTCCCTCCTATATGAATCTTGATTCGTTATTATTTTTTCGGAAGCATGTGCTTGATACGACGGAAGTCTCCGGCAGATACCAATGTAGCCTTACGTAATTTACGTTTTTGCTTCGTAGATTTATTGGCAAATAAGTGGCTTGTGAACGCGTGGGAACGCTTCACCTTTCCACTACCTGTTTTCTTGAAACGTTTTTGAGAACCTTTGTGGGTTTTCATTTTAGGCATGACAATTTCCTCCTTTTACTGATTCTACTTACTTCTCCGCAAGAGGAGCAAGCATCATAAACATATTACGACCTTCCATTTTTGGTTTGGTCTCAATGGTAGCGACGTCCTGGCACTCTTCAGCGAGACGTTCAAGAACTTTTTGTCCAAGTTCTTTGTGAGTGATCGCACGACCGCGGAAACGGACAGATGCTTTCACTTTATCGCCTTTTGTTAAGAATTTACGAGCATTGCGTAACTTCGTGTTGAAGTCATGCTCTTCAATTCCCGGGCTTAAACGAACTTCTTTGAGCTTGATAATCGTTTGATTCTTACGAGCTTCTTTTTCTTTCTTCTGCTGCTCGTAACGGTACTTACCATAATCCATGATTCGGCAAACCGGAGGCTTCGCATTCGGAGCAACCATGACAAGGTCAAGATTGGCATTTGTCGCAATGTCAAGTGCTTCATTACGAGATTTAACTCCGAGCTGCTCACCGTTTACATCAATGAGTCTTACTTCACGTGCGCGAATTTTCTCATTAACATTCATGTTATCCTTGCTAATAGTCAGCCACCTCCAAGATATTTTAGAAACTTATATAAGATCCGTCATCGACAAGTGGTTTTGAATCCATAAAAAAAGTGTCGGTGCACATACTGCACCCACACGTTTCCCTTATAGAATACAAAGGATAAATAACCTGCCAACTGCTCATCGCGTCGATCAGGTGAGAAGCGGGTGCTTCTTCTTGTCTCAGATCCGTTCATTCAGTTACCTAAATAATAATAGCATGCCTGCATATCTTATGTCAATAACAAACTACATGTTCATCGTCTCTCAATATAGAGTATAAGAGTTTATCAAAATAATCAAGAGAAAAATGGAAAAAGGGTGACCAAAAGGGAGGTCATCCTTTTTCTCTTTTATTTATTCAATAGTTTTAAGTCAATTTCATTTCTGATTTCTTCTTTAAATGTTTCAACAGTTTTCGTTTCCGAATTTTGTTCTCCATAACGACGGACATTAACAGCGTGATCCTCAATTTCTCGATCACCAACTACAAGCTGAAATGGGATCTTTTGTGTCTGAGCTTCACGGATCTTATAGCCTATTTTCTCGTTACGTTCATCGACTTCTACTCGAATCCCCGCTTCTCTCAACTCATCTTCAAGCTTTTTCGCATAGTCAAGATGGACTTCTGCAGAAACTGGGATAATCTTCGCCTGGACAGGGGCAAGCCATGTTGGGAAGGCTCCCTTATATTCTTCGATCAAGAAAGCAACGAAACGTTCCATTGTTGAAACAACACCGCGGTGAATGACAACAGGACGATGGTCTTTTCCATCTTCACCCACATAGGTTAAGTCAAAGCGTTCTGGAAGGTGGAAGTCGAGCTGAACAGTAGAAAGTGTCTCTTCTTTACCAAGCGCTGTTTTCACTTGAACATCAAGCTTCGGCCCGTAAAACGCAGCTTCTCCTTCTGCTTCAACATAATCAAGCTCCATATCTTCCATCGTTTCTTTAAGCATTGCTTGTGCTTTTTCCCACATTTCGTCATTATCAACATATTTTTCTTTATCCTCTGGATCCCGATAAGATAAACGGAAGCTGTAATCGTTAATCCCAAAATCACGATAAACTTCTTGGACGAGACGAACCACACGTTTAAACTCATCTTTTAATTGATCAGGACGGGCAAAAATGTGTGCATCGTTTAATGTCATCGCACGTACTCTTTGCAAACCAGCAAGCGCCCCGGACATTTCATGACGGTGCATTGTTCCCAGTTCAGCAATACGGACTGGAAGGTTACGATAACTGTAAAACTCATTTTTATAGACCATCATATGGTGAGGGCAGTTCATTGGACGAAGCACCAAGTCCTCATTATCCATTTCCAGTGTCGGAAACATATCGTCCTTATAATGATCCCAGTGTCCACTCTTCTTGTACAAGTCAACACTTCCAAGAACTGGTGTATAAACATGGTCGTACCCTAAACGTTCTTCTGTGTCGACGATGTAACGCTCGACAGTACGACGAATCGTCGCACCTTTAGGCAGCCATAGTGGCAGACCTTGCCCAACTTGTTGATTGACTGTAAACAATCCTAGCTCTTTCCCTAATTTACGGTGATCGCGTTCTTTCGCTTCTTCTAACAGATGTAAATACTCATCTAGCTGTGCCTGCTTTTCAAAAGCTGTGCCATAGATGCGCTGCAGCATCTTATTGTCACTATCCCCGCGCCAGTAGGCTCCAGAGATGTTCAACAATTTAAAAATCTTAATTTTACTCGTTTGTGGCACGTGAACACCACGGCAAAGATCGAAAAATTCTCCCTGCTTATAAATCGTCAGGGGCTCCCCTGTAGGAATATCTTGTATCAGCTCAAGCTTCAGCTCATCACCAAGCTCCTTATATTTTTCAATCGCTTCTTCACGAGACAATTCGATCCGCTCAATTTCTAGATTCTCATCAACGATTCGCTGCATTTCTTTCTCAATTTTAGGCAAGTCCTCAGGTGTTAACGATACATCAAGATCGATGTCATAGTAAAAGCCACTTTCTATAACGGGGCCAACACCAAGCTTGACCTCACCGTACAAACGTTTAATCGCCTGTGCCATTAGATGTGCTGTGGAATGACGGAGTATATCGATTCCTTCTGGATTTTTATACGTTAGAATCTCAACCGCTCCATCCCTTTCAATGGGACGTCTTAAATCATAGTCTTCTCCATCCAATTTAATAGCTAGGGATTGTTTTTTTAGACCTGGAGAAATTGAATGTGCAATTTCTTCTCCCGTTGTTCCTTTAGAAAACTCTTTCTTATTGCCATCAGGAAAAGTAATTTGAATCGCTTCTGCCATGTTTGCCACTCCTTTTTTTAAAAAATAAAAAACGCTCGCCCCTCCTGCTCATAAAAGCAAAAGGGACGAGCGTGATTACTCGCGGTTCCACCCAAACATTTCCGCAAAAATTCATGCGGCTTCATTACATCCTTAACGCGGACCAAACGCTGTTTATTACTCATACTTTTTCACAAACAGTGCTCAGAGGTGGTAAACAACTAAACCGTCAAGAAGGAGTTTTCAGCCGATGACTCCTTTCTCTATCCAAGCGTCAATTAGTGTCCTTGTCCTCATCAATGCAGTATATAATATGTAAGTATTATAGCCGGAAACAAGAACGAAAGCAAGCCTAATTAAAAGGAAATTCTTCTAATGGCTTCCAAACTGCTTTTTCTTCAAATAAATTTGTTAGAAGGTCTAGTTTCGCATCACCCGATTGATCTGAATAAATAATAAGCTCTTCTGGCGCATAAATAAGTGCTGGAGTAATTCCAAAGTCAATCGGTAATTTTTTCAGAAAAGGATCAGGGTACTGTTTTAAATAAACGAGAAGTTCTTCCCGACTGACTT